>JAIBDT010000015.1 GCA_024686085.1 Loktanella sp.
CCCGCAGCACCCCTATACGCAGACGCTTCTGGCTGCCGAATCCTCTGGCTACCCCGCACCCGTGCCGGACGGGGCCAAGATCGTCGCCGAAACCCAGAATCTCAAAATCTGGTTCCCGATCCATGCAGGTTTCCTCAAACGCACCGTGGGCTACGTCAAGGCGGTCAATGACGCCACCTTGCAAGTCAGGGCAGGGGAAACCCTTGGGATTGTGGGCGAAAGCGGCTCTGGCAAAACCACCCTCGCGCTTGCGATCATGCGGTTGATCCGGTCCGAAGGGCACATCAGCTTTCTGGGGTCCGACATTCACGGCCTCAACCAAAACCAAATGCGGTCCCTGCGTGGTGATATGCAGATCGTGTTCCAAGATCCATACGGATCACTTTCACCGCGTATGACTGTGGCTGAAATTATCGCCGAAGGGCTGGCAATTCACGGGCTGGAACCCGGCAAAAACCGGCGCGATATGGTCAGCGAAATCATGACAGAGGTGGGCCTCGACCCGATCCTGATGGACCGCTACCCACACGAGTTTTCGGGCGGTCAACGGCAACGGATCGCTATCGCACGCGCCATGATCTTGCGGCCCAAACTGCTGGTCCTCGACGAGCCGACATCAGCCCTCGACATGACCGTGCAGGTGCAAATCGTTGAACTACTGCGCGACCTGCAAGTCAAATACGGACTGGCCTATCTGTTCATCAGCCACGACCTCAAAGTCGTGCGCGCGCTCTCGCACAAGGTGATGGTGATGAAGCAAGGCGATGTCGTCGAGGCAGGCAGCGCCGCCGACATCTTCGACGCGCCGCAAACCGAATACACCCGTGCACTGATGGCCGCAGCCTTTGAGGGGCGGGCGATCTAAGTGACGCAATTCCGCCCCGCCACAACCGACGATATCCCTGCAATGACCGCGCTTTGGCTGGACGGCTGGCACACGGCGCATGCGGCAATCGTGCCGGCTGAGCTGACCGCGCTGCGGACGGAAAGCAGCTTTGCGGACAGGCTATTGCGCGACCTAAGCACAACGCGGGTCGCCACCATCGCAGGACACATCGCAGGCTTTCACATCATCAAAGACGCGGAAGTCTACCAGTTCTATGTCGGGGCAAATGCGCAGGGCACAGGGCTGGCACTGGCGCTCATGCAAGACGCCGAAAGTATCCTGCGCAGTAATGGGATCAAAACCGGATGGCTTGCATGCTCTATCGGCAACGACCGCGCCGCCGCATTCTACCGCAAGGCAGGGTGGGGCGATGCAGGGTCCGAGACACTTGATCTGGATACATCAACAGGGACATTCCCGTTAACGGTCTGGCGGTTTGAAAAGACGCTTTAGCTTTCAGAGCCGATCATGAAACACGGTGTACCACGGGCGGTCAAACGACGACACGCAAGGTCAGCGGTTTCACGGGTCAGCCCCATGAAATTCGCGTCATGTCCACGGGCGGTGGACACAACTTTGCGCAATGATCCGTCCAAGGTGCTCATCTCGTTTAACGCAACCTTCAGCAACACGCGCTCGGCCTCATAGCGCGAGGTATAGCGACCAACATTCACACCCCAATGACGACCACCAGAGGTCGACACGCGGGTCACAATTTCAGGTGCAGGTTCCGTAGCGGCGGCAATATCAGCCGACGCGGTCACAAGGTTGGTCGGGCGCGACTTGGGCGCAAGGTCAGCCGTGGCCAGTGCCAAAGCAACGGCATCTTGGGCCTCTGTCGGGGCAGGGGCTAGGGCTGTTTCCACGGCTTCCGCCAACGCCGAGTTAATCACATCCGTGTTCACCGCCAGCAACATTTCGGGCTCAGGCGCTGGGCGTGTTTTGGGGCGTAAGCTACGTGTGACACTGCCAGAAACGCGCACCGTCTTGCCCGCACCACCATTGGTGGCAGGGCGCGAATTTCCTGTGATGATTTCAGGGTCAGCCGTGGCAACCAGATCAGGACGATCAATCGTGGCACGTGATGGGGCACGGTTGAACCCGAGATCCATCAATTCCGTGATCTTCACGTTACGGGCGGCGGTGGACGAACCACCAAACACGGTCGCAATAATACGTTCTTGTCCGCGCTGGGCAGAGGCCACAAGGTTGAAACCAGCCGCACGGGTATAGCCTGTTTTGATGCCATCGCCGCCTTCATAACTATCAAGCCAACGGCGGTTGGTGTGACGCACTTGGGCAATGCCCGCGTCAGCCGTGCGGCGCGAGAACAGGTTATAATACTGCGGATAGTCATAAATCACGTGACGACCAAGAATCGACATATCGCGGGCCGTCGACAGGTGACCGTCTTGGGTCAGGCCATTGGCATTGCGGAATGTGGTGTTGTTCATGCCCATCGCTTTGGCGGTGCGGTTCATGCGGGTGGCAAATGCGGATTCGGACCCGGAAATCGCCTCGCCAATCGCAGTGGCGGCATCATTAGCCGATTTCACCGCCGCAGCACGGAGCAAATACCGCAGTTTGATCGTTTGGCCCGTGCGCAGGCCCAATTTCGACGGAGGCTCGGACGACGCGTTCGAGGTAATCTTCACTTCGGTATCCAGCGTGATCTCGCCACGTTGGATCGCTTGGAAGGCAATATATAGAGTCATCATTTTGGTCAGGGACGCAGGATGCAATCGGGTGTCGGCATTGCGAGCATGCAAAACTTCACCCGTTCGGGCATCCATCACAAGGGCTGCATAGGGTGCGGCATGACTCTGCGATCCCGCAAAGGATACGCCAATCAAACACATGCAAAGAATGACCCAACGAAGGGCCTTTGGTCCTGAACGAATTTTCACGTCGACTGCCTCGATTTTAACTGCCTCTGGCCTCGGATTTATTCCAAGTGCCTTTGTATTGTTGCCAAAGCTAGCACAAAGCGAAAAACCAGAAAATACCCTAATTTCAAAGACTTTCGGTGTGACATTCCTGCGCGACACGGCAGATATAGGGTGTGGCAGGGCATGAACCCCCAACATCGGCGATTGTGGCGGGAATGTGGCGAAAATGTTAATGAGGGACCGGCAGATTCGAGCGTAGAATTTACGAACAAATCAGCTAGGGCTTTCAACTCGGGCCGTGTCCTCTATATAATAAACGAAATCCACTGGGGATGTTTTGATGCTAGCTGACACGACGATGATGGCGGACAAAGAAGACCACGACGACGGTGACGTTGGCGTGGCATTGGAAACCAAACCTAAAACCAAGCGGCCACCTATGTATAAGGTGATGATTCTGAACGATGATTTCACTCCGATGGAATTTGTCGTGCATGTTTTGGAACGGTTTTTCGGGCTGTCACACGCACAATCATTCGAGCTGATGCTCACGGTCCACAAAAAAGGGCTCGCCGTTGTGGGCGTTTTCAGTCATGAGATCGCCGAAACAAAAGTGGCGCAGGTCATGGATTTTGCGCAACGCCACCAACATCCGCTGCAATGCACGATGGAAAAAGAATAGCCGCAGGCTGCTCAAAAGGATCACATGTCTACATCTCGTCTCTCGACCGCCATTGAAGATGGTCTTCTGGTTCTGCCCGAAGGCAAGATCACGATCATGCGTCCACCTGCGGACTACGACGTCGGGGCTTTGCCGCGCGATGACGTGAAAATCGCAAGCGGTTTTTTCCCCGACTACAACCGTTGGAAAGACGCAGGATACCCCGCAACAGCAACTGCCGAACCCGCCACCGTCGCAATCGTCGTCGTGCCACGGTCAAAGGCGCTGGCGCGGTCCATGGTCGCGCAGGCGGCATCATGGGCGAAAATCGTTGTGGTCGACGGACAAAGGACCGACGGTGTTGACGGGTTGTTCAAAGACGTGCGCAAACGGATCGGCAACGTGCCCTCCATCCCCAAAGGACACGGGCGGATTTTCTGGTTTGCAGGCAGCGACGCCTTTGCCGACTGGATCGCTCCGCCACCAGCAATGGGACCACACGGCTACTATACCACCGCAGGCGTGTTCTCGGACGGGGCGGTCGATAAAGGGTCGCTGCTGCTGGCAGACGCATTGCCCGACAAACTGCCCGGACGGATGGCCGATTTCGGATCAGGCTGGGGCTATCTTGCAGCGCCCGTTCTGTCCAAGACAGGGGTCAAATCGCTTGATCTGATCGAAGCAGAGGCTTTGTCCGTGGACTGCGCCAAGCTCAACGTCAGCGACGAGCGCGTGCAATTCATTTGGGGTGACGCGACACAGCACGCACCAAAAATCGGTTACGACGGGATCGTTATGAACCCGCCCTTCCACACAGGACGGGCAGCGGAACCACAAATCGGGCGGGCCTTCATCGCCGCCGCCGCACGTGCCTTGGCGTCACATGGTAAACTTTGGATGGTGGCAAACCGGCATTTGCCATATGAACAAGCCTTACGGGACCACTTTCGCAACGTAGACGAGATCGCAGGGTCCAGCGCGTTCAAAGTGTTCCACGCCACGCGCCCGACAAGGTAGGAGACAGTAAATGTCATTTTCGATTGCAGGAAAAACCGCGATTGTCACAGGGGCGGCCAACGGGGTCGGTCTGGCCATTGGACGGCACTTCGTCAATGAAGGGGCCAACGTGGTCTTTGTGGATATGGACGAAGACGCGCTTCAGCGCGAAATGGGCGATAGCGCCGAAAAGGAACAAAACGTGCGCATCTTTTCGGGTGACCTGCGCAAAAAACTGACAATCGCAAACCTGCTATCGGCAACCATCGACGCCTTTGATAGGGTCGACATTCTGGTGAACGCCTCGCGGCAGGTGATGTCCACAGACGCCCTATCCGTCGATGACAACTCAGTCGAGGAACTGCTGCAACAAAACCTGCTGGCGGGACTGCGACTTAGCCAAGCCGTTGCGCGTAAACTGATCAAACAAGCTGACAAAGAAACCGACGCTGATGCGACAGGACCAATCGGGTCAATCGTGAACATCTCGTCAATCGCAGCGCGGCGGACGCACCCCGACCTGCTGGCCTATTCGATCAGCTGTGCAGCTTTGGATCAAATGACGCGGTCGCTTGCGGTCGCTCTGGCCCCTCACCGGATCAGAGTGAACGCCGTGGCATTCGGCTCGGTCATGAGCGCAAGCCTCAAAGGGTCGCTCAAAGACGATGACGAAACCCGCGAAGCGATTATCGAGAACACACCGCTGCACAGGATCGCCAGTCCGGGCGAGGTGTCCGACGCGGTGCAATATCTGGCGTCCGACGCGGCTGGCTTTGTGACGGGACAAATCATCACCGTTGATGGCGGCAGAACCCTGATCGATCCCGCCGCCGTTTCAGCGCATTAATCTACGCAGGGTTCGCGGCCAGACATTGCTGGCGGGCGACTTCGGCGTTCGATTGCATCTGTGCTTGGCGCTGCTCCAGCGATTCAAGCTTCGCACGCTCCGCGTTCAGATCAATTGCAACGGGAACCTTGACCTCTTTGACGTCAACCTCGTCACAACGGGTTTTTACAAAACTTCCGTCAGGCAGTTCGGTCGCACATGTGCGGCGAACTTCCTTGACTTGTTGTTTTACTTCAATGGCATAGCCACGGGCCAGATTGCCACGGGTCTCGACGATCAGGCGCTCCAGAACGCGCTGGTCTTGGCTGACGCGGGCAAGACAAGCCTCGCGCGGGGTGGCGCATGCCGCTACCAAGGGCAGCAAGGCAAGTGTGACAAATCGCATATTTCGGACTCCAGTATTGATCTTCGGGTTCAGCTATGGTGCTAACATTCACATGACCCGCGACGGGGTTGTTATACAATATCAACGATGAGGGCACGCATGTCGGACGCAATGGACCAGCAAAAAGCAACAAGTTCCGCATGGTTCAAAACCCTGCGCGATGAAATCGTGGGTGCCTTCGAAGCCTTGGAAGACCGCCAGACCGCAGGGCCAACAGCACACCTGCCCGCAGGACGGTTTGAGGTCACCGAGACCACGCGCACCTCTGACGACGGATCAGACGCAGGCGGCGGGCTGATGTCGGTGATGCGTGGCGGACGTGTGTTTGAAAAAGTGGGCGTCAATATCTCGACAGTCTACGGGCAACTGGGGGCGGCGGCGCAAAAAGCCATGGCCGCACGCGGTGTGCCAGGTATGGAGACCGATCCGCGCTTTTGGGCGTCAGGCATTTCGCTCGTGGCACATATGCAAAACCCGCATGCGCCAGCGGTGCACATGAACACCCGTATGTTCTGGACGCCACACGCGTGGTGGTTCGGCGGTGGATCTGACCTGAACCCTTGCATCGAATACGCCGAGGACACAGCACACTTCCACGACACGCAGCGCAGCCACCTCGACCCGCATGGCACAGACCTTTATCCACGGCTTAAAGACTGGGCGGACGAATATTTCTACATCCCGCACCGCAATCGGGCGCGGGGCGTTGGCGGCATCTTTATGGACGACCACTGCACAGGGGACTGGGACGCCGACTTTGCCCTGACCCAAGACATCGGTCGCGCCTTCCTGCCCGCCTATTTGCCGCTCGTGGACAAGCGGCGTGATACGGTCTGGTCCGAGGCTGACAAAGACGCGCAGCTGGTGCATCGTGGGCTCTATGCCGAATATAACCTTGTCTACGATCGGGGGACCAAATTCGGCCTGACCACAGGGCACGACGCAAATGCAGTCCTCATGAGCCTACCCCCGATGGCAAAATGGATATGAGCCTTGTAACACTCCTGCTGTTTGCAGGCACCTCGGCGCTGATCGAGCTGACACCAGGGCCAAACATGGCCTATCTGGCCATCGTGGGCGTCAGTCAGGGGCGCAAACCCGGCTATGCGGCTGTGGCTGGGGTGGCACTTGGGCTGGCGATCGTGGGGATTGCAGCGGCGCTTGGGTTGGCTGCGGCTATCAACGCCTCGCCCGCGCTTTATCAAGCATTGCGTTGGGGCGGAGTGATCTATCTGCTCTGGCTGGCCTATGACGGGTGGCAGGATGCGAGCGAAGAGATAGAGCACGCGCCGCTCGGGTCATCCAACGCGATCTACTTTCGGCGCGGGTTGATCACCAATATACTCAATCCAAAGGCCGCTGTTTTCTACATCGCGGTTTTGCCTGGGTTCGTGGATCCCGCAGGGGCGATCATGCCACAAACTCTATTATTATCAGCCACTTATGTCGCTGTGGCCACGGTGATTCATCTTGCGATTGTTACGGCAGCAGGGGCAATGCGCCCGCTGCTCGAAGATCCGCAGCGTAGCAGAAACGTGCGGCGCGGACTATCTGTGGCATTGGCTCTCGTGGCGATTTGGTTTGCGTGGAAAACAAGCGTTTAAGCGCCGCGCACCGTATCAATCATCAGCTGCACATTGTCAGGGTTCGCGTCTGGCGTAATGCCGTGACCGAGGTTGAAAATATGCGGGCCATTGCTGAATGCTTTGCAAATCGCGCGGGTCTCGGACACCAGCGCGTCACCACCTGTGACCATATGACGGGACGCAAGGTTACCCTGCACGCAGCCGCCAGTCTGGACATTCGCCGCAGCCCACTCCGCCGAAACACCGTCATCCAGCGCAATACAATCCGCGCCTGTTGCCGCGTGTAGACCGATATAGCGCTCACCCGCACCACGCGGAAACGCAATGATCGGCGTGTCGGGGTACTTGGCCTTCAAGGCGGCAATAATACGCTGCTGCGGCTTGATCGAATAGTTCAGGAAATCATCACCCTTCAGTGACTCAGCCCAGCTATCAAACAGCTTCACAACCTCGGCACCCGCCTCAATCTGACGGGACAAATAGGCAATCGTGCCTTCGGTGATCTGGTGGATCAGCCCGTCAAACACAGGACGGTTCTCGTCCTTCAGCTTATGCGCGGGGCCTTGATCTGGGGTGCCTTTGCCCGCGATCATATAGGTCGCCACGGTCCAAGGGGCGCCTGCAAAACCAATCAACGTGGTCTCCTTTGGCAGCTCTTGGCGCAAAATCTTGATGGTCTCGTAAATCGGACTCAAAGTCTCGTCGATATCACCCAGCGGTTTCAGTGCAGCCAACTCATCAGCGGTCGTGATCGTGGACAGGCGCGGGCCTTCGCCCGTCACAAACCACAGATCCGCACCCATCGCTTGGGGCAGCAGCAAAATATCGGCAAACAAAATGGCCGCGTCAAACCCGTAACGGCGGATCGGTTGCAGGGTCACCTCTGCGGCCAACTCGGGGTTATAGCACAGCGACAGGAAATCACCCGCCTGCGCGCGCGTCGCTTTATATTCGGGCAAATAGCGCCCGGCTTGCCGCATCATCCAGATCGGCGGAGTGGGCAGTGTTTCACCAGCAAGGGCGCGGAGGATCAGTTTGTCTTGGGCCATAATCGTTTCCTTTTGTCGCATCCCTCGTCCCAAGTCAGCGCGGCGTTGTCAATGGTGCAGCCCGCGTTTAGAAGTCGCAGTATGACACAGAATTTACCCAGCCCCGCAAAGCCCCTCAATATCGGCACCCGTGGATCGCCCTTGGCGCTCGCGCAAGCGTTTGAAACCCGCGCCCGTTTGGTCGCGGCGTTTGACCTGCCACATGACGCCTTTGCGATTGTGGTAATCAAGGTGACAGGCGACATGATCCAAGATCGTGCGCTAAAAGATATCGGCGGCAAAGGGTTGTTTACGCGCGAAATCGAAGAGGCACTACTGGACGGGTCCATCGACATCGCCGTGCACTCGATGAAAGACATGCCGGTTTTGCAACCCGACGGGCTGACCTTGGACACATACCTGCCCCGCGAAGACGTGCGCGACGCTTTCGTGTCCCTGTCCCATGACCGGATTACCGAACTATCCGCAAATGCGACCGTCGGCACGTCGTCCCTTAGGCGGCGCGCGCAACTTCTGGCGCGGCGGCCCGACCTGAACATCGTTGAATTTCGCGGCAACGTGCAAACGCGGCTGAAAAAACTCGGCGACGGCGTGGCCGAGGCAACATTCCTTGCCATGGCAGGGCTCAACCGGCTTGGCATGGACGACGTAAAACGCACCGCCATCGAAGTCGAAGAAATGCTACCCGCCATCGCACAAGGCGCCATCGGGATCGAACGGCGCTTGGACGACAACCGTATCGCAGACATGCTCGCGGCCATTCACGACACCCCCACAGGGCAGCGCTTGGCAGCCGAACGCGCCTTCCTCGCAGCCCTTGACGGGTCGTGCGAAACACCCATCGGCGGCTTGGCCGACCTTGACGGCGGCACCTTGCGCCTGCGTGGTGAAATTCTGCGTACCGACGGGTCCGAAGTGTTGAACGACGACGCCACCGCGCTCATCGAGGACGGTGCAGAACTAGGGCGCGACATGGCCGCTAAACTGCTTAAAATCGCAGGGCCGGGTTTCCTGCACGGCTAGTCGGGATACATCTTTCCTGGGTTCAAAATCCCCTTGGGATCCAGCGCCTGCTTGATCGCGCGCATTGCCGCCAGTGCGACAGGGTCCTTGCGGCGCTTCATCGTGCTCAGCTTGGAAATACCCACGCCATGCTCGGCACTAAACGACCCGCGTAGCTTTTGCACTTCTTCCTCAACCGCCTGTTTGATCTGGTCCTTCAAGACAGGATCGTCGCGGGACGGAAATGCGGAATAATGGATATTGCCGTCGCCCAAATGCGCCACGATCGTGTCGGTGGCAGTAGGGTCTATCGCTGCCAAACGGGCCTGCATCGCGGCCTCCCACGTTTGAACAGCCGCCAAAGGAACCGCAATATCGGCATCGACAAACGGGGTCTTGGCATAGCCTATTTCGGCGGCCGCCTCGCGGCGGGCCCACATCTCGCGGCGCTGGGCCTCGTTCTGGGCGATCACAGCATCATAGATCAAACCGTCTTCCAACATCTGCCCTAGCGCATCCTCCAAAAGGTCCGTCACAGGCGACATCGCACCAACCTCGATCAGGATATTTACGTCGTAGGGTGCATCAAACGGCTCTCGAGCCTCGGGGTGCAACGCCAGGTGGCCGTCAATAAAGCTGCGGGGCATATACTCTAACGCCTCGACCCCGTTGCCAGTCGCCGACTGGATACGGTGCAACATCTCCAACGCAGCCGGCAGATCAACCGCCGCCACCATCGCCGTGGCATAGGCATGCGGCTTGGGGGATAGTTTGACAACCGCCGCCGTGATTACACCCAGGGTCCCTTCGGCACCAATCATCAAATGCTTTAGGTTCAGGCCAGAATTATCCTTATGCAAGGCACCCATCAGGTTCATGATCCGGCCGTCGGCCATCACAACCTCGATTCCCAACACCAAATCGCGTGTATTGCCGTAGCGCAAAACATTCGAACCACCGGCATTCGTGGACAAAACCCCGCCGATCATGGCAGAGCCACGCGCGCCAAAGGTCAGGGGGAAAATCAGATCATGATCGGCCACCGCGTCATGCAGACTGGACAGGATCACACCCGCCCCCACCGTCGCCGTGCGACCCGCAGGATCAATCGAGGTGATTTGGTTCAAACGGTCCAGCGACACCTGCAAAGCACCGTTTGCCACTGCGCCGCCATTCAGTCCCGTATTGCCACCCACAGGAACAACCGGCGTGCCCGTCTCATGGGCAATCGCCATGACAGCTGCGACCTGCGCAGTATCGGCAGGGCGCAGCACCGCAATCGGATCAGAGGTATATTCACCCGCCCAATCGCGCGCCCATTTCGCCGTATCGGCAGGGGCGGTCAGCACAAAAGCATCGCCAATCGCGCCACGTAGTCGGGTGATAATTTCCATCAAAGCCTCCGCATCATTTGCCCGACGCTAGCGGTCGGACAGATCAGGCTCAAGCCTGTTGCAACCCGCGCAACACTTCGCCCGCAATCGCAAACGACCTCAATCGGGCGGCATGATCGTGAATCATGCCAGTGACCATCAACTCGTCTGGTTGGTATGTGTCAATCAACGCGGCGAGTTGGGCCTTCACGGTCGCAGGCGACCCCGTGGCAGACACCGACAAAGCATGACCAACTTGGGCCAACACAGGGGCAGGAACCTGCGCGCTGATATCCTTGACAGGACGGGGCAATTTACCGGGTGTGCCGCTGCGCAAACGGGCAAAGGCCAGCACTTGCGACGACCGCAGATATTGTGCCTCATCATCCGTATTGGCCGCACAGACCCCCGCCGCCATCATCGCATAGGGACGCCGTAAAAACGCGGACGGACGGAACGTCTCGCGGTACACCTGCAAGGCTTGGGACAACATGTCTGGGGCGAAATGGGATGCAAACGCATAAGGTAGACCAAAATGCGCAGCCAATTGGGCGCCATACAGGCTCGACCCCAAAATCCAAACTGGCACATGGGTGCCAAGGCCGGGAAAGGCGCGCACAGGGGCGCTTTCAGGCATATCGCCCAAATAATCGATCAACTCCTGCACATCCGCAGGAAAGCTATCCTCTGGGGCCATATGACGGCGCAGGGCGCGGGCGGTCTGCATGTCTGTGCCCGGTGCGCGGCCAAGACCCAAATCAATGCGATCAGGGTATAGCGTGGCAAGCGTGCCGAATTGCTCTGCGATAATCAGCGGGGCATGGTTGGGCAGCATAATACCGCCCGCACCGACACGGATCGACGTTGTGGCGGCGGCTATATGACCAATGACAATCGACGTGGCCGCACTGGCGATACCGGGCATGTTGTGATGCTCGGCCAGCCAATAGCGGTGATAGCCCTCAGTCTCGGCCGTTTGGGCAAGCGCCACCGAATTAGCCAGCGCGTCCGCGGTGGTTTTACCTTCGGAGACGGGGGAAAGGTCGAGAAGTGAGAAATGCTGCATGTGGAGGCTCCTATTGAAAGGATACCTATGTGCGCTGAGCAAAGAAACCAAGGCCACCGAAAGGCTCATATCGACATTCAAAGCGGGAAAGGTTGGTGGCGTGTCAGGGTGGCTTGGCGCAGCCAAACGCCCGTCAGTCGGGCTAACGGTATAGCGCCTCATATCGACACTCAGAGAGGGGGAGGTTGGTGGCGTGGGGGAGACTTGAACTCCCGACCTATCGATTATGAGTCGATCGCTCTAACCAACTGAGCTACCGCGCCAACGAGGGACCGATTACGCAATGGGCGGGTGGGTGTCAAACCGATTCTTGGATTCTCGCGTCGATTTACGCACTTCGTGAGATCGGATGCGGAAAAAGGCACATGCGGCTGCGGTGCCGGCAAATTGTAACGGGGAACAGATCACAAAATAAAACCTGAAACCTTCAACCTAAAGGTGCAAAATGAACGCAGGCGGTTTTCTGTCGGGATCGAAACAGTTAACCGTTTGTTAGGACGGCAAATAACGAACCGATGGCAGATCGCTTGCCGGACGTTGCGGCGCTTGGCGTTCTTTTGGTGAATGTATTGGTGCGATATGTTGTTTGGCGCGGGTCTCTTCCCAGAGATGTGGGCGAAACGCAAATCAGGTGTAAGCAACCCTTGTCAGGCTGCGGCTGCAGCGACGTGTTTGGGGCGTAATAAAGAGGACGGGCCACCTGTTTGAGGGCTGTTTTCATGAGGCAAATGCCAGTGGCTGCACCAAAGATGGGGGAATCCCATCCAGCGCAACCCGACACGGCGACACGACAAAAGGAAAGACGAAAATGGCGACAGGGTATCTGACAACTCATGTGCTGGACACCGCTATCGGGCGACCTGCAATCGGGGTGAAAATCGACCTGTTCCGGATTGATCGGGGGCACTGGCAGCACGTCATCTCTGCGGTGACCAATGCAGACGGGCGGACCGACGGGCCGATCCTGCCATCAGAGGCGTTTGTGACAGGCCAATACGAGCTTTTGTTCTACGCGGGCGACTACCTGCACAAATTCCGGCCTGTGACCGAGGGGCCGCGGTTCCTTGACCAGATCCCGATCCGGTTCGGGGTGGCGGACAAAAACATGCACTACCACGTGCCACTGCTTTTAACGCCGTTCAGCTATTCGACCTATCGCGGCAGTTAGGCGGTAAACGACCAAGATGTGGTCTGCGCATAGGTGTCATTTGCGCGGACCTTAATTGATGGAAAGCCACGGTGGTTGGGGGCATCGGGCCAGCCTTGGGCCTCCAGCGCAAGGGCATCATGATTAGCGGGCACTGTATGCCCGTCAAACACCTGCATCCCCGCCTGATCGGTCGCCATGACCATCTGCACACCACTTGTGCCTGTCAGCCAGACAACATCGCGCACAGGACCAGCCCCGCCGTTGAGGCAAAAGTTGTGATCAAAAACATGGGTCTTGCTGTCAATCGCAGGACCATCGCGCAGATCCATCAGACTTCCGGCGACATCCGCGATCTCGCCAGTGGGGACGGCATCGGTATCTATCGGCAAATAATGCTCGGCAGCAATTTGCAGACGATGCCCCGTCCAGTCAGCCGTGCCATCCATGTTCCAATAGCCATGCTGGGCAAAGTTCATCACGGTGTCCGCGTCCGTCGTGCCCGCGATCTCTAGGGTCAGGGTCGCAGGCGCACTCACACGGTACGTCGCGGTAATTTCGCGGTGACCGGGCAGGCCGCACATCCCGTCAGGCAGCGTCAGCGCCAGCGTCACGCTTGTCGCACTTTGCGCGGCGATACGCCAAACCTGCGCATGGGTCGCGTCCTTGCCCGAATGCAAATGAATGCGCCCGTCCTGATTGCGTTCCAGTTCATGCATCATGCCGCCGACTTTGATGCGGGCATTTCCAATCCGGTTGGCAATCGGGCCAATAATACCGCCGTGGTAACACCAATCGCCCGCATAATCGGCCAGATCATCAGACCCGCGCGTCAGGTTATACGGCACGCCCTTCAGGCGCACGTCATGCAAAACAGCCCCCCACGTCAGGACCGACACCGTCAGATCGCCCGCGCCAATCGTGATCTTCTCGACGTCCACGCCGCTCGCAGTCGTGCCAAAATGCATCACAACTCTTCCCAATAAACGCCCGCCGCAGGCACAATCACATCACCCCAGCGCTGCGCCTTGGGCGCATAGTTGAACACAAAGCGGTGTGTATCTGTGTCGCGGATACGCAACCCATCGGGCAGCGCAAAGGTCTCGATGTCCAGTGCGTCACACAGACCCCCAATAATCCGGTCAAACGTCGCATCATCAGGCCAGCCCGCCAGATAGCGAATATGATCCTCGCCCATAATCGCAGGTTGGCCGTCCTTGGTGGACAGATGCACCGAGGCCGTGCCTTCGAGATGTTCGAACCAGTGCAAAAAGCGTCCGCCACCTTGCAGTTTGATCTTGGACTTCGGCGGCAGGCTTTCTGTCAGGGCAACGGTCACATCAACATTGGGCAGGTCTGGGCCCATCACATCAGGAATCGCCAGTTCCTCCGTTTTGGTATCCGTGCGCGGACCAACCAGCGCGATGCCCTCAAACGTGGTCAAAGCAGCGCGCAAGTTATCCGACAACGTCATCAATCCGGGTGCCAACACCAGCTTATACGCCGACAGGTCCGCCACATCAGGGGGCAGAATATCAATGCTCAAACCAGCACGGCGCAACGCACGGTAGGCGGCAAAGGCCAGCCGGAACATTTCGAAATCAGCGCCCTGCGGCTGCACATCCCACGCCCAAGCGCTCTCGTAATCAAACACCAGTGCGACAGGGGCTTGCGCCGTGCCTACATCAGGCATCGCGGCAAATTCATCCGCCACCTGACGGGCCTCGGCGAGCGCAGGGGCAGGGGCACGGTCAGGGCGCAAAAGGCCCGCATGCATTTGCTCTTGGGCAAACGGGGCCTGCCGCCAGCGGAAATAGCACACCGTTTCGGCACCATGGGCAAAGGCCTCCCACGCCCAAAGCCGCGCCATGCCGGGCAGCGGGGCAGGATTATACGGCGCCCAGTTCACAGGGCCGGGTTGCTGCTCCATCACCCACATACGGCCACGGCCCACGGCACGATACAGATCGTGGTGAAACGCCTGATTGTCGGGATGACCTTGGCGCAAGAACTTTAGCTTCTCTTTCTCTGTACCTTCCAAACGGTCCGACAAGAACCCGATCGGATAACTATCCCAAGACGCGATATCCAAGTCAGCGCCGACCTTCCAATGGTCAAACGTAGTGATACGGCCCATGTAATTGTGGATCAACGGGGCGTCCGTTTGGGCGCGAATAGCATCGGCCTGCACCTTGTTATAGGCAATCACTTGATCGGATGAATAACGGCGAAACGCCAGTTGATGCGGGTGGTTCGGCTCTGTGACGGTCAGATTTGGCAGCTCGATCTGGTCAAACGTGTCGTAATCCATCGACCAAAACACATTGCCCCACGCACGGTTCAGCGCAGCGGTTGACTGATACTTCTGGGCCAACCAATCCTGAAACCCACGCTTGGCGGCATCGGAATAAGACAGGGTGGTATCATGGCAATCATACTCGTTATCAATCTGCCACGCGGCGACATGGAGGTTCTTGCCATAACGCTCCGCCATAAGCTGCGCGATGCGGCGGCTTTCCTCGCGGTAGCCCATATGGGAAAAGTCGTAATGCCTGCGCGAGCCAAATTTACGGGTTTGGCCATGCGCATCCACCGCCAACATATCGGGATGCTTGTCCACCATCCAACGGGGCGGGGTCGCAGTCGGGGTGCCCAGCACGACCTTCAATCCCGCAGCGCCCAAAATAGCAATCGCACGGTCCAGCCAGTCCCACGTCAAAACGCCGGCCTCGGCCTCCATCCGCGCCCAGGCAAATTCGCCAATACGAACCCATGTCAGGCCGGCGGCCACCATGTCGGCGGCGTCCTGTTCCCAAAGGTCTTCGGGCCAATGTTCAGGATAATAACAGACGCCAAGGGTGCGTTTCATGGGATTGCCTTTTTATGTATTTGAATCAACGCGAAGACTGGGAGCCTACCCCAAAATCACGCGATGCTCTGTCTGTCCAGTATAGGATGTTTCAACGGCGAATGTCTTGCCATCATCGGCACCATCGCGGCCAACAGCAGCAGAGGTGCAATATAGCGTTTGCAGATCAGGCCCACCCAAAGCAGGGCAAGAGGTCTGGGTCGCGGGGAACTCAAACGCCTCGATAAACTGACCCTCAGGATCGTAAACCGCCACACGGCCTACACCCCATTGGGCGGAAAACAGATTGCCCGCGCTGTCCACAACGGCCCCGTCGGGACGATAATCAGTGCCGCGCAAATCAATGTGCAGACGCGGCGCGCCATTGGGCCAGCCGTCACCGTCCAAATCGATGGCCATGACCATCTGCGTATTGGTATCAGTGAAATAGGCCGTATCTCCCGAAGGCGCAAAACAGATCGCATTGGTGATCTGCATATCTGCAAACAACACGCGCAACGCGCCGCGATAATAGCGGTAAATCGACCCCGCACCCACCTGCGCGTCCAGCCCCATCGTGCCAATCCAGAACCCGCCTTGCGGGTCCGCGCGACCATCGTTGGATCGGGTGACCGGATTGTCAGCTTCTATCTCGCAGAGCAAATCCATCGCGCCCGTCTCGATATCAAAACGGTGCAAGCCCTTGGCCGAGGCGACAATCAGCGTGTCGCGATCAACCCAGCCTGCAGCCGAGACATGATCGGCAAAATCCCAGTGCCGCGCCTTGCAGTGCAACCGCTTGCCCAAGATATCAAACCAGAACAGCTCTGCCCGCTCGGGGTGCCACAACGGGCCTTCGCCCAAGGTGCATCTGCTCGCGTCAAAGATCATGCCAACGCGGCCTTATAGGCAGCCACCATATCCACGGCGCGGGCCTTGACGTCAGCCACCGACAGACCCGGCTTATATAGGGCAGAACCAATGCCAAACCCGTCGGCAGACGCGGCCATCCATTCACCAAAGTTATCCGCACCAGCGCCACCCACGGCGTAAACCTTGGTGCCAAGCGGCAGCACAGCACGGATCGCTTTGATACCGTCAGGGCCAATCAACGAAGCAGGAAAAATCTTCAACCCGTCAGCGCCTGATTTCAGCGCCAAAAAACACTCCGACGGGGTTATCACACCGGGCCAACTGGCCATGCCAGCAGTCTTGGTCGCGACAATCACGCGCTGGTCGACATTAGGGGACACGATCAGCTTGCCACCTGCTTGGGCCACGCGGCCCACGTCCTCGACCGACAGCACCGTGCCCGCACCAATCAATGCGACATCCGAAAACGCATCCGCCATCGCCTTGATACTGTCAAACGGATCGGGCGAGTTCAGCGGGACTTCGATCTGCGTAATGCCGGCGTCGATCAAGGCCTCGGCAATCGGGGCAGCCTCAGGCGGGGTGACACCGCGTAAAATAGCGATCAGGGGAAGATGGGGCATCGGTTATCCTTTCAGGCGACGATAGGCCGCCGACAATCCGGCAAGCGTAATGGCATCGGCTTTGACTTGGGTCGCGGGGGCAAACTGGGTCTGCAACGCACGAACGTATAGGGCACTAAGACCACCGGCACCAATCACAGCAATCTGTTGGCCCAGCCAATAGGGCTTGGCGCCCGCCAGTTCAGCACCGATTAACAGACCTGATAATCGGGCGCGGGCGGTGGCATTGGTCATGCCATTCAGCAGGCCTTCGGCGCGCAGTGAAAACAGGCGGGCGGCGATGCGTTCAGGGCGGGCCATTCCGTCAGCAACGCCCGCATCAAAGGCATCCGCATCCCAATCGTCACCACTGACGGAATGGCGCAACACGGTATGACCGCTAATGGCGGCAAACAGATCGCCTGTCATATAGGTCTGGAAACTGACGATCTCGTCGGCGCTGACATGCACCCATTTGGTATGTGTGCCGGGCAGGCAAATAACGCCGTCCCAATTCTTATTGCGGGCAAGGAAGCCCGCGATCTGGGTCTCTTCACCGCGCATAACATCAGCAGGATCGGTCTGCATAACACCTGCGATGATATGCACGTCCAGATCACCCGCGTCAGGCTTGGTAAATCCTTCGGGCGAGGCCGCACAGGGCACCGCAGCATAAGGCGCCTCGATCCAGCCCTGACGCGCGCCCACCATGCCACAAGCAATGATCGGCACCCCCTCATGATGCCACCCCGCAATCGCCTCTCGCAACGCGGGCGCAAAGCCGTCAGGGGTCAGCGACCCCATGCCTTTATCCGAGGTGACGTCGGCCAAAATCGTGCCACTGTCCGACATCGCCCAAGCACGCATATTACTTGTGCCCCAATCCACCGCGATCCAGTCAGGTTTGTGCATGTCTGCCTCCTATAGCTTAGTGCCTTCAACAACCCACATACGGTCTGGGAAAGACCACGGCAATGTCAGGCCGTGGCTCATCAAATAGGCGCCTGACAAGTCGATGGTTTTTGACTTTAACACAGGGGTGCCACGCGACAAATGATGGGCATCATCGCGGTTTACCAATTCAATCCGGTACATCGCCGACGCGTCCAGTCCGGTCAGGCGCAAAGGGCGCGGCGCAATTTGCGCGCTCGTCGCAGCCTTGCCCGCAAACACGACAAAGCGGGCCTTGTCAGCCGCCAACTGCTGCTCTGCGATCACCGCAGCATCAGCGCTATCCAGTCGCAGAATATCCGCCTTTTGCATCCAGTGACGGTTGGCTTTCCACCATGTTGTGACGCGGGTCAGCACCTCTGCCTCATGGGCATCCAGCTCGCGGGGGTCCATCTCGAACCCCATGTGGCGCTGGGCGGCGACCCACGCGCGAAATTCGATGCTCAGGACACGACCAGAGGTATGACAATGACGCGGGCCAACGTGGGACCCCGTGACCGACAGCGGCAGGAAAAGAGCGGCATCATGCTGGATGCGCAAACGTTCCAGCGCGTCATTGCTATCGGACAGCCAAACACGCTGGGTGCGCTCCATAATGCCGAAATCAATTCGGCCACCACCAGAGGCACAGCTTTCAATCTCGACCATCGGGAAATCGGCGCGCAAGCGATCAATCAACGCATAAGATCCACGGGTTTGCGCCGCATCAGGCATCGGCAGAACGCGGTTATGGTCCCACTTGATGTAATCAATATCGTTGTCGCGCAGAATGGCCGACATGCGGTCATACAAGAAATCACGGACCTCAGGCAGCGCCATATTCAGCGCCTTTTGCTGACGGCCAAGGGTCTGATCCTCGGACCCCAACGCCCAATGGGGATTGGCGCGGTGGATGTCGCTGTCAGGGTTGATCATCTCAGGCTCGAACCACAAACCAAACGTCATCCCAAGACTATGGACGTGGCTAATCAGCGGCGTCAGCCCGTCAGGATACTTGCGCGGATCAACCGTCCAATCGGACAAAGACCGCGTGTCATCATCACGCGTGCCAAACCAGCCGTCATCCAAGACAAAACGCTCTGCGCCCAGTTTTGCGGCACGGTCGGCAATGTCCTTGAGTACAGGTAACTTATGATCGAAATACACGGCCTCCCAGCAATTATAATGCACAGGGCGCGGGGCATCAGGCTTGGGCCATGTGACAATCCGGTCGCGCAAATGGCGCTGGAACGCAACAGCACAGCCGTTCAAACCGCTATCGGAATAGGTGATATATAGCGGGGCTGTCTTGAACTGCTTTTGAGGATCGGTCTCCATGCGGGCAGCATGACCCCACTGGATTTGACGGCGACCGTCCTGCAACTCTTCGGCCAGCATACGGTGACCACCCGACCAGCCATAGTGAAACGCATAGGCCTCGCCTTGGGTATTCGTGGCACCACGACACGGCACGATCAGACCCGGAAAATGCTCGTGACCAGTGCGGCCCGTGCGGTTCTCGCGGTAGCGCATGCCAGCAGACCACGGGGTGCGAGACAGTTGAAACTCGCCACACCAGCGGCCCGAGACATCAATCATCTCGTCAGACTGCTGCGGGGCAGGCAAGACAGGGGCAGCCAGCCAGTGCAAATGCACAGGGCGGTCTGCATCTAGCGTGGTTTGGCAGGTGATAATATGCGTCTGGGGGTCAACCTTAAACGTGACCGTCAACGTCAGACCATTGGCCGCATCCGCATACGACAGCGATAGGCCATCCGCATGATTCTCACGGGCGAAACAGAACTTGGGCAACAGCGGGGTGCCATCTGAATCGCGCACAATTAATCCGGGTTGGCCGGGAAAGCTGCGGGTGGCCTCAGGGCAGACGGACAGGTCAGGGTTCTCGTCCAACATGCCGCCCGTGACATCAATCTGACCTGCGGCCTGCAAGGCCTGCAAATCATCCGAGTCAGGCAACAGCGGCCCCCAATAGGTCACAACAGGCAAACGGTCGGCATGCGCCGCCAGAACAAGCGTCTGGCGACCATCATCTAGGCGATAGGTGCGGTTCATGGTTTTCTTACTTTACGGCCCCGAGGGTCAATCCAGCGATAAAATGCTTTTGCATCAAAAAGAACATCGCAACGGGGGGAAGGGCGGCAACAATCGAACCAGCGCTCATCAAATGATACGCGGCACGGAATTGCGCGTTAAAACTGGTGATACCAGCCGTCACAGGTTGGGCCTCTGACCCTTGGGTCAGCACGACAGCCCAGAAATAGTCGTTCCAGATAAACGTGAAAATCAGCACGGCCATCGCAGCCAGCGCAGGCTTCATCAACGGCAGCACAACGTACCAGAAGATACGCCATTCCGCGATTCCCTCAACACGGGCGGCCTCGATCAACTCAAACGGCAAGGCGCGGATGAAATTACGCATAAACAGCGTGCAGAACCCCGTCTGGAACGCGACATGGAACAAGATCAACCCCTGCACCTTGTTATACAACCCAATGTCCAACGTCAGATCGCGCACAGGGATCATCAAAATCTGGAACGGGACAAAGTTGCCCGCGACAAACATAAAGAAAATCCACAAGTTCGCTTTGAACTTATACACGCCCAGCGCAAAGCCGGTCATCGACGACAGGATCATGCAGCCAATCACCGTCGGGATCGTAATGCGGATCGAATTCCACATATACTTGGGCATGTCGCTTTCAAAGAACACTTTGTAATAGTTGTTCAAACCATCAAGATTGGCAGGCAGCGACCAATAATCCCCCGAGACAAAGTCGGCCTCAGGCTTGATCGAAAACAGCATCACCGCCAACAGCGGCAACAGCCACATGATCAAAACAACAGGCACCATTGCCTGATAACCGATCTGAATGCCGCGCGATTGCTTTTCAATAGGGGTCGGGAACATCTTAGTGCGCTCCTTTTTCGTCTTGGTACATCGACCATAAGAAGTAGGCGATAAACACAAGCATGATCATAAACAGAACCACGGCAATCGCCGCACCATAGCCCATGCGGAATCCGTATTCGGACAAGGCTTTTTCAAACATGTAATAGGACAACACGCGGCTTTGCCCGAACGGACCACCACGGGTCATAATCGAGATCAGGTCAAACGACCGCAACGCGCCAACAATCGTGACAACAAAGGCAATGAACGTCGCAGGCTTAAGCTGCGGAATGATGACGTACCACAACATCTTCCACCCCTTGGCGCCGTCCAGACGGGCGGCCTCGACCTGCTCTGGATCGACAGAGTTTAACCCCGTGAGATACAAAATCATGCAATATGCGGTTTGCGGCCAAAGACCAGCGGCGATAATCCCGTAGGTCACAGCCGTCGGATTGCCCAAAACACCGCCCTTGATCTCAAGGCCGATCAAGGCAATCGCCTTGGTGAACAGACCAAAGGTCGGGTCATAGAACCAAGAGAACACCAAACCGACAACGATCTGACTGATCACAAACGGGAAGAAGAAAAGCGACTTATAAAGACGAATCCCCGTGATCTTTTGGTTCAAAAACAGCGAAATCATCAACCCCGCAGGGATTGCCAGCAAATACAGCACCAGCCATTTCAGGTTGTTCCATAGCGAAGTCTCAAAGGCACGGTCGTCAAACAATTTGCGATAGTTTTCCAGACCAATGTATTCCGCCTCGCCTAAACCATCCCACTTATACAGCGAGATATTGAACGACTGGAACACAGGGAAAATCACATAAACCGCGAAAAAGAAAACACCCGGAATAAGGAACAGATAGGGCGTGATCGCGATCTCGTTGCGGCGATACCAGCCACGTTTGACTTGGTCATACTCAGAGACAGGCATAGCGGTATTGCTCATTGTCGGATCCCTTTAGGACTGGGGCGCATGTGAGAGACCCTAACAGGGGCTCGCAGATAGGCCGAACAGAAAAGGGTGGGCATGATTGCCCACCCCAATGTTAGTTGTTTACTCGGCGTAGATGTCCACAGCAGCGGCGTCCAGACGGGCAAGGATGTCATCCAAGTTATCTGGGAACAGCATGAACTCTTGGAAACCTTCCATCGCAACAGCGGCCATTTCCGCAGGTGCGTCACGGTCAAAGAATTGCGCGATGCCACCGGGTGCCTTGTTGGAAAGCATATCAAAGCCTTCGTTGAGGAACTTGTCGTCATCAACAGCCGACAGCGCGTTCACAGGCAACTGACCAAGGTTTTCACCGTTGTTGATCAATGTCTGGTTATCCGCGGATACAACAAACTTAAGGAACGCTTTTGCGTTGTCTTTGTTGGACGCACCCGACGGGATGTGGAACGTATCTGTCGGCGCATCTTCGCCCTTGGCGATACCAGCAGTGATCTCTGGGAACTGGTAGAAGTCCAGCTTGCTATCGTCCAAGCCACCCTCACGGAAGGCCGCAACCGAGAAGTTACCCATCAGGTAAGACGCAGCTTCGCCGTTCACCATGAATGGCATCGCTTCCTGCCAGCTATATGTCTGGTGGTTGTCGATAAACGCACCCATGTCGATCAGCTCGCGCCAGTTTGCGAATGTGGCGCGTGTTTCTGCGCTATCCCATTTTGCCTGACCGTTGGTCAAAGCTGCGTGGTAGTCATAACCGTTGGTGCGCATGTTCAGATAGTCAAACCAGCCGCCGGCAGTCCAAAGGAACTTGGTGCCGATGGTGTAGCACTTGATGCCGTTGTCCAGATACGTCTGGCAGTTGGCCTTTTCTTCTTCCCATGTGATGGGCTCGGACAGACCAAACTGTTCCATCAGGTCTTTACGATAATAAACACCCCACTGGTAGTACGTGTAAGGGACGCCGTACTGCTTGCCGTCGATTGTCATCGCACCTTTGGTGGACGCCAACTCTGTGGACATGTCGCCTTCCCAGATGTCGGATACGTCTTCAAACAGACCTGCGTTGACATATGGCAACATGCGGTTGGCCGCATACCAGTTGGCAACATCAGGCGCGTCAGCGGTCAAGAAGTTGCGAATCTGTGTTTTATACGCTTCACGATCAATGATCGTCAGCTCGATGTTCAAGTCAGGGTGCATGGCACCAAAACGCTCTGCCATGCCTTCCATCACTGCGCGGGGCGCAGGATTGGACATGTCAGAGAAAATGACAAGATCGCCCGACAGCGCATGTGCGTCTGCGTGGGCTACGGTTGCAGTGATGCCAGCGGCAACAATCGCCGCGAACGACGTCTTCATAATGGAATGCATGGTTTCCTCCCTAGTGCTCCCAGTCGTAAAACTTTGTCTCACTATGTGAAACTTGGTTTTGTATATTGATACTAAATCGCGAAGTTGCTAGCCTGTCAACAGTCAGGTGCAATTCGTGGTCAAAACTTAGACCGCGTGGTTCAGGCCAGACATGGGAGGAAACGATGGGATACGAGACCGGCGATGGAACGGTGGGCAAAGCAATCACAGTGCTTGACCTAGTGGCGTCTTTTGGACGGCCCGTGCGGTTCTCCGAAGTACTGCAAAAATCCGACTTTCCCAAGCCGACACTCTACCGGTTCATCCAATCGCTGACCAATCAGAACATGCTGTCCTATGACGCAGACCGGCAAACCTACGCACCTGGATTGCGGCTTTTGCGGCTGGCCCATGCGGCGTGGGAACAGTCTTCGCTGGCGCCTATCGCACGGCCATTCTTGGATAATTTGGCAAAATCAGTTGGCGAAGCCGTGCACCTCGCACAGATCGACAACGGTCAAGTCTTGTTCATCGACAAACGATCCGCCAGCGCAGGGTTCGACACTTTGGCGCAAGCCGGACAAGTCGCACCCGCATACTGCACAGGGGTCGGCAAAGTGATTTTGGCATTCATGGATGACAGCCAACGGGCGCGGGCGCTGCAACAGCAGGCCTACATGAAATACACCGCCGTAACCCACGACGGACCAGAGGCGCTATCTGTTGAACTCGACAGTATCCGGCGCGACGGCGTGGCTTATGACCGCGAAGAACATGAAACAGGCATCATCAGCATCGCGGCACCGATTCTGATTCGAAATGATATTGTCATCGGGGCTGTTTCGGTGGCGACATCGACCTCGCGACATGACCTTGCAGGGCTAGAGGCCTTCCGCCCACAGCTCTTAGAAACCGCTCAACGAATCGGGGCTGAGGCCCAGAATTGGCAATCTCCAACCTAAAAGGAACCGACAACATGGCTGGCGTAACGCTTAAGAACGTGATCAAGAAATACGGCGATGTGCAGGTGATCCACGGGATCGACCTTAGCATCGAAGACGGTGAATTTTGCGTTTTTGTCGGGCCGTCAGGCTGCGGGAAATCAACGCTTTTGCGCATGGTCGCAGGGCTGGAAGAAACCACAGGCGGGTCGATGCACATCGGGGACCGTGATGTGACCACAATGGACCCCAGCCAGCGCGGCGTCGCCATGGTTTTCCAGACCTACGCGCTTTACCCGCATATGACCGTGCGCGACAACATGGGCTTTGGGCTGAAAATGAACGGCTTCCCAAAAGCCGAGATCGCCGAAAAGGTCGCAGAGGCGACCCGCATCCTCAAACTCGAAGACTACCTCGACCGCAAACCCGCCGCCTTGTCAGGGGGGCAACGCCAGCGCGTGTCCATCGGACGTGCGATTGTGCGCGGGCCGCAGGTGTTCTTGTTTGACGAACCACTCTCCAACCTCGACGCCGAACTGCGCGTCGAGATGCGGGTTGAGATCGCCCGCCTGCACAAAGAAATCGGCGCGACAATGATCTACGTGACCCACGATCAGGTTGAGGCCATGACCTTGGCCGACAAAATCGTTGTGCTGCGCAAGGGAATCATCGAACAGGTCGGCGCTCCGATGGACCTCTACCGCGACCCCGACAACAAGTTTGTGGCTGGATTCATCGGCTCTCCGGCCATGAACTTCCTCGAAGGGGTCGCCAATAACGGCAATGTGTCCGTGCCGGGGATGAAAGCCAGCTTTGACGGTGTGATCGCCCCCGCCTATTCAGGCAAAAAGGTCACTGTCGGGATGCGGGCCGAACACTTGATGACCGATCCAAACGGCGACACCCACACGGTGGAAATGACAGAAAGCCTTGGTGGGGTGTCGTTTGTCTACCTGACGGGCGAAACGGGCGAACGGATCGTGATCGAGGAACGGGGCGATGAACGTTCCGTCACCGGTGCGCGCGTCGGGGTCACAATCGACCCCTCACGCATTTACCTTTTCGACGGTGAAACCGAAAACCGTATCCGCGGATAAGGTCTAAGGCGGGCCAAAAGGCCCGCCGAATTAGCGTTTTCCGTAATATAGACCCACAACATGCTCGGCTTGTGCGAAGAAAAGCCAGCGTAGGGTCAGAATGCCAATAACGTGACTGACCACCGCGAGCAGCGCTAACCAGTGGCTAAACGATGCGGCCAGCAGCAGCACCGGCAGCGCAAAGCCCAAGACCAGCGCAATGATCCGCAACTGCATCGCGTGCTTGCGGCCCACCACATGAATGAACTCGCGCATCAGGTAATTGGTGCCAGTATGGGGCGGCTCGAACGCGCGGACCTCACCGATATGACCTAGGCCCGTGGCCGTTTTCATCGTTGTGCCAGACGCCAAGAAGCGTCCGTCGCCATGAAACCACGCAAAGGCCTGCAATGCGCCCGTTAGCACCAGCAATCCCAGCGTGACCGTGACCTTGCCCGACAGCAAAGCACCGCCCGCCAAAGACAGCCCCAAGAACAGCGCAGGCGTTGTCCAATGGTTCCAGCGCGGCACGGTTTTCAGCTGCGCATAGATCATCGACGTCGTGAAAACCGTGGCCAGGGCGCCAACTGCGCCCAACCACCCCAGCAGGGACCAATGCGCGCCAAAAAACACCAAGCCCGCGCCATAAAGACCCATGATCAAAAGGGTCGCAACGGCACAAATCCCTTCGCGCGACAGCCAGCTTGTCTTCCACTGGCTAAACGCCTTGATCGCCCGCTCGGGGTGGCCAAGGTGGAATGTAGACGCCAAAAGACCGCCAGCCGCGCCCAAATAGGCGATGGCAAAGAAGGCAAAAGCGACCCAGCCCGTTGGCGGATTGGGGTTGATCCCCAGCCAGAACAACAGGCCAAATCCAAGGCCCGAAAAGGTGGTGAACAGAATAACTGATGGTGCTGGATGCATTACTTGGCACCTCCGGGTAAGGCAGATAGGGCTTTGTCCAGCCAGCCGATCAACCCTTTGCCGTCAGCGGCAATCGGGTCTAGATAAGGGGCCAGAATATCGTATTCGGGCTCCACATCTTTGGGGCGGGGTGGCAGATATTTGTTGGTGGGCTTGGTGCCTTGCTCTGGCATCAGATCAAAGCCACCACGCTCGGCCACAAGGATCGACACATCGCTTTCGGGGTCAGCCAGATCACCAAAGTGACGGGCATTTGACGGACAGGTCCGCACGCAAGCGGGCTGGCGATCTTCCTCGGGCAGGTTCTCGTTATAAATACGGTCCACGCAAAGGGTGCATTTCTTCATGACCCCTTCCTTGGCGTCCAACTCGCGGGCACCATAAGGACAGGCCCACGCACAAAGCCCGCAACCGATGCAGTCTTGCTCGTTGACCAAAACAATACCGTCCTCGGACCGTTTATAACTGGCGCCTGTCGGGCAGACGGTGACGCAGGGCGCGTCGTCGCAGTGCAGGCAGGATTTGGGGAAGTGGATCAATTGCGCAGGCTGCGGCTCGTCGCGCAGCATCGGCGGTTGGACCTCATAGGAATGCACACGGTTCAAAAACGTGCCAGACGCGGCCCCCGAATAGGCGTTCTGATCCGACAGCGGAGCACCGTAGTTTTCGGTGTTCCACCCCTTGCAGGAAATCACGCAAGCATGACAGCCAACGCAGGTATCAAGGTCGATGACGAGGCCAAGTTTCTTGGCGGTGCTGGTGGGAAGTTCGGTCATGTGATCGTCCCTTCAAGTGTGGAAAGTTGGCTCATGGATTCTTCTTTGTCCGCGTCCCAAGTGGCGATCATCCAGATGAATGATCCAAAGGTGAGGACGAAAAAGACGAGGATCATCAGTAAGATGCGTGTCTTGCTCATTTGCCGACCTTCCATGCGATGTCTTTTGGCCCTTTGCCAACGGGCGATTTGATTGCGGGCATTGCGGGCTGCGCCTCTTTGGGGGGTGCGGACTTTTCGATCTTGACGCGCAAGTCAAACCACGCGGCCTGACCCGTGATCGGATCAGAGTTCGCCCAGCGTAGCCCGTCGCCCTTGGGCGGCAGCAACTCGTGGATCAAATGGTTCAACAGAAAGCCTTTGTTGGCTTCTGAGGCATCCGTATCCAAAGCCCACGCGCCCTTGCGTTTGCCGATCGCATTCCATGTCCACACGGTGTTTTCATTTAAAGATGCTTGGTGCGCGACAGGCACGGTGATTGATCCATGCGCAGAGGTCACCCACGCCCAATCGCCATCTTTAAATCCGTTGGCTTCCCAAATCTTGGTCGGCACATACAGCGGGTTGTGGCCGTGGATCTGGCGCAGCCACGCGTTCTGCGTGCCCCACGAATGATACATCGCCATCGGGCGTTGGGTCAGCGCGTGAACGGGGTATTCCTCGGGGTCGACATGCCCGTCCTCGAACGGCGGATACCAGATCGGCAGCGGGTCCATTGTGACCTTAAGCTGACCGCGCAAATGCTCTGGCGGTTGCCGCGTGCCGATACCTTCGGCGGCGGCTTGGAATTTGCGCATCGGTTCCACGTAAAGCTGGAAGATATAGGGCTGCACGACGTCATAGAACCCCATCTTCACGGCCCAGTTTTGATAGTCCATCGAGAAAGGTTTGTAGTAAGCACAGTTCTCAGGGACATGTTCCATCCAGAACCCGCCGTTCTTGATATAGCTCGCAAGCTGGCCTTCGTTCGCGTCGCCGCGCCCGCCCTGCAGACCCTTGGCCCCCATGCGAAACCCGGCCAATGGCCCGATCCCCGGACGGCGGATGTGGTTGGTGATATAGTCGGCATAGTCTTCGTATTTCTGGCCGCCGTCTTCATTCACAAAACCGGGCAGGTTCAGGCGTGCGCCAAGGTCACACAGCACTGACTGAAACCCGCGCACATCGCGATCAGGCTCCACCACAGGCCAGCGGATCGCATCAGCCACACCGTCGGCTTCGCAGATAGGCCGGTCCAGCAGCGAGATACAATCGTGCCGTTCCAGATAGGTGGTGTCAGGCAGCACAAGGTCAGCATAAGCTACCATTTCAGAACTATAGGCGTCCGAGTAAATGATGTTCGGGATCACATAAGATCCGTCTTCGTTGGTGTCGGTCAGCATCTTCATGACGCCGCCCGTATTCATCGAAGAGTTCCACGACATATTCGCCATATACATAAAAAGCGTGTCGATTTTGTACGGATCGCCCGCATGCGCGTTCGAGATCACCATATGCATCAGACCATGCGCCGACATCGGGTTTTCCCATGTATAGGCTTTGTCGATGCGGGTGGCAGAGCCGTCGTCTTGCAGCAGCAGGTCTTCTGGTCCTTGCACATAGCCCAAGTGCGGCCCGTCAAGTGCGGCACCCGGTGTGACTTTGCCGTGCGGTTTGGGGTGGGCTGTTGCGGGCTTGGGGTAGGGCGGTTTGAACCGCATCCCGCCCGGTGTCTCGACCGAGCCGAGGATGATCTGCAACAGGTGCAGCGCGCGGCAGGTTTGGAAGCCATTCGAGTGCGCCGAAATCCCGCGCATCGCGTGGAAGGACACAGGGCGGCCAATCATCTTGTCGTGCTTTTTCCCGCGGAAGTCGGTCCATTCGCGGTCCAGTTCAATCGCCTCGTCAAAGGCCACGCGGGCCAGATCGGCGGCGATGGCGCGAATACGCTTTGCAGGGATACCACAGCTTTCGGCGACGGCCTCGGGGGCGTAATCATCGGTCAGGTATTTGTCCGCCATTAGGTGGAACACAGGCCGGTGCGTGACGCCCTTGGCGCGGTGGGTGGCCGATAGATCAGGCTCGACACCTTTGCCGTTCCACGGCGCAAGCTTGCCTGTGTTTCTGTCCGTGACCAGCGGTTGGCCATCGTCGTCGCGCAGGAATAGGCCGTATTGGTCGGACTTGGGGTCTTGGTTGACCAGCACGGATGCGTTGGTAAAACGGCCCAGATAATCCAAATCAATCTTGCCCGCTTTCATCAGGCAATGCACCAGCGCCAGAATGAACTGCCCGTCGGTGCCCGGCGTGATGCCGACCCAATCGTCGGCCACCGCGTTATAGCCTGTGCGGATCGGGTTCACGCCGATCATCCGCGCGCCGCGTGCCTTGATTTTGCCAATACCCATTTTGATCGGATTGCTGTCGTGGTCTTCGGCCACACCGAATAGCATGAACAGCTTGGTATGGTCCCAGTCAGGTTGCCCGAACTCCCAGAACGCGCCGCCCATTGTGTAGATGCCTGCCGCTGCCATATTGACCGAACAGAACCCGCCGTGGGCCGCATAGTTTGGTGTGCCGAACCCCTGCGCCCAGAACGATGTGAACGACTGCGACTGGTCGCGGCCCGTAAAGAACGCAAGCTTTTCAGGCGCGCTTTCACGGATCGGTGCCAGCGTGTCGGTGGCGATTTGCAGAGCTTCGTCCCAAGAGATTTCCTCGAACTCACCAGACCCGCGTGGCCCCACACGCTTCAATGGGGCGCGCAATCGCGACGGCGCATTGTGCTGCATGATGCCCGCGGACCCTTTGGCGCACAGCACGCCTTTGTTGACAGGGTGGTCTTTGTTGCCCTCGATATAGGCGACCTTGCCTTCCTTCATATGCACGTTAATCCCGCAACGGCAGGCACACATATAACAGGTTGTCTTGCGCACTTCGTCAGAGACTTTAGGCGAAAGTTCCAGGTCAGGTTGATCAAGGGACATGGGCAATCCTTTCAGGACAGTGACGTTCGGATCAGACCTGCCATTGCAAGTCCGGTCAAGAGAGTGAGGCAAAATGGACGGTAATAGGGCTCTAATTTTGGCGTAAACAGCCGTTGCCCGATCACCACCCCGAAGATGCAAGGCAGCGCAAAAACGGCTGCCCGCAGAGTGGCGGTTGAGGTCATGACCCCGAACGCCAGAAGGTAGATGATGGATGTTGCCATGCTGACAAATAAGAACAGCACAAGGGCCGCGCGCATTTTGCGGGCGGGGGCGTCTTGGCTGAGCACATAAAGTGCGACGACCATGCCGCCCACAGAGGCCAATCCGGTGGCGATCCCTGCGGCTAGGCCTGCCACGTAAAGCCCTGCTTTGGTCGCCAGATAGGGAATACGCACTTTGGCAAGTTGGGTCAGCGCAAGTACGATCACAAGGACCAACACGATCAGTTTTGATGCCTCTACGGGGATGTTTGTGGTCAGCGTCAGCCCGACAGGCACCCCAACGGCGGACCCGATCACAAGCCCAAGCACGACCCGTCTGTCCGCCTCTTGCCAGCCGCCGCGTGCCATCAGGGCGCTGGCGCAGAGTTCCAGCCAGAAACAGACAGGGATCAGCTCAACTGGCGGCAGGAACATCACCGCCGAGGCCATAACCATCGCCGAAAGTGCAAATCCCGAGAACCCACGCACGATCCCTGCCAAGGTTGCGATAGCCAAGAGCAGTAAGAACTGCGTTTGCGTCAACTCTGTCAGGGCCAGCAGCGGTTCCATTTAGTATCCCGCATCCATCAGCGCCAGCGCATCGCGCGCGATTTGCTTTTCTTCATCGGCGGCAATCACATGCACAGGCACGTCACCGAAACAGGCCAGATGGGTCATGATTTTATCGCGGATGGGCCCCGCGTTTTCGCCGATCCCGCCTGTGAAGACCACGGCGTCAAGTCCGCCCATCGCCACAATCGCGCTGCCTGCGTGGCGTGCTGCCCAGTAGCAAAAGTGGTCAACGGCAAACCGCGCGGCGTCGTCATCGCGGTTCAGCAAACTGCGCATGTCATTGTCGCCCGCAAGCGCCTGAAGGCCAGAGTTCTGGATCAGCATCCGCTCGGTCTCGGCCTCGCCCAAGGCCGCCGAGATGCGCAAGACAGCCGCCCCGTCGATATCGCCGGACCGCGTCCCCATGGTCAGCCCCGACAGCGGTGAATAGCCCATTGACGTCGCGATGGATTTGCCATCCAAGATCGCGCAAAGCGACGCCCCGTTGCCCAAGTGAAACGCCAGCAAACGGTGCGGCAGATCAGTGCCAAAGCTTTCGGCCAAATGCGCGTAAGACAGCCCGTGAAACCCGTAGCGTCTGATCCCTGCATCGTGCTGGGTCTGCGGGATCGCATAGCGCGTGGCCACGTCTGGGTTGGTGGCGTGAAACGCGGTTCCGAAACTGGCATATTGCGGCAGATCGGGCGCCATGTCTTGAAACGCCAACATGGCCGCAAGGTTGTTGGGGTTGTGCAACGGCGCAAGCGGGGTCACGTTTTTGATCGCGGTAATGACTTGGGGTGTGATCCGCGCAGGTTCGACCAAAATCGTGCCGCCATGCACCACGCGGTGGGCGGCGGCGGTCAGTTTTTCGATCGTAATACCCGCAACCTTCAGCGCCTCGATCATTAATGCCAAAGCCTGCGCGTGATCGGCGGTGTTCACGTCGCGCCGCATATCGCCCAGCTTGATCGTCCCGTCGGTTCCGATGTTTGTCACAGACCCCGTCAGCAAAGACGTCAAGTCATGATCGAAAACCTCGATCTTCAGCGACGACGAGCCTGCGTTGACAACAAGGATCATTTCGGCAACCCGCAGGTGATCGCGGCCAAGGCCACAGAGGCGATGCGTGCAGCCGCAGGGTCCGCACGCGAGGTCAGCAGAATTGGCACTTTGGCCCCTGATACGATCCCTGCCGCACAGCCGCCTTTGAGATAGACAAACGCCTTAAACAGCGCGTTGCCCGACACGATATCAGGCACAACGATGGCGTCTGCATGGCCTGCCACAGGATCGTCACCCATGCCCTTGGTAGCTGCCGCCACAGGCGACATGATCAGGTCAAACGCAAGGGGGCCAGACACATCTGCATAGGGCAGGTTTTCTTTGGCCCAATCCGCCAAGGCCCGTCCGTCCATGGAACTTGGCACAGACGCAATCGGGCTTTCGGTAGCCGACAGGATCGCGATTTTTGGCCGCGTAGTGCCCAAGCGGATCAATAGGTCCGCACATTCGCGGATGCAGTCGTGGCGTGTTTCCAGATTTGGGGCTACGTTCACAGCCGCGTCCGAGATCAGGATCGGTTTGCCCCCGTCGGGGTGCGTGATGTGGAAGATATGCACGAACCGTTTACCCGTGCGCAGCCCCGCATCGCGAGACACGGCGGTTTTCATAAAGATGTCCGTGTGCAGGTTGCCCTTCATCAGCACATCGGCCTTACCCGCGCCGCAAAGCGCCGCTGCGGTTTGTCCCGCCTCAAGTTCTCCGTTGGTGTCGTGGATCGCGTAAGATGAGATATCCCAATCGAGCTTGGCGGCCTCGGCGCGGATCGCATCGGCTTCGCCCACAAACACAGGGATCATGAGCCCTGCTTTGGTCGCGTCCTCGGCAGCCTCCATTGGCAAGGCTGCGCCTGCGCGCGCGATGGCCACCCGTGGCGGCGCAAAGCCCAGCGCCATATCAATCAGGTTTTGTGGCGCGACGGCGTCGATAGTCGAGATAAATGGAGATGTCATGTGGCCCTCATAAGACACTGCGGGCCAAGCCCACAATTGAAAGTGTTAACAACAACATGACCGCAAATTTCCGGAATGTCTTGGGCGATGCGGACAAAAATTGCCTGCTGCCCAGCCAAACGCCCAGCGACAGGATCGGAAAGGCGATGGCCGCCCCCAGCGCTGTATCCCATGTGACGATCCCGCCTGCCCACATCAAAGGCATGGTGATCAGGTCCAGTCCCGTCAGATAGACGATCATGGTTGCCCGAAACACAGGGGCCGCAATGGGTTGCGCTGTCATAAAGGCCGCCACAGGTAGCCCGCCGATCCCTGCCGCATTGCAAAGCCCCGAGATGATCCCGACGCCGATATGTCCTTTGGTTTTGATTGTCCGTTTCAGCGTCCAGCCAGACAACAGGATCAGTGACATCACCAAGATGATTGCCGACACGGTGGTGCGGGCTGCATCGCCGCCCACGGTCAAGATGACCCAGACTGAAAAGGGCAACGCGATCGCCGCCCCTGCCAGCAGCGTCAAAACCCGCCGCCAATCGATATGCGCCCTGATGCCGCGTGCTTGCAGTGCTGTCATTAGAATTTCGCATGAAAACACCACAGGGATGAGCGGGATCGGGTTGGTCATCAGGCTAGCAAATCCGATGAAGATCGCCGAGAACCCGAACCCCGAATAGCCCCGCACAAACGCCGCCCCAAGCAATGCAATTGCTAGAGCGGCGAGTGTTAAGGGGCCAAGGTCAAACAGCAAGCCTTAGACGGCTTGTTGGCGCATGTCGGCCTTGTTGATGCCTGCAACTTTGACAGGGTTCTTCATCGCATCACGACGGAACGGGTCGCCCAGTTCTTGGTTGATCATCGCCTCGATCAAGGTGGTGATCCCGTTTTCCATCTGGTCTTTGATCGCTTGTGACAGGGCTGCTGTCAGCTCGTCTTGGGTGCGTGCAACGACGCCTTTGAGCCCGCAAGCATTGGCGATGCCAGCGTAGGATACGTCTTCGTCCAGTTCGGTGCCGACAAAGTTATCGTCGAACCAAAGGGTCGAGTTCCGCTTTTCCGCGCCCCACTGGTAGTTGCGGAATACAACCTGCGTGATTGCAGGCCAGTCGCCACGACCGATGGCGGTCAATTCGTTGACCGAGATGCCGAATGCGCCGTCGCCTGCGAAGCCGACGACAGGCACGTCCGGGCGACCGATTTTTGCCCCAACGATGGACGGCAGGCCGTAGCCGCATGGGCCAAACAGACCCGGTGCGAGATACTTGCGGCTTTCTGTGAACGACGGGTAAGCGTTACCAATCGCGCAGTTGTTGCCGATGTCCGACGAGATGATCGCGTCTTGTGGCAGCGCTGCCTGAATAGCGCGCCATGCCATCCGCGGTGCCATCCAGTCAGGTTTGGCTGCACGGGCGCGCACGTTCCAGTCTGTGCCCGGATCGTCCTGCTCTTCGGTCATCGAGGTCAGTTCTTGTGCCCAAGCAGATTTGGTCTGTGCGATCATTGCCTTGCGGTCGCTGCGGCCCGCGTCGCCTGCGGTGTCGGACAGTTTTGCCTTGATCGATGTAGCCACTTTCGCCGCATCGCCCACGATCCCGACGGTGACCTTTTTGGTCAGGCCGATACGGTCAGGGTTCAAGTCAACTTGGATGATTTTCGCGCCTGTTGGCCAGTAATCAATGCCATATCCCGGCAGGGTCGAGAACGGGTTCAGACGGGTGCCGAGGCACAGAACAACGTCTGCTTTGGCGATCAATTCCATGCCTGCCTTGGAGCCGTTATAGCCCAATGGACCTGCGTAAAGCGGGTGGTTGCCCGGGAAGGCGTCGTTGTGCTGGTAGCCTACGCAAACAGGTGCGTCGAGTGCCTCTGCCAGAACGCGAGAGGCCTCAATACCGCCCTTGGACAGGATCGCGCCTGCGCCGTTCAGGATTACGGGGAACTTGGCGTTTGACAGCAGATCAGCCGCGTCTTGCACAGCCGCTTCGCCGCCCTGTGGCAACTCAAAGTCAACGATTGTTGGCAACTCGATGTCGATCACTTGGGTCCAGAAGTCGCGTGGCACGTTGATTTGTGCAGGCGCCGATGCGCGCTTGGCTTGCATGATAACGCGGTTGAGTGTTTCGGCGATCCGTGTCGGGTCGCGGACTTCTTCTTGATAGGCCACGCAGTCAGCGAACAGGTTCATCTGTTCCATTTCCTGAAAGCCGCCCTGACCGATTGTCTTGTTGGCCGCTTGTGGCGTGACCAACAGAACTGGCGTGTGGTTCCAATATGCCGTTTTCACAGCCGTTACAAAATTTGTGATGCCCGGACCGTTTTGGGCGATCATCATCGACATTTTGCCAGTCGCGCGGGTGAAACCGTCGGCCATCATGCCGCCTGATGTTTCGTGCGCACAGTCCCAGAATGTGATTCCCGCGTCTGGGAAGATGTCGGAGATCGGCATCATTGCCGAACCGATGATCCCAAATGCGTTATCGATGCCGTGCATTTGCAGGGTTTTGACGAAGGCTTCTTCGGTGGTCATTTTCATTGGGGCGGTCCCTTTGTGCGCTGGAAATGGGTGAATACACCGCGAAGTCGCTGTGCATGTTAACGTTTACATTATGGCTGTCGTAAGAGTCGCGTTAGGGCCAGTTACGATTGCACCTTAGGTCCAGTTTGGCCCTGCGCGTATCGCGGCGGCGATCAAGGCGACTCCTTGCGGGATACGGTCCGACGGGATTGATGAATAGGCAAGCCGAAAGTAGTTTTGCGGCGGGTTCTGCCCTGCGAAAAACGGAGCACCCGGTTCGATCAAAACCCCGACCTTGCGTAGATCAAGCGCGAGGTCTGTCGTGTTTACCTGTTCTGGCGCCTGCACCCAAATGGACGACCCCCCGTAGGTCGCGAGCCCAGCCGCAGACAGTCCTTCGGCCCGCAATGCCGCGTCGAGCACGTTGCGCCTGTCGTGATAGGCCCGACTGGTCCGCCGGATCAGCGCGTCATAGTGTCCAAGCGACAGGTAGTAGCTGGCCGTCCGCTGGATATGTCCGGGTGGATGTCGCAGGACGCTGGCCCGCAAGGCCCGTGCTTCGCGGATGAACGGCGCGGGTCCGACCAGATACCCAAGCCGCAGCCCTGGAAACAGCGATTTCGAGAAAGACCCCACGTAGATCACCCGCCCGTTCTTATCGAGGGATTTTAGCGACGGCGAGGGCGCGTTCAGAAATGACATCTCGAATTCGTAGTCGTCTTCTACGACCAGAAAGTCGTCTTGCTCTGCCTTTGCAAGCAGCGCTTTGCGCCGCGCCAAGGGCATGGTTGCCGCTGTCGGGCAGTGGTGGCTGGGTGTTGTGAATACGACGTCGGTTTTGTCGGGCAATGTCGCGGGGTCCAGCCCATCTTTGTCAATCGGTACGGTGGCCAGTTGGCAGCGTGATTGGTCAAGGATGTGTCGTAGCGCGGGATAGCAGGGGTCTTCAATCGCTGCGACCCTGCGTGCGTTTAGCAATACTTGAGCCGTCAGCCATAGCGCGTTTTGCGCCCCCATGGTGATTAGGATTTCTTGCGGGTTTGCCAAGATCCCCCGTCGCGGCAGCGTTTGCCGCGCGATGAAGTCCACAAGCTGCGGGTCGTCTCCGTCAAAGTAGTCGGCGGTCAAGGCGCTGAAGTCCCGTTTGCCCAGTGCCTTCAGCGCGCAGAGCCGCCAGTTTGCGGTGTCAAACAGAGTCGGGTCTGCCTGTCCGTAGATGAACGGATAGCGGTAGTTCGCCCAGTCCGTCGGCTTGTCCATCCCGAGCGCTGGCGCAAAGTGGTGTCCGATGGCCCGCCCCCAATCAACGGTGCTGGTGCCGCTGGGTTGCGGTGGAAAGGCGGGCGGTTCGGGTGCGTTGTCGGACACGAAATAGCCCGACCGCCCTCTGGATGTCAGGTAATCGTCGGCCACCAGTTCGGTATAGGCCAATGTCACGGTGATACGGCTAACCCCGAGGTGCGTGGCCATTTTACGGCTGGATGGCAGCCGTTCGCCCGCCCGTAGCCGCCCTGCCAGAATGCCCTGCGCAATCATCTGCTGGATACGCGCCTGCAGTGTCCCCGAAGTGTCATGGTCTAGAAAGAAGGTCTCGATAGATATCGGCATGATCTGGTCCTATTGCGTGAACAGATTGGACCTATCGCGCGTAATGCACAAGTCACTTGTCTGACGACCAAGCGGCGCGGTTTACGATTTCTAAGGGCTGGAGGGGTAGGGTCATGCCAGTGCGCAAAGGTGGAGGAGCCGTCATTGGGAAAATTAGGCGCGTTGGCCATGTTGTTGACCCTTTTGCTGACAGCATGTGCGCGTGATAGCGAGGCATCGTTGCGCGACAGGTTGGGCCAGTGGTTTTACTTGGGCAGCACGCAGTATTTTGTGTCGAACAGGCAATGCACTGGCGCGATGGTGTCGGTGAATGTGGCCCACGCTCGCCAATCTGTTGTCGTGCACAATGATTGGAACGCTGCGAATTACGCTTTCATCAATGACGCGATGGTCGCGGTGCAGATTGCGGGTGCGTCGCCTGCCCAGACAATCGAGGTCATGCAACAAAGCAGGGTCAACAATTTTGGCCGAGAGGCATTGTCTGTGGCAGCACTTGCGGGGGCGTGTTTTGAGGATAAGGCAGTGGCCCGCAAAGTCCGAGATGCCCTTATGCGGCGCGGCGCGCTGTTGGCCTTTGACCGCGACAGTCGCGGGTTGATGATTTTGGATCCCGCTTTCGATCGCCTGTTCTTTGTCAGCGGCGAGATCTGGTAAGCGGCAAGTCGCGAAAAAGGCCCACGCAAATGCGCGGGCCTTTTTGTCGTAGGTGATCGGCGCGGCAGTGACGAACGCCTGATGCGGTCGCGCATGCCGCGGCTCTACCTTACTTTTTTGCCTGCGATCGACACCGCAGGTTTTCCACCCTGTGAATTCGCCGTGGCGTGGATTTTCGGCTTTTCTTGTTTGGGTGTCTTGGACTCTTTCTTGCTGTCCTTACCTTTACTCATGGTCGGTCCTTTCAATGTGCACTTGACCGATGCCAGAAGGGCATCTGATTCAACGCACGGATCATCATCGTTTGGGGGCACTGCTGGCGGCGGACAGGATCGTTCCGGCCGTTTCATCAGCTTGCATTTTGACGCGGTCGCTGCGCAGGCGTGCCGCCTTGAGCTGGCGCTTTTCGGCATCCTCTCGGGTCATGCGTCTCGCGATGCGCGTCGTTTTTTCCATGGCGGTTTCTTTTTGAGGTGCTGCTGTTGTCAGCAACGTCGTCTTTGCCAATTTGGCCATCAATTATTTCCTAAATTCTGTCTCGTCGGGCTTTGCGGTCGGATGTATGTCTTGAGGCGGGGCGTTTTGGGCGCACGATTTATGCCTGCTCGGGCACCACCAAGACCGGACAAGTGGCCAACCTCGTAACAGTGCGGGCCATGGAGGTATTCAGTAGGGACTCGATCCAAGACCGGTTTGGCGTCCCAACAACGATGATGTCCGCGGCGCAGTCGTCGGCGTATGACGCAACCACATCTTCGAAATGACCACAGCGCACTGTGACTTGTGTCGCGACCCTTGCATTTGTTTCCGCGCCCAGCTCTGCGAGCTGGAGTTTGCGGTCTTTGATGATTTGGGCGGTATCAATTTCTGGAATCGGGACGGCGGTGCCAATTGCGCCAATCGTAATTCCACCTCCTGTGGCGGCGGGTGGAATAACACTGAGAAGGTTCAGCTTGCCGGCTGCAACCTCGGCGATGCCGCAGGGCACCTCGACAACTTCGCGGTTTAGGGTCTGGTTGACCGTTGTGATCACCAAGACGCTTTGGAAGCGCGATTTTTTCGAGTTTGGATCGTAGACGGCGACAGGATCGTCAACCTTCCCGAGCTGCACCAAGGCAGACTGAAGGTCATTGGCGTCGTTTGATTTTGTAGCCCCTGACATCCCCTCAGAGGTTGTCGTGAGCAACTGATCTGCATCGAGGGCCATTGACCGCAATGCGTCTGCTTTCTCAACTGGGTTGAGCCCGTCATCATGGCGCACACTTTCGGGCGTTTTGTCATGATTGGTTTTTGAGTGTATTTTCGCGTGTGTGTGGTTAGTCATAAATCTCCTTGAGACTGCGATTGAATATCAATCCAGTGGTTGTGGTTTAGTGGTGGATTTTTTGACCCTGTCGCATGGATGGATCAACGCGGAACCTGCGCAAGCGGGTTTAACCCTGCTCTCATGAGGGCCAATATTTCCGTATGACCATCCTTACCGTAAATACTTGAAAAATACAAGGTTTGCTCTTGGTGGCCAAAGAAAAGGCCCACGCAATTACGCGGGCCTTTGGTGTTTGGAGCGGGTGAAGGGGTTAGCCTACGACCTTCGTGATCGCTTTGCTGACTGCTTCGGTGACTTCGTTCATGTCGTCGGCTGTCGCGATCAGGGGTGGCGCGAACAAAAGCGTGTTGTTGAACCCTGGCAGGGACCGGTTGGTGGCCCCGATGATGATCCCTTGTGCCATGCAGTCGCCGACGATCTGCGCGACCATCTTTTCTGGCATTGGCTCTTTGGTTTTGCGGTCCATGACAAGTTCCGCGCCTGCAAACAGGCCCATGCCGCGCACGTCGCCGATACAGGCGTGCTTGTCCATCAGCCCGTGCAGGTTGTTTTTCAAGTGCGCGCCGATCCGTGTCGAGTTGCCGAGCAGGTCTTCTTCGATCAGGATTTTCATGTTCTCGATGGCTGCCGCTGGCCCGCCTGTGCACCCGCCGAATGTCGAAATGTCGCGGAAGTAGTTCATGTGGCTGCTGTCGTCAGAGAACTGTTCAAACACCGCGTCCGTGGTCACGCAGCAAGAGATTGCCGCATAGCCCGATGCCACGCCTTTTGCCATGGTCACAAAGTCGGGTTTTATCCCGAATTGCTGGTAGCCGAACCATGTGCCTGTGCGCCCAAGGCCGCAGACAACTTCGTCGATGTGCAGCAGGATGTCGTACTTTTTGCAAAGCTCTTGCACGCCTTCCCAATACCCGTTTGGCGCGACGATGATGCCGCCGCCTGCTGTGATCGGTTCAAGGCAGAGTGACCCGATGGTGTCGCCCCCCTCGCGCAGGATCACGTCTTCGATCGCTTTGAGGGAGGCGGCTGTGTAGGCCTCGCCTGTTGATCCGTCTTGTGAGCGGTATTCAAGGCAGTGCGGAATAGACACGAAGCCAGGCGTGTATGGCCCGTATTGCGCATTGCGTTCTTCTTGCCCGCCCGCAGACAGGGTTGTGATTGTGGTGCCGTGGTAATCGCGTTCGCGGAACAGGATTTTGTTCTTCTTGCCGCCGTGAATTTTGTGACTGATCTGGCGGACCATCTTAAAGGCTTTCTCGTTGGCCTCTGAGCCAGAGCTGGCGTAATAGACGCGGTCCAGACCCGGCATCTTGTCGATCAGCATTTCAGAGAACATCGACATCGGGATCGTACCCGCAGTTCCGCCAAAAAAGCACATTTTTGTCAGCTGTTCTGCGACCGCATCAGCGATCCGCTTGCGCCCGTAGCCGACGTTGACTGTCCAGACGCCGCCCGACACCGCATCAAGGTGCTTCTTGCCCGTGATGTCCCAAACGTGCAGCCCTTTGCCTTCGACGATGATCCGCGGGTCAACGCCGTTTGCATAGGGTTTGTGCTGGCTGAGATGGTGCCAAACGTGGGCGCGGTCCGCCTCGATCACGCCAGCTGGGTCGTTGGTCAGTGCTGAAATATCCATCATAGTGTCTCCGCGATGTAAGGGGGTAACGGGCGCCCACGAATCCATGGATCGCACTGTTTATTATTGCATCACTGTGACTCTCAAATACGCGGCATCAGTAGGGCCAGATGCACCACATACGTAAGGCCAGTTTTTGACAATAAGGTGAGTTTCATTTATTAATATCTTGCGTAATTAATTGCTTTTAAATGTTAATTTATCAGCAGAGCAAAATCGCTGCCGACATTTGCCCCCCAAATCCTGATCAAATTGATTGACGTAGCCCAAACAATTTCATTGGGTTGGCGCTGAGATATGCTGAGTACGCGGGTGTTTGCTGGGCTGAATAACGCCAATCGTGCGCGCCAAGGGGACACAAAAGCATAGAAGTCGGATAGATTTCATGCTCAGCTATTTAATGATGAGGCAAAGTAAACTTTGCCCACGAACCGGCCCGAAACTGGGCTTGCAACACGGGAGAGACGATATGACGATGAAGACAACATTGATGGGTGCCGCAGCAGCGGTTGCTATGATGACAGGCGCGACAACAGCGGTGGCAGATAGCCATGAGCTGACAGTTGCGTATTTCCTAGAGTGGCCAATGCCATTCCAATTCGCAAAAGTTCAGGGCACTTACGAAGAAGCACTGGGCAAGACAATTAACTGGGTATCGTTTGACACTGGCACGGCGATGTCCGCAGCTATGGCGTCTGGCGATGTTCATATCTCTGTCTCACAGGGTATCCCACCATTCGTGGTTGCTGCATCTGCGGGCCAAGACATTCAGGTTATCGACGTAGCAGTGTCCTATGCTGAGAACGACAACTGTGTTGTGTCCTCTGGTCTGGAAATCGATGCGGCATCTGCTGGCGAATTGGCTGGCAAGAAAGTTGCTGTGCCACTTGGTACGGCTGCGCACTATGGCTTCTTGCGTCAAATGGACCACTTTGGCGTAGACCTTGCGTCTTTGGAAGTTGTTGACATGGCGCCTGCTGATGGTGCGGCTGCCCTTGCGCAGTCCCAAGTTGACATGGCGTGTGGTTGGGGCGGCGCGTTGCGCCGCATGAAAGAGCACGGCAACGTGTTGCTGACGGGCGCTGAAAAAGAAGCACTGGGCATTCTGGTGTTTGACGCCACAACAGCCCCCGCGAACTTTGTCGCGGAAAACCCAGACGTTGTGGCCAAGTTCTTGGCTGTCACAGCAAAAGCGAACGCTGCATGGAACGACGGGTCGATGACCGCAGAAATGCTGCCAGTGATCGCACAGGACGCTGGTATGGACGAAGATGCGACTGCTGAGACAATGGCGACATTCGTGTTCCCATCTGTTGAAGACCAGTTGGCAGCTTCATGGCTGGGCGGCAACGCACAGACATTCATGAAGGGTGTGGCAGACGTATTCGTAGAATCCGGCTCGATCCCATCTGCAAACGACAGCTATGAAGGCAACGTCAACACGGGCCCATTGGCTGCTGCAGGTAGCATGTAAGTCAACCGATTGGTGGCGCGGGGAAGACCCCGCGCCATGCCATCAATTTTCTTGATAATCAGGTGATTTCATACCTGCGCAGCGTGCGTAGGGATCGTCTTATTCTCTAGACAATTATTGGGGCGGGGACATGTCAGGACTACAGATAGACAAACTTTCCATGCGTTTTGATCTGCCGGATGGCGGATCGGTTCAAGCGCTGAAAGATGTGACAATTGACTTGAAGGCGGGCGAGCTGTTGTCCGTTCTTGGCCCGTCGGGCTGCGGCAAAACCACATTGCTGAACATTGTCGCAGGCTTTTTGGCCCCGACATCAGGTGAGATCACGCTGAACGAAAAGCGCGTGCATGGCCCCGGTCCAGAGCGTGGCATGGTGTTCCAACAAGGTGCTTTGTTCGAATGGATGTCGGTCCGCGAAAATGTCGGCTTTGGTCCCAAGATGAAGGGCACGTCCAAGCAAGACGCCGCCAACGTCGACCACTTGCTTGATGTGGTCGGGTTGCAGGATTTCAAGGAAAAGCAAGTTTACGAATTGTCAGGCGGGATGCAGCAGCGTGTGGCATTGGCCCGTTGTCTGGCCAATGATCCCGATGTCATTTTGATGGACGAGCCATTGGGTGCATTGGACGCGCTGACCCGTGAAAAGATGCAGGGTCTTGTGCTCAAGCTTTGGAAAGAAACCGGCAAGACGATCATTTTGATCACCCACTCGGTTGAGGAAGCTTTGCTGCTGGGCGAGCGCCTGATCGTGATGGCCCCGCGCCCTGGTCGTATTCACAGAGAATACAATCTGCCGTTTGCAGAAATGGGCGTTGGCCAAGACCTGCGTGAAGTCAAAAAGCATCCTGATTTTAACTCGACCCGTGAAGAAATCTTGTCGATGATTTGGGACATGGAAGAAGAGATCATGGGAGGAGCAAGCAAATGAGCCTGATGTCAGATCTTGGCGCCGAACTGGTCGCTGTTGTTTCCACCGTTGTTGGCGCGTTGCCCTATGTCGCGGGCTATATCGCGATCATTCTGGGCACGATGTTCGTGTGGTCCTACATCAAGCGGATGCTGACCCCCAAGCATGATTACAGTTCGCTGAAGACCGTCACCTTTGGTGATGAAAGTGCGGTCACATCCAACAGCGTGGCCTCTGTCGTGTCGATCGTTTTGATCTTCTTGTTCTGGGGGTCCTTCACAGGGTCCAAACTGCTGCCAAGTTTCCTACATATGCCCGGTGCTTACGTCGGTGAAAGCAGTTTTACCTATACGGCCACCTATGAGGGGCAATCGGACGATGCGACAGTGTCTGTTCTGGTGCATCCTGCTGGCGACGATGTGGTCGAGCCGCAGGCCGATCTTGGTGACGGTTTTGCCAAGAACGATGTCGTCTCGATCCCGTCGTATCGCAGTCAGTTGTTGCGCGTCGATCAAAACGACGAGCATGGCCGCGCAGATGGTGCAGAAATTACGGCAGTGAACGGTCAGCCGATTTCACCCGATAGCCCTGTGAAAACCGATTTCGGCACCGTGTCGATGTCGCCCAAGGGTACGCTGAATATTACCCCGTCAAAAGGCATTCAGATGGAACCAATCTGGCTGCCCGCCCCCGAGGCCGTCTGGGCCCGTGTCGTGGATATCTCGCAAGACGGGTATCGCAATTCGACCTTGTGGGAACACCTTGGTTTCTCGCTGTTCCGCGTTGTTGTCGGCTTTATGCTGGGCGCGCTGGTCGGTATTCCACTGGGCTATGCGATGGGCCTGTCGAACTGGTTCCGTGGCTGGTTTGACCCGATTGTGGAATTCATGCGCCCCGTCCCGCCGCTTGCGCTGATCCCGCTTGTGATCATCTGGGCAGGCATCGGTGAGGTCGGTAAGATCATCCTGTTGTTCCTTGCCGCCCTTTGGATCATGGCGATTGCGGCCCGTTCAGGTGTGTCGGGCGTGCGTATTTCCAAGGTTCATGCTGCGTATTCTCTGGGGGCCTCCAGATGGCAGATCATGCGTCACGTCATCATCCCCAACTCGCTGCCCGAAATTTTCACTGGCGCCCGTGTTGCGATGGGCGTTTGCTGGGGCACGGTTGTGGCCGCCGAACTTGTCGCTGCTGAAAAGGGCGCTGGTATGATGATTATGGTCGCGTCCAAGTTCCAGTCTACGGACATCGTTCTAATGGGTATCATCTTGATCGGCATCATCGGTTTCAGCATTGATATGCTGATGCGCTGGGTCGAGCGGATCTTGGTCCCTTGGAAGGGCAAAGGCTGATCATAGGGACAGTCGTAAAAGAAATGAGAGCGCGTCAGAGGTATTCTGGCGCGTTTTCTCTTTTGTTAATCTTTGATGGAACTTTCGGCCTATTCGCGTGTTATACTTAGACACCGCCACAAGGCGGTCAACATGGGAAGGGTCTATTATGGGCATCGAAAGTATTCTGGTTATCATCCTGATCGGCGCAATCGCTGGTTGGTTGGCAGGTCAAATCGTCAAAGGATTCGGCTTTGGCTTGTTGGGTAATATCGTGGTCGGCATCGTCGGCGCATTTGTCGCTGGGTCGATCTTCCCTGTGATCGGGCTTGGCTTTGGCGGCGGCATTTTGGGGTCGATCATCCATGCGACGCTGGGTGCGGTGATTTTGCTATTCCTGATCAAGCTGGTCAAACGCGCCTGATATTCGGTAGCGTTGTGATAGAAGGGGTCTGCATTGCGCAGGCCCCTTTTTGCGTTGCCGGGCAATACGTTCCTGCGTATCACTCGCCTTATGAGTGAATTTTCTGATCTTGCCCTGTTGGGCATTGGCGCGGCGGCGCTGTTTGTCATCTATGTCTTGCGTGTCCTTTTGGGCGGCAAACGGGCGGTGGTCGAGGAAGGATTTCCTGACAACGCAATCCTTGTGGATGGGTCCAATGTGATGTTCTGGGGTGGAGACCCTTCGGCGCATGTTTTGAAATCTGTGGTCGCATCATTGGTCGCAAAGGGGTTTGCCCCCTATGTGATTTTTGACGCAAATGTTGGGTATAAGTTGTCTGATCGTTATCTTGATGACGCCCCGATGGCCAAGCTTATCGACGTGCCCGTGGATCGTGTTCTGGTGGTCGAAAAGGGCATTTCCGCAGATGATCGCATTTTGGAAATCGCACGTGATCAAGGGTTGCGTGTTGTGACCAATGACCGGTTTCGCGACTGGAAAGGCACCTATCCGATGATCAGCAAAAAGGGGTTCTTTGTGCGTGGCAGTTTTAAGGGGGGGAATGTGCAGTGGCAGTCGATTTAGAAGTTTGCGTTGATACGATTGACGGTGTGGCGGCGGC
>JAIBDT010000046.1 GCA_024686085.1 Loktanella sp.
AAGGCGACTGCGAAGGCGGCTGCTAAGCCTGCTGCTGCGAAGGCGGCTGCTAAGCCTGCTGCTGCGAAGGCGACTGCGAAACCTGCCGCTGCGAAAGCGGCTGCGAAAGCCAAGATAGCGGCTGCTGATAAGCCGGCAGTTCTTACAACTGCTCGTGATGGTGGCCCCGACGATCTAAAAATGATCAAAGGTGTCGGACCGGTTCTTGAAAAAGCACTGCATAAAACGGGTGTTTTTCACTTTGATCAAGTTGCTGCATGGACTAATCGTGATGCACGTTGGTTCGACGACAATGTCAAAGGGGCCAATGGCCGTGTTTTGCGTGACGAGTGGATTAAACAAGCACGTATTTTGGCGAAAGGTGGGACAACCGCTTTCTCCAACAAAGTTAAGAAAGGCGGCGTTTACTAAACGCCGACTAAGATTAGATGTCGCAGAACCAGAATATTTCCTCCGCCGGACAACGCGCCGCGATTGTGATGGCCGGAACGGGCATATTCTGGATCTGCGCCACCTTTGCGGGTGAAAAACTAGGGCTGCCGCTAAGAACCCGGGCCCTGTTTGATCTTGTGGCGCTGGCTGGATTTGGCTTTGCGCTGTATTTGACGTTTAAACTCTGGCGGGACCGCCGACACGACAAGGATGAGGGCTGATGCTCAAGGACCAAGACCGGATTTTCACGAACCTCTACGGGATGCACGACTGCACGCTGCAAGGCGCGCAGGCACGTGGTCACTGGGATGGCACTGCTGCGATCATTAAAAAGGGTCGCGACTGGATCGTGAACGAGATGAAAGCCTCTGGCCTGCGTGGTCGTGGCGGTGCGGGTTTCCCGACTGGTCTAAAGTGGTCGTTCATGCCAAAAGAGAGCGACGGTCGCCCAAGCTATCTGGTTGTGAACGCTGACGAATCCGAGCCTGGCACATGCAAAGATCGCGAAATCATGCGCCACGATCCGCATACGCTGATCGAGGGCTGCTTGATTGCGTCTTTCGCGATGAACGCGAACGCCTGCTATATCTATATTCGTGGCGAGTATATCCGCGAACGTGAAGCCTTGCAGAACGCTATCGACGAGGCCTATGCCGCTGGTCTGGTTGGCAAAAATGCCGCTAAATCCGGTTGGGATTTTGACATCTATCTGGCCCACGGCGCGGGTGCCTATATCTGCGGCGAAGAGACTGCTCTGCTCGAGTCCCTTGAGGGTAAAAAGGGTATGCCGCGCATGAAGCCGCCGTTCCCTGCGGGTGCCGGTCTTTATGGCTGCCCGACGACAGTGAACAACGTGGAATCGATTGCCGTTGTGCCGACGATTTTACGTCGCGGTGGCAGCTGGTTCTCTGGCATTGGCCGCGCGAATAACGCCGGCACCAAACTGTTTGCGATCTCTGGCCACGTAAACAACCCCTGCGTTGTTGAAGAAGAAATGGGCATTTCGTTTGAAGAGCTGATTGAAAAGCACTGCGGTGGTATTCGCGGCGGCTGGGATAATCTGAAGGCCGTTATTCCGGGTGGCTCGTCGGTGCCAAACGTGCGCGGGATCGATATGCGTGATGCGATCATGGATTTCGACGGCCTGAAAGAGAAAGGATCCTCTCTTGGCACCGCTGGGGTCATCGTGATGGATAACTCTACCGATATGATCAAGGCGGTCTGGCGTTTGTCCAAGTTTTACAAACATGAATCATGTGGACAGTGTACGCCTTGCCGTGAAGGCACGGGCTGGATGATGCGCGTCATGGGCCGTTTGGTTGAAGGCAACGCAACTGTTGACGAAATCGACATGCTTTTGTCGGTGACAAAACAGGTTGAAGGCCACACGATTTGTGCGCTTGGCGATGCGGCCGCTTGGCCAATTCAAGCGCTGATCAAGAACTTCCGTGGCGATATCGAAGACCGTATCGCCCAGCACCGCAGCGTTATCGCAGCCGAATAAACAACGTTGTTGGTAAGGATTGTTAGGTCATTGAAGTCGATTTTCAGTGTTGCAGGTCTTTGTGCTGTTCTGTCTGCGTGTGCTGGTGGCGAGCCACTTGCTGATGGTGAACAGAGCTTGCTGATCGGCATTCCAAAATCGGCTGAATGCGGTTTTGAGGGTGCAAACCTTAAAGTCACAGGCAATCAGAATATCATGGGCAAAGGCGTCACTGTGCGTGGTGCTGTCGACCAATCTGTTCTGATTTGCACAAATGAAGCTGGCCAAACGTTGCAGACCACAGATCACCGTGACCTGCTGCGCCGTGCGCCTTCGGCAAACGCGATTTTGTATACCGTAAGGCCGGGCGTAAACCGCGTTAGCGGCAGCCAGTATATTCGTAGCCAACAATACGAATTCTGGGCTGATTTTAATTTCTCGCCCGTCTAGCGCCAAATCGGCCCAAGTAGGATAGACACATGCGTCAGATGACTTTGCGTCGGTTGGTTTTGTCCTTAGCGGTTTATATCTTTGGGCTGTCTGCGACGATCTATGGCGCAGACGACGACATGTTCCGATATGTGGGCCTTGGATTGATTTCTGTGGGATCAATCGCATTGGCGGCCGCCGCCTATGACACTGTTATGGCTGCATTGTCCGACCTTCGGATCGCAGTCGTTCTGGCGATACTTGGCGTGGTTGCCTATGTCATTTGGGTGAACGTCTCACCTCTCAACTGATCGGAATAATGATGCGCCGTATCTGGGACGGATTCCTGAGTTTTCTTGCCGCAATCACAACAGTTGCGATTTGTGGTGTGCCGACGTGGTTCACCTATCAGGCGATCGTTGCGAAGATTGCGCCGACTTGGGCATGGGCAGCGGTTATCGCGCTTGGCGGTGTTGGCATGATCATGACCCTCGCATTTTTACGCAAAGCCGCATCGGGCGTTAGTCCGTCGCGTGAACGTCCGCGCCGCTAGGGCTACCTTTTTGAATTTCTTCCGTTAGGTTGGCAAAAAAGGGGAGACGATAATGCAAGATTTCGCAAGCTATGGGTGGGCTTTGGCCGCGGTCGCGCTTTACGGGGTGATGGCACAGGTGTTGAACGCCGCGACCGGCATCCGCAAAGGCAAGTTAAAGATGGTGCCGGGTGCGCATCATACACCTGATTTTGCCAATGCGGCTTACCGTCTTGATCGCGCCTATATGAACTCGATTGAGACAATGGTGTTCTATACCGCCTTGGTGCTCAGCGCAGTAATGGCTGGCGCTAATCCGACCTTGGTGAACGGTCTAGCTGTTATAGGTTTGTTGTTACGTGTCGCTGCAAATTACCTGTATTTGCGTGGCATTGGTGGCCAATATGGCGGATTGCGGACGGGTCTGAGCGTTGGCGGTGCAGGTGTGAATATCTTGCTTGCTCTTGCGACGTTTTATGCGGCCGTTTGGTATCACCAATAGGCTGGTTCTAATACCCTAGGAGTATATCGTGGCCGACTATCATCTTGCTGAGCTAAACATTGGCCGATTGCGTGCTGATAAAGACGACCCAAGTGTCGCGGATTTTATGAACAATCTTGATCGCATCAATGGCCTCGGCAAACGGATGCCCGGTTTTGTTTGGATCATGGAAGGTGAGACAGGAGAGGGAAACACGGCAACCATGATCGATGGTGACCCGCGCTATATTCCGAACCTGACCGTTTGGGAAAATGCGCAGGCCTTGGAAACCTTTGTTTTCAAAACGCTTCATACAAAATTTATGGATCGACGCGCAGAATGGTTTGAGGCCTTAGGCCAGATGCATTTTGTCATGTGGTGGGTTTCCGCAGGTCACAAGCCGACTCTGGCCGAGGCGCTTGCGCGCCTTGAGATATTGCGACGCGACGGTGATTGTTCGGATGCTTTCGGCTGGGACTACATGCGCAAAAATCCGTCTCCGCCCCGCGCATAAATCCGCTGAAATAACGTACATTTTTTGCGTGTTATTGAATAACACGGCCGTATCTCCGACATAGGCGGCAAGAAGGCATCGCTGATGTTGCCCATACAGGAGACCAAGACCCGTGAAAAAGACACCACCAATGGTTTTTGCTATAGCGCTGAGTGTGATAGCCGCCGCAGGCGCATCGCAAGCCAAGCCCGCGTTGAAAGATGTCGCCTATGTGCGTGAGGGCATCATCACAACGGGCATTGCTTATGAGATCAGCCAGAAATGCAGCAGCTTGAGCCCGCGATATTTTCGCGGGATCAGCTATTTGAACAGTCTTAAGGATCACGCAGCGGGCCTTGGGTACAGTGATTCCGAGATTGATGGCTATACAAACGATAAAGCTGAAGAAAATCGGCTAAAGGCAGTGGCCCGTGTGCGCTTAACTGAAATGGGTGCTGTTGAAGGAAATGCCGCAAGTTATTGCGCCGTTGGGCAAGCAGAAATCGTTAAAAATAGTGACATTGGACGTCTATTGCGGTAACCTCACTTGTCCTAACAATTCATTTCCATAGGAGCAGCCGCGAAAGTTACAACTTTTGCGGCTGTTTTTTTATCAATCTGACTGGCATCGCCGCCCATGTCGCGTTAGAACGCCTCAACGCCCGTGCGCCGATTGATCGCGCAGGGGGCCACGGAATATAAAGGCTCGCCATGTCTGATCTGAAAAAAGTCGTGATTGATGGGAATGAGGTCGAAGTGGATGGGGCGATGACCCTCATTCAGGCCTGCGAACAGGCGGGTGTCGAAATCCCGCGTTTCTGCTACCATGAACGTCTTTCCATCGCTGGCAATTGCCGCATGTGTCTGGTTGAGGTTGTGGGCGGCCCGCCGAAACCTGCGGCCTCTTGTGCGATGCAGGTCCGCGATCTGCGGCCAGGTCCAGAAGGTCAGGCGCCCGTCGTTAAAACAAATTCCCCAATGGTCAAAAAGGCCCGCGAAGGTGTGATGGAGTTCCTCTTGATCAACCATCCGCTGGATTGCCCGATTTGTGACCAAGGCGGCGAATGCGATTTGCAAGATCAGGCGATGGCTTACGGCGTCGACTTTAGTCGTTTTCGCGAACCCAAGCGCGCCACAGACGATCTGGATTTAGGCCCATTGGTCGAGACCCACATGACGCGCTGTATTTCTTGCACACGCTGCGTGCGCTTCACGACAGAGGTCGCAGGCATTCACCAGATGGGCCAGACGGGCCGTGGTGAAGACGCAGAGATCACATCTTACTTGGGCGAAACGCTCGATTCCAACATGCAGGGCAACATCATTGATCTGTGCCCCGTTGGTGCGCTTGTCTCCAAGCCATACGCATTTACCGCCCGTCCGTGGGAATTGACCAAGACGGAATCCATCGACGTGATGGACGCGCTTGGCTCTAACATCCGCGTTGACACCAAGGGCCGTGAAGTGATGCGCATTTTGCCGCGCAACCATGATGGCGTGAACGAAGAGTGGATTTCGGACAAGACTCGTTTCGTATGGGATGGCCTGCGTCGTCAGCGTCTGGACACACCTTATATCCGTGAGAACGGTAAATTGCGTAAAGCGACTTGGGGCGAGGCGCTTGCTGCTGCTGCCGCTGCAATGAAGGGCAAGAAAGTCGCTGGACTCGTGGGCGACCTTGCACCTGTTGAAGCTGCGTTTGCCTTGAAGCAATTGATCGAAGGGCAGGGCGGAAACGTCGAATGCCGTACCGATGGTGCGAAACTACCTGCGGGCAACCGGTCCGCATATGTCGGAACAGCCACAATCGAGGACATCGATACCGCCGAGGCCATCATGGTCATTGGTGCCAATCCGAAGGTAGAGATGCCTGTGTTGAACGCGCGTTTGCGCAAAGCATGGTCGCGCGGCGCTGGTATCGGTGTGATTGGGCCAAAAGTTGATCTGACATTTGAGACCATGCATCTTGGCGATGGCCCTGAAACAATGACCGAATTGTTGGGCCGTGATCACAGTGACGTGCAAGAGAAGCCGTCTTTGATTATTCTCGGTGCTGGCGCTTTGGCACGGAATGATGGTGACGCAATCCTTGGGTCTGCAATGGCCTTGGCTGAAGCGACCCAATCCAAATTCATGATCCTGCACACTGCCGCTGGCCGTGTGGGCGCGATGGACGTGGATGTAGTCACCGAAGGTGGGCTGACAGCCGCCTTGGATGGTGCTGAGGTGATCTATAATCTTGGTGTGGACGAGGGCGATATTCCTGCAGGCCCGGTTGTGATCTATCAAGGGTCGCACGGCGACCGTGGTGCGCACCGCGCAGATATCATTTTGCCAGGTGCTGCCTATACCGAAGAAAACGGCATGTTTGTGAACACCGAAGGACGCCCTCAGCTTGCGATGCGCGCTGGTTTTGCGCCAGGTGATGCGAAAGAAAACTGGGCGATCTTACGTGCGCTGTCTGCTGAACTGGGCGCGACTCTCCCATATGATAGCATGAACGCGTTGCGCGCTGCGATTGTTGCCGCGCACCCACATTTGGGTGATGTTGATGTTGTGGCCGAAAATGCGTGGGAACCAGTGAAAGCGAAAAAGCCGAATAAAGCGGTGTTTACGTATGCGATCACCGATTTCTATCTTTCAAACCCGATTGCACGGGCCAGCCAGTTGATGGCTGAGCTATCCGCAAACGCAAAAGCGCGCACAACCGCCGCGATGGCAGCCGAATAAGTGAAACTGGCTGCGATCATATCCCTTCTGGCCGCTACGGCTTGTGTTGAGCAGACCCCTCAGGTCAGCCAATCTGCCCGTGCGCCTGCCTACCAAGGGATTGAGACACGCCTTTTGGACGGTGATCTTGTAAACTTTCGTGTCCATATGACGGGCATTCAGTCGCCAGCCGATGTGACGAAGTATGCAGAATGTGCTGCTGCGCAATATACGCTGATCCGTGGTTACGGATTCTTGCGCCATGTGCGGACAAATACCACAGAGGAAAGCGGGCTTTGGTCCGCCGATGCTGTTTATACCATCTCGCCCTCGCTTCCGCGTGGGCTCAAGACAATTGACGCCGAAGTGGTTGTCGCCGATTTCGGCGCAGCTGGAATTCCAACGGTGTAAGGGGCAGAACTATGGTCGAATTTTTCACCAATACCAATCTGGGCATCATTCTTGTGATCCTCGGGCAATGTCTTTTGGTGCTGATCCCACTTTTGGTGGCGCTTGCATTCTTGATGTATGCCGACCGTAAAATTTGGGCCGCTGTCCAAATGCGCAAAGGACCAAACGTGGTGGGGCCGTTTGGCTTGCTGCAGTCATTTGCTGACTTTCTAAAATACATCGTTAAAGAGATCATTGTGCCAGCAGGGGCGGACAAGGCGGTCTTCTTCCTCGCGCCGATGATTACCTTTGTTCTCGCCGTTATCGCGTGGGCGGTTATCCCGTTCAACGATGGTTGGGTGATTTCGGAAATCAACGTGGCGATCTTGTACGTCTTCGCGATCTCCAGCCTTGAAGTCTATGGTGTGATCATGGGCGGTTGGGCGTCCAACTCCAAGTATCCGTTTTTGGGTTCGCTGCGGTCGGCAGCGCAGATGATTTCGTATGAAGTATCCATCGGCCTGATCATCATCGGTGTAATTATCTCGACGGGGTCCATGAACTTTGGCGATATCGTTGAGGCGCAGCGCGGCAGTGCGGGTCTGTTCAATTGGTATTGGGTTGCCCACTTCCCGATGTTGTTCTTGTTCTTTATCAGCGCCTTGGCTGAAACAAACCGGCCCCCGTTCGATCTGCCGGAAGCGGAATCAGAATTGGTTGCGGGTTTCCAAGTTGAGTATTCCTCAACTCCATTCTTGCTGTTTATGATCGGCGAATTGATGGCGGTGGTGCTGATGTGCGCACTGACCACGCTGTTGTTCTTTGGTGGATGGTTGTCCCCGATCCCAGGCTTGCCAGATGGCATTTTCTGGATGGTCCTGAAGATGAGCGCATGTTTCTTTATGTTCGCCATGGTCAAAGCAATCACGCCGCGTTACCGCTATGATCAATTGATGCGGATCGGTTGGAAGGTCTTCTTGCCACTCTCTCTGTTCTGGGTCGTGTTGGTGTCTTTCCTTGCAAAATTCGAAGTACTGGGCGGCTTTTGGGCGCGCTGGACATTGGGAGTTTAATCAATGAACGAACCTATGGATTACACGCGTGCCGCAAAATATTTCCTACTGATGGATTTTTGGAAGGGCTTTGGTCTTGCCATGAAACACTTCATGCGGCCCAAGGCGACGCTGAACTACCCGCACGAAAAGGGCCCTTTGTCCCCGCGTTTCCGCGGTGAGCATGCGTTGCGCCGTTATGCCAATGGCGAAGAGCGCTGTATCGCATGTAAATTGTGCGAAGCGGTTTGCCCTGCGCAGGCAATCACAATCGACGCGGAACCCCGCGACGACGGATCGCGCCGCACCACACGCTATGACATCGACATGACGAAATGCATCTACTGCGGCTTCTGTCAAGAAGCTTGCCCCGTGGACGCGATCGTCGAAGGTCCGAACTTTGAATTTTCCACCGAGACCCGCGAAGAGCTGTTCTACGACAAAGAAAAACTTTTGGATAACGGCGACCGTTGGGAATCAGAAATTGCACGCAACCTCGAATTGGATGCACCGTACCGATGACCGATAAAAACCCCTTTGAAGCAATGATGGCCATGGGTCAGGATTGGGCGAAATCGCTTAACCCGGCAATGGAATCCTTTGCGGGCAAGGGTTTCGAAGACTTGTTCCCGACCATGTCCAAAGAGATGATGGAGCAGTTTTTCGGTAAGGGGCTGAACCCTGAAGGTCTCGATATCAAAACCAAGCTTTTGCTGACGCTGAATGCGCTGACTGTGACTGGCGCTGTGGCCGAGGCCCAGATCAAACTGACCGTGCGCCACCTCGTCGAGGCGGGCGCTACCAAACAGGAAATCGCAGAGACAATTGCCCAAGCGGCAATGTTTGGCGGTGTGCCTGCAATGACAAAGGCGATGCAGCTCGCCACCGACGTGATGGAAAAGGACGCAGGCCAATGACCGTTGCCGCATTCACATTTTACTTCTTTGCTCTGACCACCATGACAGGGGGCTTGATGACCGTCATCAGTCGCAACCCTGTGCATTCGGTGCTTTGGCTGATCCTTTCGTTCTTGTCCTCGGCGGGGCTATTCGTGCTGCTGGGCGCTGAATTTGTGGCCATGCTGCTGATCATCGTCTACGTGGGCGCGGTCGCGGTATTGTTCCTGTTTGTTGTGATGATGCTGGATATCGACTTTGCCGAACTTAAGGCCGAGATGTCGCGTTATATGCCGCTGGCACTGCTTATTGGTGCGGTTATCCTCATGCAACTTGGCATGGCCTTGGGCGTCTGGAGCTTTTCAGATGTGGCGCAAGCCAATATTGCTGCCCCAAAGGGTGACGCGCAAAACACAGCGGCGCTTGGTCTGCTGATCTACGACAAATACATTATTCTCTTCCAACTCGCAGGATTGATCCTGTTGGTCGCGATGATCGGAGCGATTGTGCTGACACTGCGTCACCGCGTCGACATCAAGCGCCAGAACGTGATGCAGCAAATGCACCGCGATCCGGCCAAGGCGATGGAACTTAAAGACATGAAACCAGGGCAGGGGCTATAATTATGATCGGTTTAGAACATTACCTCGCGGTCGCTGCGGCCCTCTTTGTCATTGGCATCTTTGGGCTTTTCCTGAACCGCAAGAACGTGATCATCCTGCTGATGAGCATCGAGTTGATGCTGCTCGCCGTGAACATTAACTTTGTCGCGTTCTCCAGCTTTTTGAACGACATGGTCGGTCAGGTTTTCACGCTTTTCGTGCTGACAGTCGCCGCCGCAGAGGCCGCGATTGGCCTCGCGATCCTCGTATGTTTCTTCCGCAACCGCGGCACTATCGACGTTGAAGACGTCAACGTGATGAAGGGCTAATCCACATGGAAAAGATCATCCTATTTGCCCCGCTAATTGGTGCGCTTATTACCGGTTTTGGCTGGAAAATCATCGGCGAGAAAGCCGCGCAGTGGTTCGCAACATCGATGCTGTTCCTTGCCGCGTTCTTGTCTTGGATTGTATTTCTGTCGTTTGATGGCACGACTGAGAGTATTCACATCCTGCGTTGGATTGAGTCCGGGACCTTGTCCACCGATTGGGCGATCCGAATGGACCGTTTGACTGCAATCATGTTGATCGTGATCACCACAGTGTCCGCGTTGGTTCATATGTACTCGTTTGGCTACATGGCCCATGACGACAATTTCAAGGACAACGAGGCATACCGCGCCCGTTTCTTTGCGTATCTGTCGTTCTTTACGTTTGCGATGTTGATGCTTGTGACAGCCGACAACCTTGTGCAGATGTTCTTTGGCTGGGAAGGTGTGGGCGTTGCGTCATACCTTTTGATCGGTTTCTACTATAAAAAGCCTTCCGCAAACGCCGCTGCAATCAAAGCTTTTGTTGTGAACCGCGTTGGTGATTTTGGTTTCGCACTTGGTATCTTTGCGCTGTATCTGATGACGGACAGCATCCGCTTTGACGATATTTTTGCAGCTATTCCGACACTTGCAGAGCAAAACCTTCACTTCCTTTGGGCTGATTGGAATGCTGCGAACCTGATCGCCGTTCTCTTGTTTGTCGGTGCCATGGGTAAGTCGGCGCAGCTGTTCCTGCACACATGGTTGCCAGACGCGATGGAGGGGCCGACACCTGTGTCCGCGCTTATCCATGCCGCGACAATGGTTACAGCAGGTGTCTTCCTTGTTTGCCGCATGTCACCGTTGCTGGAATATGCGCCAGAAGCCAAGAATTTCATCGTTTTCATGGGCGCGACAACCGCGTTTATGGCTGCGACTGTTGGTCTTGTGCAAAACGATATCAAGCGTGTGATTGCTTATTCCACGATGTCTCAGCTTGGCTATATGTTCGTCGCGGCGGGTGTGGGTGTCTATTCAGTCGCAATGTTCCACTTGCTGACACATGCGTTCTTTAAGGCGATGTTGTTCTTGGGTGCGGGTTCCGTGATACACGGGATGCACCACGAGCAAGACATGCGAAACTATGGTGGCCTGCGTCACAAGATGCCCAAGACATTCTGGGCAATGATGATCGGCACATTGGCGATCACTGGTGTGGGTATTCCGTTGCTATACATCGGGTTCCCAGTTGGCTTTGCGGGTTTTGTGTCAAAGGACGCGATTATCGAAAGCGCCTATGCAGCAGAAGCATCCTACGCGTTCTGGATGCTTGTAGTGGCGGCGTTCATGACCAGCTTCTACAGCTGGCGCCTGATGTTCATGACGTTCTATGGCAAGCCACGGGGCGACAAGCATACGCATGATCATGCCCACGAAAGCCCAAATGTCATGCTGATCCCGCTTTTGGTTTTGGCGTTCGGCGCGGTGTTCTCTGGTATGATGTTCTATAAGTCCTTCTTCGCAAGCGACGAGTCTGTCGGCAAATTCTTTGGCGCGATTGAAACAACGCATGACGATCACGCCTCTGTTGGTTTCTCGTTGGTTGCGCCGGCATATGCGGCAACTCAAGACGTGAAAGAAGACGGCGATCACGCTGCTGCGGAATGGCCAGCCGTTCCTGGCAAGGGTGCGATTTTTAAGGCGGCGGACAACCACGTCTTGCACGATGCGCATTACGTGCCGATCTGGGTCAAACTTTCCCCGTTCATCGCAATGCTCAGCGGTTTGGCCCTTGCATGGCTGTTCTATATCAAAAACCCAAGCCTGCCTGTGCGCTTGGCCAAACAGCAAGCGCCGCTTTACAATTTCTTGCTGAATAAGTGGTATTTTGACGAAATTTACGATGTGATCTTCGTCAAGCCTGCCTTGTGGATCGGTCGTTTCTTGTGGAAGCAAGGTGATACGAAAATCATCGACGGGTCCCTGAACGGTGTCGCGATGGGGATCATCCCGTTCTTCACACGCCTCAGCAATAAGGCCCAGTCGGGTTACATTTTCACCTACGCCTTCGCCATGGTTCTTGGCATCGCGGCCATGATCACTTGGGTCACTATGTTCGGAGGGGCCAACTAATGGGCAACCTACTTTCGCTCACCACGTTTATCCCTCTGCTTGGAGCGGCCATTTTGGCGCTGTTCCTGCGCGGAAGCGATGACGCCGCACAAAACAACGCCAAATGGGTCGCAATGGCGACGACTTTGGCCACGTTCCTTGTGTCGTTATTTATCCTGTTCGGTTTTGACCCTAGCAACACCGACTTCCAATTCGTCGAAGAGCGTCCTTGGCTTTTGGGCATGAACTACAAGATGGGCGTCGACGGGATTTCGGTTCTATTTGTAATGCTGACCACCTTCCTGATGCCACTTGTGATCGCGTCCTGCTGGAATGTCAGTACGCGCGTCAAAGAATATATGATCGCGTTCTTGCTGCTGGAAACGCTGATGTTGGGTGTCTTCATGGCGCTGGACCTCGTGCTTTTCTACCTTTTCTTTGAGGCTGGTCTGATCCCTATGTTCCTGATCATTGGGATTTGGGGCGGGGCAAACCGGATCTATGCGTCGTTTAAGTTCTTCCTTTATACCTTCCTCGGCTCTGTTTTGATGTTGGTCGCGATGGTCGCGATGTTCAGCCAAGCGGGCACCACAGATATTCCGACGCTGATGACGTACAACTTTGCCTCTGAGGACTTCTCGATCTTGGGTGTGCAGATTGTTGGCGGAATGCAAACGCTGCTGTGGATCGCGTTTTTCGCATCCTTTGCAGTCAAGATGCCAATGTGGCCGGTGCATACATGGTTACCTGATGCGCACGTTCAGGCGCCAACTGCTGGTTCAGTCGTGCTTGCGGCGATCTTGTTGAAGATGGGCGGCTACGGTTTCTTGCGCTTCTCACTGCCGATGTTCCCAATCGGATCCGAGGTTTTGGGCCCAATGGTTTTGTGGTTGTCAGTGATCGCAATCATCTACACGTCACTTGTCGCTTTGGTTCAGGAAGACATGAAAAAGTTGATCGCTTACTCGTCCGTCGCCCATATGGGTTACGTGACGATGGGTATCTTTGCAGTCAACCAGCAGGGTATTGATGGCGCGATTTTCCAGATGATCAGCCACGGCTTTATCTCTGGAGCTCTATTCCTATGCGTCGGTGTGATCTATGACCGGATGCACACGCGCGAGATCGATGCTTACGGCGGTTTGGTTAACCGGATGCCAGCCTATGCGTTGATCTTCTTGTTCTTCACAATGGCCAATGTGGGTCTACCAGGCACATCAGGGTTTATTGGTGAATTCCTAGTGCTAATGGGTATCTTCCAAGTGAACACATGGGTTGCGATGTTTGCAACGACTGGCGTCATCTTGTCGGCGGCCTATGCGTTGTGGCTGTACCGGCGCGTGGTGATGGGCGACCTGATCAAGGAAAGCCTGCGGACCATTTCCGACATGACAACCCGCGAGAGGTTCATCTTTGCGCCTCTCGCCTTCATGACACTGCTGCTGGGTGTTTACCCCGCGCTGGTGCTCGACATCATTGGACCGAGCGTTACCGCGCTGGTTGACAACTACGACATGGCGACAGCGGGCATGACTGCCGCTGCCACGCATTAAGGAACGGGACACATGATCTCTGCTGATATCCAAACCGTTATGCCAGAAATCATTCTGGCAGTTTACGCGATGCTGGCGCTTTTGGTTGCTGTTTACACAACCAAAGACGCGATGGCGCCGCTCCTGACATGGGTGACTTCTGGTCTGTTCGTGCTTTTGGCCTTCTACATCGGGGCAGGCGAGGCGGTGACGACAACCGCATTTGACGGCATGTTCAACAATGACGGCTTTGCACGCTTCGCCAAGATCGTCATTCTTATCTCTGCGGCATCCGTCTTGGTGATGTCGCAAGAGTACATGCAAAAGCGCGACTTGCTGCGTTTTGAATATCCATTGCTGGTTGCACTGTCTGTCGTGGGCATGATGGTTATGGTCTCTGCGGGTGATTTGATGGCGCTGTATATGGGCCTCGAATTGCAATCTTTGGCGCTTTACGTGGTTGCGTCGCTGCGCCGTGACAGTCTGAAATCAACCGAAGCTGGTTTGAAGTACTTTGTCCTTGGCGCATTGTCCTCGGGTTTGTTGCTATACGGCGCGTCGCTGACGTACGGCTTTGCAGGCACAACCTTGTTCTCGGGTATTATGGCGGCCGCTTCGGCTGACTTCTCGCTTGGCTTGTTGTTTGGCGTTGTGTTCATGTTGGCAGGATTTGCGTTCAAAGTCTCTGCGGCACCTTTTCACATGTGGACACCTGACGTTTACGAAGGCTCGCCCACGCCTGTTACGGCATTCTTTGCGACCGCACCCAAAGTTGCAGCAATGGGCCTTTTCGCCCGCGTCGTGCATGATGCGTTCGGCGGGATCGTGGCCGAATGGCAGCAGATCGTGGCCTTCTTGGCTGTGGCGTCGATGTTCTGGGGCGCCGTTGCCGCCATTAGTCAGCGCGACATCAAGCGTCTGATGGCCTATTCGTCCATTGCCCATATGGGGTTTGCGCTGATGGGCTTAGCGGCCGGCACTGTTTTAGGTGTGCAAGCGATGCTGATCTACATGGCGATCTATGTGACCATGAACGTCGGCACATTTGCGTTCATCCTTGGGATGGAAAAAGATGGCCGTCCGATCACAGATATTGAATCGCTTAAATCCTATTCCAAGAAGCAGCCACTAATGTCGCTTGTCGTGCTGATTATGATGTTCAGCCTTGCTGGTGTGCCACCGATGTTGGGCTTCTTTGGTAAGTTCTATGTGCTACGTGCCGCTTATGACGCGGGCTTAGGATGGTTGGCTGTTGCGGGTGTTGTGGCCTCTGTGATCGGGGCATTCTACTATCTGCGTATCGTTTACTACGTCTACTTTGGTGAAGACACCGATGGTGTAGATGGCACCATGTCCCCTGTGCTTTGGACCGCGGCAGTTGTGACAGCCGCGATCGTTCTGTTGGCTTGGGTTCCAGGTATCAATCTATTTGGTATTGAGACAATCGCGCAGGCAGCGGCAGAAACGCTTGTTAACTAAACGCACCACGATGGAACATTGGCCTGCCGGCTATGCGCGGGTCATTTTAGATACTGTCGACAGTACTATGTCAGAGGCTGCACGACGTGCGGCCTCTCTCGCTTTGCCCACATGGATCATGGCGCAGACCCAAACGGGTGGCCGTGGCCGTCGGGGCAAACCTTGGATCGCGCCGCAAGGTAATCTATCTGCGACGCTGATTTATAAGCCAATTGCATCCCCATCGGACGCTGCACGCAGATCATTCCTTGCGGCCAACGCGCTATATGCCGCACTGGCCATCTACGTGCCTGCAGACAAGCTGTCGTTGAAGTGGCCGAATGACGTTTTGCTGGATGGACGTAAGGTTGCAGGCATTTTGCTAGAGGCCAGCGGGCAGGGCGCGTCAGTTGACTGGTTGTCGATTGGGATTGGCGTCAATTTGTGCAATGTCCCAGAAGGCGTGGAGAATGCAGCGTTTGGACCGACAAGTCTGAAAGCCAATGGCGGTTGGGACGTAACCCCCGAGGGTTTCTTGACAACGCTTGCTGGCGCGTTTGCGACGCAAGAGGCAAAGCTGGCACAGTTCGGGTTTAATCGTATCAGGCAGGATTGGTTAACAAATGCGGCCCGTTTGGGCGAGGTCATTACTGCAAAGACCGGCAATGAAGACATAAGCGGTATTTTTGATACCATCGACCAAGACGGCAACCTTGTGTTGATCACGGCCACCGGGCCACGCTCAATCGCGGCTGCCGAAGTCTATTTCTAAAGGAACATACTCATGCTTTTGGCCATTGATTGCGGCAATACCAATACAGTGTTTTCGATCTGGGACGGCGCGCGCTTCATCGCAACGTGGCGGACCTCGACCGAATGGCAGCGGACGGCGGATCAATATTATGTTTGGCTGTCCACATTGATGAGCATCCACAAAATTGACGTCGCCATCGACGAAGTGATTGTGTCATCGACCGTGCCGCGTGTTGTTTTCAATTTGCGCGTTTTGTCAGACCGGTACTTTAACTGCCGACCCATTGTTGTGGGTAAGGCTGATTGTTTGTTGCCTGCTGCACCCCGCGTCGATGCAGGGACGGCCGTAGGGCCAGACCGTTTGGTGAACACAGCAGGCGCATTCGACAGGCATGGCGGTGACCTGATCGTCGTTGATTTTGGCACAGCTACAACATTCGATGTGGTGGCCCCTGATGGCGCCTATGTTGGCGGTGTAATTGCACCCGGCGTGAACCTTTCGCTGGAAGCCTTGCATAACGCCGCCGCAGCCTTACCTCATGTAGATATTACCAAACCCCAACACGTGATCGGCACAAACACTGTTGCATGCATGCAATCAGGGGTCTTTTGGGGTTACGTGGGACTTGTGCGTGAGATATGCGCTCGGATCAAGGCCGAACGGGATGTACCAATGCGGATCATCTCTACCGGCGGACTTGCCCCCCTTTTCGGGCAGACAGAGGCGCTTTTCGACGTCTTTGAAGATGATTTGACGATGCACGGTTTGACCGTCATCCACCGCTACAACAAGGAAAATACATGAGCCGCAAAAAAGCAGCTGAACGCCTAATTTATCTGCCCCTCGGTGGGGCCGGTGAGATCGGTATGAATGCCTATGTCTACGGATACGGGTTGCCGGGTAAAGAGAAACTGATCGTTGTCGATCTTGGGGTTACGTTCCCAGATATGGACACAACGCCGGGTGTTGATTTGATCATGCCTGATATCACGTGGCTGAAAGCACGCCGAGCAGATATCGTCGGTATCTTTATCACACATGCTCACGAAGACCATGTAGGGGCTATCGGTCATTATTGGGAAAGCCTTGGCGCACCCGTCTATGCGCGTCCTTTCACGGCGAACATTGCGCGTCGCAAGCTGGGCGAACACGGTCACCCAGATAGTGTCGTGACCGTTGTCGACCCGTACCCACATATGATCGACTGCGCACCATTCACCGTGTCCTATGTGCCAATCTCGCATTCGATTCCTGAAAGCGCCGGTTTACTGATCGATACGCCGCAGGGTCGTGTTCTGCACTCTGGTGATTTTAAGATCGACGAAACCCCTGTTGTTGGTGATCCATTCAACCGCGAACTTTGGGAAGAAGTTTCCAAAGACGGTGTCAAGGCATTGATCTGTGATTCTACAAACGTCTTCAGCACCTCACCTGGGCGCTCTGAGAACACGATAGGTGATGCAATCGCCGAGATGATGACCGAGGCCAAAGGCACAGTTGTTGCGACGACATTCGCATCCAACATTGCCCGCCTTAAGACATTGGCTTTGGCTGCGAAAAAAGCAAACCGCTCTGTCGTACTGCTTGGCCGCTCTATGCGCCGCATGGTCGAAGCTGCGACCGAAGTCGGTATCCTGACAGGGTTTCCACCTGTTGTTTCACCTGAGGACGCGCTGAACATGCCGCGCAACAGCGTGATGCTGTTGGTTACAGGGTCCCAAGGCGAACGCCGTGCGGCGTCTGCGCAGTTGGCGCAAGGGAAATACCTTGGGCTGACGTTGAAAGAAGGGGACACTTTCCTGTTCTCGTCCAAGACTATTCCGGGCAATGAGCGTGGCGTGATCCGTATCATGAACCAATTGTCCGAGTTGGGCGTGGATGTGATTGACGACGCAGGTGGTAAGTACCACGTGTCAGGCCACGCGAACCGTCCCGACCTTGCGACGTTGCACGACATCGTTAAGCCGCAGGTTCTGATTCCAATGCACGGCGAACACCGTCACCTGCGTGAGCACGTCAAACTTGGCGCAGAGCGTGGCATCACAGGTATCGTGGCGGTCAATGGTATGATGATTGATCTGTCTGGCAACGCTCCAACGGTTGCTGAGTATATCGATACCGGCCGCACCTACCTTGATGGTTCCGTCAAGTATGGCGCGATGGATGGTATCGTGCGTGACCGTATTCGTATGGCGTTGAACGGCCAGATGATCGTCACATTGATCATGGACGAGAACGACGAACCTTTGGGCGATCCGTGGGTCGAAATTTCGGGTCTTGCCGAAACTGGCACCTCGGATAGCGCTCTTGTAGATATCGTCGAGGCTGACCTGACCCAGTTCATCAACCGTGCAGAACCAAAAACACTGCGTGATGATGTGAAGCTGGAAAAAGAGCTGAAAAACATCGCCCGTAAATCAGCAATGGGCGAAATTGGCAAAAAGCCAGAAGTGATCGTGATTGTCAGCCGCCTGAGTTAATCTCAGGCGTCTGCCTTTACCAATCGTGCAACCAGTTTGCGTGTCATAGGCGCGACAAACAGCACGATTGGAAAGGCGAAGATCCAGCTTGTGATCCAAGACCCCATCCATTCCCCGACAAAGCCATTAGAAAAGCCCGTCACCCGCCATGTGGCGATCGCGGTGATGATGAATGTCATCAGGCCAGAGAGAATGAGACCGAAAAGTTGCGGTGCAAATCGTGCTGGAATCATGTAGCATCTCGTTGGTTGAAAAGGGCTGCTTTCGCAGCCCTAAACGTTAGCTTTTCGCGCGCTCTTCAAAGCTAAGCGCGATAAACGTCGGCGTATCCTCGCCAAGACCAACAACACGGTTCTCATTGCGACGATTGTTATTGCGGCTACGATCGTTGTTTTTGCGATCATTATTGCCGCGATCTTCCTGCGGCTTTTGAACGGATGTCGCTACTTCAGTGGTTGTCGCTTCTTTGCGCCCACGGCCACCACGGGATCTGCCGCGTGGCTTTTCTTCACGAGGCGGTTCGTCTTGCGATGCCTGCACTGGGGTAGGGGCCGCTTCGGTTGGCGCTTCCTCTACTGGCTGTTCTTCGCGAGGCTTGCGTGTCCGGCTACGTGTGCGTGGCTTCTCGCTTTTAGGTGCTTCATCCGTAGAGGCTGCTTCTGGAGTTGCGGTTTTGCCTTTGGGGTTCTCTAAACGCGGAATTTCCTCATTTACCAGACGCTCAACGTCAGCAAAGTTCTTTTCGTCGCGGCCAGTGCAAATCATGATTGCCGTACCAGTGCGACCAGCACGACCAGTGCGGCCAATGCGGTGCACGTAGTCCTCGGCGTGGCTTGGAACATCAAAGTTAAATACGTGGGTCACCGCAGGGATATCTAAGCCGCGAGCGGCCACGTCAGAGGCCACGAGGAAGCGCAATTCGTTGTTGCGGAAGCTTTCCAAAGTGCGTGTGCGGTGGCTTTGCTCAAGATCACCGTGGATAGGGGCCGCGTTATAGCCATATTTATTCAACGACTTAGCTACGATATCCACGTCAGACTTGCGGTTACAGAAGATAATCGCGTTGGTGCAGGTGTCGCCTTCGGCGTCGATCAACGCACGCAAGATCTCGCGCTTTTCAGCGGGCTCTTTGGTTTTGTTGGACCCTTTAAACATCAAGACGCCTTGCTTGATATTTGTATTCGTCGTGGCCGCGCGCGCCACTTCGATCTTGGCAGGGTTCGACAGGAAAGTGTTGGTGATCCGTTCGATCTCTGGCGCCATCGTGGCCGAGAAGAACAACGTCTGGCGTGTAAACGGGGTGCGTTTAAAGATTTCTTCGATGTCGGGTATGAAACCCATGTCTAACATGCGGTCAGCTTCATCGATGACCATAATCTTGACGTCCGTCAAAATCAATTTGCCACGCTCAAGGTGATCAAGCAGACGACCAGGTGTCGCGATCAATACGTCGACGCCTTTGTCAATCAGTTTGTCTTGGTCTTTGAAAGATGTACCGCCGATTAGCAAGGCTTTGGAAAGCTTGGTGTACTTGGCATAGGCGTCAAAGTTTTCGGCGACCTGTGCGGCCAATTCGCGGGTTGGTGCAAGTACCAAAGATCGTGGCATCCGCGCCCGCGCACGACCACGTCCCAATAGAGTGATCATTGGCAATGTAAATGCAGCTGTTTTCCCTGTGCCGGTCTGGGCGATCCCCAAAACATCGCGGCCTTCCAAAGCAGGCACAATGGCACCCGCCTGAATAGGGGTCGGTGTGTCATAGCCAGTTTCTTCGATGGCTTTCATAACCTTGGGACCAAGGTTTAAATCAGAGAATTTGGTCAAGTTAGCCCTTTCAATATGTTGCGGCTTTCTGGCCGCTCATATTGCGCGGCCCGCCTGACCGAATTGTCAGTACGTTCGACTGTGAAAGGCCTTAGACCTAAGTGGGCCAAAGGTCAAGGAAACCCTAATCTGTTGGGGGTGGACTAACCGGTGCAAGCAAATGCGCGGCCCCTAGTGCCGTGTAAAACAGTCTTGCGGGAACAACCGCCAGATAATCGCGCCGTAACCCGTCAACGACAAGCGTCATGCCTTCATTACCAGCGGTCCGAAACTGGGTTTTAGTCAATTGGATCTGCCCTACTTCGGTTTTGTGGCAATGGTCGATGCAATAGGTCGAGAGCCGATCATCCATGACGTAAGGCATCGGTACACCATTCATCGCGACCGATACGACTTTCGGGTTGTTTCCTTTGCCGTGCAGAAAAGAGAGGGATAGGTAATACCCAGCCTCACCGCCACCTTCGAGTATGATTGCGCGGGCCAATACGTGGTCGCGCCCATCACGAAATACCTCGGTATCACGCGAAACAACCTGCCAAACGCCCGTTGTAGGGGCATAGGTGCGCTGCAGTCGGTCCGACGGCGCACAAGAAACCAAAAGAATGAAACAAACCAGTCGGACCAACATGGTCCCAGCATTCGTCAGATTGGTTAACAGCCTCTAAACGGCGGATGGGTGGATCATTGGTGTGTAGCCGGCACGCATCACTTTGACTGTGGGCGCAGGCGTTAGAACATCTACCTTACCACAACGCGGACGCGGGCTAGGCGGTTTGTAACCTTCTGGCGTATACGGATAGATTTTATGATCCATGACCAGATGCGGGAGATCATGCCATCGGATAAACGCACCACGGGGCAGAGAGGCGATATCGTCAAGAAAGGTCACCTGGGTGCGATCCCTGTGGACACGGGACGTGTGTAGAATTGCGTCCATCTGCGGTGCTTTGGGGCGGTCGCCTGTCGCGATCTGCCAAGCATCGACATACTGCGTGTAAGCTTTGCGCCTGCAATACCCACAGGGTCTGTGTCCCGCGGCAAAGGCCACCGCTTCATCAAGGAAAAAAAGCTCTGTCCAATTGCGGCCGGTCATCACGTCACGGGTGCGACCTTGCCAGTCCAGCACGCAGCAGATCCAAGCCTTATGGGTCCAACGTGCTGCCCCCAAGATGCGACCTTCGGTATGAATGATGCCGCGATTACCAGTCAGCGTGCAACGTGCAGAAATGCTGACGATATCACCCGTTGGCAGGACTCTGTTTTGTAGCGGCATCGTGGCCTCAATTAAAAAGGGCATACTCCACGGGATGCCCAATCATTAGCATAAATAGACGAGTTTTTCTTAGCGCACTTCGCCGACAAAGCCACCGTCTGTGATGTCTTGCCGGATACCTCCCGTCGTGATGGTGCCAACCGCAGCGCCCTCAATGAACTCACGCCCAGGCCCCGTAAAATCACCCAACAGCATTGCGTCGACGACAACGTCTTCGTCTTCGCCGTCCAAAGTTCCGGTCATGTCCATCTGGAAGGTATATTCGAAATCTGTGTCTGCGCCGCGATCGAGCGTCGAGTTATCAAGATCCAATTCGCCGCCGTATGCGAACCCGTTTTCGCCGACCACGTTGAATACACGCCCGCTGAGGTTGCCGCCGCCAGCGAAGTTTGCGGTGATTTCCAATTCGCCAGCGACACCAAAGGCATTCTCAATTTCAACACCGACAAAGCCATCATAAGTCGCAGATCCGCTCGTCGGCAGCGTTGAAGGATCAGTGAAAGGGAGATCAATAATTTCAAGGGCAATTGTACTGCCCTGTTCGGCAATTTGATCAAAGGTTAGCGGCGCGTTCGAGCCACCACAGGCAGTCAGGCCCATCAGCGCGGAAATTGTCAGCGTCGATTTCATAATATTCATCTAGTTACCCCTTGTTTAAATGCTTACTCATAATCGTTGGTTGATGCCCAATGTCAAATTCCTAGACCATCATTTCTTTCGTCGAAGACAGCTGCACATCTGGGTAGTCTCGGGCAACGCGGTCGATGTCCCACTGCAATCGGGTCAGGAAAACAACGTCGCCGTCATTGTCAGTTGCGATGTGCTGTTTGTTGGCTTCCGAGAACTTGTCGACGGCCGCCTTTGGTCCTTGGACCCAACGCGCAGAGGTGAACTGAGATTGCTCAAACCGCACAGGCAATCCGTATTCCATCTCGATCCGGCTGGCCAAAACCTCGAACTGCAAGGCGCCAACGACGCCCACAATAAACCCAGATCCGAAAGTCGGTTTGAACACCTTTGCTGCACCTTCTTCGGCAAACTGCATCAGCGCCTTTTCAAGGTGCTTTGCCTTCATCGGGTCGCCAGCACGCGCAGTTTGCAGCAGCTCTGGTGCAAACGACGGGATGTTTGAGACGCGGATCGCTTCGCCTTCGGTCAGTGTGTCGCCAATGCGAAGCTGCCCGTGGTTCGGGATACCAATGATATCACCCGCCCATGCCTCTTCGGCCAATTCACGGTCCGCGGCCAAAAAGAGAACAGGGCTGGAAACTGCCATGACCTTTTTTGAGCGCACATGTGTAAGCTTCATACCACGTTCAAAATGCCCAGAGGCCAAGCGCACGAATGCGACGCGGTCGCGGTGTTTGGGGTCCATATTGGCCTGCACTTTGAATACAAACCCAGTGACCGCCTTTTCATCAGGGGCCACGTCGCGGGGGCTCGCTTTTTGCACCTGTGGTTCGGGACCGTAGGTCGCAATCCCGTCCATCAGCTCTTTCACACCAAAACTGTTCATTGCAGAGCCAAACCAGATTGGCGTCATTGTACCTTCAAGTAGGGCTTGCGGGTCCAACGCTGGCAAAAGTTCCTTTGCCATCTCGATTTCTTCTAGGAACTTTTCCAAAAGATGGGGAGGGACATGCTCGGCCAGTTTCGGATCATCCAAGCCACTGATTGAAATGCTTTCGGCGACCTTGTTGCGGTCAGCGCGGTCCATTAATTCCAGCTTGTCGCGCAAGATGTCATAACAGCCCATAAATTCGCGTCCGACACCAATTGGCCAACTGGCAGGGGTCACGTCAATTGCAAGATTTTCTTGAATTTCGTCAATAATATCAAATGTATCGCGACTTTCGCGGTCCATTTTATTACAAAACGTCAAGATTGGTAGATCGCGCAGGCGGCAGACTTCAAACAGCTTCTGCGTCTGACTTTCCACGCCTTTTGCACCGTCGATGACCATCACGGCGGCGTCCACGGCCGTCAGGGTGCGATAGGTGTCCTCGGAGAAATCCGAGTGACCGGGGGTATCGACAAGATTAAACCGATAGTTGCCAAAATCGAACGACATGGCTGATGCAGAAACAGAAATTCCGCGATCCTTTTCCATCTGCATGAAATCAGAGCGTGTACGGCGTGCTTCCCCCTTGGCACGGACCTGTCCCGCCATCTGAATAGCGCCACCATACAGCAGGAATTTCTCTGTAAGTGTCGTCTTACCAGCGTCGGGATGCGAGATGATCGCAAAAGTCCGGCGACGGGCAATTTCTGGCGGGAGAGTCGAGCTATTTGTCATAGCGCAGGGCATACTTGCTGCGCGCCCAAAGGGCAATTGACAACAGATGGTAGATCAAACAGTTTATTTCTCTTTTGCGCTTTGGATTTGTGTGTTTCGCAACAGTAAAACCCTTATAAGTTGTTAACGAAATGTAAGAATCAAAGGTAT
>JAIBDT010000033.1 GCA_024686085.1 Loktanella sp.
AGGATACCAGACATGGTTATGACTAAGCCTGCAACGCGCCCTGTAAACGCGCGTTTTTCTTCCGGCCCCTGCGCCAAACCCCCGACATGGAAACTATCTGACCTGGCTGACGCCCCTTTGGGTCGCTCGCACCGCGCAGCTGTTGGTAAATCCAAGCTAGCCGAAGCTATTGATCTGACCCGCGAAATTTTGGACGTACCTGCGGATTACCGCATCGGTATCGTGCCCGCATCCGATACTGGCGCATTCGAGATGGCCATGTGGTCGCTGCTGGGCGAGCGCCCCGTACAAATGGTTGCATGGGAAAGCTTCGGCGCTGGCTGGGTCACTGATGTGGTCAAGCAGTTAAAGATCGAAGCCACATCCCACATCGCTGACTATGGTCACATCGTGGATATGGCCGAATTGAATTATGACAACGACGTCTGCTTTACATGGAACGGCACCACCTCCGGCGTGCGTATGGCCAATGGCGATGCGATCCCTGCGGATCGTGCTGGCCTGACGTTGTGCGACGCCACATCGGCTGCTTTTGCGCAAGACCTGCCATGGGACAAGCTGGATGTGACGACATTCTCTTGGCAGAAAGTCATGGGCGGCGAAGCAGCACACGGCATGTTGATCCTGTCCCCACGCGCAGTCGAGCGCCTTGAAAGCTATACACCCGCCTGGCCGCTGCCAAAGATCTTCCGCATGACAAAAGGTGGCAAATTGATCGAAGGCATCTTTAAAGGTGAGACAATCAACACTCCGTCCATGCTGGCCGTCGAGGATTACCTTGTTGCGCTGAAATGGGCCAAGTCCATTGGCGGCTTGGATGCCTTGATGCACCGCGCAAACGCGAACGCAAGCGCTGTTTGGAACTTCTGCGCGGCCAACCCTTGGGTCGCCAACCTTGCAGTTGACCCAAGCACACGGTCGAACACGTCTGTATGCCTCAAGTTCACCGACGACCGCATAACCGATGGCGCAGCTTTCGCCAAAGCCGTGGCAAAGCGTTTGGCCGATGAGAACATCGCCCTCGATATTGGCGCCTACCGCGACGCCCCTGCGGGCCTGCGGATCTGGTGTGGTGCAACGGTTGAGACATCCGACGTTGAGGCCATGCTACCTTGGCTTGCTTGGGCGTTTGAGGCTGAACTTAGCGCTTAAAACGCGCCCTATCGCATCCTACAAATTTTCGACTTTTAAACAAAAGGACCACTCTGATGGCACCTAAAGTACTTATCTCTGACAGCCTGTCCGAAGCCGCTGTTCAAATCTTCCGCGACCGAGGAATCGACGTCGATTTCCAGCCACAACTCGGCAAGGACAAAGACGCGCTTGCCGCGATTATCGGCAACTATGACGGTCTTGCGATCCGCTCGGCGACCAAAGCCACTGCAAAGCTGATCGAGGCCGCCACCAATCTAAAGGTCATCGGTCGCGCGGGAATCGGCACCGATAACGTGGACAAAGACGCCGCATCCAAAGCGGGGATCATTGTCATGAACACCCCGTTCGGCAACATGATCACAACCGCCGAGCACGCCATCGCGATGATGTTTGCTGTTGCCCGTCAAATCCCAGAAGCATCTGCATCCACACATGCGGGTAAATGGGAAAAGTCCAAGTTCATGGGTGTTGAACTGACAGGCAAGACCCTTGGCGTCATCGGCGCAGGCAACATCGGTGGGATCGTGTGCGACCGCGCCCGTGCGTTGAAGATGAAAGTCATGGCCTACGATCCATACCTTGGCGAAGAAAAAGCCGACAAGATGGGCGTCAAGAAGGTCGATCTGGACGAACTATTGGCGAACGCCGATTTCATCACCCTGCACGTACCTTATACAGAGCAGACAGCCAACATTCTGTCGGCTGAAAACATCGCCAAAACCAAGAAAGGCGTGCGCATTGTGAACTGTGCCCGCGGGGGTCTGGTTGACGAAGAAGCCTTGGCAGAAGCGCTAAAATCTGGCCACGTCGCTGGCGCTGCCTTTGACGTATTCGCGGTAGAACCTGCAACGGAAAGCCCGCTGTTCAACCTGCCAAACGTCGTTGTCACACCGCATCTTGGCGCTGCAACATCTGAGGCCCAAGAAAACGTAGCGCTGCAAGTGGCCGAACAAATGTCCGATTACTTGCTGACCGGTGCGGTGACAAACGCACTAAACATGCCGTCGGTAACCGCCGAAGAAGCCAAGGTTATGGGTCCATGGATCAAACTTGCAGGTCACCTTGGCAACTTCACAGGCCAGATGACCGACGAACCTATTACCGCTATCAACATCCTGTTCGACGGTGTTGTCTCCGAGATGAACCTCAAGGCCCTGACCGCCGCGACCATCGCAGGCATCATGAAAAAGGCGAACCCAGATACCAATATGGTCTCCGCCCCCGTGATCGCAAAAGAACGCGGCATCCAAATCTCGACGACCAAGCAAGACCGCTCGGGCTCGTTCGAGGGGTACGTTAAAGTCACCGTTGTCACAGCCAAGCAGGAACGCTCTGTCGCAGGCACGGTGTTCAGTGACGGCAAGCCGCGCTTTATCCAGATTAAAGGCATTAACGTCGACGCAGAAATCGGCGCGCATATGCTTTATACAACCAACGATGACGTGCCAGGTATTATTGGGACGCTGGGTCAAACGATGGGCGGCATGGGCGTGAACATCGCGAACTTTACATTGGGTCGTGCTGCGGCCGAAGGTGAAGCAATTGCGCTGCTTTATGTGGATGAGCCCGTGCCAGCGCCAGCGATCAAAGCGCTTTGCGATACAGGTTTGTTCCGTCAGGTAAAGCCGCTTACGTTCGACGTTTAAGAAAGATGCGCCCCACCCACCTGCGGGATGGTGGGTGGGGCCCCTTGGCCGTTCTGGCCAACAGCGACAACCGACATCCACTAAAGGACCGCCATGCCTATTTATGCGATCGGTGACATTCATGGGCAAAAGACCATGCTTGACCAAGCTCTCAATCTCATCACAAGTGATGGTGGTGACGATGCGCACATCGTTTTCATTGGCGACTACACTGATCGAGGCCCTAACAGCAAAAGCGTGATCGATACGCTTATAGCGGGGAAAAAGTCCGGCAAAAACTGGACCTTCCTTAAAGGAAACCACGATCGCATGTTCTGCGACTTTGTCGCGTCAGGCACCGAACACGACCCCAAAGTAAAATCCAACATCTCTTGGGTCAATTCACGCCTTGGCGGTGTGACGACTTTGGCGTCCTACGGTGTTACGGGCGATCCGCATTTTAGCCACCCGCTCAACGGCTTTGAAACTCTAACTCACTACACTCGCGACGGTCAAAATATTGCCCCTGCTGACATCGTCGCAGAGGCGCGCGCTGCCGTACCTCAGGCACACCTTGACTTCATTGCAAACCTCCCCCTCACTTTAGAGACCGAAGACCTGATATTCGTGCACGCAGGCTTGCGCCCCAACGTGGCTATTGCTGATCAAGACGTCGAAGACCTTCTGTGGATACGCGACGGTTTTCTAGAGACTGATCACGACTTCGGCAGGCTCGTTGTTCACGGTCATACTGCCCTTGAGCACCCAACCCATTTTGGTACCCGTATCGATATTGATGGTGGTGCGGGCTATGGGCGCCCTTTAGTTCCTGTAGTGTTTGAAGGCCGCGATTGCTGGACCCTGACGCCTGCTGGCCGCATCTCATTGGTCCCCTAATCACACCGCATTGTGCATCGCGATTTTTGCTGCGATACCCCGCTCATGCCCATAGAATTTGAAACCATCCGCGCAATGCTCGACCACGGGTTCGATACCGTGATTGATGTGCGTTCGCCTGCCGAGTTTGCAGCGGACCATGTGCCAGGTGCCATCAACCTTCCCGCCTTGTCAAATGACCAGCGCGCCGAGGTCGGTACTATTTACAAACAAATCAGCCCGTTCAAGGCGCGCAAGCTGGGCGCCACCCTAGTGGCACGCAATGTCGCAGATCACGTCGAAGGCCCGCTGGCCGACAAAGACGGCAGTTGGCGCCCTTTGGTTTATTGCTGGCGCGGTGGCCAGAGGTCTGGGTCCGTGACCATCATCTTACAACAAATTGGCTGGCGCGCGCAGACCGTCGCGGGCGGTTATATGGCGTGGCGCAGGTTGGTCAAAACCGCCCTTTATGACACGCCGTTAAAACAACGCATCGTTTTGCTAGACGGCAACACAGGCACCGCCAAAACTGCGATACTGGCAAAGCTTGCCCAGCGCGGCGTGCAAGTCATCGACCTTGAGGCATTGGCAGGCCACAGAGGGTCGCTGCTGGGCCGGTCTGCGGGCGGGCAACCGGATCAGAAAGGGTTCGAGACAGCCCTTGCCGTTGCCTTTGCAAACCTAGACCCGAACCGCCCTGTCGTTATCGAGGCCGAGAGCTCCAAGATCGGCCGTATCAATCTGCCCAAGCAGGTCTGGGCCGCGATGATTGCGGCCCCCAAGATCATGATTTCCGCACCAATTTCTGCCCGTGCCGCGTTTCTAGAAACGGCCTACGCCGACGTCATCTCCGACCCCGCCGACCTTGCGAAACGCCTTGCCCCACTGCGCAACATTCGCGGTCATGCAATCGTTGATGGTTGGATCGAGATGATGAACGCTGGCAATTTTCGCGCCCTTGCCGCCGCATTGATGGAACAGCATTACGACGCCGCCTATGCCAAATCACGTGGTGCCGACCCGCACAAAGTCTTGGCAGAGTTATCGTCAGACACGTTAGACGACACAGGCCAAAACACCCTTGCTGATGGCGTCATCAATGTTCTCAAGTCACTTTGACAGCAGGTTCGCCTGCGGCAACAACGCCGATCCGTTTTGCCGGATAACCTGCTGCGATCAGTGCCGCCAGAATATCGTCCGCATCAGTTGCACTGACCGCCGCCAAAAGCCCGCCTGCGGTTTGCGGATCGAACAATAAATCACCCTTCGCGCCTGCTGCCCCAAAAACAGGTCCAGCCCCATTTCGGTTGTCTGCAAAGAGGCTGGATTTCATCCCCGTTTCCGCAAGGTCCAACGCCCCATCCAACAAAGGCACTGCGTCCAGATTAAGGGTCGCCCCGACCCCAGAGGCTTCGCATATTCCGCTGAGGTGCCCCGCTAGGCCGAAGCCCGTGACATCAGTCATCGCGTGTGCATCGCGCAAGATTTCAGAGGCTTTCGCTTGGCCGACCGCCATCGCGGCCAGTGCTGATGCGACCACGTCGCCACGCGCCTGCCCTGCCATTTCGGCGGCCATGATGACCCCTGTGCCAATCGGCTTGGTCAAGATCAAAACATCGCCTGCTTTCGCTCCGCCAATTGTGATCGGCGTCTTGTCACAAAGCCCTGTGATCGTGAACCCGATCATCAACTCATCGCCAAGTGATGTATGCCCGCCGACAATCGCGGCCCCTGCATCTGTCATCACCTCATGCGCGGTTTGCATGATCTCAGAAAGTGTTCTGCTTTGCAGCTCTGCCGACATTCGCGGTAGGATCAGGTTTGCGGTCACCGCTTGCGGTTTGGCGCCCATGGCCCATGCATCGCCCAGCGCGTGAATTGCAGCGATCCGTGTCATGACGACCGGATCGGCAAAGAAGCTGCGCAGGTGGTCGGTGGTCATGATTTGGGTTTGCCCGCCCGTGGTCAGGATAGCCGCATCATCGCCTGCAACGCTTTGCACGTCGGCACGGTCGATCGCTGGCAAACCGGCCAAGACGTTGCGCAATGCGCCGCGTCCGACCTTGGCCCCGCACCCGCCGCACATGGGCTTGTCGCCCAGCGCCTCGCGCAACCCCAAGGCCGCGACTTTTGGCAAGTTTTCGGTTTTCATCATGGGCAGGTTTTCGAATTGCTGCATGAATTTGCGGTCGATGTGGTCTTTCCACCGCCACATAAATTTGCCCTCGAACGCTGTGCCCAACTTTTCGGCCAATGCTGACTTTCGCCCCTGAGAGATCAGTTTGAGATAGTCTTTCTGCGGGGTGTAGCCGTGCAGGTCACCGCCCGACAAAATGGCCCGCAGGTTCTCGAATAATACGGGTGCTTGCCGCACCGCGTAGACGCCTGCCTTGGGGCGCGGGTTTTCGGTCATATGCGCGCAATCGCCCACCGCAAAGATCGCGGGATCGGATGATTGAAGCTGCTTGTTTACGTTGACGAAGCCGTCCGTCATGTCCAGCCCGATGGTGTCGACCCAATCATGCGCACGCGCCCCTGCCGCCCCCGTGACGAACTGCGCATCGATCTGCCGCCCGTCCCCCAGCAACACCCCAAGCGAAGTAATTTTAACCACATCTGCATGTTCCACCAAGGCTACCCTGCTGCGCGTCAAGGCGTTCAGCATTTTGGCGCGTGCGGTGCCGTCTAGGTCTTTGAGCACCACCCCCCGGTCAATCAATTTGACTTCGGCCTTACCGCCCATGGCAAAGCTCATTGCCATTGCAAGTTCAGCCCCCGCGACCCCGCCGCCGATCACGGCGATGTCTTTGGCGGTCCCGTCATTGCGCACCGCGTCCCAACGGCTGGCGAAGGTACCAAGCGGTTTTGCAGGCACCCCGTGTTCGGTGAACCCTTTGAGATCAGGCATCGTCGAAGTGATTCCGACGTCGATGCTAAGCGCGTCAAACGCGATTGCGGGCCTGCCTGTGACGTTAACCGTTCGCGCGGTCAGGTCCACCGCAGATGCCGCGCCCAGAATGACCCGCGCCCCAGCAAAACGTGCAAGTTGCACAAGGTCGATATCCAATTCATCCCGGCTATAATGTCCTGCCACAAAGCCAGGTAACATCCCTGAATAGGGTGCTGTCGGTCCGGGATTAATGACTGTTAATCGCACCCCAGCCAGCGGATTCATCCCCCATTTGCGCAGCACGAGCGCATGGGTGTGTCCACCGCCAAGCAGCACAAGATCGCGGGTCATCGGAAAGGTGTTATTCATCATTTGCTATGTGTAGCCACCCGTGCAGGCCGACACCAGCAATAGCCACGTCCGGTCACCAATCCGTGACGAATGGCCTCAGTATCCTGTCATTTCCAGATAACCGCGCCCTGTGTGGCTACCCCTGATCCTGATCGGGCCTTCCCAATAGGGCACGCTGGTTGCCATCCATGCGTTGTCGTTAATAGCCTGTACGGTAACATCGACGGATTTGACAGGCAGGGTGACTTGCCATGACGTCGGCACGTCGCGCCCTGCAACTGTAACCGTCTTCAGCGGGCGAGCTTGGAATGCGCCGTTTTCCAGCGCGGTTGTGGTGCCGTCGGGGTCGATCCATGTCGCAGAAGTGTAGGTGCTATTTCCGCGCAACTGGAACCCCATAAGCTTGGCCCCGTCATCAAACGAAAGCGAGAACCAGTCCCAGCCTGTCTGGTCGTTACCCAATGGTTGCGACGACCATTCACGGTCAAACCATGCTTGCCCTGTGACGGTGATGTCGCCCTCTGGCAGCGCCAAAGTGCCATTCATGTCCATGAAGGGTTTTGAATAATAGTAGGACGCCTGCCCTGTTTCCGATTTGACCGAATAGCCGTTTTCACCGTGAAAAACTATAGGCCCCAAGTCGCCAAATCGTATGTCGAACCCAAAGTCAGGTCCATTCGCGATGAGCTCCCTGTCGCTAAACGTCCATTCGTCTATCCAAGCACTAAACGGGTCTGTCGTAACGCCTGCCTGCCCGATCCCGCCGCGCCCAAGGCGTTCAGTCACGAAATGCGCAGTAGGTGTCGTCACTGCTGCGTGACCCATCCAAAGCTGGGGCGCCGACCAATCATCACCGTCTTGGGGCGCGAGCGCACTGCGAAACAGCGTCCATTGTAACCCGTAGTCGGTCCCTTGGGCGTCTTGCAGGTTTGCCGTGATATACCACCATTCAATTTTGTAATCGGGGTGTGCACCTGCGTCGGCGGGAAAGTTGAAAATCGGATTGGGCGTCGGGATGTTGAACCCTTCGGCGCTGTCCCCAAGCCCCGCGAACCCTTGCGCAATGCTGGTAAGCGGAAGCCATATCAGCAGGCAAATCAGTTTAGCGTTCATTGGAAAACACCTTTAGCAAATCAGACGGCGGCGTGCGAGCCAGTCTTAATGCCGGCCAAAGGGCCGCGATTGACGCCGCAAGGATAGCAAAGCCTCCAAGCCGTGCGTAGTCGGCAGGGAACAGGTACATCGGCAACCGCCACCCGAAGGCCGCCACATTAACCACCGCAAGTAAGACCCACGCCAAGGCCAGCCCCAAGGGCAAGGCGATCACGGCTGTGAAAAGTGCCAACAACACCGTGCGAAACAGTTCCAGCGCCCCGAGGTTGCGCCGTGTTAGCCCCATCGCCCAAGCGGGGGCCAGTTGCGGCACGCGCATAGCGGTCAGGGTCAGAAGACTCATGAGAATCGCAAACCCTGCAACGGCAAGAGTCAGCACGTTTAGCGCGGTTGTGACGGTGAATGTCCGATCAAAAACGTCAAGCGAAAATGCTTTAATCCCTGCTTGGTTGATCGTGTTGGCCTCTGGGACGCCAACGCTTTGCTCCAATTCACTGACAAATTGCGTCACGTTTTCGGGCGGCAAGCGTAATCCGAATCGCAAAGCCTTAATGTTTGGAAATAGCGTTTGGAATGTCTCGCGTGCGATGATCGCTTGGCCCACGGGGTTGCCATAGTCGCCATAAATGCCCGCGATGCTGAACGCTGTGCTGCCCACTTGCACGGTATCCCCGATGGTCAGCTCCGCCCGCCGTGACAGCTGTTCGTTAATCAAGATTGCGCCCCCTTGCTGCACTAAGTCCCACGGAGCGGGCGCTGCCGACAGGAATTTCCAATTGTCTCGGAAGGTGGCGTGATCCTTGTTTCCAAAAAGTTCGGTCGGAAAGTTTGCGACGCTCACTTGAGCCGTCAGGATCGGCAGGACCGCATCGACGCGCGTTTGCGCAAAGGCCACGAACGCGGCGGCTTGAGTTGCGCCTTCTGTAGTCACATAGAGTTCGGATGTAAGCCGTTGGTCGAGGAACCCAACAAAGGTAAGCCGGAAAGAGCTGACCATAGTTGAGACGCCAATGTTGGCGGCCATCGCCAGCAAGAGCGCCATAAGCGCCAGCGACAATCCGGGTAATTGCTGGCGTGTGTCAGCCCAGAACCAACCGCTGATAACACCCTTGGCGCGGCCGCTTGCAGCGCTAAGGATAACGGAAAGTATCAACGGCAAGCCCAGTGCCGCGCCAAGTAAAAGAGCGCCAAGAAGTGCGAACCCTGTGACCACGCCACCACCCACAATGGCGAGGATTCCCGCGATCAGCAGCAAGCCTACAGCTATGATCGCCTGACTCTTGCGCCCGCGCCTTGCGACCACGGCTAGGGCACGTGGTTGCGCGCCCGCCAACAACGGCATGCGGGACAGCTTCCAAAGTGCGCCGCCTGCCGCGACGGCGGCGCCGCCCACGGAAATGCCCATGCCTGTCAGCCCCCAGATGGGTCGCAGCTGCAAGTTACCGGCAATGTCCGCACCGTAGAGCCCGCGCAGCGTTGCGGCGACATCAGGCAATAGCGCCCCTGCGATCACGTAGCCCAACCCGACGCCAATTGCGCCTGCGACCACCGCGAGGCCCATCAGTTCTGCGCCCATCAAGACGACGACCAACCGCAACGGCACCCCAAGGGCGCGCAGCGTTCTGACGGTTCCACGTCTTTGCTCGAACGCCAGCCCGATGGCCCCGTGCACAATAAAGATTCCAACGGCAAATGATAGCAACCCAAAGGCTGTGAGGTTCAAATGAAAGCTGTCTGTTAGCCGGCCGATGTCTGACCCTGATTGCGCAACCTGTCGGGTCAGATCAGGTGCGAGGTCACTGAGTGGCTTTTGCCCCTGAGGTTGGAGTGGGGCCATAATCAGCGTGTCGATTTCGCCCCTCCGATCGAGCAAGCGCTGCACGGTTCCGATATCTGCAATGGCGGTGCTGGGGGCGACGCTGGGGTCTAGGATCGCCCCTCCAAGGGTCACATCCGGAGCGGCAATAATTTGACCTGCGATGAAATCCGCAAAACTGCTTGCCCCCGTCATCGCGGTGGGCGCCAAGCGCCCCGGCGCGGTCAACGGGTCAATTCCGACGATCCGCACTCCGTCCAATCTGCCCTCTATAACGGGGCTGACCAGCCAGCCATTTCGCCGCAATTTCACATAGGTTGCTTGATTGATCGGTTGCCCGTCGCGCCGCGTCAGCCTGTCGAATTGCCCCTCGCCCAAGGTAGCCGCAGCCGCGTCGTAGCTGGCGCGCGCCTCAGCGTTGATCGCTTGCACCCCCGACCATAAAGCGGTCGCCAAGGCCAAGCCTGCAAGCAAGGTGAACAGTTGCAGCGGGTTGCGCCGCCAATGCCCCAACAGCGCCGAGAACGTGACCCAAGTCATGCAACTACGCCCGCCCGAAGGTGAAGGCGGCGCCCCATTCGCCCCGCAAGCGAGGTCGAATGCGTGACCATCAAAAGCCCTGCACCCGTCTCGGCGACAAGCGCCAAAAGCACGTCCATAACGATGCCGGCGGTTTGCTCGTCAAGGTTACCTGTCGGCTCGTCCGCCAACACCAACCGAGGCCGTGGCGCAAGGGTGCGCGCGATCGCTACGCGCTGCTGCTGCCCACCCGATAGTTGCTCTGGGTATTTATTCAGCTGCCCGGTCATGCCCAGTCGATCAGCAAGGGACTTCTCCCAATCGGGGTCGTGCCGCCCTGCAAGTTTGGCTTGGAATGATATGTTGTCAGCTACCCGCAAGCTGGGGATCAAATTGAACTGTTGAAAGACAACCCCAACAGTGCCTCGCCGCATCTTGGCACGTCCCGTATCATCAAGCCCCGCAATGTCGGTCCCGTCGATGATGATCTGCCCTGCATCAGGCACATCCAAGCCACCGATCAAATGCAAAAGTGTGCTTTTGCCGCTGCCACTTTCGCCCGTCAGCGCCAAGGTTTCTCCCCCATCAAGCGAAAGGTCGACGCCTCTCAAAACCTCGAATGGCCCGTCCGCTGTGTGAAAGGTTTTTTGGACGTTCAGCGCCGAAAGCAACATGGTGGTCTCCTTTGGAATAGACCTAACACGTCCAGTCGATTTGGAAAGATCAGCCCGCGATCAATTCGACCCGATTGCCAACCGGATCACTGGCAAAGCAGCGCCGCACGTCTATCAATTTGGTATCCCACTTGACCGCATGGCTCAACTGTTCAAGCCGTGTGACAACCTCATCAAGATCAGCCATCACGAATGCGGGATGCGCTTTGGTCGCGGGCGCGAATTTCGGGTCAACGCCGACGTGCAGGTTCAGCGCCCCGCAGACTGCCCAAAACCCGCCGCGCCCTGCCAGCGCGACAGGTTTTGGCACCTCTTGAAACCCCAGCGCAAAGTAGAAAGGGCGCACGGTATCTTCTGACCCTTTTGGAATGGCGATCTGCAGATGGTCGAGCGCAAGTATCATATCTTGAAACCTATCGACGCAATCGGGTTTAGACCGCGCATTAAAATAAATCTTAAAGATCGCGTGACCCCACATTAACACTTTAGCATTTCGACCACCGCAAATACAAAGATGGGTCGGGGCCTAGGTGCATGAAGGAAAACACGATGTCAGACAGTACGAACAATAGCGTCAAGGTATTGAAATTACAAGAAACACACGCAGACGAACGTGCCCGAAAAACAAACGAAGCCGCAACGATGCTTAGACTTTGGACGTTGCTAAGTAACGACTCTGACTTGCGTGATCAAACCGTAGGGCAACGTAAATATTTGTAAGGACAAAGGGGCAAATTGATGCCCCCTTGTTTTCCCTAGGTCCAGTCCAGCACCACCTTGCCTGATGACCCGGACAGCATCGCGCCAAATCCTGCCTCGAATTCATCGACCTTGAACCGATGCGTAATAACGTTGCGCACGTCGAGACCGTTTTCCAGCATGGCGATCATTTTATACCATGTCTCGAAGATTTCACGCCCGTAGACACCTTTGATCGTGATCGCCTTGAACACAATACGCGACCAATCGACGGGACTTTTACCGGGTGGTATGCCGAGCAGCGCGATCTTACCGCCCATGACTAGGTTCTCGACCATTTGATCCATGGCCTGCTGGTTGCCAGACATCTCTAGGCCGACGTCAAACCCTTGTTTCATTTTGAGGCCTGACCAGACGTCTTTGAGGTCTTGGTTCGCCACATTCACAGGGATCACATCCGCAACGCGCCCTGCTAGATCGAGCCTGTCTTGGTTAACATCAGTGATCACCACGTGGCGGGCGCCGACGTGTCGGGCGACGGCAGCGGCCATGATCCCGATGGGTCCAGCACCTGTGATCAGCACATCCTCTCCGATCAAATCAAACGACAGCGCGGTGTGCACCGCGTTACCAAGCGGGTCGAGGATCGCGCCGATTTCATCGTCGATTGCGTCAGGCAAAGGGACGACATTGAACGCAGGTAGGCGCAGGTATTCTGCAAAAGCCCCTTGTTCGTTCACACCAATCCCCCGCGTTCCCGGATCAAGGTGAAACTTGCCCGCGCGTGATTGGCGGCTACCCTTGCCGATCAAATGTCCCTCGCCAGAACATCGCTGTCCGATTTCAAGATCAGTTACGTTGCGCCCTAGCTCGACGATTTCTCCTGCAAATTCATGGCCGGTGATCATCGGCACAGGTACGGTGCCAGCGGCCCAAGCGTCCCAATTCCAGATGTGGATATCAGTACCGCAGATGCCTGTTTTCTTCACACGAATCAGCACATCATCAGGGCCGATTTCGGGGACTGGAGCACGGGTCATCCACAGGCCAACTTCGGGTTTTGCCTTGGATAGAGCCTTCATTTCGTTGCTCATGACAGAACTCCTGTGTCGCGACCTGCTTGGGAGAATGCGGTCAATGCTGTGTCGAGATCGTTGCGGGTGAGTGCCGCGTTCATCTGCGTTCTGATCCTTGCGCGCCCCTTGGGGACGACAGGAAAGAAGAAGCCCGAAACATAGACGCCAAGTTCGAACAACCGCGCGGCAAGTGCTTGGGCTTTTTGCGCGTCATAAAGCATGACGGGGATGATCGGGTGCTGTCCTTCGAGCAAATCAAAACCTGCCTCGCTTAGTCCAGCGCGCCAATAGGCGGCGTTGTCGAAAAGCTGTGTGCGCAGATCGTCGCCCGCCTCGACCAGATCAATCGCGGCGAGACCTGCGGCGACCACAGCGGGGGGCAGAGCGTTTGAGAAAAGATAGGGCCGTGCGCGTTGGCGCATCAGGTCGATGACAGGTTGCGGCCCTGCGATGTAGCCGCCAATTGCCCCACCCATTGCCTTGCCGAGTGTACCCGTCAAAACGTCCGCTTGGATGCCGAAATGCGCAGGCGTGCCTGCTCCTTTTGGCCCCATGAAACCTGTTGCGTGGCAATCGTCGACCATCAAAAGGGCCTCGTATTTGTCAGCCAAGGCGCGGATTTGATCCAAGGGCGCGAGGTAGCCATCCATGCTAAACACGCCGTCAGTGGCAATCATGATATGGCGGGCGCCGTCGGCGCGGGCGGCTTTGAGTTGCACCTCTAGATCGCCCATATCGGCGTTGGCATAGCGATAGCGCCTTGCCTTGCACAGCCTGATTCCGTCGATGATCGACGCGTGGTTCAGCGCATCTGAAATGATCGCATCTTCAGCACCCAAAAGCGGCTCGAACACGGCGGCATTTGCGTCAAAACACGCCGCGAAGAGGATCGTATCGTCATGCCCAAGGAAGGTCGCGAGGCGTTGCTCAAGCTCGCGGTGAAGGTCTTGGGTCCCGCAGATGAAGCGGACAGAGGCCATCCCGTAGCCGTGATCGTCGAGTGCTGTTTTTGCCGAAGAGATCAGCTTGGGGTGGTTCGCAAGTCCAAGGTAGTTATTCGCGCAAAGATTAATCATGTCGCGCCCGTCGACCGTGATATGTCCGCCTTGGGCCGAAGTGATTTCACTCTCGGTTTTCCAAAGCCCTTCCGCGCGGATATCGGTTAAGCGGCTACTAATGTCGGTTAGAAAATCTGTCTTCGGGGTCTCCTTTTGCGGCCAGCTTAGGCGGGGCTGGCGTAACTTCCCAGCGAAATGACCTGACGTTTCGCTGTTCGAATGATTACCGTTTGATAGGCTTCAAAAAAATAGGAGTGAACATGACAGATATCGTAATTTTGGGCGGTGCGCGCACTGCCATCGGTGGCTTTGGTGGCGCGTTGGCGGGAACTTCGCCGATTGAATTGGGAACGGTTGTCGCAAAGGCCGCGATGGAGCGCGCAGGCGTTGATCCCGCGCAAATCGGTCATGTTGCGATTGGGCATGTGATCAATACCGAGCCGAAGGATATGTATGTCAGTCGCGTGGTAGCCATGCAGGCCGGCATTCCCGAGGGCACCCCTGCGATGAATGTGAACCGTCTTTGCGGGTCTGGTGTGCAGGCGATTGTGTCGGTGGTGCAAAACCTGATGCTGGGCGATGCCGATTTCGCGCTTGCGGGCGGGTCCGAGAATATGAGCCGCTCACCCTATATCGTTTCCGACATGCGCTGGGGCGCGAAGATGGGCGACATCAAAACCCGCGATATGATGCTGGGCGCGCTGAACTGTCCCTTTGGCACGGGGCATATGGGCGTGACTGCCGAGAATGTTGCACGAGAACATGAGATTAGCCGTGTGGATCAGGATGCCTTTGCGCTGCAAAGCCAAGAACGCGCGGCGGCGGCGATTGCGGCGGGATATTTTGACAGTCAGATTGTGCCTGTGCAGATCCGCGTGAAACGCGACATGGTGGATTTTGCCCGTGACGAGCACCCGAAGGCCACAAGCCTTGAGACCCTTGCCGGATTACGCCCCGTGTTCGAGAAAGACGGGACTGTGACGGCGGGCAATGCGTCTGGTCTCAACGATGGTGCGGCGGCGATTGTGCTGGCGCGAGCAGATGCGGCAAAGGCTGCTGGTTTGGCCCCAAAGTTCCGCGTTTTGGGCTATGCCCATGCGGGTGTGCGGCCCGAAGTGATGGGCATTGGCCCTGTGCCTGCGGTGCGCAACTTGCAGGCAAAAACGGGACTTAAGGCGTCTGACTTTGATGTGATCGAAAGCAACGAAGCGTTTGCGTCGCAAGCCCTCGCAGTTAGTAAAGAACTCGGCTTTGACCCCGCGATTGTGAACCCGAATGGTGGTGCTATTGCGCTGGGTCATCCAGTTGGCGCAACGGGTGCCATCATTACCGTGAAGGCGATGTACGAGCTGGAACGAACGGGCGGCAAGCGCGCCTTGATCACCATGTGTATTGGTGGCGGTCAGGGTATAGCGCTGGCGATTGAGCGGATTTAGGTCGGATAATCGCGTAAGAAAACCCATTTGTCCCCGTCCGACAGGTCGGGGTCAAATGCATAACCACCAGTCGAGAAGCCCTGAATAGACTCTGGTTCCGTAAGGCGGTTTTCGACGATATAGCGCGCCATTGCGCCCCTTGCCCGTTTGGCGAAGAAGGAAACGATACGCGGTCGGTTATCTTTGATTTCCATGAACTGCGGCGTGATCACGCGCAGTTTGAGTGCCTTGCGATCTGCCGCGCCAAAGTATTCTTGGCTGGCGCAGTTGACCAAAGTATCAGTGCCAACGCTGGCTGCTTGGGCATTGAGCGCCTTTGCAATCGTATCGCCCCAATAATCGTAAAGCGACGTGCCGCGGCGCGTTTTCAGGCGGCTGCCCATTTCTAAACGGTAGGGCTGGATCGCGTCGAGCGGGCGCAGCAAACCGTAGAGGCCTGAGAGAATTCCAAGGTGGTCTTGCGCCCACGCTAGGCCTTCCTCGGACAGTGTTTTCGCCTCTAACCCTTGATAGGTGTCGCCGTTAAACGCTAATGCCGCGGGCTTAACCGCGTCCGTCGCAGGTTCGGCAGCGAAGGCCGCGAAACGGTCGCGGTTCAGGCGTGCGAGGTCGTCAGAAATGCTCATGAGGTTTTTGAGCTGTGTCAGCGTCAGGTTCTTGGCGGTCTTAGACAAGCGCACGGCATCGTCTTGGAATTGCGGCTGGGTCGGCGTGATATCGGTGGGCTGCATATCAAGCGATTTGGCGGGCGAGACGACGACGAGCATTAAGCGACCTTTGCGTTTGTCAGCGTCACACCAGCGGCTTTCATGCCGTCGGTTGCCGCTTGAAGTGATCCGTCGAAATCAATGGCGCGGCACAGGGACAGATCGACAGTAACGTCAAAGCCCAGACGCGCCGCATCGACGGCTGAATAGTTCACACAGAAATCTGTGGCAAGGCCGACCAAAGTCAATGTCGTGACAGCGCGTGTGCGCAGATACCCCTCTAGCCCTGTGGGCGTCGTGTGATCATTTTCGAAGAACGCGGAATAGCTGTCGATGGCAGGGTTATACCCTTTGCGCACGATCATATTAGCGCGGTCGCTGTGCAAATCGGAGTGAAATGAGGCACCTTGCGTCCCTTGAATGCAGTGATCGGGCCAAAGGACTTGCGGGCCGTATGGCATCTCGACCACCGACATTGGCGCCGCACTATGGCTGCTGGCAAATGAGGAATGCCCAGCGGGATGCCAGTCTTGCGTCAGGATCACCGCGTCAAAACGGCCCATGGCTGCATTGATGCCTGCGACGATTTCATCGCCTCCATCCACGGCCAAAGCACCTTTCGGGCAAAAGTCGTTTTGTACGTCGATCACTAAAAGGGCATGCATGGTCGTCTCCTGTTCGTGTTGATGACTGGGTAAGTCAGCGGAGCCTTCAAGGCAAGTGTTGCCCCCTTGGCACGGGCGCGCGAATGGCATATTGCCGCCACTCTTGTAGGTAGGACGCGCGCTATGACACAAACACTTGGCATTGATTTTGGCACATCGAATACGGCTGCGGCTGTGCTGGTTGGCGGACGCCCGCATCTGATTGAGGTAGAACCGGGCCGGACGAGTTTGCCGACATCTGTATTTTTTGACTATGATCGCAAGGTCACTACCTATGGATCGGTTGCAAACACAGCATTGATCGACGGACGCGAAGGTCGGTTTATGCGGGCCTTGAAGTCAGTGCTGGGGACGCCTTTGATGCGTGAAAAGCGGCAGATTGCCTATGAGCAATTGACTCTGATTGAAGTCGTGGCACGGTTCTTGCAGACTATCCGCGAACGCGCCGAAGCAACGACGGGTGCGTCGTTTAAAACCGCTTTGTCGGGTCGCCCTGTCCGGTTTCATTCCACCGATGACTTGCGCAATGCGCAGGCCGAGATTGACCTACGCGATGCCTATCTATTGGCGGGTTATGACCATGTGTCGTTTATGTTTGAACCAGAGGCTGCGGCCTTGGCGGCGGGTCCGTTGCCCGAAGGCAAGCTGGGCCTGATCATTGATATTGGCGGCGGGACATCCGACTTTTCAGTCTTTGAACGCAGCAGCGATAATACACGTATCATTGTCAGTCACGGTGTGCGGGTTGGTGGCACCGATTTTGATAAAGCGATTAGTTTGGCGCAAGTTATGCCTTTGTTGGGTTATGGGGCCGAGATAAAAAACGAGATGGGTCCAGGCACGCACACTGCCCCAAAGGCGATTTTTAACGATCTCGCCTCGTGGGAAAAAATTCCGTTCCTCTATACGGGCGAAATGCGCCGATTGGCCGCGCGGTTTCACAAACTTGGTGTTCAGCCCGAACTGTTCGGGCGTTTGTCTGATGTGCTGGAAATGGAATTGGGGCATGATATCGCCTTTGCCGTTGAAGCTGGCAAAATCCGTGTGAACGCCCCAGATGCGCAGGATGCAGCGATTGATTTACGGGTTATAGAAAAACAACTTTGGGCGCGCATGTCAGCGGCGCAACTGTCTGCCATTCTCGCGACACATGCGGAGACAATCCGCGTTGCCGCCCTCAAGACTTTGGAAATGGCTGATTTGACCCCCGATCAGATCGGGCAAATCGTATTTGTTGGTGGCTCTAGTCTGATGGGCGTTGTCGAATCCGCAATGGTTGAACTATTTCCGTCGGCCATTTTGGAACGGACAGAAGCCTTTACAGCGGTAGCTGATGGGCTGGCTATTGCCGCATCCAAGGGGCTTGGTAAGGCTTGATCGTCATGCAAAACAGGCGTATCTGGTCGCCATGTTTATAGTCGCAGCCCTTTATCACTTCACGCGTTTTGATGATCCAAACGCATTGCGTGGCCCTTTGTTGGCGCTATGCAAATCCCGCGGTATCAGCGGCACGCTTTTGCTGGCCCGCGAGGGGATCAATGGTACAATCGCGGGTGACCGATCAGGTATTGACGCAGTCCTTGCACATATTCGTGCCTTGCCCGGCTGTGCCGATTTGATCTGGAAAGAGAGCGCCGCAAGCGTCGCACCTTTCCACCGTATGAAAGTCCGCCTGAAGCGCGAGATCGTGACGATGGGCCAGCCTGATGTCGATCCGACAGCAAGCGTTGGTCACTATGTGAATCCCGAAGATTGGAACGTGTTGATCACGTCCCCCGACGTGGCAGTGATCGATACGCGCAATAATTACGAGGTCGCGATTGGTACGTTTGACGGTGCGATTGATCCTGAAACAAAGACGTTTGGCGAATTTCCTGTATGGTGGGAAGCGAACAAAGAACGTTTCCACAACAAGCGGATCGCGATGTTTTGCACTGGTGGTATTCGCTGTGAAAAGTCCACGAATTATCTGATCGGCCAGGGTGTGAACGACGTTTACCACCTTAAGGGCGGCATCCTGAAATACCTTGAAGAAGTGCCGCAGGAGCAAAGCACTTGGGACGGTGATTGCTTTGTTTTCGACGCGCGTGTCAGTGTGGGGCACGGCCTGAAGGAAGGTCCGCACCAGCTTTGCTATGCGTGTCGCAAACCGATTTTGCCCGAGGACCGCAATCGCCCCGAATTTGAAGAAGGCGTGGCCTGTCATCAATGTGCGGCTGAAACATCCGATGAGGACAAAGGCCGTTTCCGCGAGCGTCAAAAGCAGATTGCGCTGGCGAAGAAGCGTGGCACGCACCATATTGGCGGCCTGACGTAAGGCGCCGATTGCCCGCGGAAGCGGGCAATCGCGATACTTTAGAAGTCTAGGTTTTCGACGGATAGCGCGTTTTTCTGAATGAATTCACGGCGTGGTTCAACGACGTCACCCATCAGCTTGGTGAACAGATCATCGGCCTCGGCCAAGTCCTCGACGCGCACCTGCAGAAGTGTCCGCGCATCTGGGTCCAAAGTGGTTTCCCACAGCTGGTCTGGGTTCATTTCACCCAAGCCCTTGTAACGCTGTAAGGACAGGCCGCGTTCGCCTTCCTCCAAAATCGCCTTGAGCAGATCAAGCGGACCGTGGATCAACTGGTTACGGTCTTTACGCACCAATGTTGCGGGCAATTCGTAGACGTCTTGCAGCCCTTTGGTAAAGGACCCAGTGCGTCGCGCCTCGCCGCCTCGCATGATTTTACCGTCAAGCGTGCGGACTTCTTCGACACCGCGCAAGATACGCGCAAGGCGCATGCCTTTGTCTTGGGTGATCCGCCCTTGCCAGCCGCGTTCCCATTCTTCGGCGATCAGGTCCAAGCGCTTGGCCACACGGTCGGCGGTCCCTTGCAGGTCCGCGTCAACCACGCCAGGTACAAAGGCCCCAGCAATTGCCGCTTGTTCAAGGATGTGACGCGGATAATGCGTCGGGAAAGCATTCAGAAGATTACTGAACTGGCGGGCCTCATCGACCACACGGCGCAAGTCAGCCCCGCTGATTTCCTCGCCATTTCCCTGCCGCAAGAATGCACCATCAGTGCCTTGCTCGATCAGGTAATCGTCCATCGCTGCTTGGTCTTTGAGGTAAACTTCCGATTTACCGCGGCTCACTTTGTAAAGCGGCGGCTGCGCGATGTAGAGAAAGCCGTTCTCAATCAGCTCTGGCATTTGGCGGAAGAAGAAGGTCAACAAAAGCGTCCGGATGTGCGCACCGTCGACGTCCGCATCGGTCATAATAACAATCTTATGGTAACGCAGTTTTTTGATATTGAACTCGTCACGGCCAATGCCCGTGCCAAGCGCCATCACGAGGTTACCGATTTCTTGGGACCCGAGCATACGGTCAAAGCGCGCGCGTTCTACGTTCAGGATTTTACCCTTCAGCGGCAGAATCGCCTGCGTGCCACGGTCACGGCCAGTCTGTGCAGACCCGCCAGCAGAGTCACCCTCAACGAGGAAGACTTCGGTTTTGGACGGGTCTTTTTCAGAGCAGTCCTTCAGTTTACCAGCAAGGAAATTCACGTCCATCGCCGTTTTGCGGCGTGTGAGTTCACGGGCCTTGCGCGCAGCCTCGCGGGCATGAGCGGCTTCGACGATTTTACCGACGACTTGGCGGGCGATTGCAGGATTCTCTTCAAACCATTCGGCCAGCTTTTCACCGACAAGGTTCTCGACCGCAGGGCGGACTTCGGACGAGACCAGCTTGTCCTTAGTCTGCGACGAGAATTTCGGGTCAGGCACTTTCACCGAAAGTACACAGGTCAAACCTTCACGGGCGTCGTCGCCTGTAAAGCTGATCTTTTCTTTCTTCGCGATACCTGACGACTGTGCGTAGTTGTTAATCGTGCGGGTCAGGGCGCCACGGAAGCCCGCCATGTGGGTACCGCCGTCGCGCTGCGGGATATTGTTGGTGAAAGGCAGCACCATCTCGTTGTAGCTATCGTTCCACCACATCGCCACTTCGACGCCGATATCGTCACGTTCGCCAACCACATAGATCGGTTCGTCCATTACGGCGGTTTTTGAGCGGTCGAGGTATTTGACGAATTCTTTGACACCGCCCTCATAGAACAATTCGCTGCGCAGATGCTCGGCTGGCCGTTCGTCTGTCAGGATGATCCGCACACCAGAGTTCAAGAACGCCAGTTCGCGCAGACGCTTTTCCAGCGTCTCAAATGAATAGTTCAGGTTCGAGAAAGTTCCGGTGGACGCCAGAAAGCGCACCTCGGTGCCCTTTCGCCCGTTCGCGGGCCCTACGACCTCTAGCGATTTGGCAGTGACGGAATCTTCGAAGCGGCAATAGTGTTCTTTATCGTTGCGCCAGATGCGCAGCTCCAACCAATCAGACAAAGCGTTCACAACGGAAATACCAACACCGTGCAAACCGCCCGAAACCTTATATGAGTTGCTGTCGAACTTACCGCCAGCGTGAAGCTGGGTCATAATGACCTCGGCGGCGGAAATGCCTTCTTCTTTGTGCATGTCGACAGGGATACCACGCCCGTTATCACCCACTGAAATCGAATTATCGGCGTGAATTGTCACTGTGACGTGGTCTGCGTGGCCTGCCAGCGCTTCGTCAATTCCGTTATCCACGGCCTCGTAAACCATGTGGTGCAAACCAGACCCGTCATCGGTGTCACCGATATACATACCGGGCCGCTTACGAACTGCGTCTAACCCCTTCAAAACTTTGATGGAATCGGCGCCGTAAGCGGCGTTTTCAGCTTGATCGTCGGACATGCGGATTTTCCTGTTATTCTATCCGCAAGATATAGTCATTTTCACAGGGTTTGTCACGGCGAAACCCCCACATTTTGCGCTAGGTGAACGGGATAATAAGCCCGACCAGTATCAGCAGGGACCCAGCGGTTATATTGGTCCGCCAGAGTGCCGTCGGCGACGTCAGGAACGACTTTACCCGATCAATTGAGGCCGCCAAAATAAGGTTTCCGATCAATGGCACCAAGAACGATAAAAAGCAGATCGCCAGAATGTCGATCCATGTCAAAACCGTCAAGTCAAAGAAGCCCGGCAGCATACCCATGTAAAACAGGATCGCCTTTGGATTGCCTAGAATGACCGCCAGCCCCGCCAAGAACCCCGCCCACATCCCGGGCTTGGTCAACCGACTGTCGCTGGCAATGGTGCGGTCCGCGTTACGGATAATGGTGTAGCCCATTAACAAAAATGTGGCGCACGCCACCCATTTTAGCAGGACCATGAAGCCTGCAAACACCGAAACAATCCACGTGACGCCCAAGATCGCAAGGAACGGCCATAGCACGTCGCCAACGACGACGCCCAAGGCCAAGGGCCACGCTGCGTGAAATCCGCCTGACAGTGCCCGTGCGATGAGTGCGACCCAAACTGGACCAGGTGTCGCGAAGAGCAGGAACAAGGCGCCCGCGTATAGCAATAGGTCCATCGCGGAAATGGTCATTAGAAAGCGTGCCCGACGAGGTCCACGATTTCGTCATCGTCCCACTCCAAATCAGTCATCTGCATGACCATCAGACCGTCTTTGATGCCATCCATCGCATCCCCCGTGCGCACATCTATAAAGGATGAATACCGCAATACATTTTGTTTTTCTACAAAGCCGGCCCCCGCATACAACGGTTGATTACCGAAAAGAATAAAGAACACTGCAGGGCTTTGGCGCACTTCATCAATTGCGGCCTTCATCAAAATTGAGGCAATGCCCTTGCCGCGATGCGCGGGGTTGCTCGCGACCTCGGCTAGCCCCGCGACCTGCACAAGGGCATCGCCCATCCGGATGGCCCGCAGGGATACCGCCATATGTCCAATGATTACACCCGTTTCGCGCACCACAAGCCGCACGTGATGCCGCTGCTGATAGTAGGATCGTCCGTCAAAATCGGTCCCGAAGGCCGCGTCGAGCAAATTACCAATCTGGGCTTCATCCTGCGCGGTTAGGCGCATTTCCTCGATCCGCTCAACCTTCATTTTGCGCCTCTGGCAAGGTCAAGGACCCATCCTCATTCAGCGTCCAAAACGGGTTCATTGCCAGCTCCCAAACATGGCCATCCGGATCTGCATAGTAACCAGAATACCCACCCCAGAATACTTTCTCGGGCGCTTTTAGCGCCGTGGCGCCAGATTCCAGCGCTAATTTGTAGGCTGCGTCGACCTCCTTTTCAGTCGAAAAATTCTGCGCCAACGTCATGGCCCCGGTCCCAAGTTTTGCATCAGGCCGTCCTTGGTCTTCGGCCAATGGCCCAAGCCCAAAAAAGCCCAAAACCATTCCATTAATTTGGTAAAAAACGACTGATCCAGGCATTTCACTGGTGGGGGTCCAACCAAGTGCTGCGTAAAAGGATTTTGCTCGTTCCAAGTCGGTCACGCCAAGGGTGATCAGTGTCACGCGTTGTGGGGTCATATCGGGTCTCTTTCTTTTACTATCGAGCCGCCGTCCTCTTCGGTGACTTCCACATATTGTGCGCGCGAACCCAGTTCCGCAAAGAGTTCTGGGCCTGTCCCAGTCATAAATGCCTGCGATCCAAGTGCGCAGATTTCATCATAAAGAGCGGCCCGACGGGTCTGGTCAAGGTGAGCGGCGACTTCGTCAAGCAACAAGATTGGCGGTGCGCCGAAATCGCGGATCAAGGCACGCCCGTTGGCAAGGATCAAGCTAATCAGTAACGCCTTTTGCTCGCCTGTTGAACAGTCCTTGGCCGAAACACCTTTGTCGGCGAACACAGCTTGCAAATCAGCGCGGTGCGGTCCCATAAGGGTGCGGCCCGCCCCCATGTCGCGGACCCTGTTTTGCGCAAAGGCAGCAGTCAAAGCTGCGGGATCTTCGGGAGCCTCGATAGCGGGATCGGCGTGGATCAGTGAAAGGGCAGCCGTCGGAAAAGCCGTTTGCGTCGCCTCTTGTGCCGCTGCAAGTTCGGCGATTGTATTGCACCTGTTTTGATGAATTTTCGCGCCCGCATCAGCCATTTGCTTTTCAAGAGCGTGATACCAATGGGCGTCGCGAACCATGTCCTTAAGCAGCCTGTTGCGTTCCCGCATGGCCTTTTCATAACTCAAGACTGCCTCGGCATGAGTGGGCTCAAAACTAAGGGTTGCACGGTCCAAGAACCGCCTACGCCCCTCGGCACCCTCTATCCACAACCTGTCCATCGACGGCACCAACCACAAAACGCGCCCAATGCGCCCTAGGGCAATTTGCGGCGCAGCTTTGCCGTCGATGCGCACGCTGCGCGAGGCTGCGGGTTCGGCCCATGTTTCAATCTCGTGGGTCTGCTGACCAGAGTGCAAAAGGCCTGTAACTTTCCAGCCCAGCGCCTCTGGGCGGCGGATCAAATTCTCTGGTGACGCACGGCGCAACCCCCGTCCCGGAGACAACATCGAAACGGCTTCAAGCAGGTTGGTTTTGCCTGCACCATTGGGTCCATAAATCGCAACAGGGCGTCCGTCGCAAGCCAAGACCGCGCGGCGATGCGACCTGAAATGGGAAAGCGATAGTTCAGATAAAGAAAGGGCCGACATTCACCGACCCTTTCCGCAGTTGATATGTTCCTTAGGGACCAAGACGCGCCCTTAGACGCGCATCGGCATGACCACATAGATGGCGGAGGTATCGTTGCCTTCGCGCATCAAGGTCGGATCACCACTGGAGTTGAACAAGAACACCGCATTTTCGCGGTCTACTTGGCTAGCAATTTCCAGCAGATATTTCGCGTTAAACCCGATTTCCAAACGTTCGTCGCTGTAGGCCACGGCCAGTTCTTCCTCGGCAGCGCCGCTGTCGGGCGCATTCACGGATAGGATCAAGCGGTCTTCGTCGAGCGACAGCTTCACAGCGCGGGACCGTTCGGATGAAACCGTTGCAACACGGTCAACGGCACGAGCAAATTCAGCGGCGTCGACTTCTAGTTTGCGTGTGTTGCCCTGAGGAATCACGCGCGTGTAATCTGGGAACGTACCGTCGATGACCTTAGAGGTAAGCGTAATGTCGGGGGTCGCAAAGCGGATTTTTGTCTCGGACACTGACACTGCGATTTGCATATCATCGTCGTCCAAAAGTTTACGCAATTCGCCAACGGTTTTACGCGGAACAATCACACCCGCCATGTCGCCAGCGCCTGCGGGCAGGTCCGCATCAATGCGCGCCAAACGGTGACCATCTGTTGCAACGCAACGCAGCACTTTGCCGCCGTCGCTATCCGCGACATGCATGTAAACACCATTAAGGTAATACCGCGTTTCCTCGGTCGAGATCGCGAATTTGGATTTGTCGAACAGGCGACGCAGAACGGGTGCGGGCGCCGAGAAGTTCGCCGCATATTCAGACGAAGCCATCACGGGAAAGTCTTCTTTTGGCAGTGTCGCCAAAGAAAAATTTGAACGCCCAGCTTCAATTGTCAGTCGGCCCGTATTGCTGTCTTCGGTCAACGTCACAAGAGAGCCGTCAGGCAATTTGCGGATAATTTCATTTAGCGTCACAGCAGACACTGTCGTGGCCCCTGCGCGGGTCACTTGCGCGGGTGCACGATCGACCACTTCGATATCAAGATCGGTTGCGCGAAAATGGACGCTGTCGCCTTCGGCCTCGATCAGCACGTTCGCCAAAATCGGGATTGTATTGCGACGTTCGACCACGGACTGGGCCTGTGCGACGGCCTTTAAAAGGCTTGCGCGTTCAATACTTAGTTTCATGTCCCATGCTCCGCATATCTTGTTGGGCTTACGCCATCCGGACTGGCAAGCTACCGCATTTCTGCGCGGCCTCAAGCGGTATTGTGAAAACTGTCGTAGACTGTTGCGCCTTGGTCAAGCCAAATGGCTATTCCTCTAAGGCGCGACGCAGCAATTCCAGATCGTCCGCAATCTGGCTATCGGTGATCTTTAGCTCTTCGATACGGCGGACACCGTGCATGACTGTCGTATGATCGCGGCCACCAAAGCGGCGCCCAATCTCAGGCAATGACCGGCTGGTCATTTGCTTGGCCAGATACATTGCGACCTGACGCGGACGCGCGTAGTTGCGCACGCGCTTTGGCCCGATCATCTCGGATAGGCGAATATTGTAGTGCTCGGACACGCGGCGCTGGATTTCTTCCACCGTAACCTTACGATCAGAGGCCTTAAGCACATCTGACAAGCAGTCTTGGGTCAGTTCCAGAGTGATTTCGCGGCCAACGAGAGACGCAAAAGCGAACAGACGGGTCAACGCGCCCTCAAGAACACGCACATTGGTCGAGATGCGGTGTGCGAGGAATTCCAACACGCCAGGGGCGATGGAAAGACCGGGATACTGGCCGCGATAGACCTCAACCTTGGATTGTAGAATACCCAAGCGCAGCTCGTAGTCAGTCGGGTGCAGGTCTACTACAAGGCCGCTTTGCATCCGTGACTTAATCCGCTCCTCGAGATCTTTGATCTCTCCGGGTGCGCGGTCGGCGGAAATGATAATCTGCTTTTTGCCATCGATCAGCGCATTGAAGGTGTGAAAGAATTCCTCTTGCGTGCTGTCTTTGCCCGCAATGAATTGCACATCGTCGACCATCAAAACGTCAACAGACCGAAACAACTGTTTGAAATCCATCATCTTGCGTTCGCGCAGCGCGGTAATGAAACGGTACATGAACTGCTCTGCAGAAAGATAGAGAACGTTCAGTTCTGGGCTGCGGCGCTGCAATTCATGAGCAATAGCGTGCATCAAGTGCGTCTTGCCAAGGCCGACACCACCATAAAGGAACAACGGGTTAAACGTGACTGGACCACCTTCGGCAACACGGTGCGCGGCGGCATTGGCAAGTTCGTTTGGTTTGCCAACAATAAAGGTATCAAACGTAAAGCGAGCATCAAGCGGGGACCCCGCGATGTCATCGACAAAAGTTGCTTTCGTCACCGCAGCGGCAGGTTTCGCAGAGGCACGGGACGCGCCTGTTGCCTCGAACATCAAGCGACTGACCGACCCGCCTGCGCGGTTCAGTTCATACATGATCTGTTCGCCAAAGTTCTGCTGGACGTAGTTACCGATAAAGGTGGTTGGGACTTTAAACGTCACGACAGCATCGGACAATTTTACGAACTCAAGGGGTTCGATCCAATTGGAAAAGTTATTCGCGCCAACCGTTGTCTTCAGCGCGCCCATAACCTTTGCCCACATGTCATTCGTCATTTTAGCCCTGCTACTCTCAAAAAGCTTCCAAAGACAAAGACAATGCTTTGCCACGCCTCACATATTCCATCGCACAACAGTAGCATTCGCACGGGGTCCCATCCCGGGCGCGCCTTGCATGCGCATGTGTAAAAAGCTCGAACATTTCGCGCGGGTGTTTCGCACAAACGCGGTCAGTCTAAGCAATTTCTGGGCAATGGGACTTCTTGTGGCTTTGGCATTCCTGCCATTACCAAAGACACAAAAACTAACAGCGCGTTGCTGTTAACTTTTGCATGAATAATCGGGTATCGGCGAAATGGAATTTCCCCGAATAATAGTCCCGAACCACTCATGTCCCCCGGAACGATGTGAATCGCTTGGGTAAGTTAGCAACCTAGATGTAGTCGTTCAACACAACATCGCACTTGACTCGGGTCTTACCTAAAAAGAATCTCTGACCCCTTTGAAAAGGCACGAAAACATCAATGAATGTTGGTAAAAACAAAAAAGCGCGCTGAGACCAGCGCGCTTATTGACTTGTGCAATCTGGCAACAGAGTACCAGAGAATCTATCGCTTACGCGATTGCCTTCACGCGGGAAGACAGGCGCGACATTTTGCGCGCCGCAGTGTTTTTGTGAACCACACCTTTGGTCACACCGCGCATCAGCTCAGGCTGTGCAGCCTGCAATGCTTTTGCTGCTGCGTCTTTGTCGCCGGAAGCAATTGCTTCCTCAACAGCGCGCAAGAATGTACGGATACGCGAACGGCGCATTTTGTTGACTTGAAAACGTGCTTCGTTCTGACGGGCGCGCTTTTTAGCTTGTGGAGTATTTGCCATGTCTCAGTTCCCTCTTTCGGGTCAATAAAAATTCATCTGCGCAATTGGCCCGAGCCGGGTTTTGGGAACCGGCTGATTCTGGTCAAAGCGGACCTCACGCGCATGTATTGGGTTCCTTTAGGGCAAACTCGCCATAAAGAAAACCCCAAATTGTTTAGCGGTCGCGGAACTGCGCTTCGCGCTTTTCGGCAAATGCCGCCATTCCCTCTTTTTGGTCTTCGGTCGCGAAAAGCGATTGGAACAAGCGGCGTTCGTAATTCACACCCTCTGTCAGGCTCACTTCAAATGACCGGTTTACCGCATCTTTTGCCGCGATAGTTGCGATCAAAGATTTTTCCGCGATCTTCTCAGCGGCTGATCGCGCCTCAGCCTGCAGCTTTCCTACGGGAACAACCCGACTAACAAGACCGCAACGCTCTGCTTCGGCCGCGTCCATGAAGCGGCCCGTCAAGTTCATATCCATAGCTTTGGATTTCCCAACAGACCGTGAAAGCCGCTGCGTACCACCAATGCCCGCAATGACACCAAGGTTGATTTCGGGTTGCCCAAACTTCGCGGTATCTGACGCGATGATAAAGTCGCACATCATAGCCAATTCACAGCCGCCGCCCAGCGCATAACCGGAAACGGCCGCGATGATCGGTTTGCGGGTGTTATTAAATCGCGTTGTTTCTGAGGCGAAATAGTTCTGCGTATACATATCAACAAAGGTTTTATCAGCCATTTCGGTGATATCAGCGCCCGCAGCGAATGCCTTTTCAGACCCTGTGATAACGATACAGCGCACTTTGCTATTCGCATCAGCCGCTTCGAGTGCGGTACAAACTTCACCTAGCAATTGCGCATTCAACGCGTTCAACGCTTTTGGGCGGTTCAATGTAATGGTTGCGATCGAATCAGAGATCTCAACGATGATCGTTTCAAAGGCCATATCAGTGTCCAAGTTGCCGCGATTTCTAGGCTACTGATCGCGCAACCGAACGATCGGATCAAGTTATCTTTGGCATTGCGGACAAAAGAAAGATGAGCGTCCGGATTGCACGATTCGGGTGATTTTCTTTTCACACAAGGGCGTTGGGCATGGTTTTCCCTCTTGATCGTAGACTGAAAATTGATGCTGGAAATAGCCTAACTCGCCGTCTGCTTGTCGGTAATCCTTAAGAGATGACCCCCCTGCCTCTATCGCCTCGGACAGAACGTCACGCACGAGCGACACCAATGACGCCACCCGTTTGGCGCTGATTTGCCCTGCTTTTCGCGCGGGATGGATGCCCGCACGATACAACACCTCGCATACATAGATATTACCCAAACCCGAAACGATCCGCTGATCTAACAGGGCAGATTTGATCGGCGTATTGCGACCTTTCAAGCGATCTACAAGGTAGGCTTCGTCAAACTGGTTGCCCAATGGTTCAGGCCCCAGATCACGGATCAGCCAAAAATCAGCCTCGCCCCCTGTTGGCATTAGGTCCATCGCCCCAAATCGACGCGCGTCATTAAAGGTGATCCGTGCACCACCGTCCATCTCGAACACAACATGGTCGTGTTTTGCAGGCACCGGATGGGGGTGATGGAATTCGCCCACTGTGTGTCCCGAAATCGTCATGCGGCCCGACATGCCCAAATGAATCAACAAGGTCTCGTCGCTATCAAGATCAGCAAGAATGTATTTCGATCGGCGCCTTAGCCGCAAAACGCGTTTACCTGTCAGCCGTTCGGCCATGCTTTCGGGAAACGGCCACCGCAAATCCGGGCGGTTGACTTGGGCTTGGGCGATAACCACGCCTTCCATGACGGGGGCTAGGCCGCGGCGAACCGTCTCTACCTCTGGTAATTCGGGCATCGGACACTTTCTATAAGGTGCAGGGCGCGATATATGCCCTTTTAACGGCCCCATAGTTGAGGGCAACGCAAAGGACGGCAAGCCCAGATGAGCGATAACACCACACACTTTGGTTTTGAAACCGTACGCGAAGATGAAAAAGCAGGCCGCGTGCAGGGGGTCTTTACCTCGGTCGCCAGCAAATACGACATAATGAACGATGTTATGTCCGTCGGCATTCACCGCATCTGGAAAGAAGCGATGATGGATTGGCTGGCCCCACGCGCAGGTCAAAAGCTGTTAGATGTTGCCGGCGGCACCGGCGATATTTCGTTCAAGTTTCTAGGTCGCGCAGGATCAGGGCACGCGACCGTGTGTGACATCACCGAATCAATGCTGGTCGAAGGGCGCAAACGCGCCGAGGCTGAAAGCATGTCAGCAAGCCTAGACTGGGTTGTGGGTGACGCTATGGCGCTGCCCTTTGAAGACAACACTTTTGACGTCTATACGATCAGTTTTGGCATCCGAAACGTCACCCGTCCGCAAGAAGCATTAAACGAAGCCTACCGCGTTTTGCGACCAGGTGGGCGCTTGATGGTGTTGGAATTCAGCCAATTGCCAAATCCGATGATGCAGGCCGCCTATGACGCTTATTCATTCAACGTGATCCCGCAAATGGGGAAACTGATCACGGGTGATCGTGACAGCTATCAATATCTGGTCGAATCGATCCGCAATTTCCCTGACCAAGAGACCTTCCTTGGTATGGTCAAAAACGCTGGATTCGAGAATGCAAAATATCGCAATCTTTCGCTGGGCATCTCAGCGCTTCATTCTGGCTGGAAGCTGTAGATGCGCGGCCCGCACAACATTATCCGACTAATCCGAACGGGCGCTACATTCGAGCGTACAGGCGCGATGAAGGTCGTACTGGATGCGTTTGAAGCGCCGCTAATGATGCGCTACGCAATCCGCGGCCTTGTTTGGCCGTTCCAATGGCTGGGCTACAAAGGCGATCAAAAAATGGCCCCTGCACCACGCGCGCTGAATGCACTGGGGCCAGCCTACATCAAATTTGGCCAAGTCCTGTCAACGCGCCCCGACGTTGTGGGCAGCGAATTGGCGGTACAGTTGCGGGTCTTACAAGACAAACTGCCGCCATTCTCAATGGCCGAAGCGAAAGCCGAGGTGCTGCGCGAGCTGGGCAAGCCAGTTGAGGCATTGTTTAGCAGTTTCTCTGAACCCGTTGCCGCCGCGTCGCTTGCGCAAGTGCACAAGGCGCATTTGGCCGATACGGGTGATGCAGTCGCGGTCAAAATCTTGCGCCCCGGGATCGAGCGGGCGTTTCGCAAAGACATCGACGCGTTCTATTTTGCAGCCCGCGCGATTGAAGTACTTTCGCCGTCTTCGCGCCGCCTGCGTCCGATGGAAGTCATCACGCATTTTGAAGGTGTCGTCGCCGGCGAATTGGATCTGCGGTTAGAGAGCTCGGCCGCTTCTGAATATGCGGCGAACACCGAAACCGATGACAGTTTTGTTGTGCCGCGTGTCCGCTGGCACTTATCCAGACGCCGAGTCATGACAATGGATTGGATGGAAGGTATTAGCATTGGTGACAATGATGCGCTTGATGCCGCTGGTCACGATCGCCAGCACCTTGCCACACGTGCTCTGCAGTTATTCCTAAGTCATGCATTGCGTGATGGATTTTTCCATGGTGACATGCATCAAGGCAATCTGAAGGTCGCCGGGAATGGCGATATAATTGCCTATGATTTCGGGATCATGGGCCGGATCGACGAATATACCCGACGTGTTTATGCCGAAATTCTTTTCGGCTTTATCCGCAAAGATTATCAGCGCGTTGCCGAAGTACATTTCGAAGCGGGCTATGTGCCTGCCCACAAGGATGTTGACGAATTTGCCCGGGCCTTGCGTGCCGTTGGCGAGCCCATTTTTGGAATGGACGCGAGCCAGATTTCGATGGCACGTTTGCTATCTTATCTGTTCGAAGTCACAGAACGATTTGGCATGGAAACCCGAACTGAGTTGATCTTGCTACAGCGCACGATGGTCGTCGTCGAAGGCGTTGCGCGGTCGCTCGACCCCCATATGAATATCTGGCAAGTCGCCCAGCCGACGGTCGAAGACTACATCAAAGAATCGATTGGACCAAAAGCGCTTTTGAAAGACATGGTCAAAACCGCCCGCATACTTGCGCGCTTTGGTCCTTTGCTTCCATCTATAGCCGAGGCTGCGTTGATAAAACAAAACAGCCCCCAACCATTACCGCCAACGAAGCCCCAACTTTCAGGGTTGCCTTGGATGGTTTTTGGCGGATTCCTAACTGGTCTTACGATCTGGGTATCCAAGGGTCTTTAAAGATTTGGATCGCGCAATGCGCTGACCTGACTGGCCGCGACAGCGGCACCGCCCTCTAGAATCAAAACGGTTTCACCGCCTTGACTGCGGACTTCGGTCACTGTGCTATACACCTCAACCGGGTCCTGAACGAGAGCCTCTTCACCGGCAAAACTAACAACTTCAAAGCTATATAGTCCCAGTTCACGCGGGTATCCGTCCGCATCCAACCCTGACCAGATGACAGGTTCGGCGCTGACGGGAATTTCAAAGCGATCTACTTCCAAACCGTCGGCGTCGCGAACGACAATTTGGGCGCGATCGGCAATACTCGCGGGATTGGGGGCCAAAGTGATCGGATCACCACCAAAGTTAGCGGGAACCGCTGCGCGCGCCTCTTTGCCAACCCATCCCGCCATTTGAGCCATACCGCTTGTGCCTAAAATCGCGGTTAGTCCTTTTAAAAGATCATTGGTTTGCACCTGTTGCTCGACACCTGAAAAGGTCGCCAACTGAACAGCGTAGTCAGAGGAATCAACGGGATTAAGAGGGTCTTGATTTTGCATTTGAACAGTGAGCATTTTTAGAAATGTCTCAAAATCCGAACTGATCTCAACCGCGTCACCATTGGGCGCGCCTGCAGCACCAGCGAATGATGCGATGGCCGCCGAGGATTGTGTTATTTCCATATTGCGTCTCCTATTAGAGCCTTAAATCCAAACCAGAAGTCTCTGCGGATGTCAGCTCTGGCATCGGCGCCTCAACCTCTAGATCGTTAATCGCCAGACTGGTTTCATTTGATGAATTACTGCTTTCCTGTCGGCCCTGTTCGCGAAAAGAAAATCCGACGTCGGAGAAGCCCATTTGCCGCAGCTCTTGAGCGAGGACGTCAATGTGCCGGCGCATCAAGTCCTGTGTTTCCGGTCGCTCAGTTGTGATCGTCATCGTCATCGCACCGTCTACGGTCGACATGGCAAGCTTAACCCGGCCCAATTCTTCGGGATTGAGTACAAGTTCTGTTACACCATTGGGATTCTTTTGAACCGCCACGGCCAACTGTTGTGCAACGACAGTCGCAACATGAACGGAGGTTGCTGATCTCACTTCGGGAGAAGACGACAACGGAAACGGATGCCTGTCGTTTCCAACAGGCGTTGCTCCAAAGTGTTCATCAATGACTTGATCTATCGTCTCAAGAGCGATGTCTGCAGGCATAAAGCCGCTTTTCAGACCATTGACTTCAGCGGCGTTTTTGGGAGAGCCGATTCCTACCGAATCTGATTTTGGCGCTGGTCTATTTTTTTGCGGAGAAGGCGAATTTTCGGGATCTATTTTGGGAGTGCTTGATACCGGTTCTTTGACAGGACGCGTTACCAAGGGCCCGGCCATTGGCCCAAGCGGTGCGGCCTGTGTCATCCCGAAAGCCTGCGACGCTATCGGCATGCCCG
>JAIBDT010000009.1 GCA_024686085.1 Loktanella sp.
CGCCATTTGGCGTGCATCTGCATCGGCTGCGTGAGGTCCAATTCGGCGACTGTGGCAGGGGTCATGACTTGACGAAATCCGGCGGCACGGGCGAATTGATGGTTAACGGCATCCAAATTCGCCACGCAAATCGCAGTTTTAGGCGTGTTCCGAACTGCACCCAGCGGGGCATCTGCGTCCAAACCGGCAGCGTAAAGCACGGGGCCTTTGCGGATCAAAATAGCGCCAGTTTCATGGATAAAACTATTAATACCAGCTGCTTGCAAGGCATTGGTAAAGTAAATGTGCTGTTGCAACGGGACAAGTTTCATAACCGCGTTAAACAATCATAAACCTAATGAGGGGTTAATGATGTCATGAAAACGAATCTCTCAGTCAGTCGCGCAACCGCCGCGCCCGCACGGCCAACGCCGCTTGGTGCGGCGCTCTTTGCCGCTATCGTCACACTTCCATTGGGCGTGATCTTCTTGGGCGTCGCGGGGCTTCTGCGCTAGCCTAGCTGCACCAATGCGTGCCGCTTTTTGCCTGCGCTCAACTTCATGGGCGTGACCAGCATCGTCGCGTCGACCATCAGGCCGGCATCAGACAACGGTTCATCATTCAGCTTGGCACCATTATCCGAGATCAGGCGCTTGGCCTCTTTGCCGCTGCCCGCAAGACCCGCCTTGACGATGATCTGCACGATGGACATGCCGTCACCCAAGTCATCCGCAGACAGTGTCAGGGTTGGCAGGTCATCACCGACACCGCCCTTCTCAAACACTTCGCGGGCCGTGGCCTCTGCTGCTGCTGCCGCTTCTGCGCCGTGCAACATCGTTGTGACCGCATTGGCGAGAATGATTTTCGCGGCGTTGATGTCCGCCCCCTCCAGCGCGCCAAGGCGGTCGCATTCCTCGACAGGTAACTCTGTGTAAAGCTTCAGAAAACGGCCTGTGTCGGCGTCGGTTGTGTTGCGCCAGAATTGCCAGAACGCATAGGGCGCGGTCATGTCGGCGTTCAGCCAAACAGCACCATCCGCCGTCTTGCCCATCTTTTTACCGTCAGACGTGGTCAAAAGATGCGATGTCATGCCGTAAATCTCATGATCCAGGACGCGGCGGGTCAGGTCGATCCCGTTGACGATATTGCCCCATTGATCAGACCCGCCAAGCTGCAACAAACAGCCATAACGGCGGTTCAGCTCAAGGAAGTCATAAGCCTGCAAAATCATATAGTTAAACTCAAGAAACGACAGCGATTGCTCGCGATCAAGACGTGACTTCACCGATTCAAACGACAACATCCGGTTGATTGAGAAATGCCGCCCGATATCACGCAGAAACTCAAGGTAGTTTAAATTATCCAGCCATTCGGCGTTGTTCAGCATAAGCGCACCGTTCGGCGCATCATCATAGGACATGTAGGCGGCAAATACCCGCTTGATGCCCGCGATATTCTCGTCGATCTTCTCCGGGGTCAGCAAAGGCCGCTCATCGGCGCGGAACGACGGATCGCCCACCTTTGTTGTGCCACCGCCCATCAAGGTAATCGGTTTGTGGCCCGTCTTTTGGAGCCAGCGCAGCATCATGATCTGAATAAGCGAGCCCACATGCAACGACGTCGCCGTCGCATCAAACCCGATATAAGCAGGGACCACACCATTGGACAATTTCTCATCCAAGCCTTGATAGTCGGTACAGTCGGCCAAGAAGCCGCGCTCGATCATCACAGACATAAATTCGGATTTTGGGTGGTAGGTCATTGCTTTTTCCCTGCACAAAGTGTCCGTCACCCTATAAACGTCGATTTGACGAAGGGAAAGTGCCAAGAAAATGGATAATGGCCGAATGAAAAAGACTGGGTTCATAACAGCACTTGGCGCGATGTCTGGCACATCTTTGGACGGGGTGGATGCGGCCGTGGTCGTAACTGACGGGATCACGATCAAAGGTTTTGGAGACACGGCATATCGACCATATTCGGATCGGGAATCCGCTGTTTTGAAAGGCGCGTTGGGCCAATGGCCAAGCGATGATCTGGCGGAGGCGGCAGAGTTGATCGAGACCGTTCATGCCCAAGTTCTCAGCGGCTTTGATGATGTCGATCTGGTCGGTTTTCACGGCCAGACCTTGGCCCACGACCCAGACAACCGCCGCACGCACCAATGCGGGGACGGGCAGGTCTTGGCCGATGTTCTGGGCCAAACCGTCGTATGGGACTTTCGGTCGGCGGACGTGGAACTTGGCGGGCAGGGCGCACCATTGGCCCCGTTTTATCACTTTGCGCTTGCCAAATACCTGCATGCCGATGCGCCCGTCGCGTTTTTGAACTTGGGCGGTGTTGGCAACCTGACGTGGATCGATCCGACCAAGGACAAACCCGAAAGCGACGGCGCCTTGCTCGCCTTTGATACTGGCCCCGCCAATGCACCGCTCAACGATCTGATGCTGGCGCGGCGCGATGTGTCATTTGATGCGGATGGGCTTTTGGCCTCTGAAGGTGATGTCGACGACGCGATTATCGAGTCGTTTCTGGATCACGCGTTTTTCTACAGAATGCCACCCAAGTCATTGGATCGCGACGATTTTGCAGATCTGACCGCAGCCGTTGCTGCTCTTTCAGACGCGGATGCCGCCGCGACCCTGACTGCTGCCGCTGCCATGAGCGTTGTCAAAGCGATGGAGCATTGCCCAAGCCCGCCGACACGTCTGCTCGTCACAGGTGGCGGGCGCAAAAACCCGACCTTGATGGCGATGTTGGTCGCTGGGCTGGACATGCCTGTGGTGCCTGTCGAAGACGCAGGTCTGGATGGCGACATGCTAGAGGCACAGGCTTTTGCTTACCTCGCGGTGCGCGTGGTGCGCGGGTTGCCAACCTCATGTCGTGGCACGACAGGGGTGCGTGCCGCCGTGTCCGGCGGCACGATTTCGCGACCTAGTGCTTAAGATGGATGTTAAATCGCGTACGGATCGCCGCGTCCGTGATCGGGTCAAGCGTCGCGTCTGATGGCTTGGACAAGATCGCTTCTTTGCGTGCGGTCGCATTGAGCAGTAGGTCGGGCTTGCCCTTTTCCTGCCATTCCTTGGGCGATGTGCGGTCGGCGGTCTTTGGATAGACATACTCAGTTTGCATCAACCCAAGCGTTTGATCCGAGCCCAGATAATGCCCCGGTCCCTTTAGGCAGACATCACGCATTGTCTCCAAGCTGAGGTTGCTCTCGTTGACCTCAATGCCGCGTACACAGCGCAAAGCTTGGCCGATCAGGTCGTCGCCCAGAACCAAGGATTCGTGGCAAAACCCCAGCAAAGACGCGTGCATCCCCGCCGCCTCGTAGACCATGTTCAGGCCCGACAGGCCCGCCATGACGTTTGAGGCCATTTGTTCCCAACCCGCTTGCATATCAGGCAACTTCGCGTCCGCAATCCCTGCGGCGGCCCCACCGGGCAGGCCGTAATATTGGTGCATCTGGGCGCAACCCGCCGTCAGCAGGGCCTGTTCGCCAGACCCGCCCGACATCGCACCCGTGCGCAGATCGGACACAAAAGGCCATGTGCCAAAGATCGCTGGATGACCGGGTGCTATGGAATTGACATAAACCACACCCGCCAGACATTCGGCCACGGCTTGCACGATGGCACCCGCGATTGGGGCAGGGGCAGTCGCACCCGCTTGGCCCGCGGATAGAAGCAACACAGGCATGCCGCCCGCGATGCATTTCTCCATCACAAGGCAGGATTCGGTGGCAAACTTCATTGGCGGCACGACAAAGCAGTTCGAGTTCGACACGAATGGCCGCGCACGCCATTTGTCTTCGCCACCTGCAATCATGTGCAGCATTTCCAACGCATCATCGACAAAATCAGGCTCGGTAAACGACACACCCACATGCTTTTTCGTGCCAGTGCAACACCCGTAAATCGTGTTGAGATCCATCTCGCGGTTGTCGACAATATCGCGGCACACCATGGGGCGTTGCAAAAAGTGGATGTTGTCCATCTGTTGGACGATTTTGGCGGCATCATGCAGGTCTTGCAGTGTGGATTCGCGGTAGTTGCGTCCGTGTACGTCTACCATATGCACCGCCGCACCAGCAGTGCCGTAATGCACCCGCGTGCCTGATAGATCGAGGTCGTAGGCAGGATCGCGAGCGTTCAGTTTGAGATCTTTTGTGGCTTTGCCCAGCATTTCTTGGACCAGCGCGCGCGGAAAGCGCAGCCGCTTGTCGTCGCCCAAGATCGCACCAGCTGCGACCATGTAGTCGATGCCGGACTGCGGCGCGTCGCACAGGCCGATTTCTTCGAGCGCGCGCATCGCGGCCTCGTGAATGCGGTCCATATCTTCGTCGGTAAGGGGCTTGTAGCGGCCTCCTGTCATGCCTGCTTTGATCGGGCGCATATCGGTGGGCAGGGGGGCTGCGCGGGCCGCCGTGCGTGCGGCGCGGCCACCAGAGCGGCGCGGCGCACCACCCATTTTCGCGGAAGGTGCGTTGGTCGTTTGGTCAGTCATTTATTGATCTTTCGAGAAAGGGATTTCTAAGGCCATGTCAGTGATCAACTGACAATGGGCCGTCCCCGCGCCGCGCGTCCGCGCCTTGCGCCAATGGTGCGAATAATGACTGTGATTTTTGCCAAATGTCCGACCATTGCGTTCTCCCGTTGAGCGCAATTCTCTGCGAGAAACGGACCTAATCTTGTCCAAATGCGACGAAAGGTCGCTTTTGAAGCGTCGGATCGACTTTATTTGCGGTTTTGCACCAAAAGGTGATCGACTGCATCGCCTGACATTGCGCCCTTGAGAGCGTCAAAGCTGCCTGCGCCAAACATTGTCTTTGCTGCGTCATGGATTGCGGCATGTGTCACCCGCGCAAGGCTGGAGCCCAGTGACAGACGCGCAGCACCTGCTTGTGCGAAGTGGTCTGTGCTATGCGCGGACATCGCGCCTGCGACCAGCACGTTTACGGGAGCTTTGGCCGCCGCACAGACGCGCTTGATCGTGGCCAAGTCGGGTAGGACGGGTGCGTAAAGGCAATCTGCGCCCGCGGTCTCGAATGCCAAGAGGCGGCGCAGGGCCTCGTCGCTGTCATAGCCGCCAGTCATCACACCGTCGGCACGTGCGGTCAGCACGAAATCTTGCGGCAATGCGCGGGCGGCAGAGGCTGCTGCGCGGATACGGTCCACGCTCAGGTCAAAGTCGTAGGGCGTGCCTGCGGGAAAGCAGATATCCTCAATACAGATACCCGCAAGCCCGACCTCGGCGGCCAAACGCACGGTCTCGGCGCAGGTGTCTGGATCATCGCCAAAGCCGTTCTCGAAATCGCCCTGCACGGGCAGGGTGGTGACGCTGAGAATGTCGGCGGCATGGGCAAGGCTTTCGTCGCGGCTGACCGTGCCGCCATCGGGGCGTCCAAGCGTGAATGCATAGGCCGCAGACGAAGTCGCAAGTGCTTGTGCACCAAGGTTTTCGAGCATCAGGGCAGAGCCGCGATCCCAGCAATTGGCCAGTATGAACGGCTGTCCTTTGATGTGCAGCTCACGGAAGGTTTGGCCGATATCCGTCATGGTTTCGCCTGTGATTTTGCGAAAGCCACAAGACGGTTCAAGGCGTCCAGATAGGCGTCGTCATTGATCGTCATGGCAACACGGATATGGCCTGCGGCCGCCTTGCCAAAGCTTTCACCGGGCATGGTCGCGATCAGTTCGGCGTCAAGCAACGCATTTGAAAATTCTTCGCCGCTCATGCCTGTGCTGCGGATATCAAGCATCGCATACATCGCCCCTTGCACGGGCACGTTGCGCACGACGTTTTGCCCCTCAAGTGCCTGCAATGTCAGCAGGCGGCGACGTTGGAACGGCGCCGAGACTTCGTCTTCCAGCGGGATGCCTTGGCCAAGCGCAAACTCGGCGGCGTCTTGTATGTATCCGGGCACACCGTAGGTGGTGTGGGTGGCCAGATTGATCAGATGTGTGATGACCTCGGGCGGACCGCAGACCCAGCCGATGCGGCTGCCTGTCATGGCGTGGCTTTTGGACATGGAGCCAACGACGAGCGTGCGTTCAGCCATGTTCGGCAGGGCGCGGGGCGACAGATGTGTGCCTTCCCAGATTTGCGTGTCGTAGACTTCGTCCGAGATCAGCCAGAGATCGCGGTCGATGCAGACCTGTGCGATTTCCCCAAGCGTTTCAGCGCTATAGATCACCCCTGTCGGGTTGTTCGGGCTGTTGATCAGCAGCGATGTGGCCCCTTTGGCGGCATCGGCAATGTCAGCGGCTTTGGGTTGAAAGTCGTTTTCGGCATGCGCTTGGATCGCTTTTGGCACGGCGCCCACGCCACGGATCGTCCCGGGGTAGGTGGCGTAATAGGGGTCGATATAAAGAGCTGTATCGCCATGGTCGCAGACCGCATTATGGGTGGCGTAAAGGGCTGCTTGCCCCCCGGGCGTGATCAGGATGTTATCGCGCGATGTTGGCACGCCTGTGCGCGATTGGATGCGGGCCGCAACAGCGTCGCGCAGTGCAAATGATCCAGGTACCTCTGCATAGCCTGTGCGGCCGCTGACTGCAGAGCGGTTCATCGCGGCAAGGATATCGGGGTGGGTCCGAATGTCATGCTCGCCGATGGTCAGTTCGGTGACTTTATGGCCTGCGTCAATCATCCGGCGGGCGCGGTAGAATACGTCCCATCCGTCAGAGCCGCCGCCAGTGATATGTGTGATGCGCTGTGATAATTTCATGCAGCCGAAGGGATAGATTTGACGTGGCCCTGTCAACCCGAGAAGTGGGCCAGATTGCGCGGCCCTGTGCCTGACTGCCCTTTAACGTCCGCAGGGTTATAGAGTGCGCAAGATTTCAACGACAGGCACCCGCAGCCGATGCAGCCATCGAGCTTGTCGCGCAGGTCTTCCAGCGCTTTGATACGCGCGTCGATATCGCGCCGGAATCCTTTCGAAATTCGGGTCCAGTCGGCTTTGCTGGGCGCCTTATCCGCGGATAAGGTTTTCATGTGAGACGCGATTTCGGCCAGCGGAAATCCGAGCTGTTGCGCCGCCATTACAAAGGACAATCGCCTCAGGTCGTGCCGCCCATAACGCCTGTGCCCGCCTGCGTTGCGCACAGGTGCGACGATGCCGTGGGTCTCGTAGAACCGGATCGCGGAGACGGCCAGTCCTGTGCGTGCGCTGAGGTCACCGATGGTTAAGCCTTGGGACATGAAAAACCTCTTGATCTCAAGTTAACTTGAGAAATTAGAAAGGATTCGTGATTGAAAATAAAGGAGAATCGCGATGAGCAGATTAGAGCATGTGAATTTCACGGTGGCTGACCCCAAGGCCACAGCGCAGATGTTGATCGACCTGTTTGACTGGCATGTCCGTTGGGAAGGCGAGGCGATCAATGGTGGCTATACGGTGCATGTTGGCACGGACGAGGCCTATGTTGCGGTCTATACGGGCCCTGATGGCGGCAAGTCGCAGACCCCGCCGCAGAACAGTTATTTGCAGCGCGGAGGTTTGAACCACATCGGCATCGTTGTTAACGATTTGGATACTGTTGAGGCGAAGGTAAAAGCGATGGGATTAAAGACCCATAGTCATGCTGACTATGAACCCGGTCGCAGGTTTTATTTCCACGATGATACGGGAATCGAGTTTGAAGTGATCGCCTACGACTAAAGCGCGTCGCGGACCTTTTTTGTTAAGGCTTTGACGATGATGTCGTAGGACACATGGATCCGATGGGTCATCTCAGACGGGTCCGCGCCGAAGCTGACAAGCACCCATGAGCGGTGAAAGTAGGGGGCTTTGGTGGCTGCACCTGCGTCGATCAGCATGGTGGCGGTCTCGATGCTGTCGGTTTTCACACAGACCCCGTCGATCCGGTCTCCGAAGCAGGCGAACATTTTGCCGCCCACTTTCCAGCTGTCCAGCTCTGTTGCTGGATCGGCGGCGGTGGCCCCGCGCAGGGTGCTACATATTGCGTTGACGTCATCTCTGGTCATGTGGCTATGGTGGTGGTGATTTATTAGGAGTGCAAGTATGTCGCGTTGGGTGGTTCTGTTGCGTGGGATCAATGTGGGCGGAAAAAACCGCCTGCCGATGGCTGACCTGCGCGAGATGTGTGAAACGCTTTGGCCCCAGAGTGCGCCGCGCACGTTGATTGCATCGGGCAATGTGGTTTTGACTGCCAAGGGCACAGCGGCGGGGCTTGCGACACAGTTGGGTGCTGCGATTGCTGACCGTTTTGCGTTGAAGGTCGCCGTTTTGTTTGTTGCTGAAGCCAGTTTCCGCGCCACTGTGGCGGGCTGTCCGTTTGTCCATGAGGTCGAGGGCAAAGGTGTGCATGGGTTTTTCTGTTTTACGCCGCCAGAGATTGATACCGAGACCCGTGATCAATGGATGATTGCGGGCGAGGGACTGGCGCAAGATGGCTTGGTTGTCTGGCTGCATACGCCGCAAGGTATCAGCAAATCCAAGTTGGCCGATAAGCTGGGCCATGTGATCGGGCATGTGCCGACGACTGCCCGAAATCTCAATACCCTGCGCAAACTGGTGGAAATGCTGGACGCTTGAGGTTCTTCCTGCTAGAGAATTCGACATGAAGAGTACAATGATCATTATTTGCTGCATTATTACCTGCTGACATTCGTCGCGGGCTGCTCTTTCACGTTTCATCTGATCCCTGAACTTGTTAAGCCCGCTGGCATTACACCTGCGTGAGGCACCATGACCCAAATTAGACTGCACAACACCAAGACCCGCCGCAAAGAAGACTTTGAGCCGATTGATCCGCGTAATGTACGGATGTATCTGTGCGGGCCGACGGTTTATGACCGCGCGCATCTGGGCAATGCCCGTAACGTGCTGATGTTTGACGTGCTTTTCCGCTTGATGCGGTTTGTCTACGGCAAGAAGTCGGTCACTTACGTGCGCAACTTTACCGACGTTGATGACAAGATCAATGCACGCGCCGCCGAGGCTGGCCGCGAGATTGGTGACATCACGGCCGAGACGATTGCTTGGTATCATGATGATATGGACGCTTTGGGGGCGATGCGCCCGACGCATGAGCCGCGTGCGACCCAGTATATTGCGCAGATGATTGCCATGACCGAAAATTTGATTGCCAAGGGTCATGCCTACGAGGCCGAGGGTCATGTGCTGTTCGCGGTAGAAAGCTATAGTGAATATGGTGCGCTGTCGGGTCGTTCGATTGACGATATGATTGCGGGTGCCCGTGTTGAGGTCGCCCCGTACAAGCGTAATCCGATGGATTTTGTGCTATGGAAGCCGTCTGGTGATGGTCAACCTGGATGGGACAGCCCTTGGGGTTACGGTCGTCCGGGCTGGCATATTGAATGCTCGGCTATGGCGCTGGATTTGCTAGGCTCGACCTTTGACATTCATGGTGGCGGCAATGACTTGCAGTTCCCGCATCATGAGAACGAGATCGCCCAGTCAACTTGCGCAGGTCACGACTTTGCCAATGTCTGGTTGCACAACGAGATGTTGCAGGTTGAGGGCAAGAAGATGTCCAAATCGCTTGGCAACTTTTTCACGGTTCGTGATCTGCTAGATCAGGGTGTGCATGGTATGGTTATTCGTTTGGTCATGCTTGGCACGCATTACGGCAAGCCGATGGACTGGACGGAAAAGAAAAAGGGCGAGGCGGAGGCCGCGCTACGCAAGTGGTATGGTATTTTGCAAGGCCACGGGTTTAGTCCCGCGTTGGTGAAGGCGCTGAAGGCTGAGGGGCATTGGAAAGCGGATCCCGAGTTTTTGGGTGTGTTGGCCAATGATCTGAATACCTCTGGTGCGATCTCAAGGTTGCATGTGATGGCCAAGGGCAAGACGCCTGCGGCCCTTGCTGGCTTTGCTCATGCGATGCAGATGCTTGGCTTCGTCAGCAATTGGGCGGAGATTCCGATGTTGGACGGTGGTGAGGGCGGTGCCGATGTGACCCCAGAGGTTGCCAAGCGCGTGGATGCGTTGCTGGCGCAGCGCGCCGAAGCCCGTGCCGCCAAAGACTGGGGCATGGCCGATCAGGTGCGCGACATTTTGAACGCTGCGGGTGTGCAGGTCACCGATGTGGGCGGGCAGGCAACGTGGTCGCCAAGCCCTGATTTTGATGCCGCCAAGTTAGGGGATTTGTGATGGCAAATTTTCTGGAAAATTTAAAAAAGGTCAAATCTTCTGGAGGATTTGGACGCAGGTGTCTGACATGAGCAGAGAGCGCATATATCTATATGATACCACGCTGCGCGATGGCCAGCAGACCCAAGGTGTGCAGTTCTCGACGGCTGAGAAGCAGACGATTGCGACGATGTTGGACACTCTGGGTGTCGATTACATTGAGGGCGGGTGGCCCGGTGCGAATCCGACGGATTCGGATTTCTTTGATGCCGCCCCTACGACCAAGGCTGTGATGACGGCCTTTGGCATGACCAAACGGGTCGGCCGCTCTGCTGATAACGACGATGTTTTGGCGGCGGTGATCAATGCCCAGACCCCTGCGGTCTGTTTGGTGGGCAAAAGCCACGAGTTTCATGTCACGACGGCACTTGGGATCACGCTGCCCGAGAACACCGAGAACATCGCGGCCAGCTTTGCGCATTTGATCAAAGAGGGCCGTGAGGCGTTGTTTGATGCCGAGCATTTCTTTGATGGCTACAAAGCGAACCCTGCTTATGCGTTAGAGGCTGCGCATGCGGCTTATGCTGCTGGCGCGCGGTGGATTGTCTTGTGTGACACCAATGGCGGCACGATGCCTGAGGAGGTGTTCGAGATCACGCAGGCGGTGATTGCCAGCGGTATTCCGGGGGATCACTTGGGTATTCACACGCATAATGACACGGAAAATGCGGTGGCCAATTCGCTGGCCGCTGTCCGTGCCGGTGCGCGTCAAATCCAAGGCACGCTGAACGGGTTGGGCGAGCGCTGCGGCAATGCCAACCTGACGACGATCATTCCGACGTTGTTGTTGAAAGAGCCTTACGCCAGCCAGTTTGAGACGGGTGTGACGATGCAGGCCCTCACAGGCCTGCGCAAAGCGTCGCGTATGTTGGATGATATTTTGAACCGTGTGCCTGCCAAACAGGCCGCCTTTGTGGGGGCCTCGGCGTTCGCGCATAAGGCGGGCTTGCATGCCTCGGCGATTGCAAAAGACCCTACGACCTATGAACATATCGACCCTGCGCTGGTCGGCAACAGCCGCATTGTGCCGATGTCCAACCAAGCGGGTCAGTCCAACCTGCGCGAGCGGTTGTTGCAAGCGGGCCTTGAGGTCGAAAAGGGTGATCCTGCGCTGAACCGCATTCTTGATCGCATCAAGGAGATGGAGGCGCGCGGCTATTCTTATGACACAGCACAGGCCAGTTTCGAGCTGTTGGCCCGTGAAGAATTGGGGCTTTTGCCGAACTTCTTTGAGGTCAAACGCTACCGCGTGACCGTCGAGCGCCGCCGCAATAAGCGCAACAAGATGGTGTCGCTGTCCGAGGCGGTTGTTGTCGTGAAGGTCAATGGCGAGAAGGTGCTGAATGTGTCTGAAAGCCAAGGCCCTGACGGCAAAGACCGCGGTCCTGTGAACGCGCTTTGGCGTGCTTTGGCCAAGGATTTGGGCCCCTATCAGGATTTGGTCGCGGATATGCATCTGGTCGACTTTAAGGTCCGTATCACCGATGGCGGCACCGAGGCTGTGACCCGCGTTATCATTGATAGCGAAGACGGTCAGGGCAAGCGTTGGTCGACGGTGGGTGTCTCTGCCAACATCGTGGATGCCTCGTTTGATGCGCTGGTGGATGCGATCAATTGGAAGCTTATACGCGACGGGGCAACAGCGCTTTGAGTATCAATGCTTGTGCGGCGATTGTCGAAAAAGGCGATCCTGAACGGTTTCGCGCGGTTATGGCTGCAAGCGTGTCTGCGCGGCGTGTTTTGTTTCCGCTTTACGCGTTTAACGTCGAGGTAAGTCGCGCCCCTTGGGTGACCAAAGAGCCGATGATCGCCGAGATGCGCCTGCAATGGTGGGCGGATGTTTTAGACGAGGTCGCCGTGGGTGGGCCAGTGCGCAAGCATGAGGTGACGGATGCTTTGGCGGATGTGCTGGATGCGCAGGGGGCTGACTGTTTGAAGGGGCTCGTGTCTGCGCGACGCTGGGATATTTACAGCGATGCGTTCGAGGATGCGGCCCATCTGAATGAGTATATTGATGCAACGACGGGCAGTTTATTGTGGACAGCGGCAAGGTTGCTGGGGGCGACTAATGAGGCCTCTGTGCGCGATTTTGCTTATGGCGTTGGCGTTGCCAATTTTCTGCGCGCCATTCCTGCGCTGGAAGATCGCGGTCGCAAGCCATTGATTGATGGCACATCGGACGGGGTGCGCGATTTGGCGCAGGCGGCCCTTGCCCGCATGTCCGCAGGCCATGCGCCTAAGGATGTGGCCCTTGCGGGTTTTCTTGCCAAACCGACGCTAAAGCGCGCGATTGCGGACCCGCAACGGGTGGTGCAGGGCGCGTTGGATCTGGGGCCGCTGGCCCAAGGGTTGCGCTTGTTAAAGGCCGGTTTGCTAGGCTGACTTGCGCTGGGTGGCGAGCCATATCAATGCGCCGCCTGCCAAGATCAAGAACGGCACCATGGCAAGGTTGACCGCGTTCCAACCCTCGACCGCTGTGCCACCTGAACAGTTCATCAAGCCGCCAGAGGCCAGTGACGCGACGGTCACCATGCCAAAGACGATCATGTCGTTCATGCCTTGCACGACCCCGCGTTCGTGGGGGGCGTGGGCTGCGGCAAGCATGGTCGTCGCGCCGATGAACCCGAAGTTCCAGCCGACCCCGAGCAGGATGAGGGCCACAAAGAAGTTCATCAAATCGACTCCTGACAGGGCGACGAGCCCTGCAAATAGCAAGATCACGAGGCCAGTCGCGATAATCTTTTCAACCCCAAAACGGGCGATAAGGTGGCCTGTAAAGAAGGACGGCACGAACATCGCCAGCACGTGAGCTGATACAATGTCATTGGCGTTATTTTTGGTGAACCCGCAGCCGACGACGGCCAGTGGTGTCGAGGTCATCACGAGGTTCATCAGTGAATAGGCGACCATGGCACAGATAATCGCCACGACAATGCGCGGATCGCGCAAGAGTTCGCCTTTGGTGCGTGGCTTTGGTGCGTTCTCTAACACCGGTTCGTCTTTGGTCCCTTTGGGCAGATCGAGTGCGAAGAACAAAAGCATCCCAAACAGGTTGAGTGCGGCCACCGCGAGGTATGTGCCCAAGAATGGCACAACAAAGGCGTCTTGCACCAGTTTGTTCAGTTGAGGCCCGATAATCGCCGAGACCAAGCCGCCTGCCATGACGTAGGAAATCGCCTTTGGTCGAAAGCTTTCAGAAGCCGTATCAGTTGCCGCAAACCGGTAAAAACCCTGCGCGGACATATAGATACCGGTTAAAAGTGATCCGGCGAGCAGCACGTAGAACGACCCGATATAAAGCCCATAGGCTGAGATCATCGCGCCGATGGCCCCAGCTGCCGCCCCGATGAAGAAACCCGATTTGCGTCCGTTCCTCTGCATCCATGGGCTGAGCCATGGTGCTGTCATCATCGACCCGAAGACGATGAAGGAGATGGGCAGAGTTGCCAGACAGGCGATAGGCGAAAGCATTCCGCCTGCAAGTCCACCGATCACAAAGATCATTGGCATCTGAGCGCCCAGAATGGCTTGGGCCGCTACAAGGACGGCAACGTTGCGCTTGGCGCGGCTATCGGCTGTTTGATCTGTCATGGCTCATCGGTAATCGCGCTTTGTCTGCTGCGCAATGTCAGAAATGCGTTGTGATAACTTCTGCGTGAATGGGACGCAGGCTGCTTTGCGCATTGGCGAAGGGCCGATTGGTTCCTATAGTCCAAGGAAGTGTCTGGGCATGGCATATACAACTAGTGATGGGTGCGGGGAAATTTGAGTGACGGTTTTATTATTGGCAGGCACAAGCGAGGCGGCAGAGGTTGCGTCTGGACTTGCGAAGGCGGGGATTGCTGCTGTTGCGTCTTTGGCTGGCCCGAACCGTGCGCCTGTACCAACGGAAATCCCGACCCGTGTGGGCGGATTTGGTGGTGAGGCCGGATTTCGCGCCTATGTGAAGGATGCTGGGATCACGGCTGTGATTGATGCGACCCATCCGTTTGCAAACCGTATTACGGACCGCACGGCTGCGATTTGCACGGATTTGGGGCTGCCGTATTTGCATGTGTTGCGCCCGCCATGGCGCCCGCAAGACGGGGATAACTGGACCGAAATTGCCCGTGAGGAAGATGCAGCAGCCCTTGTTCCGCAGGGTGATACCGTGTTTTTGGGCACAGGTCGTCAAACGCTGAACCGCTTTTCGGGGTTAGAGGGTCGCCGCGTGATTTGTCGTTTGATCGCGCCGCCAACAGCCCCGTTTCCGTTTGAGGGCGGCGAGTTTTTGTTAGGGCTGCCTCCGTTTCCTGTCGGCCGTGAAGTGTCGTTGTTCACCCAATTGGGTATCGACTGGATTATTGTGAAGAATGCAGGCGGCGAGGCCAGTGCGACCAAGCTGACGGCGGCCCGTCGCTTAGGCATTCCGGTGTTGATGCTGACCCGTCCGCCCGTGCCGATTGCTTTGCGCGTTGAGACGGCGGCGGAGGCTGTTGCGTGGGCTGCGACACTGTGACGGGCCGGATTATTCGGGGCGATGCCGATGTGGCCGAGGGGGCTGCTTGGCTCGCGGAGATAGAGCCCCGCTTTGCCAAAATTTTGCCTGCGCTGTCGCCTTTGCCTTTGCGCCTGAAGCCTGATGGGTTTGGTCCTTTGATGCATGCGATTATGGGCCAACAGGTTAGTGTGGCCTCGGCCAATGCGATTTGGGATCGTTTGGTGGCTGGGGGCCTAACTACGCCAGACGCGATTATAGCTGTCAGCCATGACGATTTGCGCGCGCTTGGATTAAGTCGTCAGAAGGCGAAATATGCCCATGCTTTGGCGGTCGCAGGTATTGATTTCAACGGCTTGCGATCCAAACCTAATTCAGATGTGATCAAGGTTTTGACCGCGGTGATAGGCATAGGTGCGTGGACGGCCGAAGTTTACGTCATGTTTTCGTTAGGCCGCGCTGACGTCTTTGCCTCCGGAGACTTGGCATTGCAAGAAGGCGCGCGGTTGATTTTTGATCTGCCCGCACGCCCAACCGCCAAAGAAATTGCGCAAATGTCCGAGCGTTGGTCGCCGTGGCGGTCTGTTGCAGCGCGGATCATCTGGGCTTACTACGGGGCAACAAAGAAAAGGGATGGAATCGTATGACACGTGCTTTGACTGCTGGCCGCAAAGAGCCACTTTCGGGTGAAATCCGCTCTGCGGTGATTTTTCTGCATGGCTACGGTGCCAATGGTGCCGATTTGCTGGGGCTGGCTGATCCTTTGGCAGAGCACATGCCCGACACGCTGTTTCTATCGCCTGATGCGCCAGAGGATTGCGCGGGATCACCGATGGGCAAGCAGTGGTTTCCGATCCCGTGGATTGACGGGTCGACCGAGGAAGAAAGCCGCGATGGATTGCTGCATGCTGCCAGTGACTTAAACGCGTTTCTGGATGGCGTGATGGTCGACGAGGACTTGTTGCCTGAACAGGTGATTGTGCTGGGTTTTAGCCAAGGCACGATGATGGCGCTGCATGTGCTGCCGCGTCGCGAAGACGCGGTGGCGGGTATTGTCGCGTTCTCGGGTCGCTTGCTTGAGCCTGATTCATTGGCCGATGAAGTGCAGTGCAAGCCACCTGTCCTGCTAATCCACGGCGACCAAGATGACGTGGTCCCGCCGCAGTCGTTGCCACAGGCCGCCGAGGCCTTGCAAGAGGCGGGTTGGAAAGAGGTTTATGCCCATATTATGAAGGGCACAGCGCATGGGATCGCGCCCGATGGTTTGCAGGTTGCGCTGGCCTTTATGCGTGACCGTTTTGGCATGGGATAACTCGCCGGTTTTGATAGAAAATTAACGTCTTGGCGCCATAGTGTTCCTATCATGGATGGCGGAGGGCCGAGAATTGAATATGTTGGTCAGACTCCTTGCGCCGACAGGGCGTGTCAGTTTTCTGATCAGGTTGGTTCTTGTTATGTTGCTTATCGGTGCGATGAACTACGGCCGTGATCGCTATTTATCCCCCTACAATGGGTATGATGGGTATTGGAATAACTTCTTTGAGGCTGCGATTATTGCGGCCCCTTTTAGCTATCTTTCCTTAGCAATGGTTGGACATTTGAACAGTTTGCAGCTGCGTCTCGCCCATTTGGCCGGCACGGATGTTTTGACTGGGCTGGCAAACAGGCGCGCGTTCATGGAACGCGCGGGGGCTGCCGTTGGCGACGGCGGCGTATTCATGATGATTGATGCCGATCATTTTAAAATGATTAATGACAGATACGGCCACGATGTTGGTGACGTGTTTCTGCGCGCGATTGCCGACCATATTAAGTCCGAGGTTCGTAAAGACGATCTTTGTGCGCGGTTTGGTGGTGAAGAATTCGCAGTTTTCATGCCACAAGCCGCACGGGCCGATGCCCTCGCACTTGGCCAAAGGCTGGCGGCGGGGGTTCGTGTGACGCCAGAACATACTGCTGTCGAGGTCCATGTGACCTGTTCGGTTGGTGCAGCAGCGGCGGGTCCGAATGAGGAGCTTGCAGCGGTCATCCGGGCCGCTGATCAGGCGTTGTATCAGGCTAAGGCTGCGGGCCGCGCGCGTCTCGTGTTGTGGGACAATCGCCCGCCCACCGATACGTCGAGTGCTGCGGCTTGATAGTGTATCGCCCCAAAAACATTTCGAGCGAACTGCAGTAGAGCTATCAAGGTGACCCGCACAAAGAAAGTGATGTGCGGGCCTTCGTGCGTTTAGAAAGAATAACCGACCGTCACGCTAAGGTACGGCCAGAAGTTTAGATCCGCGGCATCTGCACGGGCGTCGCGGTAGTCTACACTATCGTCAATTGCCGCTTGCAGGGTCGCGTTGCCGCTGGTGGCTGTAATGTCGATGCCGCCCGTATAGATCGCACCGATTTCACCACTGAGGATCCAGTTGTTTTGAAAGCGGTAATCGTAACCGGTTGTGATGATCGGTGACATTTTCTTTTTGAAATTAGCGTCAACATTGATGGACCCAGTTTCAAATGTGTCGTTGTCAATTTCGATCGGGTTCGCTGCACTGGCAGTTGCCGAGCTGTCGATTTTCGAGCCGTTGAATACCAAGCCGCCTGATAGGCGCCAGCCAGAATTTGTAGGATAGTAGTCGGCCATCAGGGCGAGGGCGCTGAGACCTGCATCAACGTTAAATGTCGTGCCGTCGTCGACTTCTGTTCCAGAGTAATTCAAGCCGCCCATGACTGCGCCACGCAGCCGCCATTCGGGCAAAATGTGATAGGTGCCTTCCAGATTGATACCGAAAGTTGAGAGGCCCACCGAGACGGAGGTGTCGCCGACATCCTGCGCACTGGCTGTGGCCGCAATCACGGAAAAAATGGTCGCGATGAGGGTGGTCTTTTGGTTTGTTTTCATAATGAAGCCTTTAAAAAATAACAGGTAATTCTGTCGCGATCTTTTTGGTCAGTGGTAAAAAAGAAATCAAGATTCGAAGATGAAGATTTCGACTCTGTCTCTTTTTCATCGCGAGAAATTCGCGCTGTATCGCCTTTTCTTCGTCAGAGTGAGCCTGCGTTTGGTCAGCGCCTCTCTTGCGCAAGAGCTGTTTTTGACACTATGTCCTAGACTTTAAGGGGGCAGGGCGCTAAGCAGCGGAAGTTAGCGCTAACAAGAAGAAAGAGCTTAAGATGGCCTCTCGCGTAATTCCAGTCGACCCGTTCGATCTTGTGATTTTTGGTGGCACCGGTGACCTTGCGCGACGCAAGATTTTGCCCGGGCTGTTCCGTCGGTTTCAGGCGGGGCAAATGCCCGATGGCGCGCGCATCATTGGTGCGGCCCGTTCAGAGCTGGACCGCGCAGGTTATCAGCAGATGATTGAGGACGCGATTGGCGAGTTTGGTGGCGCTGAAAAGAATGACGCAGAGGGTCTCTCCAAGTTCTTGGAAACGCTGGATTATACGCCGATTGATGCCAAGGGCACCGCTGGTTGGGACACCCTTTCTAGTATGGTCCGCCCTGATGTTGTTCAGGCGTTCTATTTCTCAGTTGCTCCAAGTTTGTTTGGCGATATCGCGGCCCGTTTGCACAGCAATAATATCGCCAATTCAAAAAGCCGTATTGTGGTTGAAAAGCCGTTTGGCCGTGATTTGGAAAGTGCCAAGGCGCTGAACAAGTCCTTGGCTGATCACTTTGATGAAAGCCAAGTTTACCGCATCGACCATTATCTGGGCAAGGAAACGGTGCAGAACTTGATGGCTGTCCGTTTCGGAAACGTTTTGTTCGAGCCGCTTTGGAACAATCACTACGTTGACCATATCCAGATTACCGTGGCCGAGACTGTCGGTGTTGAGGGCCGGGGCGCGTATTATGATCGTTCAGGCGCGATGCGTGATATGGTCCAGAACCACTTGATGCAGTTGTTGTGCCTGATCGCGATGGAGCCACCGGGCCAGTTTGGTGCCGACGAGGTTCGCGACGAAAAGTTGAAAGTTATTCGTGCGTTGCAGACCGTTGAGCCGCACCACATTGTGCGCGGACAATATGATGCGGGTCCAGATGGCGGGGGTTACCGTGAGGACGCCGAAAATCCCAAAAGCTTTACCGAGAGCTTTATCGCGATGAAGTGCCATATCAACAATTGGCGTTGGGCAGGGGTGCCGTTTTATTTGCGCACAGGCAAGCGTATGAAGGCCCGCGCGTCCGAGATTGCTGTTGTTTTTAAGGATCTTGGCCATTCGATTTTTGAAGGTGATGAAAAGCGTCACCGCAATATTCTAGCGATCCGTTTGCAGCCCAATGAGGGCATGGACTTGCAGGTCACGATCAAGGAACCTGGTCCGGGTGGAATGCGTCTGGTGGACGTGCCTTTAGATATGACCTTTGCCGAGGCTTTGGGTGACGGTGAACACGATGTGAGCGACGCCTATGAGCGTCTGATCATGGATGTGATCCGTGGCAACCAGACGTTGTTTATGCGCGGTGACGAGGTCGAGGCCGCTTGGGCGTGGACCGATCCGCTGATCAACGGATGGGAGGCTCGCAATGACGTGCCGAAAGTCTATGATGCGGGATCTTCTGGCCCTGAGGATGCCCTGATGCTGTTGCATAGAGATGGCCGAAAGTGGCGTGAAATCAAAGGTTAAGCGCCAAAAATGACTTTTTGGAAGGACGTGACTGATGGACTTTAAAGAGTATCCAGACGCCGAAATGATGATGATGGACCTTGCAGATATCCTTGCAAGTGAACTTAAGAACGCCTTGCTGAGCCATGATCGCGTGACGCTTGCCGTCCCCGGTGGCACCACGCCGGGCCCGATTTTTGACAGCCTATGTGCCGTGAATTTGGGCTGGGACCGTGTCAACGTCATGCTGACCGATGAGCGTTGGGTGCCCGAGACGGCCGAGCGGTCCAACACCCGTCTTTTGCAGCAGCGTTTACTGGTCGATAAGGCCAGCGCGGCGACCTATGTTCCTCTCTACGCCGATGCGTCGACGCCAGAGGAAAAGCTGCCCGCACTGGCCGCGCATATTGCCCCAATGTTGCCGATCAACGTGATGCTGCTTGGCATGGGCGCTGATATGCATACGGCGAGTATTTTTCCCGAGGCCGATCAATTGGATTTGGCGCTGAACGGCAAAGATGTGCTGGTGGCGATGCGTGCCCCCGGTGCGCCAGAGCCCCGTATCACGCTGTCAGCTAATGTGCTGAAGGGTGCGATGAGCCGCCATATCGTGATTATCGGTGATGAAAAACGTGCCGCTTTGGAAAAGGCACGGCATTTGACCCCAAAAGAGGCCCCGATTGCTGCTGTGCTGAATGGTGCGACAGTGCATTGGGCAAGGAGCTAGACCATGTGGACCACGTTAAAGGCCAAGGCCGCCGAAGTTGCTGATCGCCGTATTGAAGCCATGTTGGACGCGGATCGTGCTGCAGATTTTGCAGTGCAGGCGGGCGATATGCGCATGGATTATGCCAAAACGAATATTGATGTGGCCACCCGTGACATGTTGATTGGCATGTTGGAGACCACAGGCGTTGCGGCTAAGCGCGACGCGATGTTTGCAGGTACTGCGATCAACGAGACCGAGGGTCGTGCTGTTTTGCATACGGCTTTGCGCAACCTTGATGGTGGTCCTGTGATGGTTGGCGGTGCGGATGTCATGCCAGAGGTTTCGGGCACGCTGAAGCGTATGGACGCCTTTGCCCAAGATGTCCGGTCGGGTAAGTTCCAAGGGCAGGGCGGCAAGATTACCGATGTTGTAAATATCGGGATTGGCGGATCGGACCTTGGTCCTGCGATGGCGGCTTTGGCGCTTGCGCCCTATCACGACGGCCCGCGTTGCCATTTTGTGAGCAACGTTGATCCTGCGGATATTGCTAAAGTGCTGCGGTCTTGCGATCCTGCAACGACCTTGGTGATTGTCGCATCCAAAACATTTACGACGATCGAAACGATGACCAATGCCCGCACCGCAAAGGCGTGGATGGGTGAGAAAGTCAGCGATGTCGGCGCGCAGTTTGCGGCCCTGTCGACCTCTGCCGAGAAGACCGCTGATTTTGGCATTTCGCCTGATCGCGTCTTTGGTTTTGAAGACTGGGTTGGCGGTCGCTATTCGATGTGGGGTCCGATTGGCCTGTCGTTGATGATTGCCATTGGCGCAGATGCGTTTCACGCTTTTTTGCGTGGTGCGCAGGCGATGGACGTGCATTTCCAAGCGGCGGACTGGCATGAGAATATGCCTGCATTGCTTGCTCTGGTCGGCATTTGGCATAATCAGGGTTGCGGTTATACGACCCGCGCTGTTTTGCCTTATGATAACAATCTCAGCAGGTTACCAGCCTATCTTCAACAGCTTGAGATGGAGAGTAACGGTAAGGGCGTTAGCATGGATGGCGCGGATTTACCTGTTCATTCAGGTCCCGTTGTCTGGGGGGAACCCGGCACGAATGGTCAGCACGCGTTTTACCAGTTGATCCACCAAGGCACCCGCGTGGTCCCCTGCGAGTTTTTGGTGGCTGCCCGCGGTCACGAGGATGCCCTGCATCACCAACACCAGTTGTTGGTCGCAAACTGTCTGGCGCAATCAGAGGCCTTGATGAAGGGCCGTGATCTGGATGAGGCCCGCAGTAAGGTTGCGGATAAGTTTGAGGGCGCGGAATTGGACCGTCAGGCCAAGCACCGCGTGTTCCCGGGCAACCGCCCGTCGATTACGCTGGCCTATCCGCAGTTGACCCCGTTTGTGCTAGGTCAGATCGTGGCGCTTTATGAGCACCGCGTGTTTGTGGAGGGCGTTGTTCTTGGCCTGAACTCATACGACCAATGGGGCGTTGAGTTGGGCAAGGAATTGGCCACCGCGTTACAGCCTGTGGTCGAAGGAGTCAAAACGGCCGCCGACAAGGATGGGTCAACGGCCGCATTGGTTGATTTCTTGCAAAAGCACGGTGTTTAAGACTGCGTCGCCCCGTCTAAAGTGCTGAAGACCTGTCTGGCGGTGTCAGGCAGGGCGCATTTCTGCCCATGACCGTCGATCGTGACTAGAACGGCGTCGCCAGTGGTCGTGAGCTTGCCGTCAATCCAAACACCGTATTCCATCGTAAAGCTGGTATTGCCCATTTTCGAGGTTCGCGCCGTCAAGATGTAGTTTTGGCCGAGTTTGACTTCGGCGCGAAAGTGTAGACCTGCGTTGCGCACAACGACTTTGGGCTGGTTGCCATCGGTGGTCCAGATGCCCCGTTCGACGAAATAGCGCACGCGCAGGTTTTCGAACCATTTGAGATACACGCCGTTGTTGACATGGTGCAGCATGTCGATCTCGCCGTAGCGCACCATGTCTTTGTAGCCAAAGCTCCAGGGTGCGGGGATACCCGCGTCACGCAGTTGGATCTCGGTCAGGGCTGTGAGAAAGGGCAGGCTCATACGGCGGCGGTCACAATGATTTCGACGCGGTAGCCTGTGGTCGCGAGCTTGGCTTCGCCAGTCCAGCGGGCAGGGGCATTGCCTGCAGGTACCCATTGGTCCCAGACGCCGTTCATGTCCGCAAAGTCGGTTGTCATATCAGCGCACCAGATTTGGGCTGTCAGCAGTTTGGTTTTGTCCGTGCCTGCTTCATCCAGCAGTGCGTCGATTTTTGCTAGAATGCTTTCGGTTTGTTCGGCCACAGATTTGCCTTCGGCGCCGACTTGGCCCGCGAGATAGGCGATGCCGTTGTGTATGACGGCTTGGGACATGCGTGGACCTGTGTGCAGGCGGGTGATTGCGGTCATAGGTGCGATCCTTTTTGTGAGGTTTATGCCCTAGGCATAGCCCCAAGACCGCCCCCATGCCAGTGCCACCTATAGGGTGACTGCAACTAATGCAGGAACGCCAACGATCCCGCCGATAACGATGATACCGAGTGAGAGAAATAGACCTTTGAACATGCTGATTACCCTTGTTTGATGAATGATAAACAGTAGGTAGAACGCGGCCTTCGCCCCTGTATGTGGCAGGCTGTCGCAGATCAGATGTTTGAGGAGACCTTGGAGCGGGTAACGGGAATCGAACCCGTAACTGAAGCTTGGGAAGCTTTCGTGATACCTTTTCACCATACCCGCCTGTCGGTTTAGGTATGATAGACGGGTGGGGGCGTCAAGGAAGCTTGCGCGTCTTGACGCCATTTTTTGTGTCAGCAATTGCCAGCATTTATCCATTGGCCGCTGTGGTGACAAAGCAGGCGTTTGCCGCCCGTGCATATTTGTGCGCCGGTTGAGTATTGCGAACCATTAAACCAGCACAGTGCGCGAGTGTCCTCACCTGCGGGTGCGTCGCTTTGCTCAATGATTTGAGAGGTTTGCAAAGTCGAGTCTACGGGACCAACTTGTTTTATTTCATTGTCTGACATGGCGTGTTCCTCCTGTGGTTTACAAGAAGATCATTACATTTTCGCACTGCCCGCACTTTGAGTTAAGTCAAAGTGCGGGTGCGTGATCAAAAGGTGCGAAGGGTTAGCTGCGCTTTCGTCTGCGTCCGCCGCCGGCACCGCCGCCGCCAGTGTTGTGGTTCACGTCAGGCAGTGTGACGATGGATTTGAGGATCGGGAAGGGTTCTACCGCGTTGGGGATGTTGGACGCATTCACGAAGTGCTCTTGGAAGCGCGGCTCGATGGCGGTTTCGATTTTGTGGATTTCGTGCACGGTGGCCTCGATTTCTTTACGCGCGGCACGGTTGAGCAGCGCAATTCGCGCCCCTGTCCCTGCCGCATTGCCTGCCGAGGTCACTTTGTCCAAGGGCGCGTCGGGGATCATACCTAGCACCATCGCGTGTTTGGGGCTGATATGCGCGCCGAATGCGCCCGCGAGAACGATCCGGTCAACTTTATCGACGCCGAATTTGTCCATCAAAAGCCGTGCGCCAGAATAGAGGGCAGCTTTGGCCATCTGGATCTCGCGGATGTCACGGTTGGTCACGGTGATCACAGGGCCGCCTGTCGCTGACCCGTCGTGCACCATGTAGGAGTTTGTGCGCCCGTCGAGGAAGCACGCCGCTGACCCAGTTTGTTCAGCGGACCCAATGAGGCCAGGTCCATCAACGATCCCTGCCATGCGCATCTCGGCGACCATTTCGATGATCCCGGACCCGCAGATGCCTGTGATCCCTGTTTGTGCGGTTTGGGCGTCAAAGCCGTCTTCGGTGGACCACAGGTCACAACCGATGACTTTGAAGCGCGGCAGTTTGGTGACGGGATCGATTTCGACCCGCTCGATGGCTCCGGGGGCTGCGCGTTGGCCGCTGGAAATCTGTGCACCCTCGAATGCGGGGCCAGTGGGGGACGAACAGGCCAGAACCTTGTCTTTGTTACCCAACAGGATTTCCGCGTTGGTGCCGACGTCGACAACCAGCACGAGGTCTTCGGACTTGTCAGGCGCCTCGGAGAGCGCCACGGCTGCCGCATCAGCGCCCACGTGCCCCGCGATGCAAGGTAGCATGTAGACACGCGCGGCTGGGTGCAGGTTGAGTTCCAACTCGATCGCCCGCAGCGAGATCGCCTCGGATGTTGCAAGCGCAAAGGGCGCTTGGCCCAGCTCGAACGGGTCGATCCCGAGGAACAGGTGGTGCATGACCGGATTACAAACGAAAACGGCGTCGACAATCAAGGTCCTGTCGATTTCGGCTTCGGATGCGATGTTGACGAAAAGCGCGTTCATGCCTTCGCGCACAGCCAGCGTCATTTCTTCGGCGCCGCCCGGGTTCATCATGCCATAGGACACGCGAGACATGAGGTCTTCGCCAAAGCGGATTTGCGGGTTCATGATCCCAGAGGAGGCCACGACCTCGCCTGTGTGCAGATCGCACAGGTGCGCCGCGATCGTGGTGGACCCTAGGTCAACAGCCACGCCGTAGATCGCCCCTTCGTAGTAACCGGGCCAGACGTGCATGATCCGTGGGCTGAAGGTGTCGTCGCCCAAGTGCACCGCACAGGTGACTTTCCAATCGCCCTTGCGCAGGGCGGGTTGCAGGGTGCGCAACACGCCAAGGTCGGCCTCTAGGTCTGGTAGGTCCCAGTCGTGCCGCAAAGCCTTGATCAGCCGCTCTAGATCGCCTGACGGGTCGTGCATGTCGGGTTCTGTTACTTCGACGTAGTAGAGCCGTGTTGACGGGTCCATCGTGATTTCGCGGGCTTCGGCGCGTTTGCGCACAACTTGGCGGTGCACTTGGCTGGTGGAGGGCACATCGACGACCACATCGCGCTGCACGGTGGCTTGGCAGCCCAAACGGCGGCCTTTTGGCAGGCCGCGGATTGTGTCGTAGCGTTCCTCGACGGAATTCCACTCGGACAGCGCGTCTTCATGCACGGTCACTTTGTGCTTGGAGAATTCCCCGTAAGAAGGCGTGATTTGGCATTTGGAGCAAATCCCGCGCCCGCCGCAGACGCTGTCCAGGTCGACGCCAAGTTGGCGCGCCGCTGTCAGAATAGGTGTGCCAACGGGGAAGTTGCCGCGTTTGCCGGAAGGGGTGAAAATCACGAGTGGATCAGTGCTCATTTTGCCGCCTATATCTAGAGTTGTTCGGACATTAGCGCATTGGGCGCGGGGGGAAAGGGCGAACCCGTCATCTGACGCGTCGCGAGCGGCATTTGAGATCAAGGAAGCGCCTGAGCGGCGCTAAGTTGTGATTTTGTCATGGGCGCCGCGCGGTTGCAGGCTGCAATTGCCGTTTTGGGGGTAGTGCATCGGAGCAATCCATGCGAAAGGACCATGCCAACGCTAATGACATCCCAGGAGACAGGTTGATGGAGATTCGTGAGGCTTTTACCTTTGACGACGTATTGCTGGTTCCGGCCGCATCCTCTGTGATGCCCTCGACCGCCGATACCCGCACATTTGTGACAAAATCGATCCCGATGAACATACCGCTGTTGTCCAGTGCGATGGATACCGTGACCGAAGGCAAGATGGCGATTGCCATGGCGCAAGCGGGCGGCATTGGTGTTGTGCACAAGAATTTGGATATCGAGGCGCAGGCCCGCGAAATCAGTCAGGTCAAACGGTTTGTGTCTGGCACAGTTTATAGCCCGATCACATTGACCCCTGACCAGACGCTTGCCGATGCTAAGGCACTGATGGAGCGGTATCGCATCACCGGTTTCCCTGTCGTAGCCCCTGACGGCACCGTTGTTGGTATCGTGACGAACCGCGACATGCGTTTTGCCACGGACGAGAAGACGCCAGTCAGTGCGATGATGACAGCGGACAATCTGGCGATGTTGCGTGAACCTGCCGATTTGGACGAGGCGCGGTCGCTGATGCAAGCCCGCCGGATTGAAAAGCTTTTGATCACCGACAAATCTGGCAAGTTGACGGGTCTTTTGACGCTCAAGGACAGCGAGCAGGCGGTTTTGAACCCGATTGCTTGTAAGGATGATTTGGGCCGTTTGCGCGTTGCTGCGGCGTCTGGCGTTGGTGATGCTGGCTTTGAGCGCTCGCAGGCGTTGATCGAGGCTGGCGTGGATATGATCGTGATTGATACCGCGCACGGCCATTCCGAGGGTGTCGCAATGGCTGTTGAGCGCGTGAAGGCGTTCAATTCGACGATCCAAGTGGTTGCGGGCAATATTGCGACGGGTGAGGCCGCGAAAGCCTTGATCGGGTCCGGCGCTGACGCTGTGAAGGTTGGTATCGGTCCGGGGTCCATTTGCACGACCCGCATGGTGGCCGGTGTTGGCGTCCCGCAATTAACCGCGATCATGGATTGCGCAGAGGCTGCGGGCGACGTGCCTGTGATTGCCGACGGTGGCATCAAGTTCTCGGGCGACTTTGCCAAGGCGATTGCTGCGGGCGCGTCTTGTGCGATGGTCGGATCGATGATTGCTGGCACGGACGAAAGCCCGGGTGAAGTCATTTTGTATCAAGGTCGTTCGTTCAAATCGTACCGTGGAATGGGCAGCCTTGGTGCGATGGCGCGTGGTTCTGCGGATCGCTATTTCCAGAAAGATGCGGCGAGCGACAAGTTGGTTCCTGAGGGGATCGAGGGGCAGGTGCCCTACAAAGGCTCTGCGGGTGCTGTGGTGCATCAACTGGTCGGCGGTTTGCGTGCGGCGATGGGCTATACTGGCAACGGCACCGTGGCTGAAATGCGCAAGAACTGCAATTTCGTACGGATTACGGGCGCGGGTCTAAAAGAAAGCCACGTGCATGATGTCCAGATCACGCGTGAAAGCCCTAATTACAGAGTTGGCTAGATATTCCAGTCGCTTACGGGCTGGATTAGAGGTAATATTATGACGCCAGCCGCGCGTGTTGCTGCCGCAATCGAGGTTCTTGAAGACATTCTTGGCGGTGAGCCTGCCGAGAAGTGTCTGACCCGCTGGGCCCGTGGAAATCGTTATGCGGGGTCCAAGGATCGTGCTGCTGTCAGGGATATCATCTTTGATGTTCTGCGGCGCAAGCGGACTTTGTCCGCACTCGGTGGTTCGGAGGCGGCCCGTGGGCTTTTGATTGGTTATCTTCGCGGGGAAGGTATTGATTTAGAAGATATTTTTGGTGCGGGTGGCTATGGTCCACCAGCACTGTCTGAGGCCGAAGTCAGTGCTGCGCGTCCTTTGGTAAGTGACGCTGAAACTTACGATTTTCCAGATTGGCTATGGCCGGTTTGGCAGGCTGATTTGGGCGTTCAGGCAATTCCTGCTGCAAAGATGCTGCAATCGCGCGGCCCTGTGACCCTGCGCGTCAACCTAAGGCGTAGTTCGCAAGCAGGCGCGATAGATGTACTTGCCGAAGATGGTATTGCTGCTGTGCCTGTTGGTGATGTGAACTCTGCCTTGCAAGTTGTTGAAAACGAAAGGCGTATCAAGATATCGAAAGCCTTTTCTGACGGACTTGTTGATCTGCAGGATCTCGCGTCGCAAGAGGCGGTCGCTGGCTTGAACATCCCCGAAACTACGCGTGTTTTAGATTACTGCGCGGGTGGTGGCGGCAAGGCACTGGCAATCGCCGATCGGTTCAAAGTTTCGGTTTTTGCACATGATATTTCTGCGGCCCGTATGGCGGATATTCCGGTGCGCGCCGCGCGCGCAGGGATGAAGATTGAAGTCTTGGAAACTGATCGCCTCAAAGGGGTTGCACCCTTTGACGTTGTCTTTGTTGACGCGCCGTGTAGCGGGAGTGGAACCTGGCGGCGTGCACCCGAAGCGAAATGGGCATTAACATCGGGTAAACTTATTGATTACAATACCTTGCAGTCAAAAGTCTTGAAGGCTGCAAGTGAGTACGCCGCAGCTGACAGCACGCTAATTTATGCGACGTGCTCGGTTTTTGCGGTGGAAAACCGACACGTCATCGAAGCGTTTTTGGCAGCGAACCCAAGCTGGTCATTGCAGCGAGATTTTCAGCGTTTCCCAGACGCCGATGGAGACGGTTTTTATCATGCGGTGTTGAATAGGGTTGATGCACGCTGTGGTTGAAATGCCGCGCATATAAAATCAATTCCCTCTGTGGTATTAAGTGAATGTTAATTTTCGTAGGTTTTGATGAAGGCCAACGAATTGAGGACATAAATTGACGGCGATTGACCAAGCCATCACTGATCAGCCCGCGAAATCGGGTGGTTTGCGCGTTTTTGCAGTGACTAGCGGCGCAGCAGTCATTTGCTTGTTTGGCGCGATGCAATTTCCCCAGCCGATTGTGCAGGGGAGTTTTCTGTCTGCGGCGCTTGTGTTTTTGGTTGGTGGGATTATTCAAATATACCGCGCCCGAAGTCCAGCAAAGAGCCCTGCAAGTATCCCCGAATTATTGGCGAGTGTTGTTTCGAACGATCCCGATTTCGCGTTTTTGACCAATGCCGAAGGCGAGGTTTTGCTATGTAATAAGGCGGCACAAGAGAAATTCGGCCAATTCAAGAACGAAGTTCTGGCGGTTCTCCTGACCGCTATTGTGGCTAATCCCGACGTTGTTTTGTACCGCTTGGTGACCCGCGCAGATTCTATGGGCAGTGGTAAAGAAGAGATCGTAACGCGCTCAGGGCAATATGGCCTTTCGGTCCTAAAGGTCGCTCAGGATCGCTATCTGTGGCGGTTGGATCAGGGTACGCGCTATGAGCAATCTAACACGCGTGCCAGCGATGCGCTAAGTATTCCACTGATGACACTTGGAAAGCGCGGTGCAGTGTTATTTGTGAATGAAGCCTGCCGGAGTTTCTTGGGGTTTCGCCCAAAGTCTATGAGCGAGGTTTTTGGTGACATCACGCCGCGTACGGGGTTGAATTGTACCCTTGAAAGCGCAGATGGCGATGTTGAGGTTACCTTGGCAATGGTCGAGAGTAAGGCTGGGCGCAACGAAATCTATATTATTCCCAGTTCGCGTAGCGCAGGTGATCAAACCGGTCCTCGCGAGTTGGCCGCCGAATGGGACGCTATCGAAGATCTACCGGTTCCATTGCTGAAAATCTCTGCCGATGGCGAGCTTTTGGCGTCAAACCGAGAGGCCCGCAGTCTGCTTGATTTGACGTCCACAGAGGGGAAGCGGGTAGGCGATGTCTTAGACGGGTTGGGGCGACCATTTAGCGATTGGCTTAGAGAGGCAATTGAGGGTCGCGGGGGCTATGTTTCGCAGTTTCTGCGCGGGCGTGGCGAGAGTAGGGACGTGTTTGTTCAAGTCACTTTGAATACGGCAGGTGGATTGCTTGACCCACATTTGATTGCCGTGCTGAATGATGTAACTGAGTTGAAAACGTTAGAAGCCCAGTTTGTGCAAAGCCAGAAGATGCAAGCCATCGGTCAGTTGGCAGGTGGTGTTGCCCATGATTTTAACAACCTGTTGACGGCGATTTCAGGCCATTGTGATTTGTTATTGTTGCGGCACGACCAAGGCGACCAAAACTATGGCGACTTGATTCAAATTCACCAAAATGCCAACCGTGCGGCCAGTCTTGTGGGGCAACTGCTTGCGTTTTCGCGCAAACAGAATTTGCAGCCCGAAGTGGTCGACATACGGGACACACTGTCGGATTTGACGCATCTTTTGAACCGGTTGGTCGGAGAGAAAGTGGTGCTATCGCTTGCACATGCGCAAGATTTGGATCCAATCAAAGCAGACAAACGCCAATTGGAACAAGTCTTGATGAACCTTGTTGTCAACGCCCGTGATGCGATGCCTGCGGGCGGCGAAATTCGCGTTGTGACACAGAATTTAACTTTGCATGAACCCGTTTTGCGAGACCGTGCGACTGTACCTCCGGGCAATTACGTTGTCGTAAAGGTCGCGGACGAAGGGCATGGTATTCCACCTGAAACGCTGACGAAGATTTTTGAACCGTTTTACTCGACCAAACGTCCCGGGGAGGGGACCGGTCTTGGGCTGTCAACGGCCTACGGGATCGTTAAGCAGACTGGTGGGTTTATCTTTGTGGATAGTGAAGTCGACCGCGGAACAGAGTTTTCACTATTATTCCCAGTGTTTCATGTGACAGTTGCTGAAGTAAAACCGGTAGCACCGGCATATGTTAAACCGATGACCATCGTAGACGAAGGTGTCGTACTATTAGTGGAAGATGAGGCTCCGGTGCGCGCATTTGCCTCGCGGGCGCTGCGGCTACGTGGCTATACCGTATTGGAAGCTGATTGCGCGGAAGCGGCCCTTGCGCTGCTGGCTGACCCTGATTTGATGGTCGATATTTTTGTGACGGATGTCATCATGCCGGGCATGAATGGTCCGACGTGGGTGCGCGAGGCGCTGAACGAGCGTCCAGATACGCGGGTCGTTTTTGTATCGGGTTATGCCGAGGATGCATTCGGTGATGAAGGCCCGCGCATTGCAAACGCCGTTTTCTTGCCGAAGCCGTTTTCACTGAATGAGCTGACGACAACCGTTCAAAACCAACTTGAAACGTTCCGCCAAGAGGTCTGATTAGTGCGCCGCGTAGATTTATTTTTGCTGGTTTAACGCCACTAGATGCGCGGCCGACCCAGTTAAGGCTGCGTAGTCGTCTTCAATGACGCTGACCTTAAAGTTGCCCATAAACCCTGCAAACCGTCCCTTGTCACGGAACGCATCCGCGAAGCCGAATTGGGTCAAGTAGGGTGCAAACGCCCGTGCAACGCCGCCGACTAAATAAACCCCGCCAAAAGGCAGTTGAATCAATGAAAGGTTACCGCAGACTGTGCCGAGGATCCGGGTGAAGACCCGTGCGGCCTCGATGGCACGCGAATCGGACCCGTCTGCACATGCGGCCATGATATTTTGTGCTGCGGATTCGCGTGGTGTGCCTTCCTCTTCGCCCAAGAACGCGTAAACCCGTTCCAACCCGCGTCCCGATAAAACATCTTCGACAGCTGGAAACCCGTGCGCGTTGGACACAAATTCGCACAGACGCAATTCTCGTGCATCACGTATTGGCAGGTTTGCGTGTCCACTTTCGGATGGTGCCACAAGCCGTCCGTTTTTAGTGTCAAAGACGGGGGCGGCATTAAAACCGGTGCCGACACCCACAACCATCATGGCCGCATTGTCTGCCCCGTCAGGGCCATCGATGATAGTCCGAATATTGGAAGGGTCGATATGCCCGAGTGCATGGCCCTGTGCCTGAAGATCATTCAAGATCGCGACCGTTTCGGCGTTGGTGGCGCGTTTCAACGTGTCTTTGTCCATGGTCCAATCAAGGTTGGTCATGGTTGCTCGCCCGTCACGCACGGGCCCCGCAACGGCCACGCAAGCCGCAATTGGGTTCACGTCGTCTTCGTCGGTGATGTACCGGCGCAAGACCGTTTCCAGTCCGGGATAGTCGGTGTTGGAGTATCGCCGAATGGTGCCCGCCACAATTTGACGCCCGTCAGCGAGGGCTACGCGCGTGTTGGTGCCACCAATGTCTGCGACGAGTGAGTATTTATTGTCAGGGTGTTTCATGTCTCGGACCTTATGCGCGGACGATTGCGGACTTGAGGGCGTGATAGGACGCTTTGGGCGTGCGCTGCAAGGTATCGAAGTCAACGTGGATCATCCCAAAGCGTTTTTCATACCCGAATGCCCATTCGTAGTTGTCTAACAGCGACCAGTAGAAAAAGCCTTGCACGTTTGCCCCGTCTGCGATTGCCCGCTTGGTGGCAAGAATGTGATCAGAGGCGAAATTGATCCGCTCTGGGTCGTATACCGCCCCGTTTTCGATGTGGTCGTCCCACGCCATGCCGTTTTCGGTTACAAAGATGGGAAGGTCACCGACGTAGTCTTTGGCCATGCGGGTGAGGGTGGTGTGCAGCCCGTCCGGATAAATTTCCCACCCCATCTGGGTTTTGTCGAGGGTGCCCGTGACGCTTTTGGTGTGCGGCCAAGGGGCGTCTGCGTCATGGGCGACTTTGCCGCGAGTGTAGTAGTTGACCCCTAGAAAGTCGATTGGCTGGCCGATTTGCGCCATGTCGTCTTGCCAACCCGCAGGCATGTGCTGTCCAAATCCATCGATCACTACCTGTGGGTAGGTGCCTTTGGCGATTCCTTCGATGAACCAGCGGTTATTGATGGCGTCTTGCAGGTCGGCGGCTTTGGCGCTGGAGGCGCTGTCGTCGGCGGGTTGCGTCGCCTCGAAGTTCAGCACGATACCGCAGTTTTTCATGCCTTTGGCGCGCAGTCGTGTCATGGCCTCGCCGTGGGCCAGATTGATGTGATGCATCGCCCGTGCGGTGGCCCTAATGTCACGTAACCCAGGCGCATGGTGTCCGAGGAAATGCGACAGGAACGACACGCACCACGGCTCGTTGATGGTTGCAATCGATGCCATGCGACTGCCGATTTTGTCGGTGATCACATCGACGTAATCACCAAATCGCAGCACAGTGTCGCGGTTCATCCAGCCGCCTTGGTCGGCCAGCGCGGAGGGTAGTTCCCAATGGTAAAGTGTTTGGAACGGCTTGAGGCCGCGTTCCAATATTGCATCTGTCAGCCGGTCATAGAAATCCAGACCTTCGGGATTGACTGTTTTTCCGTCGGGCATGACGCGTGCCCAGCTGGTCGAAAACCTGTAGGCGTCCATGCCTGCGTCTTTAAGTAGATCAAGATCGGCCTCATAACGGTGGTAGTGGTCGCAGGCGAGCGCACCGTCTTCGGCCCGCACCACGTTTCCGGGAGTGGCAGCGAATGTGTCCCAGTGGGTGGAGCCTGCGCCGCCGAATTTGTGACCTTCGATTTGATAGGCTGCAGTGGCGGCACCAAAAAGGAACCCTTGCGGAAAGTCGGAGCGTTTAAATTGCATTGGGGTGTCCTTAGATTTTCGGGGCAGGGCCTGTAGATTGGCCGACCATCAGTTCGGCCTCTAACAAGACATTTTGGGTGCCGCGGTGTGGGCTTTCGATTTCGGTGAGCAGCATTTCGGCCAGTTGCCGCCCCGCTTCGCGCACGGACGACCGTGTGGCGGTATAGATTGGCACGTCGTCGCCGTTACCAAGATAGGACAGCACGTCGTCGTGGGTAATAACGGACACATCACGGCCCATGACAAGCCCTGCGTCCTCGATTGCGCGCCGTGCGCCCATGGCCGAGATCAGCGACGAGGTCATGATTGCCGTGGGCGGATTGGGAAGCGCGAGCAGTTCACGCGTATAGCGGTGGCCGAAGTTTTCGGTCATCTCGCCAGAACGCATCAGGGTCGGGTCAATTTTTATGCCGTTTTCGCGCAGGGCGTCTTGATAACCGGTCCGCCGTCTATGGGCAAAATCCATGTCTTCAAGCCCGTTGATCAGGCCGATCCGACGGTGGCCAAGATCAATCAGGAATTTCGCAGCGCGGTGAAAGGCGCGCTTGTTATTTACATCAAGCCAAGAATAGGGCGCGGTTGCCCCTGTCGCTCGCCCGTGCACCACAAAGGGCAGCCCGATTTCGTTCAGCAGCGGGATACGCGTGTCGTTCATGCGCGGTGAATGCACCACGACCCCGTCAACCGAGCGCCGCGAATGCATCCCGCGGTAGATCGATTCTTCTTGGGTGTCTTCGACCATCGTTAGCGTCATTTCGTAGCCGTTGCGCGCATAGGTTTCGCCTGCGCCCGCAATGAAGTCAGCAAAGATCGGGTTCACGACCTCATGCTGGGACGACAGCGGGATCACATGCCCGATGGCAAGCGCTTTGCCCGTGGCAAGACCTTTCGCCCGTGTGCTGGGGCTGTAGTTGTATTGGTCGGCCGCAAGACGCACGCGGTTGCGCGTTGCCTCGGATACTTCGGGATAGCCGTTCAGCGCGCGGCTTACCGTTGTTTGGCTGAGGCCAAGGTTTTTTGACAGCTGTTTCAGGTTCATTAGACGTTCAAAGCGCTTTCAATTTTGACAGATGTTATTGTCAAAGTTAGAAAACGTCAAAGGATAACGTAATCGTTTTCAGACATTTTCATAATACAATTTCCTCAAATTTCGGCAAAGATTTATTGACAGATGGGTTGCATTGAAACAGGTTGTGCGCAGCCAAAGCGCTTTGAAACTGATTCTTGGTGTGACGGACGGCGTGTAAGGTCTTGGATATTACACGCCCTTGCACAGAAATGTGTGGCGGATGATGCGCAGCGTATGCGTAATGTTAAAGACGCGCAGGAATGCGCACTAGGGAGGAACTTCTTATGAAAAAATCACTCTATATGGGTGTTGCTGCTATGGCTTTGGGCACTGTTGCTCAGGCTGAGCAGTTGACGGTATTCGGGACCTGGCTTGGCGAAGAGCAGGTTACAGTGGAAATGGTGCTTGCGGATTTCGCAGCAAAGTCTGGGCATGACGTCAGCTATGTAGGGTCTGACAGCTTTGAGCAGCAAATCTTGATTGATGCCGAAGCCGGTTCTGCCCCGAACATCGCGGTGTTCCCGCAGCCAGGTCTGGCCTCTGATATGGCTGGCCGTGGCTTCTTGACGCCGTTGCGCGATGGCGTTGGCGATTGGATCGTTGATAACTATGCTGCGGGTCAGTCTTGGGTTGATTTGGCGACATATAACGACCCTGACGGTGCCGCGAACCTGTACGGCATCTTTTTCCGCGTCGATGTGAAGTCCTTGGTTTGGTATAGCCCTGAGAACTTTGAAGATGCGGGCTACGACATCCCGACATCTATGGAAGATCTGAAGGCGCTGACGGATCAGATCGTCGCAGATGGCGGCACACCTTGGTGTATCGGTCTGGGTTCGGGGGCCGCGACTGGTTGGCCTGCGACTGACTGGGTTGAGGAAATGATGCTGCGCACGCAAGCACCAGACGTTTATGATCGTTGGGTTAGCAACGAGATGCCATTCACCGATCCAGCTGTTGTTGGTGCGATCGAAGAATTTGGCGCATTTGCACGTAATGATGCTTATGTTGCTGGCGGAGCTGGCGCTGTTGCGTCCACTGACTTCCGTGACAGCCCAAAGGGTCTCTTCTCGTCACCGCCACAGTGCTACATGCACCGTCAGGCGTCGTTTATCCCTGCGTTCTTCCCTGAGGGTACAGTTGTTGGCGAAGACGCTGACTTCTTCTACTTCCCAGCTTATGCAGACAAAGACCTTGGGTCCCCAGTTTTGGGTGCGGGTACTGTTTGGACAATCACAAACGAAAACGAAGCTGCGCATGAGTTGATCGAGTATATCAAGACAACTGACGCGCATGAAATCTGGATGGGTCGCGGCGGCTTCCTGACACCACACAAAGGTGTTGATACATCCAAGTTCTTGGATGAGGCGACAAAGAAGATGAACGATGTTCTTCTTGCTGCGACAACGTTCCGCTTTGACGGGTCCGACCTGATGCCAGGCGCTGTTGGTGCAGGGTCTTTCTGGACAGGCATGGTTGACTATGCAGGTGGCAAAGACGCCGCTGAAGTTGCTGAAGGTATCCAGCAGTCTTGGGACGCGATTAAGTAAGCGTTTTTAGAAAAACAGAACCGTCCGGCGTGGTTGCGTCGGGCGGTTTCTACATTTGGCATTTCTTTGGGGAGGGGAAATCATGCATCCAGCGCTACTGGGTCTTTTCACGATCGTTGTCGGTGTAAGTGGCTGTATCGGCTACTTTTACTTCTCTAATCAATTTCTCGACAAAGTGCTGTTCCCCGCAAAGGGTGCGAACGCAGGTCGTAATATCAACCGCGCCAATATGGTCCGCCCTTGGATTTTCCTGTTTCCTGCGATGTTGGCATTGGGCCTGTATCTGGTGTATCCCGTATTCGCGACCCTATGGTATTCGCTGATTGATCGCGATCAGGGCAATGCCTTTATCGGTCTAGACAATTACCGCCAGATGTTTGGCGAGGAAAAGTTCTGGGAAGCGATGAAGAACAACCTGTTGTGGTTGATCATTGTGCCGGCTTTTTCGACAGCATTTGGCCTATTGGCCGCGCAACTGACCGACCGTATTCGCTGGGGCAACTTTGCGAAGTCACTGATCTTTATGCCGATGGCGATTTCGTTTGTTGGTGCGGCGGTGATTTTCAAGCTGATCTACGACACCCGTCCTGTTGATAGCAACCAGATCGGTTTTCTCAATGCGGTTTGGTTGCAGTTTCATGGCGGGTCTGGGTCGTTCTTGATCTTGCGATTGGTACCTGCTGCCTTGTTGGCGTGTTTTGTCGCCGCTGTCGGCTATATAGGTTATAACCTGTCCCGATCCATATTCGAGCGCAGCCACGTTAAGAAAAGCCCGATTGCCTTGATCGGCTCTGCGGGGTTGGTTGCCCTTTGTGTCGTGGGTGCCTTTCTGGCGCTGCGGTCTATTGTCGGTGTGTTCGGGTTTGAGTTTCCTTACGGTGTCCCACAAACGTGGTTGACGATCCCGTTATGGAATTCGATTTTGCTGATGGTGGTTCTGGTGTGGATTCAAACTGGCTTTGCCATGGTGATCTTGTCTGCTGCCTTGCGCGGCGTGCCTGAAGAGACGATTGAGGCTGCGATTGTGGATGGCGCTAATCCGTTTCAGGTGTTTTTCAAGATCAAGATGCCCCAGATTGCGGGCACGATTGTTGTGGTGTGGACCACGATTACGCTGACTGTTTTGAAGGTTTTCGACATCGTCTATGCCATGACCAACGGTCAGTGGCAGACCCAGGTTTTGGCGAATTATATGTTTGAAAAGCTGTTCCGCGCCAATGACTGGGGCGTAGGGTCGGCGGCTGCGATTATCATTATGTTGATGGTATCCCCCATCTTGGTTTGGAACGTCTGGAACGTCCGTAAGGAGATGCGCTAATGGATAACATTGCTGGCAAAAAGTCGGGCCTAAGCTGGGCTGTGAACCTCTCGGTCGCGTTGTTAGTGATGCTGTGGTTGTTCCCGACAGCGGGCTTGTTTGTGTCATCGTTCCGCACGGCCGACCAGATTTCCAGCAACGGCTGGTGGCAGTCGTTGTTTGTGTCCGAGCAGAATGTGGTTTTGCGCTCTGCTGATCCTGACGATGAGGGTGTGCAGTTGCTAGTTGACGGCGTTTATACGGTGCAGGGCAACCTTTACGGCGAGGCTGGCAAGTCGGAGATCCTTGTTTGGGGCACCACATCTCGCGAGATTGATACCTACACAGCGGGCGAGACCGCTGATTTGGGTGATGGCGAAACGATCACGGTGCAAGCCAACGGCGATTATGTTTGGACGGGCACGACAGAGATGACGGGCAGGGGCCAGCGTGTGTTTGCAACGGCGGCGACCCCACCAGAGTTCACCTTTGAGAACTACCGCAACATGCTGTTTGACGAGAGCAACGTCGAGGGTATGGCCAAGGCATTCTTTAACACGCTGACAGTGACGATCCCTGCGACGATCATTCCGATTATGATTGCGGCTTTTGCGGCCTATGCGCTTGCGTGGATGGACTTTCCGGGCCGTGCAATTTTGGTCGCAATTGTTGTTGGCTTGCTGGTCGTGCCGCTACAATTGGCGCTGATCCCGCTGTTGCGTCTGCATTTGGGCATTGGCATCGGGAAGGGATATCTGGGGGTTTGGTTGGCTCATACCGGCTTTGGCCTGCCTCTCGCGATCTATTTGTTGCGCAACTATATGGTGGGTTTGCCCCGAGATATTATCGAGAACGCCAAGGTTGATGGCGCCACGGATTTCCAGATTTTCACCAAGATTATCTTGCCGTTGTCTTTCCCTGCGCTGGCGTCATTTGCGATCTTCCAGTTCTTGTGGACGTGGAATGATTTGCTGGTGGCCAAGGTGTTCTTGATCGACAGCACGGGTGAGACCACGGTCATGACCAACCAGATTGTCGAGCTGTTGGGCACAAGAGGCGGCAATTGGGAGATTTTGGCGACGGCGGCGTTCGTGTCGATTTCGGTTCCGTTGGTTGTGTTCTTCGCGATGCAAAAATACCTCGTGCGCGGCCTTTTGGCTGGCTCTGTTAAGTAAGGAAATAAGATGAATTCGGCTCTCGCGAAGGCGCCCGTGGCTTTGGGTGCAATTGACAAGGATTGGTGGCGCGGAGCGGTGATCTATCAGATCTATCCGCGCAGCTATCAAGATAGCAATGGTGACGGCATTGGTGATCTGGCCGGTATCGTGAAGCGCTTGCCTTATATCGCCAGCCTTGGTGTGGATGCGATCTGGATATCGCCGTTTTTCACCTCGCCGATGAAGGATTTTGGTTATGACGTGTCGGATTACTGCGATGTTGATCCGATGTTTGGAACGCTGGCCGATTTTGACGCGGTGATGGAGACCGCCCATAATCTGGGCATTCGTGTCTTGATTGATTTGGTGTTGTCGCACACCGCCGAAGTCCATCCGTGGTTTGTGGAGAGCCGCGCCAATAAGACCAATGACAAGGCCGACTGGTATGTCTGGTCGGACCCCAAGCCGGACGGCACGCCGCCGAACAACTGGTTATCGATCTTTGGTGGCTCTGCGTGGCAGTGGGATACTCGCCGCGAGCAGTATTATTTGCATAATTTCCTTGTTGCCCAGCCTGATCTGAACTTTCATTGCCCCGCTGTGCACGATGCGCTTCTGGATGTCGCAAGGTTCTGGCTGGGTCGTGGTGTGGATGGTTTCCGTTTGGATACGATCAACTTTTACACCCACGACAAAGAATTGCGCGACAACCCTGCGCTGCCAAAAGAGCGCCGCAATGCCGATACGGCCCCTGCAGTGAATCCGTATAATCACCAAGAGCATATCTATTCCAAGAACCGCCCCGAAAACTTGGACTTTCTACGCAAGCTGCGCGCGGTGATGGAACCGTTTGGTGCTGCCGCTGTGGGCGAGGTCGGTGACGCGCAAAAGGGTCTTGAGATCTTGGGCGAATACACCAAGGGCGATGATCTGATGCAGATGTGTTATGCATTTGAGTTCCTGTCGCCAGAGCAGCCCACAGCGACCCGCATTGTAGAGGTCATGGACCATGTCGACCGTGTGGCCGCCGATGGATGGGCGTGCTGGGCGTTTTCAAACCATGATGTTGTGCGTCATGCTAGTCGTTGGAACCTTTCGGGTCCTGCGCAGCGCATGTTTGCAAGCCTGATCATGTGTTTGCGCGGTTCGGTGTGTATTTATCAAGGCGAGGAACTGGGCCTGCCAGAGGCGGATGTTGGGTTTGAGGACCTGCAAGACCCTTATGGCATTCAGTTCTGGCCAGAGTTTAAGGGGCGTGATGGGTGTCGGACACCGATGGTGTGGGAAAACAGCAATCAAAACGGCGGCTTTAGCGAAGGGCAGCCTTGGTTGCCTGTCTCAAGTGCGCATTTGGCAATGTCTGTGGCCGAGCAAGAGCGCGATAGCGACGCCTTGATTCACCATTACCGCCGCGCGATTGGGTTTCGTCAGGCCAATCCGGCGTTGTCAGTTGGCAAGCACACCGCCGTGACGGCGACCGGGAATGTGATCCACTTTACCCGCTTGCATGATGGTACGGAAATCTTCTGCGCGTTCAACGTCAGTGATACGGCATGTCAGATTGCGATGCCTGAAGGTGACTGGACGCAGATTGGTGCGGATCTGGGATCTGCGAAAGCGGATGCAGACGGACAAGTGAAATTGGGCCCGTGGCAGACCTGTCTCGCGTCACGCCGCGTCAGCGCGACATAATAGATATTTAGGGGAGACCACGATGGCTGATCTGAAACTGACAAATGTCGCAAAGACATACGGTGGCACGGTTGATGTCCTCAAGAACATCAATCTTGATATCAAAACAGGCGAGTTGATCGTTTTTGTTGGCCCGTCGGGCTGCGGGAAATCCACGTTGTTGCGCATGATCGCAGGTCTGGAAAAGATCACAGGCGGTGAGTTGCAGATTGACGGACAGATCGTCAATGACGTCCCGCCTGCGCAGCGTGGCATCGCGATGGTGTTCCAGTCCTACGCGCTTTATCCGCATATGACCGTGCGCGACAACATGTCGTTTGCGTTGAAACTGGCCAAGAAATCACCTGCTGAGATTGACGAGGCGGTGGCCCGTGCGGCCAAGATTTTGCAATTGGATGATTATCTGGACCGTCTGCCCAAAGCGCTATCTGGTGGTCAGCGCCAGCGTGTCGCGATTGGTCGGTCGATTGTCCGTGACCCGAAGGTCTATTTGTTTGACGAGCCGCTGTCGAACCTTGATGCCGCTTTGCGTGTGGCCACACGGATCGAGATTGCCCAATTGAAGGAATCGATGCCAAACAGCACGATGATCTATGTGACCCACGATCAGGTGGAAGCGATGACGCTTGCGACCCGTATCGTGGTTTTGGCCAACAAGGGGATTGCTCAGGTAGGCACGCCGTTGGATCTATACGAGCGCCCCGAGAACGAGTTTGTGGCGCAGTTTATCGGATCGCCAGCGATGAACCTGTTGTCGGGCGAGATTGTCGGGACTGGCAAGCAGACCACTGTCAAGTTGGACGGGGGCGGCACGGCCAAATCAAACGTCCCGACCCAAGCCGCGGACAAGGGCCTGCGCGTCAACGTCGGGGTGCGCCCAGAGGATCTGATTCAAACAACGGACAAGGACTATGTGTTTGAAGGTAAAGTGAAATTTACCGAGGCCTTGGGCGAAGTGACGTTGCTGTATTTCGACAAGGTCGGCGACAATGACTCCGTGATCGGGAAGCTGCCAGGGATTCACGCGGACTTGCGCGGGTCGTCGGTGCGCATGATGGCGGATCCTTCGAAGGTGCAGATTTTCAACAATGGCCGGTCATTGCATTACCGTTAAAACGTCCAAGCGGACATAGAAAAGCGCCGCGCAAGAGTGACTTGCGCGGCGCTTTTGCATTTTGGGACTTGCTTAGCCGCGGCTGCGGCGGCCTGTGCGTGCGCGCCCTTCGCCAGCTTTGACGGCTGGACGATTGAACTTGATCCAGTCGCCACCCGACGGGTCGTTGTTGGTCAGGAAGTTGGCGGCGCGGATGGCTTCCATTTCTTTCCCAGCACGCGCCATTGTCGAGCCAAGACCGGTCAACTGGCAGAATGTTTCGAGGTCGATGTCCTCTGGCAAGATGATGCCTGCTTCGGCCAGTGCCAGCTTTTTCGCTTCAATATCAGCGGCTTTGACGGGCAGGGCGATCGGGTTCATGATCGCAGAGGTCATGCCTGCGGTCATCGCCATTGGTAGGAAGGCGTTGTTGATACCGTGGCGGTTTGGCAGGCCGAAAGAGATGTTGGATGCACCACAAGTCGTGTTCACGCCCAGCTCTTCACGCAAGCGGCGCACAAGTGCGAAAACCTGCAAGCCTGCTGTCCCCATCGCACCGATTGGCATGACCAGCGGGTCCACGACGATGTCGTGCGCAGGGATGCCAAAGTCAGCGGCGCGTTGCACGATCTTTTTGGCAACTTCAAAGCGCACGTCAGGGTCTTCGGAAATCCCTGTGTCGTCATTGGAGATGGCCACGACTGGCACGTTGTATTTCTTAACCAATGGCAGAACCAGTTCGAGACGCTCTTCTTCGCCAGTGACCGAGTTCAACAGCGGGCGGCCTTCACATGCGGCAAGGCCTGCTTCCAAGGCACCGGGCACAGAGCTGTCGATGCACAGCGGTGTGTCGACGATGGCCTGCACGCGCATGATCAGTTCGCGCATCAAAGGGGGCTCGACAAAGTTGTTGTCGGCGTAGCGGGGGTCTTCGGCCATTTTGTTGGAGAAAACAGCGCCAGAGTTGATGTCGAGGATCGTGGCCCCAGCGGCGGCCTGTGCAATCGCGTCGGCTTCGACGGTTGAGAAATCGCCAGCTTCAAGTTCGGCTGCAAGTTTCTTGCGACCTGTCGGGTTGATCCGTTCGCCGATCACACAAAAGGGTTGGTCGAACCCGATGATCGTTGTTTTGGTTTTGGATTCGACAATTGTGCGAGTCATGGTCAGCGGTCCTTAGGATTGAGTGGCTGGAATGGCAGAGGTGCCGCCATGCGCAATGGCCCAATTTGCATTGGTTTTGATCCCGCCAAGCGGGAAGAAGTGCACATGAGTGATGTTGAAGTCCGGGTTTGCTGCCTTGTGGGCGGCAAGTTCGGCAATAATCTGGTCCGGCTCGAATGGCAGCAGCAGTTTGGTCATATCCATGGCACGCTTTTGTAGCACTTTGAGGGACGGTCCAACGCCGCAAGCGATAGCGAATTTGATCAGGGTTTGCAGCTTGGCTGGACCTGCGATGCCGATATGGATCGGGATATCGATACCTGCGTCTTTGAGGCTATTTGCCCAAGCGATGATTGGCTTTGCTTCAAAGGCGAACTGTGTGGCCAGCGCCATTTCTGCGTCAGAGGTCTCTGCAAATTTGGCTTTCCAGCGCAGCGCGTCCATGACGTTTTTGTCGGACCCGTCTGGATCGATGTCTTTGTTTCCCTCGGGGTGTCCTGCGACGTGCAGGTGCTTGAACCCTGCTTTGCCAAACAGGCCGCTTTCCAAAAGCTGCATGGAGCTGTCGTAGTTGCCGTGTGGTTTGGTCACGCCGCCTGCAAGCAAGAGCGCCTGTTCCACACCGGCTTCGCCTTGGTAACGTGCGATCCAGTCAGCGAGTGTTGCCTCGTCTTTGATAATCCGCGCAGGGAAGTGCGGCATGACGTTGTAGCCGTCCGCCGACAGGCGCTTGGCGGTGGCGACCATCTCGTCGATGGGCGTGCCTTCGATATGGGCGATGTAGACGCGGGTGCCTGCGGGCAGCAGTTCTCGGAAGTTTTCGACCTTTTCAGCCGTGCGCGGCATAACTTCGATGGAATAGTCTTTGAGGAATGCTTGCACTTCTGGCTTCACCACGACTGGTGCGGCCTCTTTTTTCTTGGAGAAAGGAAGGAGTGACATGGATGGTCTCCGTAAAAAGGGGCTTTAAGCCCAGCCGTCGTTGGCGATGAGGGATTTAATTTTTTCAAGATCGTATTCAGCGTCAATGCGTGCCACTTCGGCGGCTGCGACATCGGCGTCGGTGCCGTCTACAGGGTAGGGTGCCGCTTTGCGGAATCCTTCGAGGTAAGCATCTGATTGCGCAGCGCCCGATTTCATCGCGGCGCGGTCGATGGCCTGTTCGAACCGTTCTGGCAATGGCAGTTTCGTGCCACGACGACCTTTGCCCACGATGACTTGGGCGGGCATGTCGCGCCAGTAGACTATTGTGACATCTGCCATATGATTCTCTCCCTCAAGCTGACCTCTTGTTGGTCCTTCATACGCATAGCAAAGCGCCCTCCGATGTCGGTTTTCGACATGGTGGACGCATCCAGCGACGGGACAAGATATGCCGTGCCACGGATTGATACGCCAGAGGCGGGTATCCTCGTTCTTTTCATGACTTTGCTGAAGTGCATTCATTTAGGCCATCACAGCGCTTGCACGCGACAGGGTTGCGACCTACGTTGGTAGTAACTCGAAATGGAAGGCGTAATCATGACGCCGAAGCGTCCCAATGGTGCGGGCGCGTTCCCCAAAGCGGTAGAATCTCCCGCGCCAAATAACCCAGATCCGACAGCGCTATATGCTGCGTTGGATTTGGGAACAAATAGTTGTCGGATGCTGATTGCCCAACCCAAAGGCAGTCAGTTTCACGTATTGGATAGTTTTTCCAAATCTGTGCAATTGGGCCATGGCCTTGAAAGCACGGGGAAATTGTCGCGCGCGTCGATGAACCGCACAATTAATGCAATCCGCATTTGTCGCCAAAAGCTGGATAGGCATGGCGTAAAAAACATGCGCCTTGTTGCGACCGAGGCTTGCCGCCGTGCGCGTAATGGCGAAAATTTTGTGGCTCAAGTGCGCCGCGAGACAGGCCTGACCCTAGAGATTATCAAGCCCGAGGAAGAAGCTCGCCTTGCCGTGATTTCCTGCGCCCCGCTTGTCAGTACCAAGACAGAGCAACTGTTAGTCGTTGATATTGGCGGTGGATCGACCGAATTGGTGTGGATTGACCTGACAAATGTGCCTGCGCGCGAACGTCCACGCGCGATTATGCGGCTGCATGCGGGGTTCAAGTCCGATCCGGGTCCTTTTGCCGCCGCAAAGGTGGTGGATTGGATTTCGGTCCCATTGGGTGTGGCTACCTTGCGCGATCAGTTTGCTGATGTGGATGATGATGCGGCGCGTTTTGCGCTGATGTCGTGGTTCTTTGAGGAAAACTTGGAAGAGTTTTCGCCCTATGCCGCCGCACAGGCCCGTGAAGGGTTTCAGATTGTGGGTACCAGCGGCACGGTCACGACGGTTGCTGCCAGTCACTTGGGCCTGAAACGCTATGATCGCACGAAAGTTGACGGGCTGCGCATGTCGTCGGACCAGATTGATGCGGTGATCCAGAATTACTTGACCCTTGGCCCCACAGGCCGCCGCAATGATCCACGTATTGGCAAGGATCGTCAGGCCTTGATCATGTCAGGGGCGGCGATTTTGCAGACGTTGATGCGCCTTTGGCCGACGGACCGCTTGTCGGTTGCGGATCGCGGGCTGCGTGAAGGCTTGTTATATGCGCAAATGTCAGCGCATGGGGTTCTAGAGGACACACCTTACTGATAGGGGTGTTTTTCGCAACTGAGGCAAACGAGATGGCACAGAAACCAAAGAAGAATACATCAGGCCGCGGCCAACGTGATTTGCACGTCAAGGTCAAGTCGGCCCGTGGCCGGTCCATGTCGTCGACGATGTGGTTGCAGCGCCAATTGAACGACCCGTATGTGGTCCGCGCCAAGGCGGACGGCTATCGTGGACGTGCCGCCTATAAGATCATGGAATTGGACGACAAGTTTCATTTTCTCACCAATGGTGCGCGTGTTGTGGACCTTGGTGCTGCCCCAGGTGGTTGGTGTCAGGTGGCTGTGCCGCGTATCAATGCGCTTGGCGAAAAGAAAGGCAAAGAGATTGGCACGCTTTTGGGTGTCGATTTGCAGGAAATGGAACCGATTGCGGGCACTGTGCTGCATCAGCTGGATTTCATGGCAGACGATGCCGACAAGCAGGTTATCGAATGGTTGGGCGGCGAGGCCGACGTTGTGATGTCGGATATGGCCGCGTCCAGTTGTGGGCATAAGCAGACAGATCACCTGCGCATTATGGCGCTGTGTGAGGCGGCCGCCTATTTCGCCTTTGACGTGCTGGCCGAGGGTGGCACGTTTGTTGCCAAGGTCTTGGCGGGTGGTGCTGAGGCTGATTTGAATCTTTTACTGAAGAAGAAGTTCAAAAAGGTCGCCTATGTAAAGCCACCATCATCACGCTCTGACAGCTCAGAAAAATTCGTTGTAGCGACAGGGTTTAAAGGCCGCTCTTTAGACGAGGAGTAGCTGCGTTTGCCAGTCTTGGCAGGATGCGGCGAAGCTTTCAGATGGGATACCATTGGTCACGAAGTGGTCGATCTCTGACAGTGACGCAATGCGCACTGGTGCCTTGCGCGTGAATTTGGTTTTGTCCGCGACCAAGATGCTGGACCGTGCTGCGTCGAGGATTTGGCGGCTGACGCGCACCTCTTCGGGGTCAAAGTCCAAGAGGTCTCCGTTTGGGTCAATGGCTGATGCCCCGACGATGGCGATATCCACTTTGAACCGCGCGATGGCCAGTGCGGCCAAGTCACCCACCAGCCCACCGTCAGAGCGACGCAAGCTACCGCCTGCCACAACGACGTCACAGGTTGGATTGCGCGCTAAAATATTGGCAACGTTTAAGTTATTGGTGATGACCATCAGATTTCGGTGCGCGTGTAGGGCGTGGGCCACGGCTTCGACTGTTGTACCGATGTTCAGGAACAGGGAGGCATTGTCGGGGATCAGTTTGGCGGTCCGCAGTGCGATCCGCATTTTGGCATCGCGTGACAGGGCGCGTCTGTCGTCATAGCCGATATTGCGCACACCGCTGGGCAGGACTGCGCCGCCATGTGTGCGTTCAAGGAGCCCAGCCTTGCACATGTCCCGTAAATCGCGCCTGATGGTTTGCACGGTGACGCCCAAAGTATCGGCAAGCGTCGTGGCTGCCACAGCGCCGTCGCGCCGAGCGTGGGTCAGGATTGCGCTGTGTCTGGCATCTGTCTGCATATGTTCGTTATTTAGCAGTTATCGAAAAAATACTATCATTAAGTCAATAAATATAAGAGTTCGTATTTCCTATTGCGAACATCAAGGCGATTTTACGTTGCTCTTGGATCGCGCTGGGTTAGGTGTAATCTAACTGTTTTAGAGGTTTTTCATGTCCGCAGATTTTGACATTTTTATCATTGGTGGCGGTATCAATGGCACGGGGATTGCGCGTGATGCGCAGGGGCGTGGTTTGCAGGTCGGATTGGCCGAGATGAATGATCTGGCCTCGGCCACGTCGTCCGCCTCGACCAAATTGTTTCATGGCGGTTTGCGTTATCTCGAGTTCTTTGAATTCGGTTTGGTCCGTAAGGCGTTGATAGAACGTGAAGTTTTGCTGAGTGCCATGCCGCATATTTCTTGGCCGATGCGCTTTGTTTTGCCATATCACAGGGATATGCGCTTTGAGGGTGATACGCCGACGTCAAAGCTGCTGACGTTGTTTATGCCGTGGATGAAGGGCCGCCGCCCTGCGTGGCTGATCCGGCTGGGCTTATTCTTGTATGACAATTTAGGTGGTCGCAAAATTTTGCCCGCGACATCAACGCTTGATCTGGCGGCGGCCCCAGAGGGGCGTCCTTTGAAGGGCAAGTTCAAGCGCGCTTATGAGTATTCGGACTGCTGGATTGAAGATGCCCGATTGGTGGCGCTGAATGCCCGCGATGCAGCAGAGCGTGGTGCGGCGATCATGGTGCAGACCAAGGTGACGCAAGCCCGCCGCGAGGGTGATGTTTGGCGTATTGCGCTGACTGGCCCTGACGGTGACAAGGTTGTGACCTCCAAGGCCTTGGTGAATGCAGGTGGTCCTTGGGTCGAGGATGTCATTCGTGAAAAGACCGAAGTTGCCGCAACCGAGGGTGTCAGATTGGTCCGCGGATCGCATATTGTTACCAAGCGTTTGTTTGATCACGATAAAGCGTATTTTTTCCAAGGCGAGGATGGCCGTATTATATTTGCCATTCCCTATGAGACGGATTTCACGCTGATTGGCACCACGGATGCGGATCATGACGATGTGAATGTGAAACCAGTCGCCACAGATAGCGAGCAGGATTATCTGATCGCCTTTGTGAACCAGTATTTCGAGGTCCAGATTTCAAAGGCCGATATTGTCTGGACCTATTCGGGTGTCCGTCCTCTGTATGATGACGGGGCCAAGTCTGCCACGGCAGCGACCCGCGATTATGTGCTGACGTTGAATGACGATGGTCCGCCGCTGCTGAACATCTTTGGCGGCAAGATCACGACCTATCGCAAGCTGGCCGAGAATGCGTTGAAAAAGCTGGGCCATGACGGTGCTTGGACGGCGGGTGCACCGTTGCCGGGTGGTGATTTTGCGGTGGATGGGCGCGATGATATCTTGGCGTCGTTGCGGGTGGCTTTCCCGTTTTTGACGGAATCTTGGGCGCTGCGTTTGGTCCGTGCTTATGGCACCCAAGCGGCTGACATGTTGGGTGGTGCGAAGTCGGTGGATGACTTGGGTGCGGATTTTGGAGCCACATTGACGGCTCGCGAGGTTGATTGGCTTGTGGCGCACGAGTTTGCGACGACGGCGCAGGATGTAGTGTGGCGTAGGTCTAAGGTGGGTTTGCGTTTGACCACGGACCAGATTGCCGCAATTGATGGGTATATGAAAAAGGCCAAGGGACGGGGATAATATGACTTATATTCTGGCGATTGACCAAGGCACGACGTCGAGCCGTGCGATCTTGTTTGATAAGGCGATGCGCGTCACAGCGACCGCGCAAGAGGAATTTCCCCAGCATTTTCCGCAGTCTGGCTGGGTCGAACACGATGTGTCCGATATTTGGTCTTCCACTGCTGGCACGTGCCGCGCGGTGATTGAAAAGGCGGGGGTCGATGTCTCGGATATCGCCGCGATTGGCATCACGAACCAGCGCGAGACGACGCTTGTGTGGGACCGCGAGACGGGTCAGCCTATTCACAACGCGATTGTCTGGCAGGACAGGCGCACCTCTGCGATGTGTCAGGCGCTTAAGGCGGACGGCTTTGAGAACGAAATCACCGAAAAGACGGGGCTTTTACTGGATCCGTATTTCTCGGGGACCAAGCTGAAGTGGTTACTGGATAATGTTGATGGCGCGCGGGACCGTGCCAAAGCGGGCAAACTGCTGTTCGGCACCGTTGATAGTTTCCTGATTTGGAAGCTGACGGGGGGCGCGTCTCATGTCACGGATGCCACCAATGCCGCCCGCACGATGTTGTATAATATCCGCGCGGGGCAATGGGATGCGGACATTTGCGCCCGTTTTGATATTCCGATGGATATGCTGCCAGAAGTCCGCGACTGCGCCTCTGACTTTGGCATGACCCGTGTTGATCTATTTGGTCGGGCCTTACCGATTTTGGGTGTTGCGGGCGACCAGCAGGCCGCGACGATCGGGCAGGCGTGCTTTGCCCCCGGGATGATGAAATCTACCTATGGCACGGGCTGTTTTGCCTTGTTGAATACGGGCGATAGTCTGGTGCGCAGTCAAAACCGTTTGCTTGGCACAATTGCCTATCAGTTTGACGGCAAGCCGACCTATGCGTTGGAAGGATCAATCTTTATTGCGGGCGCTGTGGTGCAATGGTTGCGTGATGGCTTGAAGATGATCCGCGAGGCGTCCGAGACCCAGCCCTTGGCCGAAAGTGCCGATCTGGGCCAAGAATTGTATATGGTGCCTGCGTTCACGGGCCTTGGTGCGCCGCATTGGGATGCGGATGCGCGGGGGGCTATTTACGGGCTGACGCGTAATTCTGGGCCTGCCGAATTTGCGCGTGCGGCCTTGGAAAGCGTGGGCTTTCAGACACGCGATTTGTTGGAAGCGATGAAAAGTGACTGGCAGGACGCGGCCAGCACAGGTGTATTGCGTGTTGATGGTGGCATGAGCGCGTCTGACTGGTCGATGCAGTTCTTGTCGGACATCATTGGCGCGCCCGTGGATCGTCCGAAGGTTTTGGAAACCACAGCACTTGGCGCTGCGTGGTTGGCGGGGATGCGGGCAGGGGTCTATCCTGATCAGCAGGGCTTTGCCGCGCAGTGGGCGTTGGATAAGCGGTTTGAGCCACAAATGGATGAGGCCACGCGCACCCGCCGCTATGCGGGGTGGCAGGACGCGGTGAAACGCACGTTGACTTAGGCTTGGCCCATCTCCCAGACGTCAAATTCGGGGCTGCATTTTTTGCGCAGCTTTGCCTCGACACAGTCGGACAGTGTCAGCGTCACCGTCGGTGAGACATTGAGCCGCTTGAGCGTAATCTCCATCTCGAGGCGGGCCTCAAGAAAGGCAATCAGTTTGTCTTGCGCCTCGTAGCGGAACAGGTAATCGACGCCACAAGTACCGTCGCCGTTTAAGATGAACTTGGCTTGTGACCCAACAGCGGCAAACGGCGCGGGTTTTCCTTTGCAATATTCAAGCACGAAATCGTCGAATGTCACGTCGCGTGTGCTGTTGGCGTGGCCGACAAGATCGTCGCGGTGCCGGTAGCGATACCAACTGGACAGCCAGTCAATCGGGTGGCGCACGACGGCAAATGTTTAGGGCGTTTGACCGCCCGCTTGCACAAAATAGGGCTTAAGGAATCGGTTATAGCGGTACACGGCAGAGTGTTTCAGGATCGGCGGATCGCGCAAAACCATTGATGCACGTGGTGCCAAAGCCCCTTCGATTGCAGTTGTTCCAGTTTTTGGAACAGCAAGGAAAACAAGATTTTCTTTCCTGAAAACAAGCATTTGACAGGCACCTTTCGTGTCGTTTCATCAGTAAACTAACGCATTCATTTGATATTAACCACCAATGAAAGATGATGGGTGGTGAAGATTTTAGTTGCAATGTTCTTGTTTTGGTCACATTAGTTAACAAGAACATAAGCGGAACAAACCACCAATTGTCGCCCGTCGCTGGGTGTGGAATAAGGATAAGAACAATGGCAACGGCAGAGCTTTTAAAAATGACAGATAAAAAGACGGCAGAAAAAGAAAAAGCACTTGAAAGCGCGCTTGCGCAGATCGAGCGCCAGTTCGGCAAGGGCTCTATCATGAAGCTCGGTGGCCAGAACCAGATGCCAGAGATTGAAGCGACAAGCACGGGGTCTTTGGGCCTTGATATCGCACTTGGGATCGGCGGCCTGCCAAAGGGCCGCGTGATCGAAATTTACGGCCCGGAATCGTCGGGTAAAACGACCCTGACGCTGCACGCGATTGCCGAAGAGCAGAAAAAAGGCGGCGTTTGTGCCTTTGTAGATGCCGAGCACGCGCTTGATCCGCAGTATGCCAAAAAGCTTGGCGTGAATTTGGATGAACTTCTGATCTCGCAGCCTGACACGGGCGAGCAAGCGTTGGAGATTGTGGATACGTTGGTGCGCTCTGGTGCAGTCAGCATGGTCATTGTCGATTCTGTTGCTGCGCTGACGCCAAAGTCTGAGCTAGAGGGCGACATGGGTGATAGCTCTGTTGGTGTGCATGCACGACTGATGTCGCAAGCGATGCGCAAACTGACCGGATCGATCAATCGCTCTGGCTGCATGGTGATTTTCATCAACCAAATCCGGATGAAGATTGGTGTGATGTTCGGCTCGCCTGAAACCACAACTGGCGGTAATGCGTTGAAATTCTACGCCTCTGTCCGTCTGGATATCCGCCGTATCGGTGCGATTAAGGACCGTGATGAAGTCGTGGGCAACGCGACCCGCGTAAAGGTTGTGAAGAACAAGGTGGCACCACCGTTCAAGCAGGTTGAATTTGACATCATGTATGGCGAGGGTATTTCCAAAACTGGCGAATTGCTGGATCTTGGTGTGAAAGCAGGCATCGTAGAAAAGTCGGGCGCTTGGTTTAGCTATGGCGACGAACGCATGGGGCAGGGCCGTGAGAACTCAAAGACGTTCCTGAAGGAAAACCCCGCGATTGCCTTGGATATCGAAGACAAGATTCGTGCTGCGCACGGTTTGGATTTCGATATGGCCGCCAATAAGGGTGATGACGTGGCTATGCTGGAAGACTGATTAGGTCAAACGATCTAGAAATAATTGGGGCGCTTGCAGAGATGCAGCGCCCTTTTTGCATGTCTGGTGGACACTGCGGGGCCACGGGGGTATTTCTATCGCAACTAGAATTCATAGCTGAAAGACGCACATGACCAGCCTTGCTGATATCCGTTCCACCTTCCTTGATTACTTTCAAAAACAGGGCCATGAAGTTGTGCCATCCAGTCCACTGGTCCCGCGCAATGACCCGACATTGATGTTCACCAACTCGGGCATGGTGCAGTTCAAAAACCTGTTTACGGGCGTTGAAACTCGCGACTATCAGCGCGCCACATCCGCGCAGAAATGCGTGCGCGCGGGCGGCAAGCATAACGATCTTGATAATGTCGGATATACTGCACGCCACCACACATTTTTTGAGATGATGGGCAACTTCAGCTTTGGAGATTACTTTAAAGAGGAAGCCATTCCATTTGCATGGGATATGGTAACAAAGGAATTCGGGATCAACAAAGATCGTTTGATCACAACGGTTTATCATACCGACGATGAAGCGTTTGAGATTTGGAAAAAGCTGGGTGTCTCCGAGGACCGGATTATCCGCATCGCGACAAGCGACAACTTTTGGCAGATGGGGCCGACAGGGCCTTGTGGACCGTGCACCGAGATTTTCTATGATCACGGCGATCATATTTGGGGTGGGCCTCCGGGGTCTGCGGATGAAGACGGTGACCGCTTCATCGAGATTTGGAACGTCGTTTTCATGCAGAACGAACAGTTTGCTGATGGGTCGATGAAGGCCCTTGAGATGCAGTCGATTGATACAGGCATGGGCCTAGAGCGTGTTGCCGCCTTGTTGCAGGGCAGCCACGACAACTATGACACTGATCTGTTCCGCGCATTAATGGAAGCTTCAGCGCATGCAACTTCGACGGATCCGTTTGGTGACCAGAACGTGCATCACCGTGTGATTGCTGACCATTTGCGGTCCACGTCGTTCCTAATTGCGGAAGGTGTGCTGCCATCCAATGAGGGTCGCGGTTACGTTTTGCGTCGCATTATGCGTCGTGCGATGCGTCATGCGCATCTGTTGGGCGCAAAAGACCCTGTCATGCACAAGATGGTGCCAGAATTGATCAAACAGATGGGCCTTGCTTACCCAGAGTTGGGCCAAGGCCAGCGTTTGATCGAAGAGACATTGCTGAACGAAGAAGTGAAGTTCAAACAGACTTTGGACCGTGGCCTTAAGCTGTTGGATGACGAATTGGCTGGGATGGCAGAGGGCGCACCGCTGCCCGGTGCGTCGGCGTTTAAACTGTACGACACATACGGGTTCCCGCTGGACCTGACCCAAGATGCCTTGCGTGAAAAAGGCCGTGAGGTTGATACAGACGGGTTTGACGCCGCTATGGCCGAGCAGAAGGCAAAGGCGCGTGCGGCTTGGGCTGGCACGGGTGAAACGGCTGATGCGTCGGTTTGGTTCGATATCGCAGATGCCCACGGCACGACAGACTTCTTGGGCTATGACACATTGACCGCTGAAGGGCAGGTTCTGGCGCTGGTGTTGGTTGATGGTACGACGCCAACCTCCGCGAATGGCAAGGTTGAAATTGTATTGAACCAAACGCCGTTTTACGCTGAATCGGGTGGCCAAGTGGGCGATGCAGGCCGACTGAAGACTGAGACTGGTGTGGCCAAGATTACTGACACTAAGAAAGTGGCTGGCGTGTTCATTCATGTGGCCGAGGTGACCGAGGGCGAGATCAAGGCGGGCCAGGGTGCCGAATTGATCGTGGATTCTGGCCGTCGTGCTGATATTCAAGCCAATCACTCTGTTACGCATTTGCTGAATGAGGCTTTGCGTAACACTTTGGGCGATCACATTTCGCAAAAAGGGTCATTGAATGCCCCTGATCGCCTGCGTTTTGATTTTAGCCATGGCAAGGGCATGACAGAAGGTGAAATGTCTGCGGTTCAAGACGAGGTGAATGCTTTGATCCGCCAGAATGGCAAGGTCGAGACGCGTATTATGACGCCTGACGATGCCCGTGCGCTGGGTGCGCAGGCTTTGTTTGGCGAGAAATATGGCGACGAGGTACGTGTTGTGTCGATGGGTCGTTTGGCTGGGTCGGGCAAAGGCACTGATGGGAATACTTATAGTCTCGAACTGTGCGGCGGCACGCATGTGCGCCAGTTGGGCGAGATTGGTGCGTTTGTTTTGCTGGGCGATAGTGCGTCAAGTGCGGGTGTGCGCCGGATCGAAGCATTGACCGGGAAACCCGCCCTGGACCATCTGGACGCGCAGGCGCAGCGTCTGGCGGATGTTGCGGCGTTGCTGAAAGCGCCGGTTGCTGAGGTCGCGGACCGTGTGAAGGGCTTGATGGACGAACGCAAAGCGCTAACCAACGAGGTTGGACAGTTGCGCCGTGAACTGGCGATGGCGGGCGGCGCAAAGTCGGAAGCGGCAGTCAAGACGATTGCTGGCGTTCCATTCCAAGCGCAGGTGTTGCAGGGTGTCACGGGCAAGGATTTGCCTGCTCTGATCGACGCCATGAAAGCCGAGATGGGCAGTGGGGCGGTTTTGTTGATTGCTGATACGGGCGACCGTGCGGCGATTGCGGTCGGTGTCACCGCCGATTTGACCGATAAGGTTTCGGCCGTGGATATCCTGCGCGCTGCGGTCCCTGCGTTGGGTGGCAAAGGCGGCGGTGGTCGTCCTGATATGGCGCAAGGTGGTGGTGCTTCGGCTGATAATGCCGCGCAAGCCATTGCAGACGCTGAACAATTTTTGGAGGAAAAAGCATGACCGCACTTTGGATTGCCCATGTCACGGTTACAGATGAGGCGCGCTATGCGGAATACGCAAAGCGTGCCACCGTTGCGATTGCCGATCATGGTGGGGTGTTTTTGGCCCGTGGTGGCAAGTTTGAGCAGCTTGAGGGCGCAGAGCGTCAGCGCAATGTTGTCGCTCGTTTCCCTAGTCTGCAAGCGGCACATGATTGCTATTATTCGGATGCCTATCAAGAGGCGCTTGGCTTTGCCAAAGGTGCCAGCCAGCGTGAATTAAGTATCGTTGAAGAAATCGACTAGTGCGTTCTGATCGGACAAATAAAAAGGCCGGCCCCATCACTGGGACCGGCCTTTTTTATGTCTAACGCTGCCGCTTAGCTTGCAGAGCGCGAGTGGCGCTTACGCTCGTGTGGGTCGAGGTAACGCTTGCGCAGACGAATCGAGTTTGGTGTGACTTCAACCAGTTCGTCGTCGTCGATATAGGCAATTGCTTGCTCGAGGGACATTGTAACTGGTGTTGTCAAACGCACCGCTTCGTCCGTGCCGGATGCACGCACGTTGGTCAGCTGCTTGCCTTTCAACGGGTTCACATCAAGGTCGTTTTCACGGCTGTGTTCGCCAATAATCATGCCTTCATAGACTGGTTCTTGTGCGCCGATGAACATTTTGCCGCGATCTTCCAGCTTCCAAAGCGCGAAGGAAACGGATGTGCCGTTGCCCATCGAGACCAGAACGCCCTGACGACGACCCTGAATTGGGCCTTTGTAAGGGGCAGTTCCGTGGAACAGGCGGTTCAAAACGCCAGAGCCGCGTGTGTCGGTCAGGAATTCGCCGTGATAGCCGATAAGGCCACGTGATGGTACCAGTGCGATGATCCGTGTTTTGCCTGCGCCCGCTGGCTTCATTTCCATCAACTCGCCTTTACGCGGGCCAGTCAGTTTTTCGACAACGGAGCCTGTGTATTCGTCATCCACGTCGATGGTGACTTCTTCGATTGGCTCGTGGCGCACACCGTCAACTTCGGTGAAGATAACCTGCGGACGCGAGATCGAAAGCTCGAACCCTTCGCGGCGCATGTTCTCGATCAGAACGCCCATCTGCAATTCGCCACGACCAGAGACCTCGAACGCGTCGCCGCCTGGTGTGTCTTGGATTTTGATCGCGACGTTGACTTCGCATTCTTTGGCCAGACGGTCACGGATCACGCGTGACTGGACCTTTTTGCCATCTTTACCTGCAAGTGGGCTGTCGTTGATGCCGAACGTCACCGTGATGGTTGGCGGATCGATTGGCTGTGCTGGCAGTGGCACGTCGATGCTTGGGTCGCAAAGTGTGTCTGCAACAGTCGCTTTGGTCATGCCTGCGATTGTGACGATATCGCCAGCTTCTGCAACGTCGATTGGTTGTTGGCCAAGACCACGGAACGCGAGGATTTTAGAGACGCGGAATTGTTCAATTTTCTCGCCGTCGCGTGTCATCGACTTGATCGTTTCGCCAGCGCGCAATGTGCCTGCTTCAACGCGACCTGTCAGAATACGACCGATGAACGGGTCGGCGGACAGGGTTGTCGCCAACATCTGAAATTTTTCATCGCGGCGCGACAGCTGCGCGGGTGGTGGCACATGCGACACGATCATGTCGAACAGCGCGCTAAGGTCTTTGCGTGGGCCGTCTAACGTCGCGTCACACCAACCAGCGCGGCCAGATGCGAACATTGTCGGGAAGTCGAGTTGGTCGTCGTCTGCTTCAAGTGCTGCGAAAAGGTCGAATACTTCGTCAACAGCATTGTCAGGATCACCGTCTGCTTTGTCGACTTTGTTCACAACAACGATGGGGCGCAGGCCAAGCGCAAGCGCTTTGGATGTCACGAACTTGGTCTGTGGCATCGCACCTTCGGCGGCGTCAACCAGCAGCACAACACCGTCAACCATCGACAGGATGCGTTCAACTTCGCCACCAAAGTCGGCGTGACCGGGGGTGTCGACGATGTTGATGCGGATGCCTTTCCACTCAACAGATGTGTTTTTCGCAAGAATGGTGATGCCGCGCTCGCGCTCGATATCGTTGCTGTCCATCGCGCGTTCTTGTGTGGCTTCGTTTTCACGGTAGACACCAGACTGCTTGAGGAGTTCGTCAACCAAGGTCGTTTTGCCGTGGTCAACGTGGGCGATAATAGCGACGTTACGGATTTCCATGTGCTTTGCTTTCTGCGGAATTGGACGTGTGCCAGACACGTAATTTAGCGCGCGGATAACGCGCCAAGCGCTGAAAGGGAAGTCCTAATACGTCCGATGGGTTTTAACCCGCCAATCTTAGTGGGTGGACGTTGCGGAAAAGAGATGAATAACCAAAATCCCCGCCAAAATCATGCCCATCCCGAAAATCGCGGCGAAATCCAGTTTTTGCCCGAAAACGCCGTAGCCGATCATGGCGATGAAAACGATCCCTAATCCTGACCAGATTGCATAGGCTATCCCGACGGGGATAATTTTCAGTGCAAGCGCCATAAGGTAGAAAGAGGCGGCATATGCGACGACCACGATGACCGATGGCCAGAATTTACTGAACTGTTCGCTGGCTTGCAGGGCGGTTGTGCCGATGGTCTCGGTGATGATTGCAAAGATCAGGGCAATGTAATGCGCGGGCATTGGCGTCGCTTTCTTCAGGTTGCGATATAGCGGTCACGTCTGTGGTTTACAGCGATAATCATATTGGTCACAACGGCCCCCACAAGGGACCATGCCACGATTTGCAGCGGAAAGATGAAAACCGCCACACTAAAGATAATCGCGTCCGCGCCCAGTTGCACATAGCCCGCCCGAAACCCTGTTTTGTCTTGGATGAGCAGCGCCAGGATCCCGATCCCGCCCATGCTGCCGTTATGTCTAAAGAGGATCAGGAGACCGGCCCCCGCCAAGCTGCCGCAGATGATGGCACCTAGTCCCAGTTCGATTGTTCCAACTGTCCAGCCGTAGGGGAGAAGTGTCGTCACGACTGACAGCAGTGTGACTGATATCAGGGATCGCAACGTAAACACTGGTCCCATGCGCATCCATGCCAAGACGTAGAAAGGGATGTTAATCACAAAGAAGCACGCCCCGAAAGACCAACCGGTCAGGTAAGACACGATGACCGCGATTCCTGCGGTTTGCCCTGTCAGCAGGCCCAGATTGGTCAACAAGTGTACGCCGATACCGCACATGAAGACGCCCATTGAAAGGCCTTGGATGTCTTCGGTCCATGTGTGTCTGACGGGTTGCACAGCTTCGGGCATTTTGTGTCTCTATCGTTTAATCATGTCAAAAGGGCCGCGAATTCGCGGCCCCGTTATTAGGTCGGAAGTGCGTTTATTTACATCGCCGCGTCAAGGTTGCTGGCGATTTTCTCGAGGAAACCAACCGTTGTCAGCCAGCGCTGATCTGGGCCGACCAAAAGCGCAAGGTCTTTGGTCATGAAGCCCGATTCAACAGTATCGACGATCACCTTTTCCAGCGTTTCGGCAAAGCCCATCAATTGCGCGTTGTCATCAAGTTTCGCGCGGTGCTTAAGTCCGCCAGTCCATGCAAAAATCGACGCAATCGAGTTGGTCGATGTCGCTTGGCCTGCTTGGTGCTGGCGGTAGTGGCGTGTCACTGTGCCGTGTGCTGCTTCTGCTTCGACGATTTTTCCGTCTGGCGTCATCAGTTTTGATGTCATTAGGCCGAGTGAGCCAAAGCCCTGTGCCACAGTATCGGACTGCACGTCACCGTCGTAGTTCTTGCAGGCCCAGACGAATTTACCCGACCATTTCATCGCCGAAGCGACCATGTCGTCGATCAGGCGGTGTTCGTAGTAGATACCTGCCTCTTTGAATTTATCCGCAAATTCGGCGTCATAAATTTCTTGGAACAGGTCTTTAAAGCGCCCGTCGTAGGCCTTGAGGATCGTGTTTTTGGTCGACAGATACACCGGCCACCCCACATCAAGCCCGTAGTTCAGGGACGCACGTGCAAAGTCGCGGATCGAATCGTCGAGGTTATACATGCCCATGGCCACACCTGCGGAAGGGGCGTCAAAGACTTCTTTCTCGATCACGGTGCCGTCTTCGCCGACGAACTTCATCGTCAGCTTACCTGGGCCAGGCATCAGGAAGTCGGTGGCTTTATATTGGTCACCAAATGCATGGCGTCCGATAACAATCGGGTCGGTCCATCCGGGCACAAGGCGGGGCACGTTTTTACAGATGATCGGTGCGCGGAAGACAACACCGCCAAGGATGTTGCGGATGGTGCCGTTGGGCGAGCGCCACATTTGCTTGAGGCCGAATTCTTCGACGCGGGCCTCGTCGGGCGTGATGGTCGCACATTTGACGCCAACGCCGTATTTCTTGATCGCTTCGGCCGCATCAATGGTAATTTGGTCGTTGGTTTCGTCGCGGACCTCCATTGCGAGGTCGTAGTATTTGAGATCAATGTCCAGATAGGGCAGGATTAGCTTTTGCTTGATGAAGTCCCAAATGATCCGAGTCATTTCGTCGCCATCGAGTTCAACGACTGGGTTGGCTACCTTAATTTTGGACATCAGTCCCTCCGCATCATGTATGAATTTTGTTCATGCCATAACGCAGTTTAAGGTTTAGTGAAAGGGGAGTTGTATACGGTTGTATGCGGAGATTTGCTGCGAGGGGAAGGTGGTAGGCCCGGCAGGACTTGAACCCGCAACCAAAGCGTTATGAGCGCTCTGCTCTAACCAGTTGAGCTACAGGCCCCCTGAGGCTGAGGGATAGCAGGCAGGCGGGTATCGTCAAGACCAGATTATTCGTAAACGGGTGCTGTGCCCAGAATTTGCGACAGCAATGTAATCATTTTGATCTCTGCTTTTGTTGTCACGGTCGGATCACCGTCGAGATTTGCCATCGCTTTGATCTCCTCGGCAGGGCTAAGCATCGGTGTCACGTCATAGCCCGCAGGAATAGCGATCCAAGGACCGTCTTCAAATTCAATGGTTTCGGCGGCCCCAACTGCGGGGGACGCTAGAACGGCGAGGGTGATCAGAATACGCATAGGTGTCTCCGTTTGTCGTGCAGTCTCAACCACTGTCTAGATAAATGGTTCCGATTTCATGAGCGCGACTTGTGCATTTTTTGCGTAGAGCCGCTGCATGGCGTTGCACCGAAACGGTGGTTGGGCTAATGGCTGACTAGATTTTTCGCTGCTGGGGATGATTGCGATGACCGACAAAGGCTTAACTTACGCAGATGCAGGCGTTGATATTGACGCTGGCAACACTTTGGTCGAGCGGATCAAGCCCGCATCAAAGCGCACAACGCGGTCTGGTGTGATGGCAGGCTTGGGTGGTTTTGGAGCCTTGTTTGACCTGAAGGGTGCTGGCTACAAAGACCCGATCTTGGTTGCCGCGACAGACGGTGTTGGCACCAAGTTGCGCATCGCGATTGATACGGGGCATGTTGATGGCGTGGGCATCGATCTGGTGGCGATGTGCGTCAATGATCTGGTGTGCCAAGGTGCCGAGCCACTGTTTTTCCTCGATTATTTTGCCACAGGCAAGCTGGAGCTGGATCAAGCTACCCGCATCATCAATGGCATCGCCAAGGGCTGTGAATTGTCTGGCTGTGCCTTGATCGGTGGCGAGACGGCCGAGATGCCGGGTATGTATCCTGCGGGTGATTTCGACCTTGCCGGCTTTAGCGTGGGCGCGATGGAGCGTGGTACGGAATTGCCTTGGGGTGTTGTGGCGGGCGATGTTTTGTTGGGCCTTGCGTCTAACGGCGTGCATTCCAACGGATATTCGTTGGTCCGCAAGATTGTTGAAAAGTCTGGACTTGGGTGGGGCGATGCGTCGCCATTTGGAGAGGGCACATTGGGCGAGGCCTTGCTGGCCCCAACGACCCTTTATGTCAAAGGCGCGGTTGCTGCGTTTAGCGAAGCGGACACTGTTCACGCCTTGGCGCATATCACGGGTGGTGGTTTGACCGAGAACCTGCCGCGCGTTTTGCCTGATGACTTGGGCGCTGAAATTAATCTGGATGCGTGGGACTTGTTGCCTGTGTTCAAGTGGTTGGCCGCACAAGGTGGTTTGGAAGCGTCTGAGATGCTGAAAACATTTAACTGTGGTATTGGCATGGTTGCCGCTGTGTCTGCTGACAAAGTTGATGTGGCAAAGGCGGCGTTTACGGCTGCGGGTCACGAGGTGTTCGAGATCGGCACTGTCGCGCAAGGTGCGGGCGTGCGTTACACTGGGTCGCTTGCATGAAACGGGTCGCCATCCTGATTTCAGGGGGCGGATCGAATATGGTGTCGCTTGTTGATGATATGACAGGCGACCATCCGTGCCGTCCTGTTCTGGTGCTATCGAACGTGCCAGAAGCGGGTGGGCTGGCCAAAGCTGCGGCGCGAGGGATTGAGACGCAAGTCATTGATCACACGCAGTTTCCTAAAGATCGCGTCGCATTTGAGGCGGCCCTGCACGCAACCTTGTTGGCGGCATCTCCCGATATCGTTTGCTTGGCGGGCTTCATGCGCATTTTGTCGCCTGAATTCATGGCAAAGTGGGATGGCAAGATGTTGAACATCCATCCGTCGCTTTTGCCGAAATATCGCGGGTTGCACACCCATCAGCGTGCGATTGATGCAGGGGATGCCGAACATGGCTGCACCGTGCATGAGGTCACGGCCGAATTGGACGGTGGGCCCGTTTTGGGGCAGGCCACGGTTGCGATATCGGCGGGTGACACGGCAGAGACGCTCGCTGCGAAAGTGCTGCCCTTTGAGCATCAGCTGTATCCGGCAGTGTTGCGCCGTTACGCGCAGGGTGACAGGACAATTGTGCGTCTCGGGACGTAATCCTTTCATTTGCACGTCTAATCGCATATGAGGGCACAACTTTGAGGCTCAAGCGCAAAAACACGGATTTTAAATGAAGACGATCACGACGACCGACGCGCTGGCCGCGTTCTGTAAAGAAGCTGCAAAGCGCGCCTATGTGACTGTTGATACAGAGTTTTTGCGAGAGCGGACTTATTATTCAAAGCTTTGTCTGATCCAATTGGCCTATCAAGATGAAAACGGCGACGACGCTGTGCTGGTTGATCCATTGGTGGATGGATTGTCGCTGGCGCCGCTTTACGATCTGTTTACAGACGTCGGTGTGGTCAAGGTTTTCCATGCAGCTCGCCAAGATTTGGAAATTTTCTTTGTCGATGAGGGCGTCATCCCGACGCCATTGTTCGACACGCAAGTGGCCGCGATGGTTTGTGGTTTTGGCGAACAGGTCGGCTATGAGACCTTGGTCCGGAAGATTTGTAAGTCTGACTTGGATAAATCGTCGCGCTTTACCGACTGGTCGCGCCGTCCTTTGACTGATGCGCAGGCGAAATATGCGGTCGCTGACGTGACCCATTTGCGCGATATCTATGAATATTTGTCGGCGCGTTTGGACAAATCCGGTCGCAAGAAATGGGTGGCCGAAGAAATGGCCGTTTTGAATGATCCGGCCACGTATCTGGCAGACCCTGAAGAGGCATGGCGCCGTGTGAAAACGCGCACCAACTCTGGTCGTTTCTTGGGGATTGTCCGAGAATTGGCCCGTTTCCGTGAGATTTACGCCCAAGAGCGCAACATTCCGCGCAGCCGCGTCTATAAAGATGATGCTTTGGTCGAAATTGCGTCGACAAAGCCCGCATCAGAGCAAGACCTTAGCCGATCCCGTCTTTTGCTGCGCGAAGCCCGTCGCGGCGACATCGCTGCGGGTATTCTGGCAGCAGTGAAAGCGGGCCTTGACGCACCGAATGACAGTCTGCCAAAGCCAGACCTGAGCCGCGCAAAGCTACAGGTAAACCCTGCCTTGGCGGATATGTTGCGCGTGCTGCTGAAATCGATTTCCGAGAATGAATCGGTCGCGGCCAAGCTGATCGCCTCGAGCGCAGATCTGGATGCGATTGCGGCAGGCGAACGTGACGTGCCTGCGTTGCGTGGC
>JAIBDT010000101.1 GCA_024686085.1 Loktanella sp.
CAATTCAACCGCCAAAATCAGCCCCGAAAAACACGGAGGCGTGACATACACGCCCCCACATTTTTGTGATTACGAGACGATATTCTGCGCAGGTCCATAGGGATACTTGGTGATATCCTCGTTTCCGTCCTTGGTGATGAACAAAATGTCATGCTCGCGGTAACCCCCAGCACCCGGTGTGCCCTCTGGAATTGTCAGCATCGGTTCCATTGAAATCACCATACCTTCCTCCAGAACCGTGTCGATATCTTCGCGCAGTTCCAGACCTGCCTCGCGCCCGTAGTAGTGCGACAAAACTCCAAACGAGTGGCCATAGCCAAACGTGCGGTATTGCAGCAGCTGGCGTTCTTCAAAAAAATCATTGATCTTGGCGGTGATATCAGAGCACTTCGCACCCGGAACAAGCAAGCTCATGCCGTATTCATGGGCTGCAACATTGGCCTCCCAAATCTTCAGGCTCGCAGGATCAACTTCTTCAACAAACATCGTGCGCTCAAGCGCGGTGTAATACCCGCTGATCATGGGGAATGTGTTCAGCGACAAAATATCGCCGCGCTCCAACACACGAGACGTCACAGGGTTATGTGCGCCATCCGTGTTGATCCCCGACTGGAACCACACCCATGTATCGCGGTATTCGGCATCGGGAAAGCGCTTCGCAATCTCCAACTCCATCGCATCACGGCCAGCCATCGCGACATCAATCTCGCGCACGCCCGCGCGCGCCGCCTCGTGAATGGCATAGCCACCGACATCGGCGACACCCGCCCCATGGCGGATCAAATCCAACTCGGCCTGTGATTTCTTCATGCGCTGGACCATCGTGGCGGGCGCAATATCAACAACCTGTTTTGGGGCAAGAAACGCCTCTAACTTCTGGCTTTGGACCAATGTCAGGTGATCGCCTTCCATACCAATGACCGCGCCAGATCCGGCGATCGACAAAATCGCGCGCCAATAGTTGTCACGCTCCCAATCGGTATAGGTAATGTTATCACCGTGGCAGCGACGCCAAGGCTGGGCCGCATCAATGCCCGCCGAGATTGTCACGCTTTCAGTCGGGGTCACGACCAGCGCATAAGGCCTGCCAAAGGCGCAGTACAGAAAACCTGAATAATACGCGATATTATGCATCGAGGTAAAAACGGCAGCATTTACACCCTTATCAGACATAATCTGACGCAGGCCCAGCAGGCGGGCGTCATATTCGGACGGGGCAAAGGGCAGCACTTCGGCGCCCTGATGAAAACGGTAAAACTGTGGACGGCTTGTCATAGTCATAGACCTCACATTGGTGGGATCAAATGCATTCGACCCCGAAAGGTCCCGGCGTTCAGGACGAGGGCATTTCTGCCAAGCGGTGTCAGCCACCCGCAACGACGCCATCGTTGCTTGCTCATGGGTTTGGTAGGCGCAATTGCGGTCCCGATCAAGCGATTCCGCAGCCGTCAGGGGGTGACACACGCAGCCATCCAGTGCACCCTTCTGAACAAGATGAAACAACAGCGGAATAGCCATGTCAGCGCTTCAAAAATTTCTGAACTATTTCAAACGGATACCGCAGCCTGACCTACCACCCGCACTGCCCGAAGGAAAACTGCGCCTGCATTTGCTCTGCGGTGACTTTGAGACCGTCGATGCGGCAATGGCCTATTGCTTTCAAACCGACGGGAACACGCCAGAGCAAATTACCATCGACCAACCCGGCGCATACATCGACACCGGCTTTGTCGAGGTGGTCTATAAAAATGTAGAGCCACGCTTGTCGGAATTCCTTCCCCCAGATGAAGTCGGGCGCACCATTGCCAAGATCAAAGGTGTCAACACGCTGATCATCATCACCGAAGACGCTTTTGGCGGGTTCCCATACGTTCTGGGCCACGCGCCCAAACTGTACTACTTAGGCCCTTATGTCGTTGATGTTTAAAGCAATCGGAACAAATCCATGCGCAATTTAATCACGGATATCGCGGGCCTTAGGGTCGGCCACGCCCATGATGCGGCGCTTAAATCGGGGGTCACTGTGCTCACGGCGGACACACCCTTTACCTGCGGCGTACACGTCATGGGCGGCGCACCAGGCACACGCGAAACAGACCTACTTGCACCCGATAAAACAGTGCAAACCGTTGATGCGCTGGTCTTATCTGGAGGCAGCGCCTTTGGGCTAGACGCCGCCTCAGGCGTGACAGACGCTCTGCGCCGCGACGGTCGCGGCTTTGCCGTAGGCGATGTCACCGTTCCGATCGTGCCCGCCGCGATCCTGTTTGATCTGTTGAACGGTGGCGACAAAAACTGGGCATCAAACCCTTACAACGCTCTTGGTCGCATTGCCTTTGAAAACGCAGCGACCGATTTCGCGATCGGGACCGTTGGCGCAGGTCTTGGCGCGACCACGGCGACTCTCAAAGGCGGGCTCGGGTCCGCGTCTTGCACGCTACCAAACGGGGTAGTCGTCGGCGCCCTCGTCGCTGTGAACGCGCTCGGCTCGGCAACCGTTGGGGATGGACCGCATTTCTGGGCGGCACCCTTTGAAGAAAACGGCGAATTTGGCAATCTCGGCCCCTCGCCCACCTACCCCACAGGGCGGCCGCAGACCAAAGGACACGCGCAAAACACCACCATCGGGATCGTGGCCACCAATGCGACACTGACCCAAGCACAGTGCACCCGCCTCGCGACCGCCGCCCACGATGGCTATGCGCGGGCGCTAATTCCCAGCCATACGCCAATGGACGGGGATTTGATATTTGCTGCAAGTCACGGCGACATAGAGTGTGATGATTTAATTTATCTCGGTCACGCAGCGGCAACCTGCATGGCCCGCGCAATCGCGCGCGGTATTTATGCGGCACGCTCAAGCCCTTTCGAGACCCCTGCCTGCTACGCCCGTACCTTTAGCTAAGCAGCGCCTTCACAAGCGGACTATCAGGGTCGGCCAGCGGCTCAATCACGTTGAAATGGTGCTCACCCTCGGACACCACCAAATCCACACCCCAAGCATCCGCCAATTGCTTGGCCTGCTCTTGGAAAACAGGGCGCTCATCGCCGCCAACCCACACCGTTACAGGCACATTCGGCGGGGGCAGGTTCACGGGACTTTCGGCAAAGGCCTCGTCCTCCGACAGCCGCAAATCCGCGTTCATCTTCGTCTGCAAAAGCGGTGTCAAATCCGCCACAGCCGAAATCGGCAAAACCCGGACGACATCAGGCATCCCCGCCAGTCGGGCGACCAAATGCCCCCCCGCAGAATGTCCCGTCAGGCGCAAAGGTCCCTGCAAACCGCGCACCGCCGACTCAATCTGCTGGGTAATGTCAGACACATGCACATCGGGGCACAAATCATAAGAAGGCATCACCACCGACCAGCCGTGCCCCAAAGGCCCCGCCGCCAAATGCGACCAGTAGGATTTATCGAACGCCACCCAATAGCCGCCATGCACAAAAACCACCGTGCCCTCAGGCGTACCTTCAGGGTGGAAAATATCCATGACCTGACGCGCACTCGGGCCATAAGACACATCCAAATCGGCCTTAGCGGTGGTGCGAAACTCCGCCGCCAAGCGCGCCCATTTCTCAGGATAGTCCGCCCCATTCGGGATATATGCCCCATTGGAAAATCTGTCGTCCATATCCATTTTGCGCGCACCCGTAGCTTTTGACTTTACCAAGGCTAACTTGACTGTTCAGATAGTGCCAACGGAATTGGAGAATATCATGCTAGATGCAACAACCGACTTGAAATCAATGCTCAAACGACCTGATCTGGTCTGCACCCAAGCCTTTGTTGGCGGCGAATGGGTAGATGCCAAAAGCGGCAAAACTTTTGATGTGACAAATCCAGCGCGCGGTGATGTCATCGCGACGGTGGCCGATCTAGATCGCTCTGAAATCACCCAAGCCATTGATGCAGCTCACAGAACCCAAAAAGCATGGGCTGCTTTGGCCGCCAAGGAGCGCGCAAAAGTGCTGCGCAAATGGTTCGATCTGATGATGGAAAATCAAGAAGACCTCGCAATCATCATGACCGCAGAACAAGGCAAACCACTGGTCGAAAGCCGTGGAGAGGTCGCCTACGGCGCGTCCTTCGTTGAGTGGTTTGGCGAAGAAGCCAAGCGGAATTACGGCGAAACGATTCCCGGACACATGGCCGACAAACGCATCACCGTGATCAGCCAGCCGATTGGCGTGGCCGCCGCAATCACCCCGTGGAACTTCCCCAACGCGATGATCGCCCGTAAAGTGGCGCCCGCACTTGCCGCTGGCTGTTCCTTCGTTGTGCGCCCTGCGTCCCTGACCCCGCTTTCCGCGCTCGCCATGGCGAAATTGGCGGAAGAGGCCGGTGTGCCAAAAGGTGTGCTATCCGTCGTGACCTCAACCAAATCCTCGGACGTGGGCAAAGAGTTCTGCGAAAATCCGATTGTGCGCAAACTATCCTTCACAGGCTCCACGGAAGTCGGGCGCATTCTGCTCAAACAAGCCGCCGATCAGGTCATGAAATGCTCGATGGAACTGGGCGGCAACGCGCCCTTCATCGTGTTTGATGACGCGGACCTTGACGAGGCCGTCATCGGCGCCATCGCCTGCAAGTTCCGCAACAACGGCCAGACCTGCGTTTGCGCGAACCGCATCTACGTGCAGGCGGGCGTCTACGATGAATTCGCGGCGAAACTGAAGGTTGCGGTAGAGGCGTTGAAGGTCGGAGACGGTCTCTCTGACGGGATCACCACTGGCCCGCTGGTCGAACAGGCCGCCGTGGCGAAAGTCCAAGAGCACCTCGACGACGCGCTGTCCAAAGGCGGCACAATCCTCACCGGTGGCAAGCCGCACGCGCTGGGTGGGTTGTTCTACGAGCCGACAATCGTGACCAACGCGACCAAAGAAATGATGGTCAGCGTCGACGAGACCTTCGGACCCTTCGCGCCGCTGTTCAAGTTTGAAGACGAGGACGATGTGATCGCACTCGCAAACGACACGATCTTCGGCCTCGCCTCCTATTTCTACGCCAAAGACCTGTCCCGCGTGACCAAGGTCGCCGAGGCGCTGGAATACGGCATCGTTGGCGTGAACACTGGCATCATCTCGACCGAAGTCGCCCCCTTTGGCGGCGTGAAACAGTCGGGACTTGGCCGCGAAGGCAGCCGCCACGGCATGGATGACTACATGGAAATGAAGTACATCTGCACGTCAGTCTAAATCGGTTGGGGCAGGTTTAACCCTGCCCCACCAATCACTTAGACGGTCATATCAATCACGATTTTGCCAACCGCGTGACCTTCTGCCAAATGATCATAAGCCTTGGCAGCATCAGCGAATTTAAACGTGCTGTCGATTACCGGTTTAAGGGCGCCAGACGTCACCAGATCGGCCAGTGCCTTCAACTGCGCCCCGTCGGGATGCATAAAGAACCAATCGAATTTCACGTCATACTGGGCCGCGAGGCCGTCAGTATCCTGTCCTTTGATCGACACCAAATGCCCACCCTTTTTCAAGACCTTGAAAGAGCGGTTCATGATGTCGCCGCCGACCATATCGAACACGACGTCGTAGTCGGAAATGACCTCATCAAAATTCTCGGTTTTGTAGTCGATCACAAGATCA
>JAIBDT010000029.1 GCA_024686085.1 Loktanella sp.
GATCATAATCTTCCCTCTCATTTTTAAGACCCTTACCGCTTCGCTGGGTCTTAAAAATGAGAGGGAAGATTATAGTACATTACGCTAAAGCGGACCGGCTGGAAGCCGGTGGCTTTAATCCCGTTTGTGGAAAGTAAAAAATTCACGTATTTTCTGCACTGGGGGACGCCTAACCTATGCTCAGCCTTTGCGTCCAATCCGCTTTGACAGCGGGGCCGCGGAAATACCATGCAGCACAATTGACAAAAATACGGTCACAGAGACACACGCCAATAGCTCTTGCTCGCCCGCGAATTCAAACTCGTCAATCATGATCAACGTAAATAAAATTGACGCAATGCCGCGCGGCCCGAACCATCCTAGAAACAGCTTTTCACGCAGCGCCAACCCGGTTCCAATCAAGGATACCCAAATCGGCAGCATGCGCACGACTGTCAAGAACAGCAACGCAAGCACGACAACTTTCCACGTCATATGCGCTAACCCGTCAGGCAGCATCAAAACGCCGAACGCTAAGAAAGCAAACATTGTCAGCAACTGGCCAACGCCTTCCATAAATTCGCTGATAAGGTGGATTTCATGTCGGTATGTATTGCCAAACACCATACCGCCGACGAATGCGGCAATGAATCCGTTGCCCCCCAGAAATTCGGCCCCGACAAACGCCGCGAAAGCAACGGATAGAAATGCCACGCCGCCTGACGCCTCTAACATCAGGTCGCGATCTTGCGCGAGATCCATCGCTTTTGCAAACCCCCGTCCGAACGCGAGTCCCACGATTGGTCCCACAACGATTTGCTTGATCGCAGCTCCTGCCAGTCCGTCAGTCGTGGCCCCCTGCATACCCGCCGCCGCAAGGATCGCACCGAACAAAACGAATGGTAAAACAAGCCCGTCATTTAACCCGCTTTCCACATTGATTGTCTGACGCAGATAGTCTGGGACATCCTCGCTTGAAACGACGGTCTGCCCTATTGCCGCATCCGTCGGGGTTAGAACCGCAGCAGTTAACAAGGCCATCGCCATTCCGCTTTCGGGATTTAGTAAGAACGCCGTCAAAGTTCCCAATCCGACCGTCAGCGGCAGCCCGAAAACAAGCATGCGTGCTGGAATGTTGAAGTTCTGGCGCAGCGACTTAAACCTCACGTGGCTCGCGTCGGAAAACAAAACCAAGACAAGCGTGATTTCGGCCAATAGGCGGCTGCCTTTTGCCATCAGCTCAGGCTCTGCGATTTCGTTCAAAAACCCAGAGCAAAAGTACCCGATCCCGACAAAGATGATCGGCAAGGTCAGGATCGACTTTGTAATCGCGCGAGACAGTAAGGAATAGGCAAAGACACAGCTCAGAATAATGAACACAACTAGTTCCAACGACCCCTGCACCCCTTCCATCTTAAACTGCCACCTTAGCGGTATAACCGTCTGACGTCTCCACGTCCTTCTCGATGCCGTGGAATGCAACCGCTCCTAGGTCAAAACCGGTGATGGCAAATGTGATCTCGGTCATTGCATTTCCTTTGATCTAATGCCCGTTCGGTTAGGCTTAAGTGCCGCAAAAGGTTTGATAAGGTCCAAAAGTATCGGGTGCAGGACCTTCGTATTTTTCCAAGCCTTCGCGTTTGTTGTAAGGGTCTGCCAACACGCCCAGCAGTGTTTCGAATAGGGCCATGTCGCCAGCTTCAGCAGTATCTAATGCTTCTTGGACATGATGATTGCGCGGAATATAGATCGGGTTAACCGCATTCATCATCGCGATCCGCGCCGCAGCATCCTGCGGGTCACGCGCGATCCGTGCACGCCATTCAGCAAGCCAAGCAACACATTTGGTTTGATCTGCGAACAATGCCTTCGCACTATTATCCGACCCGCCAACCGCATCGGCCAGACGGCGGAAAAACTGCGTATAATCCACCCCCTCGCCTTCCATCGCGGTGAAAAGGTGATTGATCAAATCAACGTCGCCGTCCTCAGCCCCGCGCAGCCCGATCTTCGCGCGCATACCCGCAGTCCAAACCTCCGTATAATGGTCAGTAAACCTATTGAGCTCATCCGTTGCCAAACGAACCGCGTTGTCAGAATCCTTCTCGTCGATCAGCGGCAACAGCGCCTCGGCCAATCTGGTCAGGTTCCACTGCGCAATCGCCGGTTGGTTGCCAAAGGCATAGCGCCCGTTGCGATCGATCGAGCTAAACACGGCCCCGGCATCGTAAGTGTCAACAAACGCGCAAGGACCATAGTCGATGGTTTCGCCCGAGATTGCCATATTATCAGTGTTCATCACGCCATGCACAAAACCGATCTGCAACCACTTTGCGACCAATGCAGCCTGACGGTAAGCGACAGCAGACAGAAACGCCAAATACTTGTCCTCAACAGCCAACAACTCTGGATAGTGTCGCGCAATCGCATAGTCGGCCAACTGCCGCACACGAGCCCATTCTTGCCTCGCAGCAAAGAACTGAAACGTGCCGACACGCAAATGACTCGACGCCACACGCGCCAGCACCGCGCCTTGCTTTATACCTTCGCGCATGACCTGTTCACCGGTTGTGACCGCAGCCAATGCGCGGGTCGTAGGCACTTCCAATGCGTGCATCGCCTCACCCATCAGATACTCGCGCAGGACGGGCCCAAGGACCGCCTTACCATCTCCGCCGCGCGAAAACGGGGTGCGGCCAGAGCCTTTGAGGTGGAGGTCAAAACGTTGACCTTGCGCATCGAGAATTTCGCCCAACAGCATCGCACGACCATCGCCCAATTGGGCTGAGAACCCACCAAACTGATGCCCTGCATACGCCATCGCAAGGGGGGTTGCGCCATCGGCGGTAGCCTTGCCCGACAAGACATCTGCTCCTGCCTGCGTGCGCAATGCATTCGTGTCCAAGCCCAAATCATTTGCCAAAGCCATATTCACACACAGCACTTCGGGGTTTGGAAAATCTTCGCCCTGCCACAAGACATAAAAACCGTCCAGATCGCGTGCATAGGTATTGTCAAAACCAAACTTTAGTAGGGATGTGGTCATGGAGTAGTCCTTCGTTCTTGTGGGGAAGGCAGGGTCCAGATTGGGGTCCCCACCATGACACTATTTGGCTTGGAAATCGGCGTAAACCACGTTGTCTTTTGGATCACTAACCATAAACGCACATCGTGCCGGCGGGATAGATTGTCGATTTTGATCAATGTTCTGCTTAAAGAGAGACCATGACAAAGGTGGCGAGGCCTAGCATGATAATGGTCACTGGGCCCCAAAGCTTTCGTTCTGCTATCGACGGTGTGGCGAGATTGGCGATGACAGAGATCACCGTCAGTGCCAGCGTGGTCCATCCTGTCCAGATCGGCCAGTTTGGCGTGAAACCTGCCGCTGATATCATCGACAGACCCATCGCGAGCATGAGTAGCGCCGCGAAGCCCGCAGCGATACGTCCTCGTGCAGGTAGCTTTCCTGCGTTGGCGCCACCCTGAGTGAGCCGCCCCCAAGGCGCCCCTGCGATCATGCAGACGTGGAAAAGCACCACGCTCAAGCAGATCGTAAAGTAAATGAGGGCGGACGTCCGGATCACGCGTTTTCCTTCCCGTGAAGTGGGTTACTCAGCCGCTTCCCGCTTTGGCAGTACCCAATCAGGGCGGATGAAGTGGCAGGTGTAGCCGTTGGGCAGGCGTTCTAGGTAGTCTTGATGCTCTGGCTCTGCCTCCCAGAAATCGCTGGCCGCTTCGACCTCCGTAACGACCTTACCTGGCCAGAGACCGGATGCGTCGACGTCGGCGATGGTGTTCAAGGCCTCAAGCCGTTGGTCCTCGTCGAGGTAGTAGATCGCAGAGCGGTAGGACATGCCGCGATCGTTGCCTTGGCGCATGGGCGTGGAAGGGTCGTGGATTTGGAAGAAGAATTCCAAAAGCTTGCGGTAGCTGGTTTTGGACGGATCAAAGACGATTTCGATCCCTTCAGCGTGGGTGCCGTGGTCGCGGTAGGTGGCATTCGCCACGTCGCCGCCCGTATAACCAACACGAGTGGAAACTACACCGTCGAGCTTGCGGATCAGGTCCTGCATACCCCAAAAGCAGCCGCCTGCGAAAATTGCACGTTCCGTCATCTAGATGTCCTCCACTTGATTGATAAATTCGCCGTAGCCTTCGGCCTCCATATCAGCCTTAGCGATGAACCGCAGGCTGGCGGAGTTGATACAGTAGCGCAGTCCGCCCTTATCTCGGGGGCCATCGTTGAAGACGTGACCAAGATGGCTGTCACCGTATTTGGACCGGACTTCAACGCGGACCATGCCGTGGGTATTGTCCGTCAACTCTGCGACATGCTCGTCAACAATCGGCTTTGTAAAGCTGGGCCAGCCACAGCCGCTCTCAAACTTGTCGGAAGACGCGAACAGCGGCTCGCCTGAAACGATATCGACATAGATACCAACCTCATTATTCGCGTTCAGCGGACCAGTGCCTGCGCGCTCTGTCCCGTTCTGCTGGGTGACGCGGAACTGCTCTGGGGTCAGCTTCGCAATAGCTTCTGGGGTCTTCGCGTATTTCATTGAAACATACCTTCGTCTTGTTGCGTTAAACAAGAAATAGGGCGCAACGGGGTACTTTACCAATAGCTAACGTCAATTGTTTCAATGCACAGTCTACCAGTTGTATCGTGCGACCATGCGCATCACTTGCGCAACGCGGCAGGGGGGGCCATTTCCAGATACTCAAACCATGATGATCTCGCGTGCAATATCGATGCCCGACAGGGCGTGCAAACAGTTCTCATTGACTTTCATCCACAAATATCTGATATTTCTGTTATGACAGAAATTAAAGACATATCGATTCCCTCCGCAAAATCCCAATTCATTTTGTATTGGGGAGACATGGGCAGCCAATGGGGCGTAAACCGTTCTGTGGCGCAAATTCAGGCGCTCTTGTATCTTAGCGTCGCCCCACTGAACGCGGAACAGATTTCCGAAGAATTAGGCATCGCACGCTCAAACGTGTCCAATTCCCTCAAAGAATTGGTCAGCTGGAAACTGATCCGCCGCGTCCCCGTTTCGGGCGACAGGCGCGAGCACTTTGAGGCGATAACTGATGTATGGGACATCGCAACACGGGTGGCCGAAGGTCGTAAAGAACGTGAAATCGACCCTGCAATCCGGGCGATTGCAGAATGTGCTACCCTTGCCGAAACTGAAACAGGCGTTGACCCTGTGGTCCTGCAAAGGATGAAAAACATGCAAGAGTTTCTGGGCACTGTCGATACTTGGTATTCTCAAATGCTTGGCGTTCCAAAAGCGAAATTAAATCTCCTCATGAAAATGGGGGCCAAGGTCGTGTCCCTCTTAACGCTAACAGGGAAAAAGACGGAATAGTTCACCATTTTACGCTTGCGTTTCTGTCTTTACAGAAACACCTGACAACCCAGCAAGGGTAAGACTATGCAAATGAACAAGATCCAGCATCCAGACCTCCCAATTGCCGACAGCCGCTTTCACATTCTTGTCGGCCCAAAAAACTGGAACCGCCTGCCTGCCACCATCCGCCAGCGGTTCGGTAAACGGGTCAGAGGCGGCGATAGCGTTACCTATCAAGGGATTGTCAGCGCGATGCAGATGAATTGGGCGGGGCGTGTTTTCGCCCAAGCCGCCCGCCTTATCGGCGCACCCCTACCCTATGACCTTAGCAGCGTTGGCCGGCCTGCCGTTGTGATTGTCACCGAAGACATCGCTGGAGACGGACAATTTTGGGTCCGCCAATATGGCCGACAGTCTGGCTTTCCACAGGTGGTTCACAGCTCTAAACGATTTGCAGGGCCAACCGGCCTTGAGGAATACATCGGCTACGGTATCGGCATGGCACTGAAAGTAGAGGCCAGCGAAACCGCATTGCTCTTCAAAAGCGATCACTACTTCTTGTCTATTCTTGGTCGCCGCGTGCGGCTGCCCAAGCACCTTAGTCCGGGCGCTTTGGTCGTCGGTCACCATGACCTCGCGGATGGAAAGTTCCGGTTTTCTTTGTCTCTAAAAAGCAAATTATTCGGCCAGTTAATCCACCAAGATGCAATCTTTGAGGACAGCAAATAGTGCCTGACAGTGACAAGCCAGCAATCTGGGTGTTCGACAGCCAATGCGTCTTATGCGACGCGGGCGTCAACTATACGCTGAAGCATGAGAAAAGCCCCAGCATCACTTTCGTGGCACTTCAGTCGCCTCAAGGACAGCAATTGATCCGCGACAACGGTCTCGATCCAAAAAATCCCAGCACCTTTCTGTTCATCGAAAACGGGATTGCGCTGCAAGCCTCAGATGCTGTTATCGCACTTTCACGACATTTAAACGGGCCTGCAAAACTGGGTGCAATAGGTCGGATCATTCCCAAACCCTTACGAGATTGCGCCTACAATTTGATCGCCAGAAACAGATACCGCATTTTTGGGCGCAAACAGATGTGCACCCTACCCACAGCCGACAATAAGCATAGGTTTATCTTATGACCAATACGCGTGTTCTTATCATTGGCGGGACTGGCGTTTTTGGAAAACGGCTAGCGGCACATCTTGCGGACGTCGACGGGATCAACCTGATTGTCTCTTCACGCAGCCAAGCGAAAGCAGAACAGCTGGCAACCTACCTCAATCAAAACACCGAAAAATCACATGTCCGTGGCATAGCGCTTGATCACGCCAAGAACCTCGCCGCGCAACTGAACAACCTTCAGCCATTCGCCGTCATCGACTGTTCAGGGCCCTTCCAAACAGCAAACTACGACAGCGCACGTGCAATTCTGGGGTCGGGCGCACATCTCATAGACCTTGCAGACGCCCGTGACTATCTCGCTGGTTTTGCAATCAACCTAGGGCATCTCGCAGTCAAAAACGGCGTTTCCGCGATGACCGGCGCTAGTTCCACCCCTACCCTGTCTACATGTGTAACCAATCACATTGCAGCCCATTGGAAGCGGGTCGATTCCATTGATATCTGCATCACACCTGGAGGCAAAAGCGAGGTTGGCCAATCTGTTATCGCAGCAATCCTCAGCTACGCGGGTAAATCCATTCCCATCTGGCGCGACGGGAAACGCGACAACGCGATCGGATGGACAACCTCGCAATCCGTCGTAATTCCAAAGCTGGGAAAACGCAGGGTCGCCTTGGTCGAAACCTACGACGCGGAATACTTGGGGAATCAATTCAAGGTGAAATCCCGCATCAGTTTCTCGGCAGGGCTTGAATCCCGTATCGAACAATTTGGCGTCGAAACACTCGCCCAGCTTCGCAAGCGAAAACTGATCGGAGATCTCAGCCCTCTCATTCCTCTCCTGTTACGAGCACGTAAGGTTACACGTCTGGCGACCTCAGACTGCGGGGGAATGATGGTCAAAATCAGCGGACTGGATGCACAAGGCGTCTTTTGCATCGCGACTTGGTCACTTGTCGCCAGCAACGATCACGGCCCGAATATCCCGATCCTGCCTGCCGCAGCAGCTTTGCAAAATCTACGCGATGGAATCGTCCCAAAAGGTGCCATGCTCAGCCACCAGCAGGTAGCGCTGCCGCAAATCCTCGCACAAATGGCCCCCTACGAGATCGACACAGAAACCAATTATGCCAAAATTGATGATAGCATTTTCGAGACCTACCTTTCTCCAAAAACATACCAAACACTGCCCCGTGCCGTGCAAGATTTTCACGCACAAACCGCAGCGCCTGTTTGGACCGGCAGAGCCGACATAGAGACAGGAAACCATCTGATCGCCAAGGTCGCCATGCGGCTTTTCGGTTTCCCTGCCGCGGGGTCGAACGTGCCAGTTAAGGTCAGGGTCGACCGCTTTTTGAATTATCATGGCCACCCGCGCGAGCGCTGGACCCGCATATTTTCCGACAGCATCATGTCGTCTGTCCTGAGCCACCAGAAAGACGGTGAATTCACCGAAACATTCGGACCATTTACATTTGTGCTTGGCATCACCGCGACGCCAAAAGGGATCGAAATGCCCGTAAAAAAGTGGCGATTGGGGCGCATCCCGCTTCCGTTGGCGCTTGCGCCTCAATCCCAAGCCCGCGAAAATCAAGATGAACACGGACGGTTTCGGTTTGATGTGCGACTTTCACTGCCTTTGGTTGGGCTGATGGTGCACTACAAAGGTTGGCTCGCGCCCCAAACATAAATCAATGAGGTCACAATGACGCAACCAATCATCGCTTTTTTGGGCACCGGACTGATGGGGGCACCGATGGTGCGTAACCTTTTGACGGCGGGACATCAGGTTCAGGTCTGGAACCGCACCGCTACAAAGGCGCAACCACTTGCAGCGCATGGAGCCATCATTCAACCGACTGCAGGACAGGCCGTAGAAGGCGCGGGTATCATCATTTCGATGATGGCCGACGGTGGTGCGACATCCCAAGTCATGTGTGGCGACACCGTCATTTCCACATTGCGCAAAGGTCAAATTTGGATCGAAATGGCATCTGTCAAACCCGACGAAGCCCGCGCTCAAGCCGCATTTTTGAAACAACACCAAGTCCCACACCTCGACGCACCCGTCTCTGGCGGAACAGCGGGGGCCGAGTCCGCGACGTTGGCGATTATGGTGGGCGGCGACAGCGCTATTTTCGACAAAGCGGCGCCCGTCTTGCGCTGCCTAGGCACCCCTACCCGCGTCGGCCCATCTGGCACGGGGCAACTTGCAAAACTCGCAAACCAAGGCATCGTTGGCATCACAATCGGGGCCGTAGCCGAGGCAATGTTGCTGTTGCAGAAAGGCGGGGCTGATCCTGCCGCCGTGCGGCTGGCGCTCAAAGGCGGCTTTGCCGATAGCACTATTTTGCAGCTACACGGCGCGCGTATGACGGACAACGACCTTACTGCCAGAGGCCGGGCTGCGACCCAACTTAAGGACATGAACAACATCATGGAAGAAGCGGAAAAACTGTCACTTACCTTGCCGATGTCTGCCGAGATCCAAACGCGTTTCGCGGTGCTCTGCAATGAAATGGGCGACGCAGATCTTGACCACGCCGCCCTTTATCTCGAACTTCTCAAGCGAAATTAGGCGTCTTGACCGACCACTTGGCGCTGCTGGCCTAGGCCTTCAATCGACAGCTCCATCACGTCGCCAATCTTGAGGTAAACAGGCGCAGGCTTCATGCCCATGCCGACACCCGGAGGCGTGCCGGTGGTGATCACATCACCCGGATGAAGCGTCATAAGTGACGACAAATGCTCGATAATTTGCGCCACAGAGAATATCATCGTACCCGTGTTACCGGTCTGCATCCGCTTGCCATTCACGTCCAATGACATAGCTAGGTTCTGCGGATCAGGGACCTCGTCACGGGTGACGAGATAAGGGCCAGTCGGGCCAAATGTGTCGCAAGATTTACCTTTGGTCCATTGGCCCGTAAGCTTGGTCTGATAGTCGCGCTCGGAGACATCATTCACGATACAATAGCCCGCGACATAGTCCAGCGCGTCAGCCTCCGATACATATTTCGCCTCGCGGCCGATCACCACGCCAAGCTCCACCTCCCAATCGGTCGCCACCGACCCGCGCGGCATGATGACGTCATCATAAGCACCCACAACGGCCGAGTTCGCTTTGAAAAACAGGATCGGATGGGCGGGGATGTCCATACCGGCCTCAGCCGCATGATCCGAGAAATTCAACCCAATACAAAGAAACTTCCCGATGTCGCCAACACAAGCACCGATGCGCGGGCGGCCCTCAACTATCGGCAGGCTTGCAGCATCAAGGGCGCGCAATGTCGCCAACGTCGCGTCCGACAAAGCGGCCCCATTGATATCAGCAACATGCGCTGACAAGTCGCGCAACATGCCATCTGCATCCATGAGTGCAGGCTTTTCTGCACCCTTATCGCCGTAACGAACCAGTTTCATTAGTGACTATCCCTCGGTGTGAATTTACGTGAAATGTCTTGATAGTTTGTGGAATCGCGCAAGGTCATTCCTTCGTCGAAACGGCCCACCAACTCGCGGAAATATTGCTGCCATGGTGTCTGGCTTTCGGGTATGCCGTAGCCGCCAGCAGCAACCAGTTTGGATGCGCGGTCCGCCAATTCTTCCAGTGATACGAGCATATCTGCCGTGCATTTATTGAGATCAATCCGCACGCGGTCTCCCGTTTGCAGCAAGGCCAATCCGCCACCATCTGCGGCCTCAGGCGAGGCGTTCAGGATTGACGGACTACCCGATGTGCCAGATTGGCGACCATCGCCGATGCAAGGCAACGCCTTCACGCCTTGCTTGATCAAATAGGACGGCGGACGCATGTTCACGACCTCGGCGCCACCAGGATAGCCTTTCGGCCCCGCGCCACGCATGAACAGGATGCAGCCTTCGTCGATATTCTCCGCAGGGTCGTCAATGCGGTGATGGAAATCTTCGGGTCCGTCAAACACAACCGCGCGGCCCTCGAACGCCTCTGGATCGTCAGGGTTCGATAGATAGGTTTTTCGGAAGGCGTCAGAGATCACAGATGTCTTCATGATCGCGCTGTCAAACAGGTTGCCCGACAGGTTGATAAAACCCGCGTGGCCCAACAATGGCTCAGCCACGGTCTTGATCACCCGCACGTCCTTGGTGCGCAACGCACCACAGTTCTCGCCCATCGTGCGCCCGTTCACGGTGATCGCATTTGGATGCGGCAGCAGGCCAGCGGCGCTCAGCTCACCAACAACCGCAGGCACACCGCCCGCGTGTTGGTAATCTTCGCCAAGATATTCGCCCGCAGGCTGGAGGTTCACCAAAAGTGGCACGTGGTGGCCGACTTTCTGCCAATCGTCGTTGTTCAACGCGACACCCAAATGGCGGGCAATGCCGTTAAGGTGGATAGGTGCGTTTGTGGACCCGCCAATCGCGGAGTTAATCACGATGGCGTTCTCAAATGCTTGCCGTGTCATCACGTCAGAGGGGCGCAAATCCTCCCAAACCATGTCGACAATACGCTTGCCGGTCTCATAAGAAATCTGGCCGCGTTCGCGGTAAGGCGCAGGGATCGCGGCCGCTCCGGGCAGTTGCATACCGAGCGCTTCGGCCAGCGAGTTCATCGTCGTGGCCGTGCCCATCGTATTGCAATAACCAACAGAAGGCGCAGAGGCGGCGGCGATTTCCATGAATTCGTCGTCGTCGATTTTGCCCGCAGCCAGTTCTTCACGGGCCTTCCAGATCACAGTGCCAGAACCAGCGCGCTCGCCTTTCCACCAGCCATTCAGCATCGGACCGACTGACAGCGCAATCGCGGGGATGTTGACGGTGGCGGCGGCCATAAGCAGCGCGGGAGTCGTCTTGTCACAGCCGATGTTCAGGACAACGCCGTCGAGAGGATAACCAAACAGCGTCTCAACCAGCGACAGATAGGCAAGGTTACGGTCAAGGGACGCCGTCGGGCGCTTGCCCGTCTCTTGAATCGGATGCACTGGCACCTCAATCGGGGTGCCTCCAGCCGCAATAATCCCGTCGCGCACGCGTTTGGTCAACTCGATATGGTGGCGATTGCAAGGGCTCAGATCAGAGCCCGTCTGGGCAATCGCAATGATCGGCTTGCCAGACTGCAGCTCTTCGCGGGTCAGCCCGTAATTCAAATACCGCTCAAGATAGAGCGCCGTCATCTCAGGATTGTCTTTGTTCATAAACCATTGACGGGAACGAAGGTCTTCGACGGCAATTCTTTTCACGATAGTTTCCTTGGCAATCGGGCGCCAAACAGCAGCCCATGTATTTGCGCTGACCTTAAATCGGGAAACCGGGATTGACTATAGGCAGGCAAAACAATCCCTACCAAAATAGCAACGGGCCCCCACGTAGTGACACGCAGGAGCCCGAAAAAGCCTTGTGGTCGAACCTTACTCTGCCAATTCTTCTGGCAAGATCAGGTTCAGCACGATGGAGATTACCGCTGCAGGCAACAGACCCGATGTCAGCAGAATTTGCATTGTCTTGCCTGTATGCTGCAACGCGGATGGCTCAAGCTGGAGACCAAGGCCAACCGCCAAGGAGACAGCAAAGATCACCATGTTGCGGCGGTTCCAGTTCACATCAGCAAGCATCGACATACCAGCTGCTGCGACCATGCCGAACATGACAATCACACCGCCGCCAAGCACGTTGATAGGCACTGTGTTGATGATGGCGCCCACCTTCGGGATCAGGCCAGCAACGATCAAGAAGATCGCACCAATTGTCACAACATGACGAGACATCACGCCAGTCATTGCAATCAGACCCACGTTTTGGCTGAATGAAGTATTGGGCAAGCCACCGAAAATCCCTGCAATTGCAGTGCCCAGACCGTCAGCGAAAGTCGCACCAGTGATCTCTTCGTCTGTCGCTTCACGACCCGCGCCACCTTTGGTGATACCAGACACGTCGCCCACTGTTTCAATCGCCGAGATGAACGCCATCAAGCACATGCCAATGATGATCGCCCAGTTCAATTCAAAGCCCCAGCGGAACGGGTTCGGCAGTGCAAAGTTTGCCGCACGGCCAACATTAGCAAAGCTCACCTGACCCATCATGTAAGCCACGATATAGCCAGCGATCAGACCAACCAAAACCGCGGCAACCGACATCATTCCGCGTGTAAAAAACTTCAACGCAAGTGTGACAAAGATCACAACCAGCGCAGGGAACCACATCGCCATGGTGCCGAAGTCTTCCGAACCCATCTTTGGAACGCCGCCAGCTGCGTACTGAATGCCGACTTTGACCAAGGCCAAACCAATCATCAAAACAATCAGGCCTGTCACAAGTGGTGGCAGCGCAAATCGAATTTTACCGATGAAAGTACCGATGAAAAAGTGGAACACACCACCGATCATGATGCCAGTCATCAAACCACCAAGACCCGCAGCCCCCATGCCAACAACGGCTGGGATCATCACAGGCAAGAACGCAAACGACGTACCTTGAACAATTGGCAACTTGGCACCAACAGGGCCTATGCCAATCGTCTGGATCAAGGTGGCAATACCTGCAAACAGCATCGACATTTGGATCATATAGGTCATGTCAGGAAAGCCCAGCGCGCCTTGATCAGAGCCAAAGCCAATGCCCGCCGCACCGCAAACGATAATCGCAGGTGTGACGTTTGAGACAAACATCGCAAGCACGTGTTGAATGCCCAGCGGAATAGCTTTGGCCATCGGCGGGGTGTAGTTTGGATCGCGGAGTTGCTCCGGCGTTCCGATCGAAGAATCTGTCATTTCATAGTCCCTTGTTGTTGTTTTCGCCCGCTTTGCGCGGATCTATATTTCTGAGTTCACAAAACGGCTTGTCCTGTAAACGTGCACTTTTGTTTGTTCATCAGTGCGCTCATGGCAACAAATCCATCAAACGAAACTCTGCGATCCGCTCAACTTGTTTGCAGGCATTTGTAAATTCGGTGGGGCGATCATGGGCAATACGTTGTGCAAACGCGGCCATGATGCTGGCTTTAGTGTGGTCGCGCACAGCAATGATGAACGGAAAGCCAAACTTTTCCATATACTGCGTATTCATCGCGACAAAGCCCGCGCGCTCGTCATCGGTCAAGGCATCCAGACCCGCGCCCGCCTGTTCGGCAGTGCTTTCAGCCGTCAAACGCTTGGCCGCCGCCAGCTTGCCCGCCAAATCAGGGTGCGCCAGTAAGACGCCCAGTCTTTCTTCTTCTGTCGCCGACCGAAACACGCGCGCCAAGGCATTGTGTAATCCGACAGCCGTATCATGCGCAGCGCCCAACTCTAACGCATGCGCACGCTCCGCGATCCAAGGTGAATGCTCGAAAATACTACCGTAAAGTTCAACAAACCGCGCTTGGGCCATTTGCGAAGGACGCTCAAAACGCACATTCGGGTTGGTTTTAGCCCAATGCTCTGCAATCTGTTCACGTGTCGCGAACCAAACGCCATCATGGCTTTGGGCATACTCGATGAATTCACGCAGCGCTTCGGCACGACCCGGACGACCAATCAAGCGGCAGTGGAGGCCAATCGACATCATGCGACCACCCTCACGGTAAAGCGCGTCAAAGCTGGCCTTTAGGTAGTCGAAAAACTGGGTACCTGAATTGAACCCCTGCGGCGTTGCAAAACGCATGTCGTTGGCGTCCAAGGTGTAAGGCACGATCAACTGCTCATCACGACCGAACTCGATCCAGTATGGCAGGTCATCGGCATAGGTATCTGCAACATAGGCAAACTGCCCCGTCTCAGCGGCCAAGCGCACCGTATTTTCCGAACAGCGACCCGTATACCAACCGCGTGGCGGCTCTCCCACAACTTCGGTGTGTAAGCGGATCGCTTCAAGCATATCCGCACGCTCTTGGTCTTCGGGCGCGTCTTTGTACTCGACCCATTTCAATCCGTGGCTGGCAATCTCCCATCCCGCAGATTTCATCGCATGAACTTGCGCAGGGTTGCGAGCCAAAGCCGTGGCAACACCGTAAACAGTCACGGGCAAATCAGATAGCAAACGATGTAAGCGCCAGAACCCAGCGCGCGCGCCATATTCGTAGATGCTTTCCATGTTCCAGTGACGCTGACCTGGCCAAGCGGCAGCGCCCACGATTTCGGACAAAAACGCCTCTGACGCCGCATCGCCGTGAAGAACGTTGTTTTCGCCACCTTCTTCGTAATTCAGGACGATTTGGACAGCTATCTTCGCATCCTGAGGCCACTGTGCAGCAGGAGGGACGGCGCCGTAGCCGTACATATCACGCGGGTATCTATTCATTGCAATCTCCGATGCTTGTCACGCTATAACACTAAAATCATTTTCTCTTTCAAAAAAAACACGAAACACCGTTAGATAGCTGCGAGAATTAATGGCTTTTGAAGCGGGCGAACATGGTGGAATTTTATCCAGCAAGGTCAGCAAGTGCCCCTTATTCTCTTTGGTTGCCGGTTGACCTATCACGACCCAGTTAGGTCAAATGATTAGTGATCGATGCCCCGTGATGCCTGCGTCGACAACAACAACCCATCTGATTACGCCTTGCGACGACATTTTAAACAACGCTTCACATTCAACTGACACGGGTAGTTGACGAATTTCGTGCATGGCAATCATGTTTGCGCTAACAGCACCTAATCAACAGGCGAATCAAGGAGGCGAAAATGCGTGAATGGTGGCGCGACGCGGTGATCTATCAGATCTACCCACGGTCATATCAGGACAGCACAGGCAACGGCGTTGGCGATCTTGCGGGCATTACCCGACGCTTGCCCCATATTGCCGATCTTGGGGCCGACTGCATTTGGCTTTCGCCAATTTTTACCTCGCCACAAAAAGATATGGGCTACGACGTGTCGAACTACATCGACATCGACCCATTGTTCGGAACGCTGGACGACTTTGACGTGATGATCAAACGGGCACACGCGCTTGGACTAAAAGTGATCACAGACCAAGTCTTGTCACATACATCCGATCAACACCCTTGGTTCAAAGAAAGCCGCGTCAGCCGCGATAACCCCAAATCTGACTGGTATGTCTGGGCCGACCCACTGCCCGACGGTAGCCCCCCCACGAACTGGCACAGCCACTTTGGCGGGCCAGCTTGGGAATTTGACCCGCAACGTGGGCAATACTACTTGCACAACTTCCTCGGATCGCAGCCTGACCTCAACTATCATAACCCTGAAGTGATCGACGCTATTTTAGACACCTGCAAATTCTGGCTCGATCGGGGGTTGGACGGGTTCAGACTCGACACGGTCAACTATTTCTTCCACGACCAAAAACTGCGCTCGAACCCAGCCGCACAAGCAGCCCCGCAGGTCATGGCGACTGATCTGTATGGGATGCAAGACAACATCTACAACAAGACACGCCCCGAAAACATCGCGTTCCTCGAACGCCTGCGCAAGCTGACCGACCAATATGAAGACATCATGATGGTCGGGGAAGTCGGCGAAATGGGACGGCGGTCCATCGAGATCATGGGTGAGTACACCGAAGGCACAGACAGGCTGCACATGGCCTATAGCTTTGCGATGCTGGGGCCTGACTTTAACGCCGAGCACTTCCGCAACTGCATCGAAGGGTTCCAAGTTGGCGCACCTGAAGGACACCCGAAATGGTCTTTCTCAAACCACGACGTGCCACGGCACGTGACCCGCTGGTTGCCACACGCGGTGTCCGAGGACGCGATTGCACGCCAAGCCTGCGCAATGCTGATGGGCTTTGAAGGGACCATTGGAATCTACCAAGGCGAAGAATTGGGACAAACCGAAACCGACCTGGTGTTCGAAGAACTGACAGACCCGCCCGCAATCCGTTATTGGCCGGCCGTCAAAGGACGCGACGGATGTCGCACGCCGATGGTCTGGGAAAAAGACGCGCCAAACGCAGGGTTCTCAACTGGGAAACCGTGGCTGCCCGTCAAAGCGCCCCAAGCGGCAAAAGCCGTGGACCAACAAGGGACCGGAAGCATCCTCGCGTTCTACAAAGACATGATCGCACTGCGGAAAAACACACAGGCGCTGCGGTTGGGCAAAACCAAATTCCACAACCTGCCCGAACCCATCTTAGCCTTTACACGCCAACATGGCGAGCAGAGCATAACTTGCGTTTACAACCTGTCAAAAGTGCCCGCCAAACTCGCAATGTCGGGCGAAGCCAGCATAATCGGCCATCACAACGCGGATTTGAAAAAGTCGGAACTGACGCTGCCTGCGAACGGCTATGTCATGCTGTCGCACAGCGCGGCACTTGATTTAAAGTGGGTGGGTTAATCCCCATCCTACTTAGTCGAAACGGATCACAAAAGTCGCACCCGGACCATCGCCCAGCGCGATGGTCGCACCCTGCGTTGCCAACAGGCGACGCACGATTGGCAGCCCCATACCTGTCCCACCGTCGTCCCGGCGCGTGGTGAAGAACGGATCAAAAATCCGGTCACGGTTTCCTTGCGAGATCCCGGGCCCGTTATCTGACACCACTAACATATCGCCATTTAGACTTGCCGTAATATCCGTCGCACCGTAAGCGCGCGCATTGTTGACCAAATGAGTCATCACCACGGACATCGCATCCTCATTCACAGGGATCACACCATCCGCCAACACCTCCGCGCCTGACGCCACATCTGACAACATGCAGTTTCCTGCGGGCATCGGCTCTTGCGCACGGGCCAGCGCACGCTGCGCCTCCAATAATGCAGACATGCGCGCAGTTGCGCCTTGCACACGAGACAGCAGCGCTTGGCGATCCGCATCGCTCATCTCGGTTGCTTGCAACAATTCTGCCGCACCCGAAATCACGGTCAGCGGCGATTTCAGCTCGTGGGTTACATGATCGGCATAAGACCGCAAAACATCCGCGCGGCCTTGCAACGTCGCATTCATCTGACGCACCGCTTGGCCAAGCTCCGAGAACTCAGGCGTTCCAAAATGCGCTGGCGTTTGCACATCCGCACGGCCAGTCGCTACATCACGGGCAAAGGCAGTCAATGCGCGCACTGGGCGCAAAACCAACCGCCACAACAAGAAACCCAGAATAACGGTTGCGGCAAAGGCAATCCAACCGATCATCCAACTGGTTTCAGCCCAGCCAAGTACACCGCCCGCGACCCGAAAATAGGCAATCCCCAACAGCGGCAAACAAAACACAGCCGCCAGCGTACCTGCCAGAACAAGCACAAGGGGCGGGCGCCACTTTGTCGTTAAACGGCGCGACATGGACCCATCCGAATGCCGACACCATGGACAGTTTCAATCGCATCAGTACAGCCCGAAGCAGTCAGCTTCGATCGTAAATTACGCAAATGACTATCCATTGTGCGATCACTGACGTGTATGTTTGTGCCATAAACCGCATCCACAATCGCAGGGCGCGACATCACGTTGTCCGGACGGCGCATCAGATGAACCAAAAGGTCCATCTCGCGGCTGGTCAATACAACCGCCACATCACCTATGCGGCACGCATGACGCCCTGGATCAACACTCAGCACGCCGCGACGCAGAACCACTGCGGGGGCAGATTCAGGGACCGCACGTTTTAAAATAGCACGAATACGGGCCACGACTTCACGCGGAGAAAACGGCTTTGGCACATAATCATCTCCCCCCATTTCTAACCCGACAATGCGGTCTATCTCGTCGCCCTGCGCGGTCAGAAAAAGGATCGGCATCTGACTGGTCTTGCGCAATTCACGACACACCGTCAGCCCGTCCATTTCCGGCATGCCAATATCCAGCACCAGCAGGTCAGGGGACAGGCTAAGTGCCTTTTCCAAGGCTTCTTGACCATCTGCGGCGACTGCAACCGTCATTCCTGCCTGCTCAAGGCTCATGCGTAAAATATCGCGGATGCCAGCGTCATCGTCGGCAATCAAAATATGCTGGCTCATAGGTTTGGCTCCGATTTGGTCAAGGCTAGGCTACGGCGCAGCCGCGCGTTCCGAAACCCCCAATCGCGTAGGCCTTGGGGTGCGTCGAGGTGCTGGGCGAACACATCACACATACCATCAGCATGACGTGCGATCTCAACCATTGCAGCACCGTCCAAACTGCAAACGTAATATTCGTCCAGCGGGCCGACTGTCAAATGGTGCCGCGCAACATAGCCTGTCACATTCACAAGACTGCAAATATAAACCGCAAACGCGCCAATTCCAAAAGCACGGATCAACATCCACCGCGTGCTTTGACGCTGCACGATCTGGATCACCAAAACGATCAAACCCAACGCCACGACAGACATCCAGACAAATGCCGCAAAACGCAGATGTGTCATACCATAGACGTCCACATACAGGTCCAAGCGCAAGATCGACGAGACCACCAGTAACACAGTCTGCGCCACCCATACCAACAACAACCCGCGCATAAACCGACCATCAAGCCATGGCTGCGCGACCAATGCAAAGCCACCTGCCAGTAGCGCAGTCACCATCAGCGGGTAAGCTCCGCGATGGGCGTAGGTCGCGTAGTTCATGCCATCGGGCAACCGGACTCCACCCCATAAATACCCAATATCCAGCAGGCTTTGCACGGCAAAAATCACGTTGAACACGATCAATGCGCGTAGAACCGACCGCTTGTTCACATAGGCGACGGACGTATGTTTTATCGGGGCGGTCGCTAGCTGCTTGTGCAAATTCATCTGCGCCAATCGGAGCATCGGCCAAATCAACGCAGCCACGATAACCCACATAATAGCGCGATCAAAAGACGGCACGTTGTCATAATTAAACTGCGTAAACCACGTCTCGACCAAAGGGTTGGCAAACACCAACAACATCAAGAACACAGCCCCAATCCCAACTGGCAATAGCCAATCTAGAACCAATGATTTTGATGGGCCGCGTAGCTCGGCTGCGCGCACATCACGCAGGCTTTGTGCCGCGCCCCAAAACGGAATGCGGATCGCAGCACGCACCCAGCGCGGGCCGCTTAGGATGCCCGCAAAAAACAACAAACCTGCGATCGATATCACAAACGAAAGGAATTGAACCAAATCAATTGCGGGAATGACGCTGACACCCAAGACGGCCCAGGCAACCAGCGCGCGGCGGGTCGATACTGTTTCACGCAATGCCCAATGGGTTGCGGCGCCAACCGACAAAATAGCTATGACAAATCCAAGTCCAAGCGCTGTTCGCAGTGCAAGCACATCAACAACCGCAACCAGCAGCACCAAAATCCACCACGGTCGGGGCGTCACAGCCTCGCTTCGGCCCACGCCAGTCTGACTATCCGCAGCCATCCACCACGCGTCTTTTTGCAACGATCTTGGCACGCCGCGCACTATCATCGGTGTCATAGTTTTGTCCCTTCTCACTTGTTTTGAGAAAGGACTACGCTTCAGCCGTGCAAAGGCCCGCGTGCTACTGTGCAGAATTTGTGCAGATCAAAGAGCCGCGCTTGCCGCCGCACGGATCGCCTTGAGGTTCACACCGTACGGCGCAGGATCAGCAACCGACCCACCACGGAACACCGCAGAGCCTGCAACCAAAACATCAGCGCCTGCGCCCGCAACTAATGGGGCTGTCGTCGGGTCAACGCCACCGTCAATTTCAATATGGATCGGACGATCACCGATCATGGTGCGCAACTCACGGACCTTGGCGGTCATATCAATGAACTTTTGTCCGCCAAAACCGGGGTTCACTGTCATTACGCAAACCAGATCAACCATATCCATCAACTCAGCCACAGCACTTGCAGGTGTACCTGGGTTCAAGGCAACACCGGCCTTACACCCAAGACTGCGAATGTTTTGCAAAGTACGATGAATGTGCGGACCAGCCTCGACGTGGGCGGTGATAAAATCAGCACCCGCCTCGGCAAAGCCCTCCAGATACGCATCGACAGGCGAAATCATCAAATGCACGTCCATGATCGTTTTAATGTGCGGACGGATCGCTTTGCAGGTCTGCGCACCAAAGGTAATCGCAGGCACAAAATGCCCATCCATTACGTCAACGTGGATCCAATCAGCGCCTTGCGCCTCTACCGCCTGAATTTCCGCACCAAAATTGGCAAAGTCAGCGGCAAGAATAGAGGGTGCAATCTTGATGGAACGATCAAAAGTCATTTGGCTAGTCCTTTGGCAGCAGGGTTTGGCAAGGGTTTAGCGCGTTGTAATGGGCGCGTCACCACCCGTTTCATAATAGTTGCAGCGCGGATCAAAAACCTGTGCTAATTTGACTTTATGACAAACCCAGCGCTTCTATACCGAGACTTATTACGCGGCGGAACAGCTGCGCATATCACAAGGGCGCAGGTAACCGCGACCCGCCCGAAAGCCTTGCACACGCAAGACTTCTACGAATTGTTTTGGGTGCAGAACGGGAAAATTCGTCACCATCAGCCCGAGGGGGTTACGCTTTTGACCGAAGGGGCGCTTGTTTTTATGCGCCCCGAAGATCAACACGCTTTGCAAGGGCGCGGAGACCAAGCGCTCGTGGTCTCACTTACCTTGCATCCACAATTAATCGACGCGTTGGGCAAACGGCACAAAGCCCTGCCTGGTCAATTGTTTTGGGCAGACGACGTGCAAACGCTCCACCTCGACACCAAAGCACTGATCGGATTGAACCAAGCTGTTCTCCGGCTCGAACGGACAGCCTTGGACAGATTCTCGGTCGAGGCGTTCCTGCTACCGCTCTGCGCCGATCTGCTAAAACCGGTCACGGACACAGCCAGCCCCGATTGGTTGACCTATGCAGTGGCCGCAGCAAGCAACCCGTCTGTTTTCAGGCAAGGGGCCGGAGGTTTCGTCGCCCAAACCGGACAAACGCATCCACATGTCAGCCGAACCATGAAACGGGTCATGGGGATCAGCCCTTCGGACTTTATTAACCAGCAACGCATGTTGCATGCAGCGCGCCAGTTGACAGGCACGTCCGAAACGCTGGCGGACGTCGCATCAGATTGCGGCATTCCGAATCTGTCGCACTTTCACAAATTGTTCCGCGCAGCGCATGGGCTGACACCCCATCAGTATCGGCGGAAATACCAACGTGACGTCGTGCAGCCCGAATAATATTGACCAAACGGTCAAACCTTGCCAAGAACCACCCATCATGACACGCTTCCCCAGTGGAGGAGACCGCCTTGCAGACCACGAAAACAGATACGATCAGAACAGCACAATTGCCGCAGGTCCAAGAGCCACGCAACGCCGTGATGCCGCTTGACCTCGATTGGGTGGCCTCTGTGCAGGCCAATACCAGCGCAATCGAACGTCGTGCAGCCTCCCTTCCCGGGCGCCGCTCTGTCAAAAAAGACTACCAAGCGGCTTGGCTTTGCAAAGCCATCAGCCTGATGGACCTCACAACGCTTTCTGGTGACGATAGCGAAGGCCGCGTGCGCCGCCTTTGCGCCAAGGCCCGCCAACCTGTCAGCCAAGACATCCTCGAAAAACTAGGCATGGAAGGCCTGACCACAGGCGCTGTCTGCGTCTATCACGACATGGTCGAAACTGCCGTCGACGCCCTGCGCGGCACATCCATCCCCGTCGCCGCTGTCTCCACAGGCTTCCCCGCTGGCCTCTCGCCGTTCCATCTGCGCATCCAAGAAATTCGCGAGAGCGTCGCGGCGGGGGCGTCTGAGATCGACATCGTCATCTCGCGCCGCCATGCGCTCACTGGCAACTGGCAAGCGCTTTACGACGAAATGGTCGAAATGCGCGAGGCCTGCGGAGATGCCCACGTCAAGGCGATCCTTGCCACGGGCGAACTCGGCACCCTGCGCAACGTCGCCCGCGCCTCGCTTGTCTGCATGATGGCTGGTGCTGACTTCATCAAAACCTCGACAGGCAAAGAGCCCGTTAACGCCACCCTGCCCGTCACCCTCACCATGATCCGCGCGATCCGCGACTACCAAGATCGCACTGGCATCAAGGTCGGCTACAAACCCGCAGGCGGCATCTCCAAAGCCAAAGACGCCATCGTCTACCTCGCCATGATCAAAGACGAGCTCGGCGACCGCTGGCTACAGCCCGACCTTTTCCGCTTCGGTGCATCCTCCCTCTTGGGCGATATCGAGCGGCAACTCGAACACCACGTCACAGGCAGCTATTCTGCCCAGTGGCGGCACGCGATTGGATAAGACCATGGCTGACAAATCAGATCTTCAAGAATGGGTAATCGACGGCCTGAAAGCTAATGGTGGAGAGATTCATCTCAGCAAAGTTGCCAAGCATATTTGGGACAATCATGAAGCAGACTTACGTGCTTCGGGCGACCTCTTCTATACTTGGCAATATGACATGCGGTGGGCCGCCCAAAACCTCCAGAAAGCTGGAAAACTTAAGAAGCTTTCAAAGACTTGGAGACTATCATGACCATCAAAGAAATCTTCGACACCATGGACTACGGCCCTGCCCCTGAAAGCAGCAAAGAAGCCCTCGCTTGGATCGCTGATCGTGGCGGCATCGCTGGTCACTATATCAACGGTAAATTCAGCCACCTGCGCGACGACTTCGCCACGACAAACCCCGCAACGGGCGAGAGGCTCGCAGGCGTCACCAAAGGCACCGCCGACGAAGTGGCGCTGGCCGTGAAGGCCGCCCGCCGCGCCCAATCCGCATGGGCCAAAGACAGCCACGCGCGCGCCCGCGTCCTCTATGCTATCGCGCGCCTGATGCAAAAGCACTCACGCCTTTTGGCCGTCATGGAAACCCTCGACAACGGCAAACCGATCCGCGAGAGCCGCGACATCGACGTGCCTTTGGCGATCCGCCACTTCTACTACCACGCAGGCATGGCACAATTGATGGACGAGGAATTGCCCGACGCGCAAGCGCTCGGCGTTTGCGGCCAGATCATCCCATGGAACTTCCCGCTCCTGATGCTTGCTTGGAAAATCGCGCCCGCCTTGGCGATGGGCAACACGGTCGTCCTGAAACCTGCCGAATTCACGCCGATGACGGCGATGGTCTTTGCGGAAATCTGCGACCAAGCAGGCGTGCCCGCGGGCGTCGTGAACATCGTCACAGGCGATGGCGAAACAGGGGCCGGCCTCGTGGCCGCCGACGTCGATAAAATCGCTTTCACGGGTTCCACCGAGGTCGGCCGCATCATCCGTAAAGCCACTGCTGGATCAGGCAAAGCCCTGTCCTTGGAACTTGGCGGCAAATCCCCCTACATCGTTTTCGACGACGCTGACATCGACTCTGCCGTCGAAGGTCTTGTCGACGCAATCTGGTTCAACCAAGGGCAAGTCTGCTGCGCGGGCTCCCGCCTGCTCGTCCAAGAAGGCATCGCAGACCGCTTCTACAACAAACTCAAATCCCGCATGGCTGGCCTGCGCATCGGCGACCCGCTCGACAAATGCATCGACATCGGCGCCATCGTGGACCCTTCCCAGCGCGACATGATCGCGAAGCTCGTCTCGGAAAATACCGAAGGCGAAATATTCCAAACGGTGGCCCCCGAAGGCTGCTTCTACCCGCCAACCCTCATCACAGGCCTGCACGCCGCATCGCACCTGATGCAAACCGAAATCTTCGGCCCCGTGCTCGTTTCCACAACTTTCCGCACGCCCTCAGAAGCCGTGGAGATTGCAAACAACACGCGCTACGGGCTAGCGGCTTCCGTCTGGTCTGAGAACATCAACCTCGCGCTCGACATCGCACCAAAACTCGTTGCAGGCATCGTCTGGGTCAACGGCACCAACATGATAGACGCGGCCGCAGGGTTTGGCGGGGTGCGCGAAAGCGGCTTTGGGCGCGAAGGCGGCTGGGAAGGCCTCGCGGGCTACACCAAGCCAAAAGTCACGGGCAAACCGCGCACAGCGGCCACGCCACACGCAGGCAAAGACACCGCGACAGACCCGCTGGACCGCACAGCAAAGCTCTACATCGGCGGTAAACAAGCCCGACCCGATAGTGGCTACTCCACCGCGATTCACGGCCCGAAAGGCGCACTTGTCGGTCATGTCTCAACCGGTTCTCGTAAAGACATTCGCAACGCAGTCGAGGCGATGAACTCCGCCAAGGGCTGGTCCAAATCTACAGGTCACCTGCGCGCGCAGATCCTCTACTACATCGCCGAAAACCTCTCGGCGCGCGCTGATGAATTCGGCAAAAGGATCAGCGCCCTTACAGGCAACTCTGGCGCGAAAGAAGTGCAAGACAGCATCAAGGCGCTCTTCACCTATGGCGCATGGGCCGACAAATACGACGGCCAAGTGCATGGTGTCCCGATCCGTGGCGTTGCTTTGGCGATGAAAGAACCCGTCGGCAATATTGGTATCATCTGCGGTGACGCGCCCCTTTTGGACGTGATCACACCCATGGCGGCCGCTATCGCTATGGGCAACCGCGTGACTCTGATCGCATCAGCAGCCTACCCGCTTGCAGCCACCGACCTGATCCAAATCTTGGAAACCTCAGACGTGCCCGCTGGCGTGGTGAACATCATCACAGGGCCGCAGGCGGATCTGTCCAAAACCCTGGCAGATCACCTTGATCTCGATGCGCTTTGGAACCTCGCCGATACGTCGCTGAACGCAGGTATCGAGGTCGCCTCCGCGGGCAACCTCAAGCGCACATGGGCACCTTTGGGCACCCCGTCCAGCCGCGATTACCTAGCCGCGGCGACAGAAGTCAAAAACATCTGGATCCCCTACGGCGAATAGGGGGCCAGTTTCTTTTGATCAAAAATATATCGGGGGGCGCAACGCGCGTGGGCTGCGCGCCCTAAGACTTCTTTCTCCAAGTGCCAAACCAACGGCTTACGCGACCCTTTTGTTCGGCAATCTCGGCACTGGCCTCATCATAGCGATGCTCGGCACTATCCAAAATCGGATCAACCGTGCGCTCGCGAAACTGGTTCCACATAGCACGGATAAACGCGATACCTACGATCAAGAACACAAAGAAAAAGATATTGAACCACGGAATGATGCGGACATCAGGTCCATCAACCGGCTTAAGGCTCACAGCATTCGGGAAGATCGACAAGAACGGAATACGCCAGCCATAGTGGGTAACAACCGCCCAATTTCCGCCCTCAACTGTATCACTCTTACGGGCCTGAACCGTCGCCTGACCGTGCAAATTTGAACTGTCAAACTTGAAATACGGTGGCCAAATCCACCCCGTATCCTCATTGCGATAAACCATTGTTTCCATCGCATCGCGCGGCACAAATCCAAGCAACATCGTCTTCTTTTTCTCTGCAAAAATGTAGAAAATATCGCGGTTCGCCATTTCTACACTACCGCCATCGGCCTGCGCATAAAACCAACGGTTAAACGAGCCAAAGTCGGTCCGACGCGGCTCTGCTTGACTAATCTGAACCACATCGTGCTGTGGCAAAACATAGTGCAAGAACAGACCCGCGATCAGAAACACAGTCACGCGGAAAATAACTTTGATACGATGCATAACAGCCCTCAGTTCGTATTTGTGACAAAGACAATCGCGATCACGATTATCGTCGGAATAATGTAAACCAAGCCAATCAGCTTGGGACGAAACGACGCGTTATACGCCTTGATGCCCTCGGCGACATAGACATCGCGCGCAGCCATATCGGTGCTGCCCAAGTTCTCTTCCGCCCAAGCGTTTTCCAGCTTCTCGCGGCGCACAGAACGCGAATAGATCGATATTGAAAGATACACGACGCTCAGGGCTAAAAACCCAAATAGCACCAATCGGATAAATCCCATTTCTATCTCCTCCGCACCGCGCCCCAAGGGCCAACAGCATCAATCATATCACGTTTTGCGGGCTTTGGCTCTTCCAGCGGGGCATCATGTCCGAACAAGGCCTCACGGGTCCCCGCCTTATCCACTTGATACTCACGGTCCAAAAAGTCCACGACATAGGCACGCTTTTCCTCGGGCCATGTGGCATAAGCGGCATAAAACGCCTGTTTATGGCATATAAACAACTGGCGAATGTCCAACGGGCACAACTCGGCCAGCAACATATTCACCAAATCCGCATCGGCATGATCTTTGGCGCGCAGCGTATAAAAATAAGCGTCGTGATCGGACGTGATGCGTGGCCAGGACCCATCCTCTTCTGCCCAACGGGCAAGGGCCGCCATACCCTGCCAAGCCTCTGGCAATTTGTCTGCGTAGCGACGGCCCAACAAGCGCAAGTCACGGCGCGTGGCCCCTGCCAAATCCTCACCCATTTGTGCGGCCACCGAAGCCACCACAAAATCCATCTTCTGATGCAAGATCGCGGCAGCGTCCAAGCCCCGCGCCTCTACAATCGGTTCGACCATATCATTCAACTTCAAAAACTTCGCAATCGCGCTGCGCTCGGTCAGGTCAAATACGAACTGGACCGGCAAATCTGTCAGCGCATCATGATCTTTCGACCCAATTACCGCAGGATGCTCCACCCCTCGGAACACATACAGCCCGCCAAAATGCGAGGTCCAAAAGTTATCCTGCGCAAATTCCATCTGGTTGAGCGTCACAGGATTACGCGTCACGTCACCTGTTTCCTTGGCCAGCCCGATCATCTGCCCGATCAGCACATCATCAAACCAAGCCCCCTCTTCGGACTTAAACCGGTCAATCATGGAGCCCAGCTTTTTGGCCGTGGCCACCGTTCCGCTGGTCGTATCCGCCTCAATCGTAATTTTACGAATATCAAACAGCTTGGCGGGTTTCTCCACACTATAAACCGAATTCACCAACTCACCTGCAACAGCATCGCGGGCGGTAAGCGCAAACAATTGCGCGCGGTTGGTTTCGATAAACTGCTTCAAAATCCCACGGCTAGTCGAGAACTTCGCATTCAGCAAAGGCGCAGTAGACTGCTCGGTCGTCAGCAAAATGAACTGACGGTTCACACCGCGATGGTTGAGATACAACTCATCATCGAACTCAGCCCCGACCTCAGGCGAATACCCCGAAATATCAACATGAAACTCGTCCAGCTTGGTCTGCTTACCCGTCAGCGATTTCAGCGCACGGTTATACCGCTCGACCAAAATCGGGCTATCCACGCGAATAAGGTTGCCAAACATCAGACCTTTTTCAATAAGACGTTTCATAGCTTCACCATACCTTACTCACCCAACTCCGCGGCAAATTCGCCACCGACAGAACCATAAACGGCGCCCAGATCATCGCGGCGATCAGGCCAAGCTTGCCGTAAAACACAACATTCGCCGCGACCCCGTATTCCGCAAACTGCGTCCAAGTCATTCCTTGCCAAAAATACATCGCGACAAAGAACCCCGAACTGAGACAGAACAAAAACACAGTCGAGACGAAGGCAATGACCAACAAAGGCTTCACCCCCTCCGGCATGACCATCGACAACAGCTTTGGCACGAACCAAGCCATCAGTGCGAGCACAAGGGCGGGGATAAATAAGCTGTCTGAAACGAGACTACCCATGTGCCGCCGCCTCGAGCCGCCGCATGCCGTGTTTGCGTCCCAGCCCGCAAAGGGCAACACCGCCTCCCAAGGCCAGAACCACAAGGCTCCAGTGCTTGTGCGCGGCAAAGATCGTCAGGTTTTCAAACGTGCTACTACGGTGTCCAAATCCGATCAATTCTGCCGCGGTCGCCAGCAGTCCTGAGTAGACCAGCCATACAAGCACCACCAAAGAAAACGTATTTAGCGTGATCCACATAGACGGGACCCAAGCAGGATCTGTCGTGCGCAGCCCGTAACTCTTTCCAATCACATAGGCCAACACCGCCGCACCGACGATACCAATCAAGAGAACGACATAATTCAATTTTTCGCCGCCAAATACCGCTTCTTGGCTTCTTCCGAGCGGCCAAAATCACGGACCATGTTCTCAATCGCCACCTCGTCGGATTTATCGGCATAGCGGAATTCACTATCCGCATAGCGGTTGATTTCCTGTATCACCATCTGGGTCGTGATCGGCTGCCGCAGCTCAGAAATCATCCCCTTCTTGGTGTCATAATCCTTGAACAGGAACAGATCAGGCTCTTCCATCCACTCGTCAGGCAATTCAAAGTCCATCGCACGGACCTTGACTGCATCCGTGATATTCTTGATCGCACGGCCTGTGAAACGCTCATCCGCTTCTTGAATGGCCTTCAAATACGCCCCCATTTTTGCAATCGTATCAAGATCACCTATCTGGTCCTGCACGCGGTCAAAAACCTTAATCAGCCCCTCTTCATGCGGCTTGGAATGTCCTGCAAAGCTGGCGGCGACCGCCTTTTTAATCTCTTGCGCCGAGAACACCTCGTGATCGCCCGTCGGAATATCGTGATTTTTACCCATCAATAGATAAAGGATGTCGATGTAATCATCCCGCGTTTGCGGCCCATCCACCAAGAACCGCGCCCCCGCCCTTTGGCGCAGCGCATCGTCAACATTCTCAGGATAATTCGAGAACATCCCGAAGGTGCAATTTCCGCGCACGACGGTATTGGCCCCCGCAAAACTCTCCATCAGCACAGCGGTAATCTCTAACTGCCCCGCGCTTGACTGACGATCCCCACGCTTGCCCGCCAACTGGTCAATATCGTCAATCGTGCCAAAGCCAATGACGCTTGGATCAAGAATATTGTTGATAAATGCCTTCGCGTTTTGCCCAGATTTCCCCTGATAACTGTCGATATTATCGGTGCTCAGGTTCTGATATTTAAACGGATAGCCCGCCGTCTGGCAGTAATCGTTCACCAGCCCCGCCATCATCTGGATCAAGGTCGTCTTCCCCGTCCCGGGCTTCCCATCACCCATAAACGTAAAGATAAAACCACCGAGTTCAGCAAACGGATTCAAGCGACGATCAAAGTCGTAGGCCATCAACATCTTGGCGAGCTTCATCGACTGATACTTGGCAATATGGTTGCCCACGACCTCATTGGGCTTCTTGAACGTCATAGTCAGGGTGGAGGACTTGCCCTTAGTCGCAGGACTAAACCCGCGCACGGAAAACTCATCCGCCTCAACGCGCCAAGCGGCTTGCACAAACGGCTCCAACCGCGCCGCCGACGCCGCACGCGACGCCACTTTTTCCATTAAAGCCTCGGCAAAGGCCAAAACGACAGCCACTGTCTTGTGCTCGTCCGTCCCCAATGCTGCGATGTCTTGATCCAACTCCCACAGCGCACCATGCAACGCCAACTGGCCATTCTCGACCAAAACCTCTTGGACTTCACCAACCTCAACGGTCTGCTCAGACGCATGAGACGCCAACAGAAACGCCGTCGCCGATCCAAAGACATAAAGCGTGATCAAAGCCTCCGCCGTCAGTAACTCGGAAAACTCTGCCTTGGACACATCCGCCAAAGCCCCTTCTAAATTCGCGCGCTTGAGATCCTTCAGCGCCGTGCGATCCGCAAACTGATCCGACACGGCCAGCGCAATCGCAATCGCGCGGCGCAAGCCCTGCAACACATGGGCCTGAATAGGCGAAGGCAACCCGTCGCCACCAATCGCCTCAACCCGCGCCGACAATTGAATACCTTCCGCACGCGTCACACGGCGGGTCGACAGCCCAGGCGTGGTCGAGCGAAAACGGCGGCCAGACGATATGCCCGGCGACTTCTCAGCCACAGGTGCGGCCCCACCCGTTGCGATGCGAGGCGAATGATCAAACCCGTCGAGCAAACCCAAAGCCGCCGCATAATGCCCGCGAATATCTTCTTCGCGTAGCTCCATCTGATCACTGTTCTGGCTCATCACTCATCCTTCTTTTGATCTTAAATACCTGCCGCCGGCAGGCTTGGCTTTGTCAAAGGCCAATCACCTGTAACTCAACACGCGGCCATGATCGGACACCACAAACTTACGCACATCTTTGAACCCCGCAGGGTTGCGTTCTGCTAAAGCCTGATAAGGCCGCTCTGGCATAATCAACGATCGCTCCATGCGGCTGGCCCCCATGTCGGACCCACCCGTGGCAAAAGGATCAAGCGCAAAAATCTGACGTTCCACAGATCCAAACCAGCCAGACTTCACATGCTCTACACGCTCCGACAGCAACTCTTCCTCAGTCCAGACCATCGCCCAATCTTCACCAACAGGGCTTTTCGCGGCCTCAAGAACCTCACGAAGCGGGCCCGTCTGCATCGTAAAGGCGCTCGAATACATCGGACCAATATGGAACCTGCGCAGCCTCGTAGGATGCAAATCGTCAAAATCCACGTCAAAACCCTTGGCAATCGTCAACAGCTTCAAGCCACCAAGGCTTTGCGCCATTAAGTGCGATTGGGCCTCAGGCCAACGGCGCTCGTCCTTGGGCAGGCCCGTTTTACCCGTGTCCTCGACATCCATGATGTAAATTACCGGCAGGTTCACCTGACTGTCATAAACCGCCCAATGCACCTGAAAATGGCGGCGATCATCGTCGTTCTTGATCCAAACAGCCGTCGGATCATTGCGCGCCCAAAACATGCCGCCTTTAGAAAGCTCTTCGTAATACAGCCGCTGCGACAACGCATATTGCAGCTTCGTCGGTATCGCCTGCTCGCCCACAATCGTGCGCACCATCTGATCCTTCAGCGCATTAACAGACGGCATCGACGCCAAATGCGTCCCCGCCTGAAGCGCATCATTGGCCATCTCCAACAGCTCCTGATAGACAGGAAAACCGCTTTCGACACGGTCGAACGTCAACTGGCCCGCATGGGCAAAACGGCCCGAGAAATGATACTTATGCGCCAACGCGCGAAACGTCAGATTTAACGAAACCAAATACCGCGCCAAGACATCCGTATCGCGCCGCGCCAACCGACCCTCGGCCTCCATCGTGGCGGCAACCTTGGTCATATACTGGGTGATACGCTCGAACTTGCCAAAATAGCGCCGCGTGATGCGGGTATCTTCGAGCTTGAAGTGGTCGAGGGAAGGGTCAGTCACCGCCACAGCCCCCTCCGAAACCAGAACTGCCGTCGTGGTCATTCCCAAGCTCAAACGGCTCTTTGCGATACGCCTTCACCATTGAACCAATCGTGAAGCACCCGAGGAACAGCAAAAATATTATACTTCCATTCAAGAAAATGATCCCCTCATCTGCGAGGATTTCCTCATAAGAAAGATAAGAGAAGACGGCAAAGGCAAGCACCAAAAAGATCGAAAGTGTTATCCACTTGGCACGATGCGCGTTCCCACGCATCGCGATATAGTCTTCAGCGCGTAGCACTACTCAGCCCCATACTGATTTCTATCATGCTTCTCCACGATCTTGGCGAACCTACGCACAAACCGCTCGTCGGCCTTGGCTTTCTGCTCCAACACTTCGCGCGCGAATACCATGTGGTCCTCGTGGGCTTCCAACATATCGGCCATACGGGCGTTCGTGGCAGAGCCAATCGCGGCCATTGCTGTCTGCGCCTCTTGGTCGGTTTTTACGCCAATCTCGTTGATCTTGTGGGCCACATCCTGCTGCTGCGCAGTCTTCAATGACTTAGACAAAGCATCATACAAAACAACACGCTGCTTGGTGTCAGTCTCTAGCTTGTTGATCAGCACCATCTGCGTCGCCGCTTGGTTTTGCAAACTATCGACCCAGGTTTTGCCCTTCTCGATATAACGCTCCAGCGTCTGGGATTTCGCAAGCTGGACCTGCTCCATCTGCACCATCTCGTTATACTGTGTGTTCAATGCAGCAAGCTCACTCTCCAGCTTCGTGCGTTTCGCCGCGTCCTGCTCCACCGAGATCTTACCCTCAAGCGTAATAATCTGCGGATCAATCGCCAGAATATCGGCGCGGACCTGCTCTAGCTCGCCCACAGTCATTTCGCGCTCATCAAGCGTGCCGGTCAGGTTCGTCTCAACCTTGGTTTTCTGTTCATTCAGCGTCGCCAACTGACCCTGCAAAAGCTTGGTGATCACATCAGACTTGCTGATCAAATCCTGCAACTTGTCATCAACAGACGCAGAGCGCATCCGCTCCTCGCGCATACTGTCCGACTTGCCGCCAGAAAACCAACCGACAATGCTTTCCATCGTGGTCTTGGAACGCATCTCGTCGAAATCCTTGGAAAACGCGGACGTTACATCGTCCAAGCCCATAATCAGCTCGGCGATATTGGCGTTCATCAACTCGGTATGGGCGTGCACGTCCTCTAGGCTGGCATTCTCAATATCGACAGAGATATCCGTGCCACTTGCCATCTTTTGACGGGCCGTTTCAATGCGGCTGGTCAGCTCGGAAATTTTTGACTGGGCTTCAGCAACCTGTTCTTGGCTTTCTTGGATTTGTGCGTCGAAATCGGCCATATACGTGTGTCCCTTGCTAATGTTATTCGTCTTTACATTTAGGTATGCGTTATCTAACTTTCAAATACCCGTGATACGATTTCAACCAAAGATCGCGCGAAAACACGGCACAACCTTGGCGAATGTAAGAAAAAACCCGCAACCTTGAGGCTGCGGGTAATTTTAGTCTTAGAGCGGTACCTCAGAGGTATCCATTGGCGCGTTCGGGTCAACCGCATCAAAATCCGGCGGATGATCGTTGGCCAATGCCTCAGCACCATAAATCTCATCTGGATCGATCTGCTTGGCGGGCAATTCTACACCGCGCAGATAATTCTCTGGGTCCACGCGCAGGCTTTCTGCCTCGTTGCGAACATGCACCTTCACACCCGTTTCAACGGCATTGTAGAGGTGGATGATGTCTTGGTTGAACATGCGGATACAGCCGGCGCTGCCAGAGTTCCCGATGGATTCCAGCGCATTTGTGCCATGGATCCGGTAATATGTATCGCGACCATTGCGGTAGAGATACAAGGCAGCAGCGCCCAACGGGCTACGCAAGCCGCCCGGAATTCCTTTACGGAACGGGCCATAAATCTCAGGCTCTGTGCGCAGCATATTCGCGGTTGGAGTCCAACCAGGCCACTTTTTCTTAACTTGGATGATGCCATTACCCGAAAACGCCTTGCCTGCGCGACCAACACCAATTGGATAGCGAACCGCGGTGCCGTCGCCCTTCACATGATAAAGAAACTTGGCATATGGATCGACGTCGATGGAATTTGCAGGCGCCTCGCCCAAATACACGCCCGACATGCGGCGGTTGATGCCTTGCGTGTACTCTGGTGGAATACTTGGAAGGTTATACCGGGAATCGAACACTGGGCCGTAACCATCGGTGAACGCCATTGGCGCAGGCACCTCGGGGTTGGACATGGGCACAGTCGTGGCGCAGGCCGCCGTTGTGCCAAGCATCATCGCCATAAAAGCGCGCCGCGAAAAAGTTGCCGAAATCGTCATTTTGGGCAGTCACTCAATTGCTAATCAGGCCACTCAATAGCAGGCCCAGCGTCAGTTGCAATTCAACCGCCAAAATCAGCCCCGAAAAACACGGAGGCGTGACATACACGCCCCCACATTTTTGTGATTACGAGACGATATTCTGCGCAGGTCCATAGGGATACTTGGTGATATCCTCGTTTCCGTCCTTGGTGATGAA
>JAIBDT010000020.1 GCA_024686085.1 Loktanella sp.
CAGATAGCTTTGTCAAAGGTGATGATGCGGATCAAGGGACGCTCGTCTTATAAGATACAGCGCGAGTTTCCCGAGTTGCGCAAACGGTACTGGGGCCAGCGTTTTTGGGCTCGCGGATTTTTCTCAACAACCAGCGGAAAGGTCACTGACGCTGTCATACTTCAGTATCTTGAATTACATTCAAAAAGGGAACCTACCGGCGTCAGCCGGTAGTCGTTCAGTTTGGTGACACTGCGGTTTTGACGTTTGGTAGAACCCATGCCGTTATTAATGTTCCAGTCTATATCTTAGGGTTGGGCGGAAATCGGGTAAACGAGGTTACGTTCAGCGGCTAGTGGATCGAGAACGCTGGCCCAAGCGAGCGGACTGGTGTACGAGGCCGTGCGCCCGACAACTAGAGACTGTTAGAAATCGATTTTCATAACCAGACTGACACAAGAAGCTTTGTTGGTCGATTGGGGCGTCGCGACGGTGACTTCATCAATGAATTTTTGACCGAAAACTAAACCTTGTTTGGGCTCGACCCAAAGTGGTGACAAAGACCCTTTTGAAGGAAATAATAGATGCGGAATTTTCTATTCGTTCACACTGCTATTGCAGCCTTGATCATTTCCTCGGCAGCGGCGGCCCAAGACAAATTGATGGTGACAGGTGCGATCCAGCAGTTTGAATGCGGCGACAATTGTTACCTGACGATAATGACCGATTACGGCGAAGAAACCGGACTGTGCAACGCGCCGATGTGTGACCTTTGGTTTTTGGAGGGCGAGATGCCCGCGAGCCTGATCGGCCGGGCGGTTGTCGTTGAGGTCGGGGTCGGTATGAGGTTTGACAATGCGGGATCCCCAATGGGACTGCTCATCGCGTTTGATGAAATCGAGTTTCTCAACAATTAATCTAGCAAAGGATTACTACTGTGACACCCTAAGGCGGGAACGTCTCAGCGCAGGAAACCGTGCGTTTGACCATAGCCGGAAGCGACCGAGGTCACAGTTATTTGGTATTGCCGACGTGATTAGAGTTCGATCCGTCGGAAAAACTAATGCAAATTTTGCTTTTTGCCCCAAACTATGTGGGTAGAGGTATCTTTGAGATAGCTTGTGCAATGTGCAATTCGCATAAATGAAAGAATCACTCGCGTGAAAAAGTTAGGTCTTGATAACACGGACATTCGCATCCTCAGCGCGGTCCAACAGCATGGGCACCTGAGTAAGACGCGACTGGCCGAGCTTGTGAATCTATCTTCGACGCCGTGCTGGGCGCGTCTGGATCGGCTGAAAGCGGCGGGGTTCATCCGTGGCTTTCACGCGGAATTGGCATTGGAACGGATCGTTGATTTTACGCAAGTTGTGGTGACTGTTTCACTCAGCTCGCACCGAAAGTCAGAATTTGATCGCTTTGAAGATTACATCCGAAAGTTGGACGAGGTGACCGATTGCATAGCGACGGGTGGCGGAATGGACTACGTGATGAAGACCGTGACGCCAAGCCTCGCGGCCTTCCAAGTTCTTATGGACGAGATGTTGTCGGCTGAACTTTCGATCGAACGCTACATGACCTACATCGCCACAAGGCAGGTCAAAACCAGCCAACCCAATCTGACAAAACTGATTGCTAAATCCGAGAAATAGCCCGCAAAGACTGAACAGGCTGATCACTGCTTTATAATCGGTCTGATCAGTCTAATCATTATGCAAAATCAGACCCCAGCTTTCGCTGATTTCAAACTAAATTATCTGCAGGTTATATCACTTCACTGGCCTGTCAGGCCACCTGCAAGAGGCGCGAAAACATGACACAAACAGACGACTTTGGCTTTGGTACACAGATCCGTAAATCTCCCTATTTCGACGCAACTGTTCGTTGGGGCGCAAAGGGTTTTTCTGTTTATAATCACATGTATATCCCGCGTGACTTTGGTAATCCCGAACAGAACTTCTGGAACCTCGTTAACGAGGCTATCCTGTGTGATGTGGCCGTTGAGCGCCAAGTCGAAATCACAGGACCAGATGCTGCAAAATTCGTGCAGACGCTGACCTGCCGTGATCTGTCAAAGATGTCCGTGGGACAGTGCAAATACATCCTGATCACCAACGCAGATGGCGGCATTCTGAACGATCCGATCTTGCTGCGTTTGGCTGAAAATCATTTCTGGATCTCGCTGGCAGACAGCGACATCTTGCTGTGGGCGCAGGGCGTGGCCGTGCATGCGGGTATGGATGTGCAGATTGGCGAGCCTGACGTATCTCCGCTACAGCTTCAGGGGCCAAATTCTGGCCTGATCATGCAAGAGTTGTTTGGCGAAAGCATCATGGATCTGAAATACTATTGGCTGCGCGAAGTCGAGCTGGATGGCATTCCGCTGATCGTGTCGCGCACAGGCTGGTCCAGCGAGTTGGGCTACGAGCTTTATCTGCGGGACGGTTCAAAAGGCGATGTGCTTTGGGAGCGGATCATGGCGGCAGGCATGGAGCACGGCCTTAAGCCGGGTCACACGTCCTCGATCCGCCGCATCGAAGGCGGCATGTTGTCCTATCACGCCGATGCCGACAACCAAACAAACCCCTTTGAGCTGGGCTTTGATCGCCTGATGAACCTCGACATGGAGGCGGATTTTATTGGCAAGGCCGCACTGCGCCGCATCAAGGAAGAGGGCGTCAAGCGCAAGCAGGTTGGTCTTGTGATCGATTGCGATCCGCTGACAGGTCCGAACACGACGTTCTGGACAATCAACCAAGGTGGCGTAGAAATCGGCAAGGTTACATCTGCGGTCTACTCACCGCGCCTTGAAAAGAACATCGCGCTGGCGATGGTGACAGCCGATGCAGCGGTGATCGGGGCAGAAGTTGAAGTCGTGACAAAGTCCGGCCCGACAAAAGCGACTGTCGTTGAGCGTCCGTTCTACGATCCGAAAAAGCAGATCGCAGCGGCGTAACGCACCTGTAGCTCAAGCAGTGCGCGCATGTCTTAGTTTGCGCGCGCTGCAAAACCGCCACCATTAATGCGAGACTTGCACCATGTCCGATCTTTCCATCGAGCTGCATTGGCAGCGCGCCGAGCCCATGTTTGCGACGGGTAAATATTCAAACGCACATACGGTACAGATGAACCAAAACTACGACATTACCGTCGACTCCGCCCCCGATTGGGGCGGCGATCCTGCCAATACAAACCCCGAGCAGGCGCTGGCCTCTGCACTTTCAAGCTGCCACATGATGACGTTTCTTGCCTTGGCCGCAAAAGCAGGCTGGCCCGTGGCAAGCTATCACGACTATGCCGAGGCGCATCTTGGCAAGAACCCCAAGGGGCAAATGTCGGTGACGCAGATTGATCTGCATCCTGTGGTGCGGTTCGACACAGGGTTTTCCGTAACCGACGCGCAAATGGCCGAGATGCAGGATCGCGCACATCGGTATTGCTTTATTGCCAACACGCTTGCGGATAGTGTTGAAATCAACATCCGCTAAGTATCGCCAAAGGAGCAGCCCCATGACGTCGAGTGATATTCTCTTAAGTGACCTGACCGAAGAGGGCATTCTGCGCCTCACGCTCAATGATGTGAAGCGACGCAATGCGCTGTCCGAGGCGATGCTCGGCGCACTTGGTGCATCCTTTGACGCGGCGGGCAAGGATCCTGCCGTGCGTGTGATCATCTTGGCTGCGAATGGCCCTGCGTTTTGCGCGGGCCACGATCTGAAAGAGATGACAGCAGGTCGCGCCAATGCAGACGGCGGTAAGACGTATTTTGCCTCCGTGATGTCCATGTGTTCTGGCGTCATGCAGGGCATCGTCAATTGCCCCAAGCCAGTGATCGCCGAAGTCACAGGCATCGCCACGGCAGCGGGCTGCCAATTGGTCGCAAGCTGCGATCTGGCGATTGCGGCCGAGACCGCACAGTTCAGCACGCCCGGGGTTCACATCGGGCTTTTCTGTTCGACACCCATGGTTGCCCTGTCGCGTAACGTGTCCAACAAACATGCGATGGAAATGCTGTTAACGGGCGATATGACCTCCGCCACGCGCGCCGCCGAGATCGGGCTGGTCAACCGCGTTGCATCCGAGGCCACGCTGCAAGACGCCACCACGGAAATGGCCCGCAAGATTGCATCGAAATCAAGCATGACGCTCGCCACTGGCAAACGCGCATTTTATGCGCAGCGCGAGATGACCCTGACTGAAGCTTACGACTATGCCTCTGGGGTGATGGTCGACAACATGCTGGCCCATGATGCCGAAGAGGGCATTGGTGCGTTCATCGAAAAGCGTGCTGCCAAGTGGAAGGACGTCTAACATGAACCCCTACAACACCGATCTAGACCGCAACCCAGCAAACCACCAGCCACTGACGCCGCTCACGTTTCTGGAACGCGCAGCATCGGTTTTCCCCGACCATACGGCGATTATTCACGGGGCATTGCGCCGCAATTATGCAGATTTCTATGCTCGCTCGCGGCAGCTCGGTTCGGCTTTGACACAGCGCGGGATCACACGAGGCGACACCGTCTCGGCGATGCTGCCCAACACGCCTGCCATGCTGGAATGTCATTATGGCGTGCCCATGTGCGGCGGCGTTTTGCATTCGATCAACACGCGGCTTGATGCAGCGATCATCGCGTTCCAGCTTGATCACGCGATGTCCAAGATCCTGATCGTCGATGCGGAGTTCATGCCGCTGATGCAGGAGGCATTGGCCTTGGCCACGGTCAAGCCGTTGGTGATCCAAGTTGACGACCCCGAATATGGCGGCGCAAGGGCGGTTTTTGACGGGACCGATTACGAGGAATTTCTTGCAGATGGCGATCCTGCCTTCGCTTGGCTTATGCCCGAAGACGAATGGGACGCGATTTCGATCAACTACACCTCTGGCACAACGGGCGACCCAAAGGGCGTCGTCTCGCACCACCGTGGCGCCTATCTTTTGGCGCAGGGCAATGCGCTGACCACTTCAATGTCCAAACATGCGGTCTACCTCTGGACCTTGCCGATGTTTCACTGCAACGGCTGGTGTTTTCCTTGGACCCTTTCCGCGATCATCGGCACCCATGTTTGCTTGCGCCAAGTCCGCGCCGCGCCGATCTGGAACGCCTTGGCCGATGAGAATGTGACACACCTCTGCGGTGCACCAATTGTCATGTCATTGATGATTTCTGCACCCGCCGATCAGCAGCGCACGCTTGATCATACCGTACAATTCTTCACCGCTGCCGCCCCGCCACCAGAAAAGCTATTGGCGGACATGAAGACGGCTGGCTTTGATGTGACACATCTTTACGGGCTGACCGAAACTTACGGCCCTGCGGTTGTGAACGACTGGCATGCAGACTGGTCGTCCCTGCCGCTTCCAGAACAAGCTCGCCTGAAATCACGCCAAGGTGTGCGTTATCTGCCTCTTGAAGGGCTTGATGTGCTTGACCCCGAAACGATGCAGCCCGTTGCGCGTGACGGTGCGACAATGGGCGAGGTCATGTTCCGCGGCAACGTCGTGATGAAGGGCTATTTCCGCAATCCCACAGCCACGCAAAAAGCGTTTGAGGGCGGCTGGTTCCATTCTGGTGATCTGGGCGTGATCCATCCCGACGGCTATATCCAGCTGAAAGACCGCTCCAAGGACATCATCATTTCAGGCGGTGAGAACATTTCCTCCATCGAAGTGGAAGAGGTGCTCTACAGCTATCCGGGTGTCGAGATTGCGGCGGTTGTCGCCATGCCACATGACAAATGGGGCGAAACGCCCTGCGCCTTTGTCGAGGCAACAGCAGGCCATGATATCGACACCGACGCGCTGCGCGTGTGGTGCCGTGAAAGGCTCGCCGCCTACAAGGTTCCGGGTAAGTTTGTGGTCACGACCATTCCCAGAACCTCAACCGGCAAGATCCAGAAATTCGTCCTGCGTGAGAGCGCGAAAGAACTGAACTGAAAATGTGAGTCTTTCTTTGGACGAACATCGCCCGCTCTCGGCATGTGCGACAGCGCTGATCCGTAAACGAGGCGCTATGATATGGCTTCGCATTGGTGTCGACTTTTTTCTTTCTTTACAGTTGCTCCACTGCGAAAATTGCCTGCTTTAAGTCCCGCTGGAACAGTGCCGTCGCGGCCTTTTTTGCGCGCGCGTTTGGCAATCGCAGCAAATACGATGGATGCGCGGTTATGAGAACGGGCAGACCCGTCAGGCCGTGTTCAATCGAGCCTTGCCGTGCCGAAATATTTCGCCCGTTCCCTGTCAGCGAAAGTGCGGCCGTGGCTCCCATCGCGACGATCAGTTTAGGTGAGCCCGCAGCAATTTCTGCATTCAGCCACCACCGACATTGTTCAATCTCGGAGGGGTTGGGCCGTTGATGTATGCGTCGTCGGCCTTGGGGTGCGAACTTGAAATGTTTGACCGCATTTGTGACATAGGTCTGCTTGCGATCCAGCCCTACAACACGCGCCACTTTGTCAAACAGTTGTCCCGCTGGTCCGACAAACGGTTTGCCTGTTAAATCCTCATAGTCACCGGGTTGCTCTCCCACAATCATAAGCGATGCATCGGTCGGCCCTTCGCCAAGAACAGGTTGCGTTGCCTCTTTATGTAGTGGACAGCGGATGCAGGCAGATATGGCTGCGGGCAACCCTTCTTGTGGCCCACCCCATTCTGATTGGCAGCTGGCGAGCTGTGCTTGGACGCGTGCCATACGAAGAGGTGGCAAGGTCGGCGCCGCATCTGCCATGGCCTGCGCACGCGCTGTCGCGCCCGCAATCATCTCCGGAATAAAAGCAGCCTCTGGCATGTTTTTCCAGTACTTCTTGGGCATCTCTGACTGCATTGCCTTCACCTTGAGGCGGGCGGGATTAAAGATGTTTTTGAAGTAAGTAATCCAAAGCTGTTCGTTCGCATCTTCGGGCAATTCAGGCTTGGCTTGACCTGCCTCAAATCGCAGCCCGCCGCTGTCAAATACTGCACAGACATCAGGCGTGAGAATTCGCCAATCCATATCGCTAAAGCGGCGCACAAAAAAGTCGGCGGTGGGTTCAACCGTGTGATGGGTCGGCTCGAACCATGCGGCGAAACTGCGGCGGTTGGCACCTGTGGGCGTGATCTCGCGAAATCTGACAAAGGCCTTCATTTTGTGCTGACAGCGCCGCACGTTTTTCTCCATCAGCCGCAGACGCACAAGGTCAGGGTCCCCGCGGTCCTGCATCAAAGTGGGCTTGTGCCGCAGTCGCCAAAGAAACTGGTAAAGCCGCGCAAACCGTTCAGGATTATTATGCCAAACCACGGCCTGTGCCATGCTTATAAAACTCTTGGGCACATGCAGTGGACTACCTTGCGCGTGTAGGTAGTCTTGCGCAGCAAACAAATCAGGCGCGGCCTGATGATCGTCCCACAAGATTTGATCGGGAGGTACACCTGCCGCCAGATACTGGCGGGCTGCATCGCGCCACGCAGCTGCAGTACCGATCTCGGGTAATTGCACCCGATACATCAGAACAACGACAGTTGCACAGCCGGGGGGGCAAATCGCGCCCGCAGTCCCGCACTGTCGGTCAACCCACGCGGCGACCATCCCAAGGCCGTGATAAATGATCGGGCCTTCTTCATCGACGCCCCCATGCGCACTAAGTCCTCATATCGCAATGTGCGATGCCTGCGTGTCGTCAAGATACGCGACACCGTTTTGACCCCAAATCCCGGCACACGCAGTAACATTTCGCGGCTTGCGCTATTCACATCCAAGGGGAAAGCGGCTCGGTGCACCAAGGCCCACGCCAGCTTTGGATCAATCTCTAGATCAAGGTTTCCATCATCCGTGACAGAGGTAATCTCGTCCAGTTGAAAGTCATAAAACCGCAACAGCCAGTCAGCCTGATACAATCGGTGCTCGCGTGCAAGAGGCGGGCGGATCAAAGGTAATTTTGATGAGCTATCGGGGATTGGCGAAAAGGCGGAGTAGTAGACGCGTTTAAGTTTGTAGCTGGAATAAAGCCGCGTTGATTGCCCCAAGATCGTGGCATCGTTTGATCCGTCCGCGCCTATAATCATCTGCGTTGACTGTCCCGCAGGCGCAAACCGTGCAGGGCGTTTTCCACCATGGGACACATCTTCGCTTTCGTCTTTACGCAGGCGCACATCGGCCATCGCCTTACGGATCTGCTCGGGCTTTTTCTCGGGCGCGTATTGGGCCACGGCGGCATCTGTTGGCAATTCTACGTTGATCGACAACCGGTCCGCCAGCAGGCCAGCCTCGGCGATCAATTCGGGCGATGCATCGGGGATGGTTTTAAGGTGAATATACCCGCGAAAGTTCTCTTCATACCGCAGTTTGCGAGCGATCTGCACCATGTCCGACATTGTTGCATCAGGCGAGCGGATCACCCCCGATGACAAAAACAACCCCTCAATGTAATTGCGGCGGTAGAATTCGACTGTCAGCTTCACGACCTCGTCGACGCTGAACCGTGCGCGGTTCACATTTGATGACACGCGGTTGATGCAATAACTGCAATCGTAAATACAGAAATTGGTCATCAAAATCTTGAGCAAACTGATGCAGCGACCGTCTGGTGCGTAGGCGTGACAAATGCCGCTACCTTCATTGGACCCAAGCCCCTTACCATCGCGCGAATGGCGTTTTGTTGACCCCGAAGAGGCGCATGAGGCGTCATATTTCGCCGCATCACTGAGGATCGCGAGCTTTTGATCTATCGTCTGCTTTGCCATATGTTCACTATATGTTCCAACCGTTGTTCATGCAATCAGAATGGTCACTCGGATGTTCACAAAGTCGGGATTGGTCGCGCGCTAAAACTTCAAAAAATCGGATTGTTGATAATGCAAAACTGTCAATCCAAAGCCTGCCGCCGTCTCGGTCAAATCACGATCGGACATGCGTAGTTGCCGAAACATAGACCTAGCTTTCCTTATTGAGAATGCGGAGAATATCATTATCCGCAAACGGGCGGTTCAACACGTCAAACGGCGACTGCGCCGCTTTGTCTTCTGCGGCATTCCCCATAAAACAATACGTGTTCCCAGACTTGACAGAAGGCTGGCAAGTTCGGTTCTGACAAACTCGTCGGGATCGACATTTATGAATCCAAAGCGGACGGACTTAAGATTTGTTGCCAATTGTGTGGCTTCTAATGTGGATTGTGCCGCAATCGCATTGAACCCAGGAAATGCCTCTGTGATGATTTCGATGACATCTAGAAGTACAAGCCCTCGTAGTCCAACGTCAAGATTGTCGGGCATGGCGATCGTAGTTTGGTGTTTGTCCATGGCTACGGTTGTGACGCAGAATATGTGGCGTTCAGTGGCACCGCAGTTCGAGGATCAGTTCCGTGTTGTGCATTGCGATCTTACCTATATGGGGCAGTCAGATCTTGGCGCTTGCGATTTCGGGCCTATCGCACGCTTCATCGGCACGGCTAGGGTTCAGCCGATATTTTGGAGGAGCTCGATATTGAGAATTGTGTTCTGGTGGGTCATTCCGTCGGGGCGACAATTGCTTGTCTTGCCTCGCCAATCTGCCCCAGTCGTATCGTGAGCATCGCAATGTTCGCGTCTTCGCCATACTCTGTGAGCGACGGGCCACATACTGGTGCGTGACCTGCGCCCCGAAATTTCCCTCACTTTAATGTAGAGTTTGCTTAACCTTTGAAGTGGCAAACAAATGCGACAGAGTCGTTTTACCGAGGCCCAGATTATCGGGATGATCAAAGAACAAGAAGCTGGGATGCCTACTGCTGAGGTGAGCCGCAGGCATGGCCTGAGCCCCGCGTCGTTTTACAAGTTCAAAGCCGAACGAGACCTTGTCCGCCATTGGTCCGAGGACAATGGTCGCGTGCGGCATGAACGTTTCTGATACCCATCGTCTCAAGTCGCTGGAGGACGAGAACGCTAAGCTGAAGCGCTTGCTGGCGGATACGATGCTCGACAACGTCGTGTTGAAGGATTTGCTGGGAAAGAGCTGACGGTGAGCCGTTGATGCGCCATTGGTTCGAGCACAATGGGGGCCCTGAAGTTCGCGAAGAGATGAAGACGATTGCCGGCAAGCGGCGTCGGTTCGGTTATCGCTGGATCGGCGTGCTGTTGGAACGCAAGGGAATGATCATGAACCACAAGAAGTTATATCGTATCTACACCGAGGAAAAGCTGGGTGTCAGGCGGCGCAGGGGCCGCAAGCGTGCGCGTGGGTCACGAACGCCGATGCCGGTGGCTTTGCGGCCGGGTGAACGTTGGTCCTTGGATTTTGTGTCGGATACGTTTGGCGCATCACGCAAGTTCCGTATGTTGGCTGTGAATGACGATTGCTGCCGTGAGAACCTCTGCCTCATGGCTGACACCAGCATCTCGGGCGCTCGTGTTGCGCGGGAGCTTGACGCGCTTGTGCGTATCTATGGAAAGCCTGCCAGCATTGTCAGTGATAACGGCACGGAGTTTACAGTCGCGCGATCCTGAAATGGGCCGGGGATAACAAAGTTGATTGGCATTACATCGACCCGGGCAAGCCACAGCAGAATAGTTTTATCCAAAGCTTCAACGGCAGCCTGCGCCCCTCTCGGCAGATTACTTTGCAATCGCCTGCCGGGCAATGGACGAGCTGCTCCACGAGGAAATCTTCGACACATTAGACGATGCGCACCGCAAGCCGGCCCTCTGGCGATACGATTACAACAACGTCAGACCGCACTCATCGCCGGGAAACCAAACACCCGCTGAAGCGCGCCGTGCGCTTGAGCAATTTGAGGGCTCCGCGCACGACGCGCTTGCCCAAACTGACGATGAAGAATATGAAATCCAAACCCGCAAACTCTCGTTATAAATGAGGGAGACTCGGGGGGCAGGTCAGCAGATTTGCGCAAATCGAAGTCTCATCGTGTACAATCTGCGATGGTGTTTGATTTAAGTCGGACTCCGCAATAGTTATTCAGTTGTATAATGGTTCAAAGGCAGGCCCGATATGAAGCGCTCACGTATCAATGAAATCATAGCCGAAGCGGACGCGATGATGCGTCATCACGGCTTTTCCCTGCCGCCTTTCGCCTATTGGACTCCGCAAGAATTCGTCGCCAAAAAAGACATCGCACGCAGTGTGATTGATGCGCGCAATGGCTGGGATATCACCGATTACGGCGATGGCGATTATGATAAAATGGGCCTGTTCCTGTTCACGCTGCGCAATGGTCGCCAAGAAGATTTGGCGCGCGGGGGCGGCATGTGCTACGCGGAAAAGCTGTTGATCTCGAAAGAGAACCAACTGTCCCCGATGCACACCCATGCTCTCAAAGCCGAGGACATCATTAACCGTGGCGGTGCTACTTTGGTCGTAGAACTTTTCGGCTCTGACGAAGACGGCAACTTTGACGAAACCAAAGGCGGCACGGTTTATTGCGACGGTATCCGCCGCGATTTTGCTGCTGGTGAGAAACTCAAGCTCGCCCCCGGTGAAAGCGTGACCCTGATGCCCGGCGACTGGCATGCGTTCTGGGGGATGGGCGGTGATGTGTTGATCGGCGAAGTCTCGACCGTGAACGACGACGAGACAGATAACATTTTCCGCGAACCAATCGGCCGTTTTGCCCAGATCGAAGAAGACGTGCCTCCCACCCATTTGCTCGTCAGCGACTACTGGACATGGCTCGCGTGATAAGCGATCCACGCGCCTTTCTCACCACGCTTTTCGAGGCAGCCGTGGCGCGTGCCGACCCGATGTTATGCCTTGCAGAACATTTGCCACCCAAACCCAAAGGTCGCCTCATCGTCATTGGCGCAGGCAAAGCCAGCGCGCGCATGGGCGAAGCGTTGGAGGCAGTTTACGGCCCTTGCGAGGGCTTGATCGTCACCCGTTACGGATACGCGCGACCATGCAAAGGGATTGAAATCGTCGAGGCCGCGCACCCTGTCCCTGATGAGGCGGGTGTTTTGGCAACCCAGCGCATCCTTGATCTGGTCCGCGACCTTGGCCCCGACGATCAGGTGATTGCGCTGATTTCTGGTGGTGGCTCCGCGCTTTTGTGCGCCCCTGTTCATGGGCTGACACTTGCCGACAAAAAGACTGTGAACGCCGCACTCCTCGCTTCTGGCATGCCGATCTCGCAAATGAATATCGTGCGCAAACAGGTCTCGGCCGTCAAAGGTGGCAAGCTCGCGGCGACCGTCTACCCCGCTAAGCTCTTAACTCTCACGATCTCGGATGTGCCCGGCGATGATCCGTCCGAAATCGCATCAGGGCCGACTGTCGGCAGCACCGCAACAGCGGCAATGGCCCTCGCGGCGTTGAAGCAATGGAAGGTCGCGCTGCCCGATGACATCATGCAAGTGATCACCAATTCACCCGCGCCAATCGCGCCCAACGACCCACGCCTTAGCACTTCCGAAACCCGCATCATTGCCGCCCCCGCACAATCCCTCGCTGCTGCTGCCCAATTGGCTGGCGACATCGACGTCCGTATTTTGGGCGACGCGATTGAGGGTGAAGCGCGCAACCTTGGCCAAGCTCACGCGGCCCTTGCCATGCAAATTGCAGCCGAGAAAAGCACATGCCCCGTGCTGCTTCTTTCAGGCGGCGAATGCACCGTCACACGACGCGGAAACGGGATTGGCGGACCAAATGCGGAATATGTTCTGGCCGCTGGGCATGCGCTAAACGGACACCCACAAATCCACGTGCTGGCCTGCGACACCGACGGCGTTGATGGCGCAGCTGAGGTGGCGGGTGCCTACGCCGGCCCCGACATGCAAAACTTGGCGAAGGCCCAAAGAGTGAGTTCGCAAGCAGCACTTGAGAACAACGACGCGCACACCTTCTTTGACAATATCGGCGGGCAGATTGTAACCGGTCCCACCCTCACAAACGTCAACGACTTCCGCGCGATTTTGGTTTTGCTGTAGGTCGCATGTGTTGCGGGCGCGCTGATGTGAAGAATGATCAAAAGTTGAAACTGGTCATGACCGCTTGTGTGGGGTCTTTGTCGTTGCCTTATCGCTTTGAGAATAGCCAAGGCGACGGTGAAGGATTTCGCCTACGTTCACCTTAGCCCCCAGTCGTGCGCCAAGTAAGAAGAGGCCAGCGAATTTTCGTTGTATTAACAGAATATCAACCGGCACGAGAGGTGGCGAAAACCCGTCTGCGAATAGTGCCATGCCTTCGGCCTGAAATTGCTTTGAAAGAGTTTGATCGGTGAAGTCGATGGCCCCGCCGTCGCGGATCATCTCGAACACTTGGCGAAGCATTTGGACAATACGCATGCGATGGGCGTATCGCGTTGTGCCGTCGAAAATGCCCATCTTTTGTGCCGCTGCGGTTAAGTTATCCACGTTATTTTCCAGCCCCGCGTAGATTAGCTGTCGGTATTGTAATGCAACGATGGGGGCAATTGCGCGCGCTGCTCCGAAATCCAGTAGGATTAATTTACGGGCTTTGGGCTCATAAAGATAATTCGCAAAATTCGGGTCGGTTTGCATCACACCAAATTCCAGCAATTCGCGTAGCGCAAGTGTGATCAGATCAGTAATCACTTGATCCTTGATAGCTTGGGGCGCGCTCGCTACGTTCTCAATTGGAACCCCCGTCATGTAATCCATTGCGAGTATTTTGGGCGTCGACCAATCGCGATGGACTGCGGGGATAACGAATTGTGGTGTATCTTTTAGCAGATTCCGAAAGTGATTGATTTGAGCGGCCTCCCGGACGTAATCAGTTTCGTCATGAAGCTGCTTGCGTGCCTCTTCAAGATACGGAGCCAGTTCGAATTCGGAAGGCAATAGACCTGACATTTTGATCAACACACCAACATTGGCGACGTCGCTATCAATGCTGTCAGCTACCCCAATATATTGTATCTTTAACGCCAATTCACGACCGTCTTTTAGCACCGCTCGGTGAACCTGCCCGATGGAGGCAGCGGCAATCGGGCGCACGTCAAACTTGCGGACCGATGCAAGCCATCCGGTTGGAAGTTGCGCGTTCAATACTTGTTTAAGCTGCGCAGGTGGCATTGCGGAAGCGTTATCGCGCAATCTGGCCATGATCTGCGTAAGTTCTGGGGGCAAAATATCACCGGTGTCCATCGAGACTAGTTGCCCGATTTTCATAGCAGCCCCACGCATTTTTGACAGCTTGTCGGTTACCTGCGTTATGTTTCTGGGGGTCAGTAGCAGATCCTTCATTACAGGCCGCTGCCCATGACCCAGCTGAAGCAACGCCCCTAGCGCCATGTTGCCCGCTACGTTGGCTGTTAAGGAACTGATGTGTCCAAATCGGGCAATGCGACCGGTCGGGACCGCAACAGACTTAGCACGGGGTGGTATTTCGCTCATCCAAGGGCCTCATTTATAGATTTCCCGCCGATCACCAAAGTCCCGCACCCGCTTTCGCCAAGCCTCGTAGCTGCCGCGCTTGAGGGTGCGTCGCATCAGTGTTTTCACATCTTTTTCGCCAATTCCGTATTCGGCTTGGATCGTCGCAAAACTGACATGATCAGACAGCGCCATCTGCACGATGTCACTGATATGTTCTGGGCGAAGTTCTTGTAGTTTGCTCATAGCCCTGAGCTAGCAGCGCGGCGGCCCAAATCAAGGACGGGCAAAATGACGAGAAGGAAATGGCAAGTTGTTGGCGCCCCGAACAATGCGGTGCACCGTCGTTGAGACACTGATCTGTAAGCGCCGCCGAATGTGATGTTTCAGAACGGTTTTCCGACTGGCGTCGTTGAAGTCGAGATCACAGTCCCGTCCTCGCTACACGTTAGGCGTATGCGTTTTTGATCAAAATAAAAGATCAATCTCATGCGCCCTGCATCCTCATCAATGCCGGTTTCGGAACGGCTGGTGATTTCGCCGCTACGCATTTTTTGAGGGATCAGTGCTGGATCAAGTCCGATCAGCGGTCCAAGGTCGGCGGCGTCAATTGTTATTTGGCCGTTCGTCACATTCAGTTTCACATCGCTTCCTTTGAGGCTGCCTCGTCCATCAGGTGTCGTAGGTGGCGCGCAAATGCAAGTGTCGCGGGAATGCCTATCAAACAACCAAGTCCAATTGACCACTCCGCTGACAACACCGGCAGGTCGACCCAGCTACCGATCAAAGACGCAAAAAAGACATTTACTGCGGCAGCACCTGCACCGAATGGATATAGGACCAGCGCGATTTTACGGACTGACCAGTCTGTCGTCTTCATTTTCGCATGACCAGCCGGTGGACGACATAAAGTGCGATCAATAGTGTAAGCGACGCGGCCGCAAACCATAGTTCTGCGGTTGCTGATTGCGCTTGCGGAATGGGTCGATCAAAGGATTCTGCGAATGCTGATGTGGAAAGAACGGTGAAACCGAGTGTTAAAAAACGCATTTTAAGTCTCCTGCGTAAGTGTGCGGTAAATGTCGGGGAGTGCTTGGGGTAGGCGTGCAGGGTTTGACATAAGGTTAAACCCGCCACGTCCGAAAATTCGCGCAAACCAGTCTTGGCCGTCTTCATCGATAATCATGCCGTGTAATGATTGTCCCGCACGTCGTGCCTCGCGCACGGCCATACGGCTGTCTTCTATGCCATGTTGGCCTTCGTAGTGGTCTAGGTCATTCGGTTTTCCATCCGTCAGCACGACCAACAGCTTTCGCGCAGCAGTCTGTTCCGCGAGCATCGCGGAGGCGTGCCTAATCGCGGCCCCGAGGCGGGTATAGTGGCCAGGTTTCAGGGCGCAAATGTTGGCTGTAATCTCTGGACCCATCTTGTCGTCGAACCCTTTGCAACGGGTCAGAAAAACGCGATCGCGTTTCAGGGATGAGAACCCCCAAATGCCAAGCTGATCACCCGCGGCATCAATACCAATGGCGAGGGCTGCAAGCGCCTCGCGGGCGACGTCGATAACAGAGGTCTCGCAGACTGCCGCCTCGGTTGAACGCGACGTGTCGATCAGAAATGCCACGGCAAGGTCACGTTCGATCTGGCGGGATGATTGCCAGATTCGGTCGGTGCCTTCACCTGTTGCGGCGAGATCGGCCTGTGCCGTCACTAATGCGTCAAGGTCCAACTCTGTGCCGTCAATTTGGCGCGGGCGTAGGATGCGACGTGGGCGAAGCGTTTCAAACTGCCTGCGCACTTCACGCGCACGTGCAGCATTCGGTAGAAAAGTCTCGTTTGGGTCTGGAATTGCAGGTGCGTCAAGGACAAGACAATGCGCGTCCATGTAGCTGCGGCTCTTATGGTTCCATTCGGGGTAGGTGAATTTTCCCGCCAGCTTTTCATGGTCAGCATCCGCAGGCGACAAGTCAAGGTGTAAGCGCAACCGCGTCGCCGCCCGCTTATCGACTTTCGACAGGGTAATATTGTCCATATCATCGGCCGCCTTTTGGGCATTTTCATCGTCGTTGTCGTCAACACTGCGGTTCAGGTTCATGGATTCCACCCAAGAGAGGATCGATTCAAAACGGTGCAGAATAAAACTATCTTTACGGTTTGCCTCGCCCTGATCCTTGCGCAGACCAAATTTGCGCGATGTGATTGTGGCAGCGGGTGGCGGCGCGGTGGTCTCGTCTGGGGCCGCGTTGGTTTCACTTATCTCTGAGGCATCGAATTGTAGCCAAAACGGGACGGGCGCAAAGGGCATGTAGTGACGGTCAACGGTATGATCCTGCGGTGAGGGTGGCACACCGCTTAGCTGGTCTTGTACCGCTTGTTCCATCGCAGCCTCGGCGGCAGGTAGGCGCAAGTTCGGGCGCAGGACGTGTGCCGTTGCGCGCATCTGCGTATAGGCATCCCGCAGGCCAGGGCAGGCGACAAAAACTCGATCAGCGGCGGCTGCGTTGGTCTGTATCGTCTGATAGTCTCGTACCCGCGGGTTTGTCGTGGATGGTGGGACGTGGGCATGGGCCGCCAGTGCGACGAGCCAAAAGTAAGCGGCCTTGTTGAGCGTCGCGTCAGGAAACGCAGCCATGATGGGTGGTAAGCGAAGTCGTTCCCCATCAAAGCTTGCAACCCATTCCTTTTCTCTCTCGGCCCCGATTTTGCGGCGTGCCGCGCGACGGTGGCTAACCAGACTTGCTGGGGTTTCACTCAGTTCGACGCCTGCATTGCCGCCCAAGGCACGAAATAAAAGTGCGAGGCTGGGCCGGACTTGGGACAGCAGAACAGCCGCATCGGGATAAGTCTTTGCCGCTCCGATACCGTTGGCCATGTTATGCCATAGGTTCCCGACGGTCTCTTCTGGTTCCATCAAGTCGCGCAGATGCATGGCATGATCCCCCTATCCGTAAACGGTGGCGACAAGATCACGCAAGGCGGTTTGCACATCTTTGTCGTCTGAAAGCGGCTCGATAATCGCGGCCTCAATCGCGTGGGTTACACCCATGCCGTTTGCCATCAAAGTTGCTGCATAAATAAGCAGGCGGGTCGAGACACCTTCTTCAAGGTCCATGCCTGATAGCGTTCGAATGTGTCCGCCCAGTCGTACCAGTGATGCCACACGTTTTTCATCCAGCCCGCTTTCTTGCGCGACCATTGCAATTTCCAAGTCAGGTTTGGGGAAGTCGAATGTGATGGATAAAAACCGCTGGCGTGTTGACGGTTTCATTCGTTTGAGCACGTTCTGATAGCCGGGGTTATAGCTGGCGACGAGCATGAAGCCCTCAGGGGCAGAAAGCTCTTCACCAGTGCGATCAATCATTAACGTCCGTCGGTTGTCAGTCAACGGGTGCAAGACCACGGTGACGTCTTTGCGGGCCTCGACGATTTCATCAAGGTAGCAAATGGCCCCCTCGCGCACGGCCCTTGTCAATGGCCCATCGACCCAAACGGTTTGCCCCCCTTTAAGTAGAAAGCGCCCGATCAGGTCAGCGGCGGACAAGTCATCATGGCAGGCAACTGTGTAAAGCTTGCGCCCTAATTTCGCCGCCATATGTTCGACAAATCGTGTCTTGCCGCAGCCGGTCGGCCCCTTCAAAAGAAGGGGCAAACCATTGGTGTGTGCCGATTGGAATAGGTCGCATTCCAAGCCTGACGGATGATAGTGCGGGATGTCTGTGACTGTATCTTTCATCACTTACTCACCCGCCACAGTTACGTTTGGACCCGGTTCAATGATCTCGCGTTTGCGGATCACAAGCTGCGAGTAGATGAACAAGATCGCACCAACAACAACCGCGATGCCTGCGCCGAAACGCATCATATAGAAGATCGACAGGCTGTCCTGAACGTCCATGTAGTAATCACCGACCACACGCTGCATGTGCGTCTGGATTGTGCCCGCAAAGGTCAGAACAAACGTCATGAACGCCATACCGCCCGTCATGAGCCAGAAGCTGACCATGTTGAGCACTTGGTTGTAAGGTTGGCGTTCACGCAACAGTGGCATGGCATAGCTGAAGATCGCGAGGTTCAGGGCCACATATGCGCCGTAGAACGACAGGTGTCCGTGGGCTGCGGTGATCTGCGTGCCATGGCTATAGAAGTTCACGCCGTGCAGGGTATGCAAGAACCCCCAGACACCTGCACCAAAGAAGGCGACCGTGCTGGACCCAAGCGACCAGAGAAGGGCCGCTTTGTTTGGGTGGTTGCGCTTGCCTTTCCAGACCATGACAAAAGCAAAAGACATCATAAGGAAGAATGGCACGACCTCGAAAGTTGAGAAGATAGAACCGATCCACTGCCAATAACCCGGCAAACCGATCCAGTAGAAGTGGTGCCCTGTGCCTAGGATGCCCGAGAACAGTGCAGTTGCGACAATGACATAGAGCCATTTTTCGACCACTTCGCGATCCACACCTGTTAGTTTGAGCAGCAAGAACGCAAGGATTGCGGCCATGACCAATTCCCATGTTGCTTCGACCCAAAGGTGCACAACAAACCACCAGTACATTTTGTCCAAAGACAGGTTTTCAGGATTGATAAAGGCAAAAATCCACAACAGCGACAACAGCCATAGCCCCATTAGCAAGACGTTGGTAATTGCGGTTTTCTTACCTGCCAGAACCGTCATCGAGATGTTGAAAAGGAAGATGAGAGCCGCAACAAGAATGCCGAATTTAACCCAGAGCGGTTGCTCGAGAAATTCGCGCCCACCGTGGATGCCAACGAGATAACTGCCAACGGCGCCCAATGTGCCGACCATCAAAATGGTTAGCTGAAGATAGGCCAGTTTGACCGAATAGAGTTCGCGCTCAGATTCTTCAGGCACCAAGAAATAGGCGGCCCCAAAGAACCCGAGCAGCAACCAAACGATGAGCGCGTTGGTGTGGATCATGCGGATGATGTTGAACGGCAGAAGTTCAGACAAGAAGTTAGGGGAGACGTAAATCCACCCCGCGAGAAGGCCACCGAGCACCTGAATTCCGAATAGCGCCATCGCGCAGACGAAATAGGCATAGGCCACTTTTTGTGATTGGTATTTCATGGATTGTCCCCTTTATCCCGCATCATTGGGCGGCCAGCCCTGCGTGTCGGTTTGATCTGCCCAACGCAAAAACTCCGCGAGCCCGCGAACCTCGTCGTCAGTCAAATTGAATTGTGGCATCTGGCGGCGACCTTCGATGCGGCTTGGCTGCGCGTCCATCCAGCCTTGCAGAATTTCGAACGCTCCCTCTGGATCGTCCTGAACACCCCAACGGGTCATGACATTGCCCACCTCGGGTGCGAAATACGCGCCTTCACCGTGAAGAGTGTGGCAGTTAATGCAAGAATGTCGTTCCCAAACGCGTTTGCCCAAGACCACCTCTTCACTCAGAGGCATGCCCGCGGTTGATGTTTGCACCACGTATTTGTGGCTGTTTACCGTGAGGGCGATAAAGACGACCACGAAGAATATTGATCCCCCGTAGAACACATTTCGCGCCCGTGATTTCGTTAAAAATTCAGCCATCTGACAGCCTCCGTTCGTCACTGGATGAGGACTTCCTATGCGAAGTGGCTGTTTGGGAGTTTGTGCTAGCGCAAAGTTTTCTGCGGATTGAGGCCATTGATACGATAGACTGGCACGAGTTGAAACTCGTGTCAGCCGACTAACGGGGGATTGACCCACGCGACTTCAGCTGAAGAATTGCACACGGAATTTCGAAAACCCCCTCATATGGTGCAAAGTCTTTATCAACCGCCTTGTCCGTCAAGACCGCGTCCGGCGTTGCGGCTTGGGTCGTTGCTAGGGGGTTTAAGCTATGCTTTGGACATGACAGAGGGCCAGCCTGCTGGCCATTGCATTCGTTGCTACTGGATCTGCACGCGCATTGGGATAGCGCCAGGGCTGTCATCGCAAGAATATGAGGATCTCTATTTCACTCTGCTTCTAAAAGACCTCGGGTTTGGTAGTAACGCCGCTCGCATTTGCGCCCTTTATCTTGCAGATGACATTCGCTTTAAACGTGATCTCAAAGTCATTGATGGTAACCTGACCGCTGCCTTGCGGCTTCATTTCACAAAGAATCGACTAGAGGCGGGTCTTAGCGAACGATTGCGCACGACGGTTAATATATTGCGTAATGGCGGTCAGATCAGCTGCGAACTGATTGAAACCCACTGTCATCATGGGGCTGATATTGTCGCCAAAATGCGGTTCTCGGAAGTTCTCGAAGATGCAATTCGTTCGCTGGACGAGCATTGGAACGGCAGTGGAAAGCAAGAGGGGTTGGCTGGGGTTAAAATTCCACGCCTTTCAAATATCGCGTTGATGGCGCAGGTCACGGATATCTTTCATTCCGATCAAGGCCCCGAGGCTGCCTTGGCAGAAGTTGTCGGGCGTGCAGGAAGTTGGTTTGATCCGATGGTTGTGTCTGCATTTTAGGAGATCGTAAAAGACCTCGTTTCCTCGTCGCAGGAATGGGCCGCTATCCGTAGCCATCCAACATATAGCCGCACAATTCTGGAGAGCGTTGACGCCTTTCGTGATATCGCTCCGATCGCGGGTCCGCACCACGAAAGACTTGATGGGAAGGGATATCCTGATAGTTTGAGCGGTGATGAGTTGTGCTTGGAGGTGCGTATCTTGGCGGTTGCAGACATTTTTGATGCCCTATCTGCTGATCAAACCGATCGGGCGGCCATGCCAATTGAAAAGGCGTAGGGTATTAGGACCGAGGATGTTGATAAGGCCTTTGACCCAACCTTCTTGGCGGCTCCTAAATGCGGTTTGGCACGCCTGACAGGCGCGGATCGGGTATTTGAAGATAACAGATCGCCCAGACTGAGTGCCTAGGCCGCGCATACAGGCGACCTAAGCTTGTTTTCCAAAACTCATCGCATCACGAACGGGTTTGCCATAGGTTGATCCGAAGTGTTGATCCACGTCGTTTTGGTGCGGGTATATTCATGAATTCCGTCGATCCCCGCTTCGCGTCCGTAGCCCGAATGGTTGTATCCGCCAAAAGGCGCGATAGGTGAAATGGCGCGGTAGGTGTTGACCCAACAGATGCCCGCTTTGATCCGTGCCGAGACGCGGTGCGCGCGTGCAAGGTTTTGTGTGAACACACCGGACCCCAGCCCAAAAGGCGTATCATTTGCCATCTCAATCGATTCTTCCTCGGTATCGAATGGGATCAGTGACATCACGGGGCCAAACATTTCGACCTTCAGGGTTTGGGTCTGTGTATTGATGCATTCGACCAGTGTTGGCGCCATGTAGTTGCCTGCCTTGTCGTAAGGTGCGCCGCCAAAGTGGATTTTGGCACCTTGTGTTCTTGCAGCATCCAGCGTCGCCACTATTTTTGTAATCTGCGCAGCCGTGCAGACAGGACCAAGGTGTGACTGCGCGTCCATCGGATCGCCGACGATAATTTGCGTCGCCTTCTCTGTTATTTTGGCAATCAGTTTCTCCATGATCGGGCGGTGGATTAGCCCCCGCGATCCTGCGACACAGCTTTGCCCCGACGCGCCAAAATTGCCTGCAATTAGCCCGTTAGCCGCCCCTTCCAGATCTGCGTCGTCAAACACGAGGATCGGTGACTTGCCGCCGAGTTCAAGTGACGTCACGGCGAAATTTTCGGCCGAATTTCGGACGACAGAGCGGGCTGTGTCGGCCCCCCCAGTGAAGGCAATACGGTCAACATCTGGGTGTCGTGTCAGTGGGATCGCACAGTTTTCCGCATCCCCCGTAATGACCGAGACAACACCAGTCGGAAAGCCTGCTTGTTCAATCAATTTCGCAAATGCCAGCATGGGAGTGGGGGCGATTTCTGACGCTTTCAGCACTACGGCGCAACCGGCGGCAAGCGCTGGGCCTAACTTTGTGGCTGTGAGAAACATTTGCGCGTTCCATGGCACGATTGCCACCACGACGCCGATAGGTTCGCGGCGGGTAAAGACGTGCATGTCAGGTTTATCAATCGGCAGCACCGCGCCTTCGATCTTATCCGCCAGCCCCGCATAGTAGCGGTAGTAATCGCCCACATAAGCCGTTTGAGTCGAAGTTTCGGCCAGCAACTTGCCACTATCTGTCGTTTCTAATCGGCCCAGTTCTTGGGCGTTTTCTTCGATTAATTCCGCTAGCCGATAGAGTAGTTTGCCGCGCTTGGTCTGAGTCATATCGCGCCACGCAGGATCATTCAGTGCCTGGCGCGCAGCGGTGACTGCGCGATCCACATCGGTTTGATCCGCACACGCGAAGGTCGCCCAATCTTCACCCGTTGCAGGGTTCTGGGTCGCCATCGTTTGCCCTGCATGGCCTTCGGTCCATGCCCCGTCGATATACATCTGAAAATGTGGAAGCTGTGTCATTTTGATCCTCACTGGAATGCTGGCATGACGTCGTCGATAAACCGCGCAAGCGATGCGCGTTTGCGCTCGGAGCTCATGCCACTATCGATCCAGAATGCGTATTCATCGTAACCCAAATCTTCATAGCGTTTGATCTGGTCAATTACCTCTTGCTTGGTGCCGATCGTCAAATCGCGCAACATATTTTCAGGAGCCATCATTGTATTTCCTGCGATTTCTTCATCGGTCAGGGTTTTGATTAGCCCTTGGCTGACCGGTCTTTTGTTCTGAAACCATGCGCCGAAATAGCAGTAGAATTCTGATAACTCCTTGGCTGCCAACGCAATGTCATCTGCGTCCGCTCCAACATAAGTGTGATGCAACAACATTATTTTCGGGCGTGGCCCGCTATAAGCCGCGCAGGCGTCATTAAACTTAGCCATCAGGCTTTCAATTTCGGCCATGCCTTGCCAAAGCGGGGTCACTTGAATGTTGAATCCGTTGTCGACACCGAACGCATGGCTGTTGGCATCACGTGCTGCGATCCAGATTGGCGGTCCGTCAGGTTGTAGAGGTTTTGGAGCAGAGGTTGTGGCGGGGAATTGATAAAATTTTCCGTCATGCGCACAATCGCCTGCCCAAAGCTGCCGCAACAAAGGGGCGCTTTCGCGCATCCGCTGGCCCGCATCCCATGCATCCATGCCGGGCTGAAGCCGTTCGTATTCGTAGGAATAGGCTCCGCGCGCAATCCCGAGTTCGATCCGTCCGTTGGTAATCAGGTCGGCAGCGGCGGCTTCACCTGCCAGAGCGATTGGGTGCCAAAACGGCGCGATGACTGTTCCCGTCCCAAGGCGCAAGTTTTTGGTGTGATAGCTGAGATCAACAAGGCTGATGAACGGATTTGGCGCGATGGTGAAATCCATGCCGTGATGTTCACCCGTCCAAATGGCCCGCATCCCTCCTTCATCCGCCATCTTGGCCAGAGCGATAAGATCGTCGCGCAACACGCGTTGATCTTGGTCAGGGCGGGTCCGCTCCATATGTGCAAAAAGCGAGAAGTCCATGGTTTACATCCTTGTCGTCGCATTGTGGATTGCACCGTCTTCGGTGTCTCCGAGATAAAGGGCGAAATTGCGGGTCTGCTGTTCAAGCGCAAAGCGGGTCATCATCCGACCGATTGCTGCATTGGCGAACGCCTGGCTTTCAAGTTCTGCGATCGGCACGGCGATCACTTCGGCAGAGGCTGTCTCGATATGTCCGGTGGCCAGAAAGTAGGTGGAATGGGTGCGAGGTTTTTTGCTTTCAAAGATCGAATAGGCCTGCCCCAGATCGGCACGAATGCCCTTGCTGATCAGCGTGTCGCGCAGATCGTTTATGAGCCTTCCACGTTCTGTGTGCGTGCATTGAGGGGGCCGCAATCCGTCTTTGGTCTGAACCATCAAGACAGTGTCGCCGTCTTCAATTATTGCGCCACAAATCGCCTGTCCCTCGGTGCTGTTAAACGCTGCGCGTTCCAGCCCGAGGCTAAAATACTGCCCGCCAACGTATCCGAGCCCCAGCCCTTCGTTGTGCGAGAAATTCATGATTTCCCCGACGAGGATACAGTGATCTCCCGCCGGAACGACCTGATGTGTCGCACAAGAAAACTGCACCGCTGCACCGTCAATCAGCGGCACACCATGCTCGTCGAAGTGATGTGGAACCTGCGCAAAGCGGTCGCCCTTTGAACTGGCGAATATGTTTGAGATGGGTTCCTGCCCTTCGGCCAAGATATTGACGGCGAAATACGTGCAGTTTGCGAATGTATCGTAGCTAGACAGAAACTTGCCGGGGCAGACCAGCAACATTGGCGGGTCCATGGATACCGATGAAAACGAATTGGCGGTAAAGCCAACAGGCGTTCCGTCTTTTGAAAGCGCGGTCACAATCGTGACTCCCGTCATGAACGACCCAAATGCCCTCCGTAGCGCAGGCGCGTCAAGTTGGGTCATTTTGTGCACTCCATATGAATCCTTTGAGGATGGCGTTTACTTCTTCAGCGTGTGTCATCGGCATCATGTGCGCGGCACGTGCTACGATCTCTGCCCGTCCGAGCGGGGCAAGCTCTGCCATGCGATGTGACATGAGCGGTGTCGAATTGGGCTCGTTTTCACCTGTAATGAATAGGGCAGGGCAGTTCAGTGCAATGAGCGACTCTTCTGACGGGCCGTCTTCGGTTGCGAAGACACGGTAGGCATCGCGATAGCCAGCGGCATCAACGTTGCAAAGCCATTCGCGGCAGGCTTCTCGTGCAGGTAACGGGCTGTCGCCGAACCAGCGCGCAAGGGTCGCGGAGGGGTCTACGGTTGTTTGTCCGTCCAAGCTAGTTGCGCGGGCTGAGACGCTTGCCTTCGCCTGCGGGTCCCTTTGAAATACTGCATTAAGCGCGGCCACACCGTTTACCATCTGTGGATATCTGCTTGCCAAATCCAAAGCGATCATCGCGCCAAAGGAATGTCCGATTACAACGGATGGCTGAGTCAAGATTTCCGCAATCGCATCGGTAAAATCCGCCAGCTGCGGGCTGTCTTTTAGTCGTTCGCTTTGTCCATGTCCGGGCATATCCATAGCCATTGCCCCGCGCAGAGCGCCTATTTGAGCGCCCCATGCTTCGGCCCGCAGGCCAACGCCATGGATCAAAACGATGTCTGGATCAGCGGCCGCCCCAATGACGGAAAGCCGTCCAATTTTAGACCGCGGCTGGGTTTTCCAGGTCATGGCCCAAATCCTTTAAATCTTGGTATCTGTCGCCAATGCGGTGGTGCGGGCGCCCACCAGTTGCAGCGCCAAGCACAACCACGATTTCATCGTCGCGCGGAGCGTCTGGGATCGCGAACTGGATCGTCAGGTAATGCGAGCGGCGCCCCGCATCGTTTTTGTCCATCAAAGGCACCATGATCGCCGCATTCGCCCCGCCTCGTGTGTTTGTGAAAGCTAGATATGACTTGGCGCCGACGGCCTCGCGGAAGTGGTTGCCAAAACGCAGGGTGTGGATCAGGCCCGAAGCGTGTTCGATTTCACCGTTCAGCCCGACAACTGCTGCTTTACCGTATGCTTCGATCGCGTCGCCTGACCCTGCGAGTTTGATCATTCTTTCGGTCATCATTTCGCCCAAGACGGGGCCGAATGCATGGATTTCGGGTTTGAGATCTTCGACGAAGTGGCCCGCCCAAGGGTTGCGCAAAACTGCAGCCACCGCAAACAGGCGCCAAGGGTGTTTTGCTGGGCGAAAGCCTTCGATCAGGACTTCTTCGTCGTAGGTCACAATTTTTCTGATTTCTGGCTGCACCGGCGTCTCCTCGTCATGTTCTCGCAAAGTATTGTGTAGTGCGACGCGGTTTGACAAATGAATGATAACGAGGCTTAGGTATTAGTAATACTAATAGGTGACTTCCTCATGGTTAAAGCATTACCCCCGCTTGCATGGTTCCGTGCATTCGAAGCGGCAGCACGCAGGCTTAGCTTTACCGCGGCCGCAGAAGAAATTGGGATGACGCAATCAGCCGTCAGCCAACACGTAAGATCGCTTGAAACCTCGCTAGGGGTGGGGTTATTCATTCGTCGTGCGCGGGGTCTGGTTTTGACCGATGAAGGGCGCAAATTGTTGCCAAAGGTCGGTTCTGCGTTGGAGACGTTGACCGCCGCCGCGCAAGCCTTTGACGTTGTCCCTACTGAAAACGTCTTGACTGTTGCCTCGTCGGTGAGTGTCGCGCAGTGGATTATATCGCCGCATCTTGCTGCGTTTACCGCCGATCATCCAAACGTTCGCTTGCGGTTTCTAAGCACGATTTGGCCCGATGACTTTCATACCGTTCGTGCAGATGTTGAGATTCCTTTTGGTTCTAAGAAACAGGTCGGTCGCAATGCGATGATGCTGGAACCAAACGGCTTGGTCGCGTTAAAGGCGCCGTATCTGAAAGGCACGGTAGAAACCCTGCCGCTCATCGAATCTGTCGGCACGTCGGATGGGTGGAAGTCTTGGCAACAAATTGTGGGTGGTGAACCGAAACCTGGCATTTTTGTAGATACCTACGGTGCCGCGTTAAACCTTGCGGTTGATGGTAATGGTGTTGCGTTGGTCAGCGAGGTTTTGGCCCGTCATGCGCTGCGCACTGGTCAGTTAGTCAGAGCGCATGACGCGGTCATTGAGTGCAAAGAGGGATACTATCTGCGCATCAATGAGGCGGACGAAACTGCAAGGCAGTTTCGTGATTGGTTTGTCTGCAAGGTTTGCGATTAATGGGCCTGCATCCCTGCCGCTCGGAAATACCGCCCGACGCATTTGGTGATGTGGTCTTCCATCAATTGGGTTGCAGATGTTGGGATGTCTCCGAATTCGAGCCCCATGAATGACTGCGATACCAGTGTTTCGGGCAACTTCTTGTCCGACAGGTTTTCAAGTAGTTTCGACAGCGCAGGTGCGACGTCTTTGTCAGCCCAGTAGTATCTGATCCGGTCGCTGTAGCTGTAGATGCGCAGCCTTTGTGTTTGCGCTTCTGTGCCGCTGTAATAGTCTTTCCAATAGTCGGGTGCATCGGTCATGCGCTGTATCATAATTTCGCGCATTCGCGACGGCTTTGCGATGTCCATCAGGGATTCAATTTGCGCCAATGACCAGACAGCTTCGCGGAACCGAAAGGTCAGTTCTGGTCCAACTTTCAAAAAGAAGAAGTGATTTTTGACGAGGTCGTTGAGTGCCTGCGTCGGTTGATAGTCTGTCGAATGCGCCTCAAGCGTAAAGCCGTCCTCGGTCAGGATTGCGTCACTCAATGGTTTCGCTTTTGCAGGGACGAAGGGGTAGATCGAAGTATGCCCAAAATCCACACCCGGTTGAGTCACGACTGAAACGATCCGTGTCCAAGCGTCTTGCAATCCGCGTGCTGCAAAAGCTGCGCGGTGGGTTTCGATTGTATCGTTGAACCGTGCAACTGATGTCACATCTAGCGCGTCTGGTTCTTCGGTTTCACCACCTGGAATAGGGACTTCGGTGCCTATGATATAGATCAGTTCAGTCGGGTTTGGGGCGTGCTCTTCGGCGACAGCACACAGGTCAGCGGCTCGTTCTGCGATTTGCAGGAATGTCGGGTTTTCCTCGCCACCGCAGGCCATGCTGGCGTCAAGATGGATTTTCTTGAACCCTGCCTGCACGTAAGATTTCACCAATTCGCGGGCTTTTCCCATCGCGATATCCAAAGGCTCGGACCGCCATGGGTTCGGCCCCAGATGATCACCGCCAAGGATCAGTTGATCCATCGGCACGCCTGCCTGTTCGGCCAAGTCTTGCAGCCAATCCATAAAGTCAGCGGCGGTCATACCCGTGTAGCCGCCCTCTTGGTTTACTTGATTACAGGTCGCCTCGATCACGGTTGGGAATCCTGTTTTCTTTGCATAAGAAAGGATCGCCCGAATGACCTGTTCGTTGGCAGTGCAAAAACACGGAAGGCCGATTGCCTCGCCATTGCGGTTACGGGTGATCAGGTCCTGAACGAGGCTCATGCCGAGGCTCCAATATAGTTGTGGTTCTTAGTTGCCCAATTTCGAAGGTAGCCAAACTGCGAAATCCGAAAACAATTTTGATGATGCCGTATCGAAGGCGGCGATTATGGCGTCATTTTCTGTCGACAAGGAAGGCGCTGTCGCAGAAAAGGTCTTGCTTGCCACGATACGCGCATCTGCTTCGCGCACGACACGGACGATCAGACTGACCTGAGCGGTTGTCGTTTGGTTTGCTTCGTTAAGCTCCGCCTGAAAATCGACGAGTTCGGCCAGAACGGCAAAATCTCCGCTCGACGACAGCGGTTTCCGTGCGACATAGCGCACTGCCCCCGTGGCCTCGACGGCGCGGAGCATAAGAGTTTGGACCATGACGGGGGTGGGGTCACTCCAGCGCGCATCGGGCAAATACTGCGCTTGCAATGCGTTGGGTCGGATCATGATCCGGTCTGTGGACAGTGCACCGCTGGTCGTCGGTAATTCGATGACCACATCGCGTTGGATTTGGCGCTGCGTTGTCCGCTCGATGCTGGCAGGTGCGCGTAATTCGTAAACCTCTAACGGCACGGTGACTTCGTTCAATGCAGTGATTGCAGAACACCCCGTCAGCAGTCCGACGAGGGCGAGGTTTCGTACTTTGGCGACGTGAGTAAGTATATTGATCATCGCTTAAACTCCGGTGTCTCGCGGTCTAAGAAGAAACGCGCAGGATCGCGTTGGACCTGATTGGTAAGCTGGTCCAAGTTACGAATAAGGGTCCTGCTTTCTTGTGCCAGCCGTGTGTAGAGCGGTAGCGCGGTTGTTGCAAATTCTCGCACCGCGGGACCAGAGGCATCGGTCATTTGACGTAGTTGGGTGAACGCGTCAGAGGCTGCTGTGCTGGCTGCGCGCAGGTCCGTCGAGATTGCGGGCAAGTCGGCAGAGACGGATCTAATCGCGGTGTTCATCCCGTCGATCGTTGTTTCAAGTCCTGCGATTATACCTGCAATGTCATCGTTGATCACACGGTCCGCACCGACAAAAGCCTTTTGCGCTGCATCCAAGGCTCGGTCACCTGTTTCAAGCGCGCCGTTAATGGCCGTCAGGGTGACATTGGCGTTTGCAAAAGACACACGTGCGTCCTCTAAGGTGTTGCGCGCGCTGATCAGAACTTCATTTACGTTTTCGCTCGACGCGCTGAGGTTCTTACCAACATCGACGATGACCTGACTTGCGCTATCGGTCGCTGTGCGTACATCGGCGATAATCGCGGGTAGGTCGGTCATGGCGATTGTCGCCACAGATTGAATAGCGCGGCTTGCCTCGGCGACCATGGTGCGGGTTTCGGACAAAAGCGGTGCACCTTCATCGCGGATCAGATCGTCAGCACGGGTCGCTACGGAATCTACAGCCAGTGCTGCCGCATCAAGCCGCGTGATCAAGGCGTTTGCAGCCTCTATTGTCGTACGTGCTTCATCCAGACGCGCGGTTGCGACTTCGCCTGTCGTGCCAAGTGTAGATATCAAGCCGCGCGCGTCATCCGATATCAGCGCAAGCTGATTACGCAAATCGGTTGTCGTAGCGCGTAGATCGTCAGCGAGAAGGCTAAGATCTTGCGCGACAAAATCCTTGGTCTCGACGATGGCAGATTGCGCGTCGCTGAGGGTGTCTGTGCTTGCTGTTAACACCCCTTTGCCCTGTTCCGATAATTCACGGATCGAGACCAAGGTCAGGTCCGCGGTATTGAGAACGCCCGATAAATCACCTGATAGCACGTCCAGCGTTTCGTTGAATTTGCTAATCTGTGCAGCAAAATCGGCGACGGTATTTGCGACCCCTGAAAAGTCCGACAAGGTGCGCGCAAATTCGTTGGAAGCTTGCTCCGCGTTGATCAGGATATTGTCGATCCGTGTTGCGTTGTCTTCGCTTAGCATTTGTCCAAGTTCATCGACGACAACCAATGTCCGTTCCAAAAGCTGAGGCGCGTCTTCGGAGAGCGATTGCAGCATGGAACGGCCAGCGATAATTTCGGGAATATCACCTTCGCCTTTGCTAACCAGTAAGGGAGCGGTTGGTGTGCCGGCGTCGATGCCTACATAAGACACCCCCGTAACGCCTTGCGATTCAATTGTTGCAATACTGTCAGTACGGACGGGCGTTTCGCCGTCAACCTCGATCCGCACCAGTATTGTGCCGTCCCGTTCTGGCGTCAAACGCACATCTACCACTTGCCCCACGCCCAGACCGCTGAACCGCACATCAGACGCGTTGTCTAACCCAGAGACAGAGCTGAACCGAATATCATAATAGGCAAACTGTCGATCTAGCTCGACCTGCGCGAACCACAAAAAAAACCCCATAAGCCCGGCAAGGCCCGCAAGGGTGAAGGCGCCGATCATCACAAAGTTTGCACGTGTTTCCATTGTCGCCTCCTTTCTTAGGTGTTGTTCCGATTGCCGTCAGACGCGGCGCGCGCCCGTGGTCCGTGAAAGTATTCGTGAACCCATGGATGGTCTACGTCCAGCATGTGCTGCATCGTTCCAGTTACCAATACCCTTCGTTCGGCCAGAACCGCAATCCGATCGCATGTCGCATGCAGCGTGTCTAGGTCATGGGTTACCAGAAAGACAGTCAACCCTAAAGAGCGGCTAAGCCCGACGATAAGCGCGTCAAAGGCCGACGCCCCAATCGGATCTAGTCCCGCTGTCGGTTCGTCCAAAAACACGATCTCGGGGTCAAGTGCCAAAGCCCGCGCTAGCCCTGCACGTTTGCGCATCCCGCCTGACAACTCAGACGGATACTTGTCGCCTGCGTTATAGGGCAGCCCGACCATGGATATTTTAAGGTCAGCGATTTTGCTGCGAATGACGGGGTCCAATCCCTCGATTGCCCGCATGGGCACTTCAACGTTTTCCCGTACCGTCAGCGACGAAAACAAGGCACCATCCTGAAACATCACGCCCCAGCGTGCCTCTAACGCGGCCCGCGTATCTTCGTCCGCGCCCCGCACATCGATACCTAGGACGGTTACGGTGCCGTCGATCGGTTTTTGCAGGCCCACGATGGATCGCAACAGCACGGACTTCCCTGTGCCTGATCCGCCAACCACGCCGATGATTTCGCCACGCAGTACGTCCAAGTCTAGGTTTTCGTGCACGACATGTGATCCGAATTGATTTCGTAATCCGCGCACGCTGATAATCACGTCATCTGTGGTTTTATCATTCATATCCCGAGGCTCGCGAAGAAGATTGAAAAGATGGCGTCAGCGACGATCACCGCAAAGATCGCGGCTACGACTGCATTGGACGTCATGCGCCCGAGGGACTCCGCGTTGCTTTCAACCTGCATCCCCGCATGACAACCCACCACCCCGATAATCAGCGCAAAAAACGGCGCCTTCACCAAGCCGACCATGACATGGTTCACGCTTGTCCCTGACACCAGACGCGTCGAGAACATCTCTGGCGATATGCCCAGATCAATCCATGCCATCAGCGCACCGCCAAAAAGGCCCGCCACGTTCGCGATCAATCCAAGGATTGGCAGCATAAGGAGCAGCGCCAAGATCCGCGGCACAAAAAGCACCATCGCGGGGTCCAGACCCAAGGTGCGCATCGCATCAATTTCCTCGCGCATTTTCATCGAACCAATTGCCGCCGTAAATGCAGAGGCCGTCCTGCCTGCCACGATAATCGATGTTAGCAATATCCCCAATTCACGCAGAACAGAGATCGCGATCAAATCAACGACGAACACTTCGGCCCCGAATTGTTTGAGTTGCGTTGAGCCTTGGAAGGCCAGCACGATGCCGATAAGAAATGCCATAAGAGCCACGATTGGCACGGCCCTTAGGCCGACCTCTTCGCAGTGGTGGACCAGAGACGTGAACCGAAACTCTTTTGGTCGACGGAGTGCACGAAAAAGCCTGTGCAGGAAAATCCCAAGGAACCCCGTCAAGGCGATAATATACAAAAGCCCACCAGCCACCCGTTTCCCGATCCGTTCCAGCAGCGTTCTGAAATAGGGTGGATGCGGTTTTGGTTGGTCAGGTTGCGGCAGGGCGGTCTTGACGCTTTGCAAAAGACTTTTTGCTTCGGGCTTTGCGCCAGAAAGTGTGATCTCTAGTCCTTTGGTTGATAAGAACGCCTGCCGGTCCAATAGAAACCAAGCGCCTGCAGTGTCCAGACGCGAAAGGTCGCTGAGATTGATTGTTTTGATCGCGGAGAGCTTTTGGAAGGCTTCTTTTGCCTGCGTGACCGTATAGATCGACAACTCGCCGACCAAATTCACCGCGCCAGATATGGCCTCAGTTTGAATTTCCAAGTTGGTCTGCTGAGGTTTGGTCATAAACAATGCTCGCGCTTGGCCCAATATCTACAACGAGGCAGAATGGGTTCATATCCAGTCTATTCGCCATGATTGGGGAATGTATAGGGCGCGCACTGCATTACGGTAAGTCGCGCAAAGATTGACCTCGATCAATGTATCAAACATCCGCAGTAGTGTATGATCACTTGCGATAGCTTAACCGATCAAAGGAGACCTGCGATGACATCCGAAAAACCGACTCCCCCAGAAAACCCGATTGCATCCATGCTTGAGGCTATGCAATCCGTTAAGTTTCCGAACGTGCCAGACTTTGGAACGTCTTGGTTTGAAAACGTCGCTGACTATGGTCAAGAAGTGCTTAGCTTCATGGCTGCACGCGTTGAACAGGACGTGCAGACACAGCACGCGTTGCTGCATGCCAAGGGCGTTGAAGAGGTGCAACATATCCATGCGCAGTTTTTCCAAAAAGCGATGGATGACTATGCCGCAGAGAGCGCCCGATTGATGGACTTGGGAAAGACAATGACCCCCGATACGGCTGCGAGCAAGGATAGTAAGTAGGGTTGAAGTGATATGGTTGCTGCAAACTTTGAAATGTTGCCGCAACACTGGGATCGCTTGAACAAATCAGGCGACCGCTACAAGCAGTGTTACGGCCACGCCGCCATCGTGTCTGGCCCGTCTGGTAAAGGTGGCGCGGCCCGACTGGCGGCCCGTGGTGCGTTGCGGATCGGTGCGGGGTTGGTCAGCGTTGTTTGCTCAGACGACGCCCGACAAGAACATGCCGCGCATTTGGACGCGATCATGGTCAAACCCTTTGGTAACTCGGCTTCTTTCACGGACTGCCTAATCGATATCGGCCCTGATGCAATGTGCATTGGTCCGAACCTTGGCCTTGATCATCTGGCAAAGACGGTATTTCTGGATGGTCTTTTGCAGTCTTGCCCAAAATGTATTGATGCAGATGCGATCACGCTTCTTTCGCAAAACCCTACACTTCAATTGTCTCCACAAGACGTTATGACCCCGCATGAGGGTGAATTGCGCCGCTACATCCCTGCCGGATTTGCTCAAACATCCTGCCGTGAGACCCTTGCGCGCATAGCGGCGGAGAAGGTTAACTCGGTCGTTTTATTCAAGGGTTCTGATACAATTATAGCAGCCCCCAATGGCGCGTGCAGTGTTGTAACCTCGCAGGGCTATAAAAACGTCAGCTGGCTTGCGACTGCAGGGTCGGGGGATGTTTTGTCTGGATTTATCACGGGCTTGTTGGCGCGCGGGTTCAGTGCCTTTGATGCGGCCTGTACAGGTGCGTACCTACACCTGGAATGCGCAGAGCTATTTGGTCCTGGCCTAATTGCAGAGGACATTCCGGAGATGTTGCCGCGTGTTTTCAATGCAGCGTATCGTGCTTGCACTTAAGTCGCAGTGGGTGTCATTGATAGGGACCGCATGTCTGTAGGCGTGCCGCCACACGGAGTGAAGCAATGCACATCGATCCCTTTAAAGTCGAAATCTGGATGAACGAGTGGGAAAACCACTGTGCCTACAATCTGGCCGAAACTTGCGTTGCCAGTATTACGATTGAAGAGTTGCTGAAATTGTCGGGGCGCAACAGCGCTGACTTGTCAGAGCTATTGCCAATGAAGATGACATACGGAGCAATTGAGGGATCGGTCCGCCTGCGGGGTGCCATTTCAGGTCTATACGAAGATCAAGAAATTTCGCGTATCACCGTGACCCACGGCACGATCGCGGCCAATGCTTTGGTACACAAGGCTTTGGTGTCCCGCGGTGATCGTGTTGTCAGTATCGTCCCATCTTACCAACAACATTACTCCATCCCTGCCAGCTTAGAGGCTGATATACAATTATTGGAGTTGCGGCCTGAAGACGGTTTTTTGCCGGATCTGGATGCATTGCGCCGGCTGGTGACGCCAGAAACGCGTCTCATAGCGCTAACAAACCCCAATAACCCAACAGGGGCGCTGATCGAGCGGCCAATGCTGGAAGCGATTGTTGAGATTGCGCGCGGTGTTGGCGCCTATGTTTTGTGCGACGAGGTTTACCGTGGCACGGGGCAAACGGGCGATGGAATAACCGCGTCGATTGTTGATATTTATGAAAATGGCATCGCGACGGCAGGTATGTCTAAGGCCTATTCTTTGGCGGGTTTGCGTGTTGGCTGGATCGTAGCCCCCAAGGACGTGACTGAGAAGGTGCTGATCCACCGCGACTATGATACGATTTCTGTTGGTGCAATAAACGATCACTTTGCGACCATGGCGCTAGAGTGCAAGGATAAGATTTTGGCACGCAGCCAGAAAATTACGCGCGGTAATTTGGCTATTCTTGACGCGTGGGTCACTAACCAACCGCGCATCTCGTGGGTCAAGCCGACTGCTGGTACGACCGCGATGCTGAAAGTTGATGTGCCAATGACGACGCGTGCGTTTTGCGTCGACTTGTTGAAGCAAACTGGTGTCATGTTAACCCCCGGCGATGCCTTTGAGATGGATGAATACGTGCGGATTGGCTACGCAAATAGTACAGACGTCCTAGTGGCTGGTTTGGATCGTATTGACGCTTATCTTGCAAATTTCTGACTTGAGTTGCTCCGAACGAAACTGATGTCAGTTGTCTTGGCCATCTTCCGAAGGGCAGGCGGATACCAGTGCCTTGTAACTACCGTGACATGGACTGCTAGAATCATACGCGTGTGGCGCCTATATGGATGGTACTTTTGTGGGTCAAAAATTCAAAATATTTGATGAAATGGTATTAGTGGCCACTTTGGCACAGCCGAAACTTGGGGGTTTGCACTCAAAACCCCCTCAATTCCAATGAGAATGATTAAATCGTATCTGTTTTTGCAGGCATAGTATTTGCGCGAAAATCAGAAACCTCTCAGATTGAACCCACAGACGAAAAATTTGAATCTGTTGTTTCTGGGAGGAAAATCATGAAACTTCTACGTAATACAGCCCTTGGCCTGACACTCGGCGTTGCTGGAGCATCTTTCGCAATGGCCGAAAGCCACGCGGCAGAATTGACTATTGCGATCGTGAATAACGGTCACATGATCAACATGCAAAAAGTTGCTGAAGCTTACACCGAAGAAACTGGCGTTAAGTTGAACTGGGTGTCTTTGGAAGAAGGCGTTCTGCGTGATCAGGTAACTTCTGACACAGCAACTGGTGGCGGCCAGTACGACATCATCAACATCGGCATGCAAGAAGCACCAATCTGGGGCGCTGCAGGCTGGATCGAGCCACTTGAGTTCGGCGCAGACTACGACGTTGACGACCTTCTGCCAGCAATGCGCAACGGTCTGTCCGCAGAAGGCACATTGTATGCAGCACCATTCTACGGTGAATCGTCAATGGTTATGTACCGCAAGGACCTGACAGACGCTGCTGGCGTAACTATCGCTGATAACGACTCTTGGGATAACATCAAAGCTGCCGCAGCTGCGATGCACGACCCAGACAACGGCGTTTACGGTGCATGTTTGCGCGGTAAGCCAGGATGGGGCGACAACATGGCGTTCGTCACAACAATGGTTAACTCATTCGGCGGCGCTTGGTTCGACGCAGACATGAAGCCAGCGCTTGAGACTGACGAGTGGAAAGCTGCGATCAACTTCTACGTTGACCTGCTCGGCAACTACGGCCCTCCAGGTTCTGAGGGTAACTCCTTCAACGAGATCCTTGCGCTTTATAACGAAGGCAAGTGTGGCATGTGGATCGATGCGACTATCGCAGCGTCCTTCTTGACACAGGATGGCGTTGCATACGCACAGTCACCAAACGCTGGTAACCCAGTCGGTGCAAACTGGCTCTGGGCTTGGGCAATGGCTGTTCCAACAGGTTCGCCGAACTCCGAAGCTGCACACGCGTTCATCGAGTGGGCGACTTCTAAAGAGTACATCCAAGCTGTAGGCAACCACCCAGACTTCGGTTGGGGTTCTGTTCCAACAGGTACACGTTCGTCCACATATGCAATTCCTGAGTTCTTGGCTGCTGCACCATTCGCAGCTGCTGAAATGGCAGCGATTGAATCTGCGGCACCAGAAGCAACAGACATCAAGCCATACGTTGGCGTACAGTTTGCTGCGATCCCTGAGTTCCCAGAAGTTGGTACAGCTGTAGCACAAGAAATCGCAGCGGCATTGTCCGGCGCGAAATCTGTAGACGAAGCTCTTGCTGCGTCCCAAGCTGCTGCTGACGCGATCATGACAGAAGCTGGCTACTACTAAGTAGTTCGCTGACTAAGCTTGGGCCCGATAGTTTCTGTCGGGCCCATAACTTCTCAGTATATTTTTATTGTTTGGCTTGATTGCGAAATCTTTTTTGCTCGCCAAGCGCCCGCCTCAAATCTAACGTTGACTGAATCCTCAATTTGGTAAGGTGACCATAGCCATGTCCAACAGAACGCTCCCCCGCATTTTGCAAACACCAGCCGTCTTGTTGCTGTTGGTCTGGATGCTCGTACCACTCAGCATGACACTGTATTTCTCATTCATTCGTTATGTGCTGAACAGTACAATTCGCCCTGAATGGACGACGCCCTCGCTCAGCAACTGGCGCGGTCTCGGTAACTACAAATACGTTCTGGAGGCCAAAGACTTTTGGCTTGCAGTTTCAAACTCCGTTTTCATCGTGACAAGCATTCTATTGATCACTGTTATTCTTGGACTATGCATCGCGGTTTTGATTAACCGATCTTTCCCTGGCCGCGGCATTGTTAGGGTTCTGTTGATTTCGCCATTCTTCGTGATGCCAGCTGTGAACGGTGTTTTGTGGATCAACATGATCCTTGATCCAGTACTGGGCCTGCAAGGTCTTGCGGTTGGGGGCATAAATGACTTGATCGACGGCATGAGAGATTTCCCTGTTTTGGGTCACTTCTTCTCCATGTGGCCCCAAGTTCAACCGATCTCTTTCCGTGGCACAAACACGTCTTCCATCGCAGTTATTATGATGGTCGCGTGGCAGTGGACGCCGTTCGCTGTTCTGATCTTTATGACCTCTTTGCAGTCTGAAGATGAATCGCAAAAAGAAGCGGCGACATTGGATGGTGCCAGCGCATGGTCGCAGTTCATCAACCTGACCGTACCTCACTTGGGCCGCTCGATTGCCATCGTGGTTATGATCCAGTCGATTTTTCATCTCTCGCTTTATGCTGAGATCGAGATTGTCAGCCGCGGTAACGGCAACAAAAACCTGCCGTATCTGATCGGTGAATTCGCAAACAATAACATCGGTGCTGCAAGCGCCACGGGCATCTTCGCCGTAATCCTTGCCAACATCATCGCGATCTTCTTGTTGCGCATGGTTGGCAAGACCTTGATGGATTAAGGAATAAGAAAATGGCAACAGTTACCCAAACTTCCAAATTCTCAAAGATTGCTTGGCCAACTTTGGCTTGGATCGTCGCACTTATCTTCTTCTTTCCAATCTTTTGGCTCGTTTTTACAAGCTTTAAGACGGACGCAGATGCGGTGAACCCTGAATTCTTGTGGCGCTTTACACCGACGCTTGAGAACTACACAAGCATGACGGACAACTATGATTATTGGCGCTTTGCCACGAACTCGGTGATCACATCTTTCTTCGCGACACTCTTCGCGTTGGTGGTTGGCGTCCCCGCTGCCTATGCGATGGCGTTCAACCCAAGCCGTCACACCAAAGACATTCTGATGTGGATGCTGTCGACCAAGATGTTGCCGGCCGCAGCTGTGCTTTATCCGATGACATTTTTGACCAAGAACATTCTGGGCATCTATGACACGCATTTTTTGGTGATCGTTGTGCTATGCCTGATTAACCTGCCAATCGCGGTCTGGATGCTTTTCACCTACTTCAAAGAGATCCCGAAAGAGATTATCGAAGCGGGCAAGATGGATGGTGTGAGCACTTGGGGCGAGATCAAGGATATCCTGATCCCACTGGCTTGGGGTGGCATCGCGTCCACTGCACTGCTGACATTTATCTTCTGCTGGAACGAAGCCTATTGGACAGTGCGTTTGACAACGATTGATGCGGCGACTTTGTCGACACTGATCGAAGGTAACCGTGCGCCAGAAGGTCTGTTTTTTGGTCGCCTGTCCGCTGTATCAACAGCCGCTATTGCACCAATCGTTGTCCTTGGTTGGTTCTGCCAAAAGCAATTGGTTGCTGGCCTAACATTCGGGGCGGTGAAGTAATGCAAACAACGGCACTCATAAATGCGGCAGGCACAATTAGCCCCGTCATGGGTGCCGTGACCTCTGGCGGGCAGGGATAATCAGATGTCGATAATTGCCCCTGAAATAGAAATGGTTGATCGCACCACGCGGTCAATTCGTTACCTCGAACATGGCTGGCCCTCCGAACTATGTCGCTGGCACGCGCACGAGGAATACGAATTGCACCTTATCGTTGCGACGCGGGGAAAAGCGTTTGTTGGAGATCACATCGGCGAATTTCGTGCCGGCGATCTATTCATGACAGGCCCGAATTTACCCCACAATTGGATAACTGATAGCGCGTCGACCGCGCCCGCGTCTATCCGCGATATGCTGGTTCAATTCAGCCATGAAAGTGTCGAAAAGCTTGCAGAGGGCTTTCCAGAATTTTCGCAAGTTTTAGCGCTCCTTCGGTTGGCTCAGTCTGGTATTTACTTCGAAGGTTTCAATCCCACCTTTGCGCGTGGTCATATGGAGTCTATTCGTGAGAACCGAGGGGCGGAACGCATCCTGGCGTTTGTCCGTTTCTTGGTGCGCCTCAACGAGCACGCTGAGAAAAAGACGCTTTCTGTCAATAAGCTGATCCAGCCACAAGGCGGCAGCAAGCAGGCGCGCATTGCTTCAGTCGTAGATTTCATCGTCAAAGAGTTTTGTGACGGCCTGACCTTGGGGCAAGCCGCCAAGATGGCAGGCATGACGGAGGTGACGTTTAGCCGGAATTTTCAGGCCGTTACAGGCCATAGCTTTGTCGAGTTTCTAACCCGGATACGGATCGGAGAAGCCTGCGGCATGCTTTACGCATCCGACGATCAAATAATCTCGATTTCGCAAGCAGCGGGCTTTAAGAATCTTGCCAATTTTAACAGGCATTTCCTCAAGATGAAGGGTATGACCCCTTCAGAATACCGCGATATCGCGCGCAAAGATCTTGCGCCTCAACTGGAGTCGGCCACATGAATAGTGCAACACACACACCTGTATTTGCCACCAGTTTTTCACGGTCTGACTGTGAGGTTGGCGTCGTGCACTTGGGCTTTGGCGCGTTTCACCGCGCACATCAGGCCGTCTATATGGATGACCATATGCAAACCTCTGGTGATCTGCGCTGGGGCATTGCTGCCGTTAATCTGCGTGGATCAGAAGCGCCTCACTTTAAGGCCGCAGTGGACGATATCGAACGCCACGACGGTTACTTCTTAAAGTCGTATTCCTCGAACGGTGAAGTAGGACTGCGTCGCGTTCGGTCCCACATACATTTCGCGGACTGGAGCACGGACACCGCAGCAGCAGAGGCATTGCTGTCTAGGCCTTCTGTCCACCTTGTGACAATTACTGTAACAGAGAGTGGCTATTACACTGATCCAAATGGCAATTTGAACACGTCTGATACGACGATGTTGGCAGAGATTGGTGGTGGTAAACCGCAGAGCGTCTATGGCTATTTACGTGCCGCGTTGGCCCAGCGGCTTGCTTCGACGGCTGCACCGCTCACAATCGCTTGCTGCGACAACATCCGTCAAAACGGCAAAATGTTGCGCCGCAATCTACTAGCATATCTGGATGCATGTGGCGATCAAGCGTTATCAGCGTGGGTCGCTGCAAACGTCGCGTTCCCGTGCTCTATGGTTGACCGGATCACGCCGCGTAGCCCTGTTGAATTGAGCGATGAACTAACCGCATTGTTCGGGCTCGAGGTTGCGTCACCAATTATGGCCGAAGATTTCATTCAGTGGGTGTTGCAGGATAAAGCGGCAGCCGAAATGCCTGATCTCGCAAAGGCTGGCGTCATTGTGACCCGCGATGTCGATCCATACGAAGAAACCAAAATCCGCGTTTTGAACGGTGGTCATACTGCGCTTGCATATTTGGCGGCTCTTGAAGGTGTCGAAACGTTTGACGAAGCAATGCGCGTTCCACCGCTGCTAGAGCATTTTGAGAACTTTGAAATGAAAGAAGTTCTGCCAGCGATTACAATTGATTTGCCATTCTCGAAAGAAGCATATTTGGCAGACATCACGCAGCGTTTTAGCAATCAAGCAATCGGCGATACCATCGCGCGCATCTGTGCAGATGGTATGGCAAAGTTTCCGATTTTCATTCGCCCAACCTTAGTCGGGTGTTTTGAGCAGGGGATCACGCCTGTTTATGCGATCCGCAGCATCGCAAGTTGGTATGTTTTTGCCCGCCACGTCGTTGCAGGAAAAATTCCCTTTAAATACGTCGAACCGAGCTGGGAAGACCTCACCGCCCTATTGGGCACGGAGGCATTTTTGACCAACCGTCAGCTTTGGGGCGATCTTCCCACAACCTATCCTGAATTCGCGGAAACCCTGCGTAATGAAATTAAAGAATTGGAGATGAAATGTCCGGTCTAACACTACGCAATGTTATTAAGCGTTATGGCGATGTGCAGGTTATGCATGGCGTCGATCTTGATATCGAACATGGCGAATTCGTCGTTTTCGTAGGTCCATCAGGTTGTGGCAAGTCTACGTTGCTGCGCATGATTGCTGGCCTTGAAGAAATCTCCGACGGCACAGTCGCGATTGGTGATAAAGTCGTAAATGATGTCGCGGCGTCCAAGCGCGGTGTGGCGATGGTGTTCCAGACATATGCGCTTTACACGCATATGACCGTTTATAAGAACATGGCTTTTGGCCTGAAACAGG
>JAIBDT010000004.1 GCA_024686085.1 Loktanella sp.
AACGGTACTGGGGCCAGCGTTTTTGGGCTCGCGGATTTTTCTCAACAACCAGCGGAAATGTCACTGACGCTGTCATACTTCAGTATCTTGAATTACATTCAAAAAGGGAACCTACCGGCGTCAGCCGGTAGTCGTTCAGTTACATCGAGATGTTTTACAACCCGACACGCAAGCACAGAGGTGGTCCTAGATTTTCGACCAGTTTGCAGCCTTGTTAAGATGGATCAGGGTTAGATTTAGGCTGCTAACCTCATTGGGCCTGTTTTGCTTTCATAAGCCTCATCTGGGGTCAATATGCCGTGCGTCGAATGTGGTCGTTCCACGTTGTAGTAGGTCAGCCATTTTCTGATCCCGACGCGCATCTGTGAACCCGTCTCGAAGGCATTCAGATAGACGCATTCATACTTCAGTGATCGTCAAAGTCGTTCGATCATACGATTGTCGCGCCATGCGCCTTTACCGTCCATGCGGATCTTGATCTTTGCGCCGGTCAGTACGTCGATCCAAGCGCCACTGGTGAACTGACTGCCTTGATCGGTGTTGAATATCTCCGGCGTGCCGTGCTTGGCCAAAGCCTCTTTCAGCGCCTCCTCGTAAAAGTCCGCATCCATGCTGTTTGACAACCGCCAAGCCAGCACCTTGCGGCTGTACCAATCCATAATAGCAACCAAATACAGGAAGCCGCGCCGCATCGGTATGTAAGTAATATCGGCACATCAGACCTGATTGGGTCGATCAATCGCATGAGGCGCATCAAACGACGGACCTGATGTCGGCCACATTGATGGTTGTTGCGCTTGATGTAACGCGCCATTTGACGCGATCCGTACCACGGCGTTTCCAAAAACTGCTTATCGATAATCTTCATGAACCGCAGGTTTTCAGTACTTTCACCGACCGGCTGATAGTACAGTCTAGATCGCGATAGCTGGAGCAGTGCGCATTGTTTACGCGGGCTTAAATTATGATCTCGGCTTATCATTTTCTGTCGCGCGTCCCGAGCAACTGCTGCGAGTCATCCGCCAAAAAATCCCGTTCCACCACCAGTTGGCCAATCTTGGAATGCAGCTTGTCGAGTTCTGCCGCGCTCACTGCTCTGGGGCCGACCCGCGCCGCGTAAATGCCGTCGCCATGTTCTCTATTGCCGCGCGTTTCCACGTGCCGATCTGCGTTGGATGAACGCCGTATTTCTAGGATAGCTCCGCCAGCGTCAGCTCGTCACGGATCGCTTCAAGCGCAACCTTGGCTTTGAATTCAGGCGAATGGTTCTTTCGTTTCTTCATTCTGGATCACTTCTTTCGTCATGCGATCCACCTTAACGACTGGTCCAAATTTCCGCGGCCACCTCTTTTGTGTATCCTGTCTTCAAGGTTGGATAGATCTTAGCACGCTGTCCGAATTTGCCGGACCAATTCACCATTGCGTGGTATTCGCTTGTGTTCATTTGCCAATCACGCAACAGCAAAAAACCCGACTGCTTGCGCAATCGGGTCCTAAATCTTGAAAACAGAACGGGGCTTAGGCCGCCGCAGTTGCTTTTGCGATCTCTTTTTTCAGCTTCAGCGCGTCAGCTGAAAGCTCTGCATCTTTGGACTTTGCAAAGAAAGCATCCAAACCACCACGATGGTCAACGGTGCGCAAAGCAGCGTTGGAGATCTTGAACTTGAACGACCGGCCGAGGCTTTCGGACATCAGTGTCACGTCCTGCAGGTTCGGCAGGAACCGACGGCGGGTACGGTTTTTGGCGTGGCTGACGTTGTTGCCAGACATCGGGCCTTTTCCAGTAAATTCGCAACGGCGCGACATGTTGTAATCCTTGTCTTAACGGGTGCTTTTGGTGGATCGGCCACCAGCGCACCTTTTCACGGGCTAGGACCCCGCAAGAGCGAGATCATGAATTAGGTCAGCGCGAGATAGGAGGATTCCCGGCCCGCGTCAACCCGCATCGCAAAAGATCAAAGCAATTTTCGATCTGTTTAACGGTGTTGGTCGATCAGTATCGGATTTCCATCGGGGTCCACAACAACAAAGCTGGCCGGACCGCTGTCGGAATCGGTATTTAATGTCTTGTCGTCCTCGGCAAACGCAACGCCTGCTGCTTTTAGCTGTGCTTTGAGCACCCGCACGTCGGTAAAGCTGTCGAGGTCTTGCGCGTTTTGATCCCAGCCCGGATTAAACGTCAGCATGGGTTTTTCGAACATCCCTTGGAACAAACCGATCAGGTGCTCACCGTTCTTGAGAATCAAATAGCCGTGGTCTGTATTTCCGCCGAAATCCTTGAACCCGAGTTTGCGGTAAAATTCGGCTGAGGCGGTCAGGTCTTTGACCGGCAAACTGAGTGAAAATGCACCGAGTTCCATGGAAAATCCTCCTTATTATTATGCACATTCTAACACAAAACCTGACGTCCTGCGCATTTTTGAGTCTTGGTGGATTGTTTCCTAATTGGCATCAATGCCCGCGGCGCTTGTCCAGTCGGTCCATCAGGTCGCGCATGTAGTCCGCATCGTCCAGTCGTGCCGCGCGGTGGGCCGCGATGATGGGCGCTGCTTGTGGCGCGTCGTGTAGTGCCATGCTTTGCACTACGCCTGACTTGCCTGCGCGCCGTAGCAGGGCTGTGGCGGGGTGTCCGCCAAACCCGAGCCGCGCGATTTCGATCCGTGGGAAGACTTCGGTGATCATCTCGGCGTTGATCCGGTCGAGCGGTCGGAACAGGTCGGCGACAATCACCCCTTGCAATCCGGGCTTGGCGTAGGTCACCAGATCGCCCAGCTTTGGGTCGTAGCCTGCCGCATCGCTGTGGAACCGCGGATCGAAAGGTACGACGTCCGGATGGATCGAGAATTGCGGTGAGATTGCGGTTACGAACTTCGCACGTGCGCTGCGCGCGAACCGAAATGCCCCGTAACCCCCCATAGAAAACCCCAACATATGGACAGCGTCGTAATGGGGTCCCAAAACCTTGAGTGTTTTGTCGAGCGCCATTGTGTCGGGGTTGATGAACCAGTCGTTGCGCCGTGTCGCGATGCAAAGCTGCGCAAACCCGCGTGTGGCGGCGGACTGACTAAGCCGCGCAGGGTTAAAGTCTGTCCGGCCTTTTTCCCGAAAGCTGAAGGTGATCAAGAGCTTTTCCGCGTCCCCGTTCAGAAGCGTGGCGCGCAGGTGTTCGCCGCTGAAAACCAGATCTTCATTCTCGCGGTTCATGTATTTGCAACCACTTCTGCGGCGGCGGCGGCGGGGGACATGCGCCCTGCTGCGACCTCTTTTTCCAAGGTTGTCATGCGGGTGCGTAACTGGGGGTCGGCGGCGATACGCGCCAAGAGTTGCAGGCGCACTTCTTCGCCAAACCAGTAGCGTGCTTGGGCCGCGCGGGTGTCGTCCCAGACGCTATTTTCGCGCCGCCATGCCAGCAGGGTTTGAATCTCGGCCCATGCGCCCTCTAGTCCGATTGTTTCCAATGCTGAAACAGTCATCGCCTTGGGAAAGCCGTCGGGGTCTTGGGACCGTTTGCGCAACAGCCGCAAAGCGCCTGCGTAATCGGCGCAGGTTCGCATCGCTTGGGGTTTGAGGTCGCCGTCCGCTTTGTTCACGAGAATCATGTCGGCAATTTCCATGATGCCCCGTTTGACGCCTTGCAATTCGTCGCCGCCCGCAGGCGCAAGCAGCAAGAGGAACAGATCGGCCATTTGTGCCACGACGGTTTCGGATTGCCCGACGCCCACGGTTTCGATCAGCACGATGTCAAAGCCTGCCGCCTCGCAGAGCGCCACCGCCTCGCGGGTCCGCCGTGCCACGCCGCCCAGTTGCGTCTGGCTGGGCGAGGGGCGGATAAAGGCCAGCGGCGCGCGTGCCAGCCGGTCCATGCGGGTTTTGTCGCCCAAGATCGACCCGCCAGAGCGTGCAGAGGAGGGATCAACCGCCAGAACCGCGACGCGCAGCCCTTGACCTGTCAGCATCATGCCGAAGCTTTCGATAAATGTGGACTTCCCAACGCCGGGTGTGCCTGACAACCCGATGCGGATTGCTTGGCGTTTTGTCCCAAGTGTGTCGAGCAGCGCCATCGCTTGGGTGCGGTGATCGTCGCGACCGCTTTCGACCAAGGTAATTGCACGGGCCAAGGCGCGTCTGTCACCCGCCGCCACACCTGCGGCCAATACCGCGATATCTGTCTTCTTTGTCATATCGCCATTTCTAGGGGTGCAAGGGACGGGGTGCAATCATGCAAGAGGGCCACTTGTGCGACAAAGGGCGGCAATGCTAAGATTTTTTAGGTAAATCTACGGAGGCCCCCATGAAAACACCCATTCATCTTTGGATTGTCGGTTTGGTTTCATTGCTGTGGAATGCGGGCGGTGCCTATGATTACGTCATGTCGCAGATGAAGAACCAAGCCTATCTGGGGATGCTCACGGACGCCCAGCGTGGTTTTTTGGAAAACGCGCCTGCGTGGTTTGATGCCGCTTGGGCGGTTGGAGTCTGGTTTTCTATTCTCGGATCGTTGTTGTTGCTGGCGCGATCACGGCTGGCGCGGCCTGCTTTCGGGTTCTCGCTGCTTGGGCTGATCGTCTCGTCGGTCTATAGTTTCGGATTGGCAAAACCGACAACCTTAGAGATCACAGGCAGTTTTGCGTTGTGGTTCTCGACCGCGATTGCGGTCGTGTTGGTGTTATTGTGGAGATACGCCCGCGCGATGACGCGCCGCGGCGTGCTGCGCTAGCCGCACATTCGCTTGGCCGTGGCGCTGAACTGCTTGTAGCGTTTCCAGAACCGTTCATCGCTGGAATTGTCGGACTGACGGGTTTCTTGGGCCTGATGCGGGTCCTCAAAGAATTTCGCTGCACGGCGCTGGTCACCGCTGTTCAGGGTCTGGTTCGCGGCTTGTTGCACACACGAACACAAGCGCGGTGATGCAGCTTTGCGGTCTGCGGCCATGCAGGCCTTGCCCACATCGCCTGATACCCGATTGCCCCCGCAAGCCGCCAAAAGAACCAAGGTCGAAATGATGAAAACTTTGCGCATGCCTGCCACTATCCTTTAAACCGCCGCCCCGCTTTGCGCGGATGTCTGGCGTGAACTGCTTTGGAAAAGAATAGCAGGGGGCGCGCAGGGGCGCAAATCAAATGGGCGTGGGGTGGCGGGCAGTCGCGACTGCCCGATCCATTAGTTGAGATTGTAGCAATTTGTGGGTGCAAGGGCGAGCCCCGCACAAAGCGAGCGCCAAGGTTCCGAGTTAATATTGTAGCAGTTTGTGCGATAGTCGGAATCGGATGCGGCAAGGCATGTATCTTTGATCTGGCTTGAGCCGATGCTGTAGCACATGGTGCGATAGTCGCGGTAGGCGTTGGCCAAGCACAGGTTTTTGATATCCTCGTTGCGGATGTTGTAGCACATGGTCTCATATCCTTGCCCCGAATTTGCGAGGCAGAGGTTTTTCATGTCGGGGTCATCCACATTGTAGCAGTTGGTGGGGTATTCGGTCATGCCAAGGCAGGCGTTATAGTAATCGGGAAAGGTTTGACGCGCGGCGCGTGCGGCTTCGCGGGCACGCGCACGTGCGATCTCGTCCTTGCGTTCTTGCTCTAGCCATTTCTGGTTGTCGCGCACGAAATCCTGAAACGAACTTTCTCCGCTTTCCAGCAGATTGCCAAAGCTGCTTTGTGCCATGCTGGCGGTTGGCGCGAGCAACATGATGCTGCTCGCGAAGATTGCATTGATAATCGCACGCGCCATTATGGTGCTCCAGGCGCGCTTTGCACGGGGCCGTTGCCTTCGCCTTTAAAGAAGTCGCGATGGGCTTGATACGTGCAATCGGTTGAAATTGCGCGGCTGACGACATGGGCGGGGCCAAAGTTAATGGGGTTTTTATAGCGCGCGCCATAATTCAGGATCATGAAAGGCTCCAGTCGCACAGCGGAGACCGTTGTGACGGGGCGTGCGCCAGTGACTTTCCAATCGTTGCTGCTGCTGACCGAGAAGATACCTGCGCTGATATTCGATCGGTTTTTCGATCTGATTTCAACGCGTTGCTCTGCGGCCATCGCGATGGAATAGTTGTTGCCTGGATAGAGGACAAATCGATAGCCGTCGCAGGTCGATTTCTCGAACCGCACGCCTTTGGTGTACTCACGCGATTTTGCACCCGGTTCATTATCGACGGTTGCGAGTTTGAGTTGCGTGGTTGCGTAGACAAAAACGGTGGTTTCGTTTGCGCGGATGTAGTCGGCGGCCGGTGAATTGCCGAGCGAGGCGCGAAACCGCATCGGAATTTCGGCGTATTGCGACGCTGAGGTCATGTTCATGAACTGTGAGGTAAAGCCGCTATCGGTCAGGTTGCCTGGTTCACCTGTTTCAAAGCTGACGTTAATGCCACTGGTCGATAGAGCGCGTACAGCGGCGGCGGGACTATTGATTTTGGCGGCACTATTTGCGGATTTAGAGCCAGAGGTCGATGTCGCGTTTGGTGCGCCGCAGCCTGCGAGTGCGATGCAAGATGCAAATACTGCAAGAAATTTGGTGCCATTCTTCATAATTTTGCCTTTAAAGTGTTCGTTTTCAGCAAGCTACGATGAAAGGCAAACATGACCTGACATAAAATTTTGACCACAAGTCGTCACTTGAATGCTGTTGATTCGGCATAATATGCTTGCGTTGCCATATTGGCGTTGTGGGGCGGTATTCCCTTGCAAAATCCCGTTCTTCACGCCATTGACACTCAACCCGAATTCCATAGGCGGCTTTCCCGATGACTGACCTCGCACATATCCGCAATTTCTCGATTGTGGCTCATATTGACCACGGTAAGTCGACGCTTGCTGACCGTTTGATCCAAGAGACAAACACGGTCGCCTTGCGCGATATGAAGGCCCAGATGCTGGACAGCATGGATATCGAGCGCGAGCGCGGGATCACCATCAAGGCCAACACGGTCCGGATTGAGTACAAGGCGCAGAATGGCGAGACCTATATTCTGAACCTGATCGACACCCCCGGTCACGTTGACTTTGCCTATGAAGTCTCCCGCTCCATGCGTGCGGTCGAAGGCTCTTTGCTTGTGGTGGACAGCACCCAAGGCGTCGAGGCCCAGACGCTGGCCAATGTGTATCACGCGCTGGATGCGGACCACGAGATTGTTCCAGTTCTCAACAAGATCGACCTGCCTGCCACGGATTGTGATGCCGTTGCCAAGCAGATTGAGGACGTGATCGGATTGGATGCGTCCGAGGCTATTCGTGTGTCCGCCAAGACGGGTGTTGGTATTATCGAGACCCTCGAGGCTGTTGTGCACAAATTGCCTGCCCCGAAGGGTGACCCTGACGCGCCGCTGAAAGCGATGCTGGTCGATTCATGGTATGACAGTTATTTGGGCGTTATCGTTCTGGTCCGTATCATCGATGGCCATATGAAAAAGAATGACCGCGTTAAGTTCATGTCTAACGGCACGGTGCACCAGATCGACAAAATCGGTGTGTTTACGCCCAAGATGAAGGACGTCGAGACCTTGGGGCCGGGTGAGATCGGGTTTATTACGGCCTCTATCAAGCAGGTCCGCGACACCCGTGTCGGTGATACGATCACAACCGAGAAAAAGGGCTGCGAGACGGCGCTGCCTGGCTTTAAGCCCGCGCAGCCTGTTGTATTCTGTGGTCTGTTTCCTGTCGATAGCAGCCAGTTCGAAGACCTGCGCGATGCGATTGACAAGCTGGCGTTGAATGACGCGTCATTCAGCCACGAGATGGAAACATCTGCGGCCCTTGGCTTTGGTTTCCGTTGTGGTTTCCTTGGGTTGCTGCACCTAGAGGTGATCCGCGACCGGATCGAGCGCGAGTATGATATCGAGCTGATTACGACTGCCCCGTCGGTTGTGTACCATATCCATATGCGTGATGGCACGATGCAGGAATTGCATAACCCTGCCGATATGCCTGACCTGACCCATGTCGACCACTTGGAAGAGCCGCGCATTAAGGCCACGATTTTGGTCCCTGATGAATACTTGGGCGATGTGCTGAAGCTGTGCCAAGACCGTCGCGGTGTGCAGATGGACCTGACCTATGCGGGGTCCCGTGCGATGGTGGTCTATGACCTACCGTTAAACGAAGTTGTGTTCGATTTCTATGATCGTCTGAAGTCTGTGACCAAGGGCTATGCCTCTTTTGACTATGTGCTGACGGGCTATCAAGAGGACCAGTTGGTCAAGATGTCTGTGTTGGTCAACGACGACCCTGTGGATGCCCTGTCGATGATGGTCCACCGTGACCGCGCCGAACAGCGGGGCCGCGCGATGGTCGAAAAGCTGAAAGAACTTATCCCGCGCCACATGTTCAAAATCCCGATCCAAGCGGCGATTGGTGGCAAAGTCATCGCCCGCGAAACGCTGTCCGCGATGCGCAAAGACGTGACGGCGAAGTGCTATGGCGGGGATGCGACGCGAAAGCGCAAGCTGCTGGACAAGCAGAAGGCGGGTAAGAAGAAGATGCGTCAGTTCGGGTCCGTGAATATTCCTCAGGAAGCTTTCATATCTGCGTTGAAGATGGATAGTTAGGAGTTGGCGGGAAGAGGTGTTCCAAAATTCCTTTTTAGATATCGCCGAGAAGACTCGTCTTATTTTTGGGAAGAGCTAGAAAGAGCAATAGGAAGTCGCGAGTTCTATTTTGCGAGCGCGGAACTTCTTAATGATCCATTTGAGATACGGCCAACTATTACGAAACCTAGTCCAGTTGAGTTTTTGAAGGTTTTGGAAGCCAAGTACGGGAAGAATCCCGTTATTTCGCGTGTAACCTTAGAAAAGTACTATGGGGAAAAGCTTACTCGGCAAAAGCATCGTCGGGAACTTAAGGGCTTTGCTCCATCTCTTAAGATTGCCAATTGGATGATCAACCAGACAGAACAGACCTTTTCAAAAATGAATAGTCGTACTCGGGTTGTTTGTTTTAACGAGACTCCGATGTCGCTTCCGATGTGGGCACACTACGCAAATAACCACCGGGGCATTTGCTTGAGCTTTGAGCAAGTCTTGCAGGAACATATTGAACCGGACTTTGTACCCATGAAAGTCTCATACTCAAGTGAGCGGCCCATTTTAGACATTGGAGAATTTGAAAGTGCTAGCATAGGTGGCGAAGGTTTTTCGCCTGAAAGCGCGTTGAAATTTGCCAGCTCGATGTACCTAACGAAAGCCGCCGACTGGAGCTACGAAAAGGAATGGCGCGCTTTCGACAATGACGGGCTAGCGCCTGACTATGAACGAATGTCAGTTCTGAAACCTCATTCGATTATTCTAGGTATGAATGCCTCGAAGGATTTGAAAGACAAAATAATTGAGATGTACGGTAAACGAATGCGCTTATTGGAAGCGCAATCTGTTGGCGACAAATACGAGTTAGCATTTAAGAATTTGAATTAGTCTATGCCAAATTTCCAATTTGGCAGCGCCCGAGCCAGCGCTTCGCGCGTTCGACCCTGAAACTGTTCTCGACAGTTTCCGAGACGGGTCTCACCCACCCCCACGGGGCGGGCGCTTTCAGCACCAGCCCCTCGGTTCGGGCGCGGCTGGTAATTAAGCGGGTCGTTTGCATCTATCGCTTCCCCTGCGCTGCGCGCGTTCGGCCCTGAAACTGTCCTCGACAGTTTCCGAGGCGGGCCTCACCCCCTCGGTTCGGGCGCGGCTGGTAATGACGGGGATCGTTTGCATCCGCACTGGGCTCCGCCCGTTCGAACCTGAATTGATCCACTGGATCAATTCCTAGACGGTTCTCACCCCCCTGCGCTGCGCGCGTTCGGTCCTAGAAACTGTCCTCGACAGTTTCTTTCACGGACCTCACCCCCGTTTTGACCCACATCAAAGACCGCGTGACCTCTATCGCTAGAGTGGCTTCAAATCTTATAGGAGACACCCATGTTTCAGTTCACAATGATGCTTTATTCGATCATCGGCACCAGTGTCGCAGGCATGTTTATCGTGGCCGCTTTGGTGTCGGGCAATGATACGTTGATACCGATTTTGGTTGCGGCGGGGCTGGGTGCGGTTGTGGCTTTGCCTGCGTCGTATTTGGTTGCCCGCGCGATTATGGCGAACAAGAAGTAGCGTTACATCGCCAGAAATGCCCGCACGGCGGCCTCGAATTCGCGCGGTTTTTCGGCGTGCAGCCAGTGGCCTGCGTCCGGAATTTTGGCGAAATGCGCGTTTGGGAATAGCTGTTTGATCCGCGGGCGGTCGTCGCGTTTCACGTAGTCTGATTTCGCCCCTGACAGGAATAGCGTTTGCCCGTCAAAGCGGCCTGACACCTCGGGGAAGCCCACGATTTTGCCCATTTCCGCGTCGAGCACGTCGAGGTTCAGTTTCCATTTCCGCTCTTTCAGGTCGAGCGATTGCAGCAGGAATGTATCAACGCCGGGTTCTAGTCCTGTCAGTTGGGCTTGGGCGTCGGCGCGCGAGTTGATCGCGGTCAGATCGACCCCCCGCATAGCCGTGATCGGTCCCATTTGTGTGTGGGTGTAGGGCACGGGTGCGATGTCGGCGACGATCAGTTTGCGCAGCTTTTCGGGGTGGTTAAGTGCCAGCACCATCGCCGCTTTGCCGCCCATCGAGTGGCCGAGCACGTCTGTTGGTTCGCCTATGACCTGCGCCAGATCGCCCGCCATGTCGCTGTAGCTTTGGCTATCAAACCAAGGGCTAGCCCCGTGGTTGCGCATGTCCACACAGATCACTGGCCGCGTCTCGGACAGCCGCTTGGCAATCACGTTCCAGTTGCGCGCCGAGCCGAAAAGCCCATGCGCGATGAGAAGGGGGGTGCCTGCGGGGCCGTCGTAGTGAACCGTGTTTAACATGCATCTAACCTAACGCTTTCCAACATGTGATTGCCAGAGGGATTGAGCAGAACTGGTCGCTGTGTTTAACGTCGCCACATGTCTGGGGATATATTGCAGAGCCAAGTGGACGAGATCCGCAAGCTGATGGAAACGCGTCTGCGTATCCGTGGCAAAACGCTTGCGCAACAGGTCCGCAAGGCCGGTCGTTTGTTGCCGCGCAATATGCGCCGCGATGCGACGTATTTGGCCCAAGCCGAGACGGTGATGGCGCACCCCAAGCTAAGCCGTATGGTGGACGGGGTGAAAGCCCGCCAATCCCATGCGCGTTTGTCTGAGTTTCTGGCCAAGATTGATCCTAAGGATCGCGCCAAGGGCAAGCTGTTGGGCTGGCTTGGCTCGATTTCCTTGATTGCGATTGTTGTCTTTATTGGCGTGGTGACCGTGTTGGTCCAGCGCGGGATCGTTTAAAGTAGCATCGTGGCCAGCAGGGCAATGCTGGTGATCATGCCCAAAACCGGTACCAAAATATGCACATTGAAGTGATCGGTGTGATCGTCTGCCCGCCGTTTGATTGCGATCAGGGATGCGTTCACGCAGACAAAGACCCCCAGAACAATTTGAGATGTCCAGCCTGCCAGTTTCTCGATTGGTAGAAATAGGCTGAGGCTCATGATGCTTAGCGCGACGCAGGCGGTTGCCACGCTGGGTGTACGGCTTTTTGTCGAGAGCCGTGCGAAGATTGCTGGCAACCGCCCTCGATCAGCCATGCCGTAGATCACCCGTGACGCCATGATCATCTGGATCAAGACGCCGTTTACGGTTGCGACGATCGCCACGAGTGCAAAGCCGGTTTGGATGATGTCGGGTGCATCTGAAAACACCAGTGTCAGCGGCGCGTTTGAGGTTGATAGCGCGTCAACGGGCACGGCCAGCAAGACCGCGATGCTGATGGCGATATAGAGGATTGTCGCTGCGATCAGCGTGTAGATGATTGCGCTTGGGATTGTGCGGCGCGGGTCTTTGACCTCTTCGGCGACATTGACCATGTCCTCGAACCCGATGAATGCGAAGAACGCCAGCAGAGATGCGGCAACGATGTGGGTCCAGTCGCCAATGTCTGCGGGTGGCAAAAGCTCTGCTGGGGAAACGCCGTTGTGGTCTGCGATGCCCCCTGCCCAAATGATCACGAAGATGAGCCCTGCGATTTCGATTATGGTCACCACGGCTGCGACCATGACCGACTGTGTGATCCCCCACCACGCCAAGACACCCATCGACACGGTGATCCCCACGATTAACAAAGAGGTGTCAAAGCCGGTGAGTGCAAACAAATAGCCCGCCGCCCCTACGGTGATCGCAGAGGCTGATACCATCCCCGATATTGCCACCAGCAGCCCGACGACCACGGCCAGTCGCGGCGCCCGAAACCCTGCGTCGACATAGGCGGCCTCGCCTGCGCTGACGGGGTAGCGTGTCGCCAATTCCGCATAAGAAAACGCGGTGAAGCCCACGACGATTGCCGCCACAAGGAAAGACACCCAAGCGTAGGGTCCCGCCTGTGCAACGGCCGCCCCGATCAACACGTAGATGCCCGCGCCGACCGTGACCCCAAGCCCGTAGAGCGTCAGAAGTGGCAGAGTCAGGGTGCGTCGAAGTGATGGCGGCGTTACGGACTGTGGCGGGTGCAAAGGACGATCCTGATTTGAAGAACGGGCACCATCCTACCCGATGGTTGCTCTAATTCTATCATGGTCGGGTCGCAGTCAAAAGGCGGGTTGCTGTCCATCGCTATTTTCCAATAGGTTCGCGGATATAACTCAATCAGACATTGTGGGGCCTATTAATGCCAAGACTGTCGTTGCCTGAACCGAAGATCGATATTTTCGCTGATGGCTTTGAAAAACACAAAGCACTGCTAGACCGTTCTGCAGAGGGTGCGCAGCTTTCTCATCTTGTGAGTGTTGTTGATGATCCTGTGACGATTGCTGTGGATGGCGCCTGGGGTGCGGGCAAAAGCCATTTTCTAAAGTGTTGGGTGGGGGAGCATCTGAAGACCGCAGAAAAAACAGAGATGGTGTATTTTGACGCTTTTCGCCACGACTATCTAGATGATCCGCTGGTTGCCTTGTCGGGTGCTTTGGTTGATCGCTTTGAGGACCCTACAAGCAAGACCGCCCCTGCCGCCAATGCGAAGTTTGCCAAAGGCTTGCGCAAAGCCGCGCCCAAGTTGGGTCGGTTGGCGCTGCGTCTCGGGGTGTCTTATGTCACAGCCGGGATCATCAATCGAGCCGATGATTGGGTCGGTGCGGACGATGATGAGGCCGAGGAAGAGGCACAAGAAACATCCAAGGCTTTGACAGGCACGGCGGGCGCTGCGGCGCAGGGTGCGATTGATAAGTTTTGGCAAGCAGAGGACGGCAAGCGTGCTGCGATGGCGGCATTTCGTGATGCCATTTGTGGGTGGACTGAACCTGACGAAAAGGGCCACCCGACCCGCCGTCTCGTCATTGTGGTTGACGAGTTGGACCGCTGCCGTCCTGATTATGCGCTGAATCTGTTGGAAATCATGAAGCATTTCTTTGACGTGGCAGGGGTGACGTTCGTTTTGGGCACCAATATGCGCGCCATGCAGAACCATGTCGTTGCCCGCTACGGGGCAGGGGTTGATGCGGGACTGTATTTGCAGAAGTTCGTGCAGGTGACGATGCGGTTGGGGGAGAAGGAAAACCGCTTCTCAAATCCATCAAAGGTCGCAACCTACTTTGAACAAGTGTTAGTCAAGATGGAGATAAATGATGGATACAGTGGTGTCGTAAAAGGCTACGTCCGCAACTTGCAATATCATAGTAGCTTGAACCTGAGGGGGTTGCAGGAGCTCGCAAGGTTATGTGTTCTCACACCTTACCCTGCTGAGACAGATGAAATGCGAATTCCGATTCTAATTGGCGGCTTGATGTTTCTGAAGGCAATGCGACCCGAAGTTTTGGATCGAGTTTTAATTGGATCGGCAAAGTGGCCGGAGGTGCAAGAGGCTTTGAATCTCGCGACGGACTTTGTCGAACATCGAGGAGCCAAGCGAAGTATTTCGGAGGCGTGGTTGCTCTGTTTCCAAGACCAAAAGTTACCAGAGTTTTGGCAGGAACATCTAAGAGATGACTATCTCCATATTACAAACAGCTATAGCTGAGACACATTGCGTAACCTGTATGATGGCTACATCGGCGCGATCTCGATTGATGGCTTAACTTAGAACGCACAAGGCCGCCGCAGTGTCCTGCGGCGACCTTGGTCGGGTGGGGATTAGCCCAGCGCCCCGATTAGAGGTTTGGATACATCGGGAACTTTTCGCACATCGCTTCGACTTCGGCGCGCACGCGGGCTTCGACGTCGCCGTTGCCGTCTTCGCCGTTTGCGGCCAAGCCGTCGGTCACTTGCACGATCCAGTCAGCGATCTGGCGGAACTCTGCCTCGCCAAAGCCCCGTGTTGTGCCTGCGGGTGATCCAAGGCGGATACCCGAGGTCACGGTCGGCTTTTCTGGGTCAAACGGGATGCCGTTTTTGTTGCAGGTGATATGTGCGCGGCCAAGGGATTTCTCGGTCGCGTTGCCTTTCACGCCTTTGGGGCGCAGATCGACCAGCATCAGGTGCGTGTCGGTGCCGCCAGACACGATGTCGAGGCCGCCTTTCATCAACTGATCTGCCAGCGCTTGTGCGTTTTTGACGACCTGTTCTTGATAGGATTTGAACTCTGGGCGCAATGCTTCGCCGAAGGCCACGGCTTTACCTGCGATGACGTGCATCAACGGGCCACCTTGGATGCCCGGGAAGATCGCGGAGTTCACTTTCTTTGCGATGGCTTCGTCATTGGTCACGATCATGCCGCCGCGTGGGCCGCGTAGCGTTTTGTGCGTTGTGGTGGTTGCTACATGCGCGTGCGGGAAGGGTGAGGGGTAGATCCCAGCCGCCACAAGGCCCGCAAAGTGTGCCATGTCCACAAACAAGATCGCCCCTACGGAATCTGCAATTTCACGCATCTTTGCGAAATCAATGATGCGCGGGATCGCGGAGCCGCCAGCGATGATCATTTTTGGCTGGTGCTCTGTCGCCAGCGCTTGCACTTCGTCGTAGTCTAGCAGGCTGTCTTGCTTGCGCACGCCGTATTGGATGGCGTTGAACCATTTGCCCGACTGGTTTGGTTTCGCGCCATGTGTCAAGTGGCCGCCTGCGTCCAGCGACATGCCGAGGATCGTGTCACCAGGCTGCAAGAGTGCTTGGAACACCCCTTGGTTTGCTTGCGAGCCAGAGTTGGGCTGCACGTTGGCATATTCACAGCCGAACAGTTCTTTGGCGCGCTCAATCGCGAGGTTCTCGGCCACGTCCACATGTTCGCAGCCGCCGTAGTAGCGACGCCCGGGGTAGCCTTCGGCGTATTTGTTGGTCATCACGCCGCCTTGGGCTTCCATGACGGCCGCAGAGACGATGTTTTCGGAGGCGATAAGTTCGATCTCGTTGCGCTGGCGGCCAAGCTCGGCCTTCATTGCGGCGTGGATCGCTGGATCACGGGTTTCGAGTTTCTCGGTGAAGAAGCCAGAATCGCGCACATTTGCTGTCATGATGGTGTTCCCTTTGGTCCCATGGTGAATGCTTTGCGCCCTCATATCCCAACGCCCCCGAGTCCAAAAGCGCCAAAACGACGCTCAGTCGCAAATGCCCGCCATTGCCTGTTTCCGATCCGCGCCTTGCGTTTCTCGGCTGATCTTGTGACAAATGATTGAAGCGACAAAGGAATATGCCGATGGCCCGCCCCAAAATTGCCTTTACGGCCAGTCCCGTCCCGTTGGCGCAGTCCGCGTTGGTGGCGCTTGTGGCAAAACACGGCGATGTGCCGATGGATCAGGCGGATGTGATTGTGGCGTTGGGAGGCGACGGGTTTATGTTGCAAACCCTGCATGCGACCCAAGCCTTGGCGGCCCCTGTTTACGGGATGAACCGTGGCACGGTCGGGTTTTTGATGAACGCTTATCATGAGGATGATTTGGCGGATCGTCTGGATGAAGCGGTGGAAGAGATTATCAATCCGCTGGCGATGACGGCCTTGTGTGTTGATGGTTCGATGCACGAGGCACTGGCGATTAACGAGGTGAGCTTGCTGCGGGCGGGTCCGCAGGCTGCAAAACTGCGCATCACGGTGGACGGTAAGGTTCGTATGAAAGAGTTGGTCTGTGATGGTGCGCTAGTGGCGACCCCTGCGGGATCAACCGCCTATAACTATTCCGCACATGGTCCCATTTTACCGATTGGGTCGGATGTTCTTGCCCTGACCGCAATGGCCGCGTTTCGTCCCCGTCGTTGGCGCGGCGCGTTATTGCCAAAGGCCGCTGTCGTTCGATTTGATGTGATTGATGCGGGGAAGCGTCCTGTGATGGCCGATGCGGATGGCAAGTCGGTGCCCAATGTCGCCAGTGTCGAGATCAGGTCAGAGCCTTTGGTCAAGCACCGTATTCTGTTTGATCCGGGTCACGGATTGGAAGAACGCTTGATCAGCGAGCAATTTACCTAGGTCTTTGGTTGAAGGCTGAGTTCGGTGCGACGGCTGTCGCCCTCAAAGCGTGCATCTAGAAAGTAGGGGCTATTCTTGTCGCGCAAGAGTGCGCTGAGGGATGGTGCATCGTCCAAAGTTTTTGCGACCCGCCGTGCGATCGCTGCCCGCCTGTTTTCGCGTTGTGCGTGGGTGTCGTCGCTGACGCTGCTAAATTTGCGCAAGGGCGTACTGTGTGGCACCACCCGCAATGGCGGGGCCATTGCGGAAATGGCAAGGCTATAGCTTTGTCCTGCGTCTAATGTGCCGATGCTGTCTGGGCTGAAATTGGTTTGATAGCTGCTGATCGCATTGCCCCCAAACCCAGGTGATCCGTCTGGATAGACTGTTGCTGCCAGCCAAAGGTGTATCTTTGGCACGTCACATCGGGTGTCGCTTGTGTTGGTCACGATCAGCAATATGTCGTCGTTGTCGGCCACCTGAAACGACAGTGACAACCCTTTGGGTATTGCAGGGGCCATGTCTTTGCGTGGCACCGCGGGTTTTAGCCCGCGTACCACAAGAACACATGTCACGACGCCCACGGGAATCATTAACAACGGATTGATTTTGATTGCCATGAAAATGGCCACCCAGATGGCGCCAAGCGCCCAGATATAGCCCTTTCCCATAGTTTAACCTTTTGCGTAGCCAAGCGGTTTAAGCGCCTTTTTGATCTCGTCCAAGACCTCTGGATCGTCGATGATCGCGCATCTGAAAGGCTTTCTTTACGGATAATTATCCCTCATGTCGCCCGCTAATGTTGCCTTATCGTATTAGGCGCAGGCAGTCCGCTACTCCTGTTGGCCCAATTTGTGTTATGGGATTATCCCTGCGAAATGCACCACATTGCCATTTGCATCTGCCGCCACATGGGCGCCCTGCGCGTCGTGGTAAACCGTATTTGCCCCGTTTTGGGCGACATTGACGGATATAGGAATAACTTATGCCGGGTCAAAATCAAAATTCTGGCCCGGGTGCAACGTTCCAGCGTGGTCCAATTCCTTCAGGAGCGGCTCATTCAAAAACATCAAGGTTGAGTGACCTGTCGGGTAGAATTCTTGCCAGCGTGCCGCTGCAAGCGCGTCTGCTGCCGCTTCAAAAAGCGGTAGGTTTGCGGCGTTGATGTCCGCTAAGGCAGCGGCTCTCCACCCAGCGAACAAGGTTGCGATTGTTGGGTCATCGAGGCCCAGAATGGCCGAAAGGTAGTGGTAGACGGGTCCATTCGGATCAGTGGCCCAATCATAGGCCTCTTGCCCATACGGACGAACATGTTTCACAAAAAAGTCACCAGTAATGCCCATGTCGCAATCTCCTTTTAACAATTCAAAAACGAACGGTCGCAAAAGTGGAATGCAACCTAGAGTTATGAAAGGGCACATGGCAGAGGAAGTCAACCGAGACGCCAAAACGCCTCGGTTGGTTGCTGACTACCCTTTTGCGTAGCCAAGCGGTTTAAGCGCCTCTTTGATCTCGTCCAAGACCTCAGGATCGTCGATGGTTGCGGGCATTTTGAAGGCCTCGCTATCGGCGATTTTGACCATTGTGGCGCGCAGGATCTTGCCTGAACGGGTTTTGGGCAGACGGTCCACAACGGCGACCAGCTTGAACGCAGCCACAGGGCCGATTTGGTCGCGCACCAATTTGATGCATTCGGCCTTGATCTCTTCGTCTGTCTTGGATGTGCCTTTGTTGGTGCACACAAAACCAAGCGGCAATTGCCCTTTGAGTTGGTCCGTCACCCCGATCACGGCACATTCGGCCACGTCTGGATGGCCTGCAAGCACTTCTTCCATGCCGCCCGTTGAGAGGCGGTGCCCTGCGACGTTGATCACGTCGTCGGTCCGCGCCATGATGTAAAGGTAGCCGTCTTCGTCGATCATGCCCGCATCGCCAGTCTCGTAGTAGCCGGGGAAGGTGGTGAGATAAGATTTCACAAAGCGGTCTTCGGCGTTCCAAAGGGTCGGCAATGTGCCAGGGGGCAGGGGCAGTTTGATCGCGATCGCGCCCAATTCGCCTGCTTTCATCTGGTGACCTGCTTCGTCCAGGATTTGAACGTCGTAGCCCGGCATCGCGACAGTTGGCGAGCCAATTTTGACGGGCAAAGCCTCGATCCCCGCAGGGTTGCCTGCGATGGTGTAGCCGGTTTCTGTCTGCCACCAATGGTCATAGACAGGGACGCCCATGATTTTCTGCGCCCATTCGATGGTGTCCGGATCGGCCCGTTCGCCCGCGAGGTAAAGTGCGCGCAGGTTCGAGATGTCGTATTTCTTAATCTCTTCGCCCTTTGGGTCTTCGCGTTTGATCGCCCGCAGCGCGGTGGGTGCTGTAAAGAAGGACCGCACGTTGTGTTCTTGGATCACCCGCCAGAATGTGCCCGCGTCAGGTGTGCCGATGGGTTTGCCTTCAAACACGACTGTTGTGCAGCCCGCGATCAGTGGCCCGTAGCAGATGTAGGAGTGTCCAACGACCCAGCCCACGTCCGAGGCCGCCCAGAACACGTCGCCTTGATCTACGTTATAGATGGATTTCATGGTCCAGTTGAGCGCAACAAGGTGGCCTGCGGTTGGCCGCACGACGCCTTTGGGCGCGCCTGTGGTGCCGGATGTATAAAGGACATATGTGGGGTGGTCGCCCGAAACAGGGACGCAGTCGGCAGGTGTCACGCCTGCCTGCACGTCGTTCCAGTCATAGTCGCGCCCGTCGGTCAGATCTGCGTCACATTCTTCGCGCTGGAAGATGATTGTGAAGTCTGGCTTATGCTTGGACTGTGAAATGGCGTCGTCGATCAATGGTTTATAGGCCACGACGCGGTTTGGCTCCAACCCGCAAGAGGCTGCGAGGATGGCTTTTGGTGTTGCGTCTTCGATCCGCACGGCCAGTTCGTGTGCTGCAAAGCCGCCGAACACAACAGAGTGCACCGCGCCGATGCGCGCACAGGCCAGCATCGCGACAAGGGCTTCGCTGATCATTGGCATGTAGATGATGACGCGGTCGCCTGCGACGATGCCTTTGTCACGCAATGCACCTGCAAGGGATGCGGTCTGGGTTTGCAGTTCGGCAAAGCTGGTTTTGGATTTGCGCCCTGTGATCGGGCTGTCGTAGATGATTGCAGTCTGGTCGCCGCGCCCTTGCTCGACGTGGCGGTCCACGGCGTTGTAGCAAGCGTTGACCTGCGCATCTTTGTACCATTCGTAAAGCGGGGCGTTGTCGGCGTGCAGGGCTTTGGAGGGTGCTTTGACCCAATCGATTGCCTCTGCCTGCTTCATCCAGAATGCCTCTGGGTCGTCCTGCCAGCTTTTGTATACGTCGGAATAGCGCATCTTCATCCTCCCAAATGATCACTTGGTTAAGGTGTAAGCAGCGGATTTGGTGTGGGCAAGCGTGGTTGCGGCGCTAACAGGAAAACACTGTAAATTTTTTGACATTGTTTTGCCTTTGTAGGGCAAGATGAGGCGCTGCCTTCAGACCTCTGAGGTGCTTTTGATCAAAAGAAGTGGGGTTTTGGGTAATTTTATTTTATATCTTTGCTATTTTGCGCAATGACCGAAAATGCAAGTTGCTATCTTCGGGGTTAGGCGTAGGGTCCGCTTTACAGGACGACACTTCGCCGCCTCTGTTCGTTTGGAGATTTCTTATGGATAAGCACGGTAAACCCTTGAAGAAAAAGCGCCAGCCTTCGCTGCCACCTGTATTGGTTGCGACATCTGTGAAGGTCGCGCCAAAGACATAGACCCACGTTTGAAATTGTCGGATTTCATATTTGGAGAAAGGAGAAACGAGGTAGCCCAAGCTACCTCGTTTTTTTTATCCGTAGTGTGCGACGGGCGTGCCTGCGAGCGCTGACATGTTGAGAAGCCCACGCGCGGTGATCGAGGGTGTCACGATGTGGGCGCGATTGCCCATGCCCATCAGAATGGGTCCGACCTCGAGGCCGCCGCCCTTCATTTTCAGAATGTTACGCACCCCAGAGGCCGCATCGGTGTTTGCAAACACTAGCACGTTTGCGGGGCCAGGAAGATGTGCGTCAGGGAAGATACGGTTGCGCAGTTCGACGTCCAGGGCGGCGTCGATGTGCATTTCGCCCTCGTAGTCAAAGTCGCGCGGTTCGCTGTCGAGGATCGTCATTGCGGCCCGCATCCGACGCCCAGTGTCACAATCGAGGTTGCCGAATTGGCTGTGGGAGCAGAGCGCGATTTTCGGCGCGACCCCAAAGCGGCGCACGTGGCGGGCTGCTCCGATGACGGTATCGGCGATTTGTTCTGGCGTTGGTTCGGGGTGGACTTGGGTGTCGGCAATGAACAGCGGGCCGTCTTCCAAGATCATCAACGACAGGGCTGCGACAGGGTGCAGCGTTTCGGTGCCCAAGATCTGGGACACATAGTTGAGGTGCCAGAGGAATTGGCCGAAGGTGCCGCAGATCAGGCTGTCAGCCTCGCCGCGTTGCACCATGACCGCGCCAATTGCGGTTGTGTTGGTGCGCATGATCGCCTTGGCTAGATCGGGTGTGACGCCCTTGCGCGCCATGATGTCATGGTAGGTGTTCCAGTAGTCATAATAGCGCGGATCGTTTTCGGGGTTCACGATCTGGAAATCGACACCGGGCCGGATTTTGAGGCCCGCGCGTTCGCAGCGCCGCTCGATCACTTCGGGACGTCCGATCAGGATCGGCTTGTCCGTGGTTTCCTCCATGATCGCTTGGGCGGCGCGCAGCACACGTTCATCTTCGCCTTCGGCAAAAACGATGTTACGCTCGGCGGTGCGGGCGGCGTCAAAGACGGGCCGCATAATCATGGCGGATTTGAAGACCGAGCCGTCGAGGCCATTCTTATAGGCCTCCATGTCCGCGATGGGACGAGTTGCGATGCCGGTTTCAATCGCGGCGCGGGCCACGGCGCTGGCGACAACGCCCATCAGGCGCGGGTCAAACGGTTTCGGGATCAGATAATCGGCCCCGAATGTCAGTTTTTCGCCTGAATAGGCGGCGGCAGCTTCGGCGCTGGTTGTCATGCGGGCCAGCTCGGCGATGCCTTCGACGCATGCGATTTTCATCTCGTCGTTGATGTCAGTGGCGCCGACGTCCAGCGCCCCGCGGAAGATGAACGGGAAGCACAGCACGTTGTTGACTTGGTTGGGGAAGTCCGACCGCCCTGTGGCGATGATGGCTTTGGGATTCACGGCGCGCGCGGCCTCTGGGTCGATTTCTGGGTTCGGGTTTGCGAGGGCGAAGATGATCGGTACATCGGCCATTTTGGCGACCATGTCTGGTTTCAGAACACCGGGACCAGAGAGGCCAAGGAAGAGGTCAGCGCCGTCGATCACGTCGCCAAGTGTGGCGGCTGTTGTGCCTTGGGCGTATTCGGCTTTCTGCGGGGTCATGTCCTTTTCGCGGCCATTGTAAACAAGGCCCTCGATATCACATAACCACACGTTTTCGTGTTTCACGCCAAGCTTGAGAAGCATGTTCAGGCAGGCGATGCCAGCCGCACCACCACCAGTGGAGACGATTTTAATGTCTTCGAATTTCTTGCCTGCCACCCGCAAGGCGTTGGTGGCCGCGGCCCCCACAACAATCGCTGTGCCGTGCTGATCGTCATGAAATACGGGAATATTCATCCGCTCACGGCAGATTTTCTCAACGATAAAGCAGTCGGGCGCTTTGATGTCTTCGAGGTTGATCGCGCCAAATGTGGGCTCTAACGCGCAGACGATTTCGGCCAGTTTTTCGGGGTCACTTTCTTCGAGTTCGATATCAAAACAGTCAATGTTTGCGAATTTCTTGAAAAGGACGGCTTTGCCTTCCATCACAGGCTTGGAGGCGAGCCCGCCGATGTTGCCAAGACCCAGAACCGCGGTGCCGTTTGTGACGACGCCCACCAAGTTGCCGCGCGTTGTGTAGTCGCGGGCGGTGTCGGGGTTTGCTTTGATCTCGAGGCAGGCTTCGGCGACACCAGGGGAATAGGCGCGCGACAGGTCGCGGCCGTTTGCCAAGGGCTTGGTTGCTCGGATTTCAAGTTTACCGGGTTTCGGGAATTGGTGGTAATCTAATGCAGCCTGCTTTGCAGGGTCACGGGAATCGTCAGCCATTTCACTCTCTCCGGTCATGGTAGTTTAATATTAAACTACTTTTTTGCCCTAACGGCAAGTCTTGCACTATCAATAAACATGGATGGCATCCTCTTGCAAATCTTGAGTATGCGATTGAAGGTATTCGTCATGACAACACATGATGATATTCGCGCCGAAGTGCGCCTGCCGACAACGGATCTACGTGCCGATCTGGGGTTCTTTGGTAAAGTTTTGGGGATGAGGTTGGATATGATTTATCCAGCGGACGATCCACAAGTCGCTGTTTTTTCCGGTCACGGGGTGCGCGTGCGCTTGATGACAGGGCTACAAGGTGCTGGTGGGCATTTGTGTATTTTGACGGATGATGCGGGCTTTGCCGATGGTGCAACGACGCTTACCTCGCCTGGTGGGACGCAAGTGGAGGTGGATGTGCTGAACCCGCCAGTTGTGCTGCCTGATACCGATCATGCGTTTGTCGTCCGGCGTCTGGCCGATCAGGCCCCTTGGGTCATCGGTCGTGCGGGTATGCATTACCGCGACCTGATCCCCAGCCGTTTGGGTGGGTCGATCATTGCCAGCCATATCCGTATTCCTGATGGTGGTCCTGTGCCTGATATGGTGCATTTCCACCGTGTCGGGTTTCAGCTGATCTATTGTTATCGCGGCTGGGTCGACGTGGTTTACGAGGATCAAGGCCCGCCTATTCGCCTGATAGCGGGGGATTGTTTTATCCAGCCGCCTGAAATTCGCCACCGCGTTTTAGAGGCGTCCGAGGGCATTGAGGTGATCGAGATTGGTGTCCCCGCCGAGCATATCACCGAGATTGATCATGATATGACGTTGCCGACCCCGCATTTGCGCCCAGATCGTGAATGGCAGGGCCAGAAATTTGTGTTTAACGAGGCGGCCAAGTCGCATTTTGCGCCGTTCCGTCTGGCAGGGTTTCAGGCCCGCGATACGACGATTGCCGAAAATACCAAGGCCGTTGCTGGCGTGCAGGTAATCAAGCGCGGGCAGGGAGATCCCGTTTGGTCAAAACACGATGCGGATATTCATTTTACCTTTGTTTTGCACGGTGAAATGACGCTAGAGGGCGAGGGCAAAGACCCGTATCGCTTAAGTGCCGGCGATGCCTTTGTCATTCCGCCGCAGATGGCGACGCGCTATGCGGATCCCAGTGACGACATTGAATTGCTAGAAGTGTCCTTGCCGGGTGTTTTTGCGACGACTTCCTGACTTGCATTAACTTGACCAAACGGTCAAACTTGACCGAACTCTGGAGATGCTGATGACTTTGCTCAATGCTGCGCGTGCTGTGCGCGAAAATGCCTATGCCCCTTATTCGAAATTCAAAGTGGGCGCGGCCGTGCGCGCGACCTCTGGTGCGGTGCATGTTGGGTGTAATGTAGAGAATGTCGCCTACCCCGAGGGCACCTGTGCCGAGGCGGGTGCCATTGCTGCGATGATTGCTGCTGGTGACACGAGGATCGCCGAGGTTGCCGTGATTGCCGATAGCCCGCAGCCTGTGAGCCCCTGTGGTGGATGTCGTCAGAAGATAGCTGAATTTGCTGAGGGCGATGTTGTTGTGACGTTGCATACGACTGATGGGTTAGAGTTGAAAACGACGATCAAAACGCTGCTGCCTGCTGGTTTTGATGCCGACTATATGAGCCGCGTTTAACGATGGATGCCCGCGCAATTATCGCCAAGGTCCGCCGCGAACAGACGCCAACGGATGATGAATTGATCTGGTTTAGCAATGGGTTGGCGACAGGTGCGGTGTCGGACGCGCAGGCGGGCGCCTTTGCGATGGCTGTGTGTTTGAACGGGTTGTCGGATGCGGGCCGTATCGCGTTGACCCGCGGGATGCGCGACAGTGGCAAGGTGTTGGACTGGTCGTTTGATGGCCCTGTATTGGACAAGCATTCGACAGGCGGGGTTGGTGATCCGGTGTCGCTGCTGCTTGCCCCTGCGCTGGCTGCTTGCGGTGTTTATGTGCCGATGATTTCGGGCCGCGGGTTGGGCCACACTGGTGGCACCTTAGATAAGCTAGAGGCCATTCCGGGTGTCACGACGAATGTCACGAACCTGCGGTTGCGCCAGATCTTGCGCAAAACGGGTTGTGCGATTGTGGGCGCGTCTGACCGGATTGCCCCTGCTGATCGCAGGCTTTACGCGATCCGCGATGTGACGGGCACAGTGGAAAGCATTGATCTGATCACCGCGTCGATCTTGTCCAAGAAGCTGTCGGCGGGCCTAGAAGGGCTGGTGCTGGACGTCAAAGTTGGCTCTGGCGCGTTTATGAAATCGCAGGCCGAGGCGGTCGCTTTGGCGCGTGCTTTGGTCGATGTGGCCAATGGTGCGGGGTGTCCGACCGCTGCGCTGATCACGGATATGAACGAGCCTTTGGCCCCTGCGCTGGGCAATGCGCTAGAGGTTGGCGTCTGTATGGAGGTGTTGTCTGGTGACAAGGCCGCGGCCCCGCGTTTGCATGATTTGACAGTTGCTTTGGGCGCGCGGTTGTTGGCGCTGCATGGGCGGGACGAGGGTGAGGCAACTGAAAAGTTGACCGATGCCATCGCGTCTGGCCGTGCGATGACGCATTTTGCGCAGATGATTGCCCTGATGGATGGTCCACCTGATATGGCTGACGACTGGCGGACGCATTTGCCAAAAGCCAAAGTAGTGGGTGAAGTCGTCGCGACCAAAGCGGGTCATATCAGTGCGATTGATGGTGAAGCTTTGGGCCTTGCGGTGGTCGATATGGGCGGCGGGCGGCGGGTCGAGACCGACCGCATTGATCCGTCGGTTGGCCTGTCGGACGTGGTGCGCTTGGGTGCGAAAATTGAGGTTAATCAACCGCTTTGCACGATCCATGCGGCGTCTGATGCGGCTGCAGAGGCGGCAGCGCAGGCTGTTCTGGCGGCGATTTCGATTGGGGACGCCCCCGATATTCAACCGCTGATCCGTGAAAGGATTTCATGATGGCGCGCGCATTTCTTGTGGTGATCGACAGCGTTGGCATTGGTGGCGCACCTGATGCGGGCGCGTTTTTCAATGGCGATGTGCCTGACACAGGCGCCAATACGGTTGGCCATATTGCGCAGACGCAGGCCGAGGCTGGCACGCCGTTGCGGACTCCGACGCTTGATGCGCTGGGCATGGGGGCCGCGGTGACGCTGGCGTCCGGGTTCAAAGCGGTTGCGCTGGATGCTGTCCCGACAGGGGCTTGGGGCGCTGCCACCGAGGTGTCGAATGGCAAAGATACGCCGTCGGGGCATTGGGAATTGGCGGGTGTGCCTGTGCCGTGGGAATGGCATACGTTTCCCAAGACCGAGCCTGCGTTTCCGCCCGAGATCACCGCGCTGATTTGCAAGGTTGCGGGGACCAGCGGCATATTGGCGAACCGTCATGCGTCGGGGACCGCTGTCATCGACGAGGAAGGCCCTGCGCATATGAAAACGGGCTGGCCGATTTGTTATACGTCGGTGGATTCCGTGCTGCAGATTGCCGCCCATGAAGAGGTGTTTGGCCGCGAACGCCTGATGGATTTATGCGCCCAGATTGCGCCTGTGTTACACGAGATGAAGGTGGGTCGGGTGATTGCGCGTCCATTTGTGGGTAATCCTGAAGCCGGATTCCAGCGCACCGAATACCGCAAGGATTTCGCGATTGCGCCGCCCGCTGACACGATCTGCGATGCGGTGCATAAGGCGGGGCATCCTGTGCATGCTGTTGGCAAGATTGGTGATATTTTCTCGATGCGCGGGATCGATGATCTGCGCAAGGGGCGGGATGTGGCCTTAATGGGGCATCTGAATGATCTGGTGGATGAGGCTGCCGATGGTGCCTTTGTGTTTGCCAATTTCGTCGAGTTTGATAGCGAATATGGTCATCGCCGGGACGTCGCGGGCTATGCGAAACATCTGGAATGGTTTGACGCGGAACTTGCGAAAGTCCTGCCGCGATTGCGCGAGGGCGATTTGCTGATTATTACTGCTGATCACGGCAACGATCCGACATGGGTTGGCACAGACCACACCCGCGAACGCGTGCCTGTTTTGGTGCATGGCATCGGTGCGAAACAATTGGGCCTATTGGCCTTTACAGATGTGGGTGCCACGATCGCTGCGCATTTGAACATATCTTATACTGGCGAAGGACGCAGTTTCTTATGACATTTCAAGACATGCCTAAGGTCGAGTTGCATTTGCATCTGGAAGGGGCAGCACCTTCCAAGTTTATCGCAGGGCTGGCCCAAGAGAAGAACATCGATATTTCCAAGATTTTCGATGCAAAAGGCGATTATGCCTATGACGGCTTTGACGAGTTTCTCAGCACCTATGAGGCCGCTTGCGAGCCGCTAAAAACCCCGCAAGATTTTTATCGTTTGACGATGGCCGTTCTGGAAGAGACCGCCAAACACGGTGTCGTTTATGCAGAAACCTTTGTTTCTCCTGACTTTTGTGGTGGTGGCGATGTGGGGGCTTGGCGCGAGTATTTGGATGCGATGACCCGTGCCAGTGTGGACGCAGAGCGTGATTTTGGGATTACATTGCGTGGGATTGTCACTGCGATCCGCCACTTTGGGCCCGAGCAGGCCAAGACGGCCGCCCGCTGTGCCGCCGAGACCAAGGGTGATTTTGTTGTAGGCTTTGGTATGGCGGGTGCCGAGATGGTGGGCCGTCCCAAAGACTATGCCTATAGCTTTGATATGGCGCGCGAGGCGGGCTTGCCGCTGACCTGTCATGCTGGCGAATGGGATGGTCCTGATATGGTCGCCGACACGATCCGCGACTTGGGCGTTAGCCGTATTGGCCATGGGATTAACGCGGTGCAAGACCCCAAGCTGCTGGCCGAGATCGCCGAAAAAGGCATCGTGTTAGAGGTCTGCCCAGGATCAAATGTGGTGCTGGGCGCTGTGCCTGATTGGCAAAGCCATCCGATTGTAAAGCTGCGCGATGCGGGTGTGCCGATCACGGTGTCCACGGATGACCCGCCGTTCTTTCACACGACAATGACCTATGAGTATGACATGTTGGCCAAGACGTTTGGCTGGGGCGCAGAGGACTTTGCCGTACTGAACCAAACGGGCCTGAAGGCCGCCTATTGCGACGACGCGACCCGTGCCATGATTGCCAAAAAACTGGAGGCTGCCCAATGATCGACCACCTGACTCATGTGACCCACCCGTTGGTGCAGCATAAACTGACGCTGATGCGCGACAAAGACACGTCCACAGCAGTATTTCGTCAATTGTTGCGCGAGATTAGCCAGCTTTTGGCCTATGAGGTCACGCGCGGATTGCCAATGACAACCCGCCGCATCGAGACCCCGATGGAGCCGATGGACGCCCCTGTCATTGACGGCAAAAAGCTGGCGTTGGTATCTATTTTGCGCGCGGGTAATGGCTTGTTGGATGGTATTTTGGAGTTGATCCCGTCGGCGCGTGTCGGCTTTGTCGGGCTTTACCGCGATGAGGAAACGCTATTGCCTGTGCAGTATTACTTTAAGGTGCCCACAGAGTTGGAGGACCGCTTGGTGATCGCCGTGGACCCGATGCTGGCGACCGGTAATTCGTCCGTGGCCGCGATTGATCTGCTGAAAAAGGCGGGTGCCAAGAATATTCGTTTCTTATGCTTGCTTGCCGCCCCTGAAGGTATTGCCCGCATGAAAGAGGCCCATCCGGACGTGCCGATCGTCACTGCGGCAGTGGACAGTCATCTCAATGACCATGGATATATTGTCCCTGGGCTAGGGGATGCGGGTGATCGCATGTTCGGCACTAAATAGGGGCCGAATTACGTCAATTTCGCGCACAATGGCTTTACAAAAATTGAGTTTGTTCGACATGTTACCACAATATCTTGTGGGAGCACCTATGTCTTATCGCGGCTTTATCAGTGCAGCAGTTGTTGCAATTGCGTTTTCGGGTCAATCCGCAATGGCACAATCAACCAGTGCAATCCCTGCTGAATTTCCACCAACTTCCTTTGCTGGCAACCAGTTTGTCGACAGTAAAGGCTGCGCGTTCATTCGTGCGGGTGTTGGCGGTGCTGTGACGTGGGTTCCGCGTGTGGACCGTAAGCGCCAGCAGCTTTGTAATTTCCAGCCGAGTTTTGCGGCGGCCACCCCAGTGCCAGCCCCCGTGATTGCAGCGCCTGCGCCAGCGCCGAAGCCTGCGCGTAATGTTGGTGCGCCGATCCGCACCGTTGCCTCGACGACAACGCCGCCGCGTATTACCCCACGTGTCACGGCCCCTGCGCCTGTTGTGCGGTCCGCCCAGATTACCCCTGTCGTCACACCGCCACCAGCGCCTGTGATTGCGCCCGCGCCAGCCCGCCAGACGTTGTCTGCGTTTTGTGTTGGTCGCACTGGCCCGCAGCCGGGTTTTGTGAGCAGTTCCACAGGTGAAACGATTGACTGTGGCGGTGCGCCCGTGATTGCGCCAGTCACGCGGACTGCTGTTGCCGCACCAAAGCCCGCTGCCCGCCAGACCCGCAGCGCGTTCTGCGTTGGCCGCAGTGGTTTACAACCCGGTTTCATTAGCAGCACGACAGGTCAGACGATTGATTGCGGTGGCAAGACACCTGCGCAAATCGTCGCCGCTGCGTCCCCTACATTGCCGACGATGACGATGTCGCAAGTCTGTGCCGACATCAGTGCGACAGGCCGGAACTATGTGAATGCCCAGACAGGTCTACCTGTCCGCTGTGGTCCACAAACCCAGCCTGTGTCAAATGGTGGTATCGCGGTCCCAAGTGCACCGATCGCCCCAAGCATTACTGCGCAGGGGTATAGCGTTGCGAATTGCCCTGCGACGATCCTGACGGTTGGCAATGTCGCTGTGCGGTGTGGTCCGCAGACACAGCCAGTGTCTGATCGTGTCACCCGCAGCACGGCCTCTGTCGCGACCCGTCCGCTGTTTGGTCCAAAGCCTATTCCTGCTTCGAACCCTGTTGGTGTCTCGCAAAGCCAAGTGCTTGCTCCGCCAAAAGGCTACACCCGCGTTTGGGATGATGGCCGCCACAATCCGAACCGTGGTTTGCCAAAAGCATCCGTGTCCTCTGGTCTGACCGAAAGCGTGTCGTCCCGCACCATCGCCCCACAGGCCGCAACTGCTCACCGTTATGTGCAGGTGGCGTCGCTTGCCGATAGTGCGCGTGCAGCCCAGATCGGTCAGCAGTTCCAGCGCCAAGGCTTGCCTGTTGGTCTGGGCACAAAAACGGCGGGTGGTCAGACCTATAAGGTTGTGATCCTTGGCCCGTTTAGCAGTGCGGCACAGTTGAACAACGCTTTGCGCGCGGCGCGTGGTGCTGGGTTTGGCGACGCTTACACACGTAATTAAGGTTCTCCCGGGAAAAGGCCCTGCATGTCGACGCGGGGCTTTTTCTTGTGCGATCAGCTGTTGCAGATCCCTTGCAACCGCACCCAATCTGCATCACTCATGATCTCTGGTTCGTCGCGTTCCGCATAGGGATCGCGCGCGATCAGGTCTTGTGTCCGTAGTCCTGTAGCGTCGCGTGCATATGCAAACGGGCTGGTCGGGATTTGTGCGGCTTGGAACGCCTCAATCATTGGCTTTGTCGCGGGGAATGCCGGCTCTGCCTCGGTGACCTGTCGTGCAAAGTCTATAAGGCTGTCAGAGGGTAGGTCGCCCGTGGTCAAAAGGCCAACAGTTTTCCCCAGTCCAACCGCCTGCAATACCGCCGCTAATGGGTCGGTTGCTTGGCGTGCCGCTGCTGCCGCCACGATGTAGCCTGCTGGCACGGCGGGGTCGTCTGCGTTTTCGATCACGCGCCTGTCGAGCAGGATGATCCGTCCTGCCAGTGCAAATGATCCCTGCGTCAGTTTTGGCAGCACCACGATCTGACCTGCTGCATCATTGCCGAACAAGCGTTTGTGTAATTGGTCAAGTGCGGCGCTGCCTTCTTCGTTGCGACAGCGTGGCCCTGTGAGCCGCTGCACATGTCCCAGCACAGTGGCCCCGATTTCCGTTCGTTTGACCATAGGCACCACGGATACGGTTTGCCGCGTCAGCGCGTCAGGCAACCAGAACACCGCCAGTGCCGTTGTACCTGCCAAGATCCCAAGGGTAATCATTTGACGCAGTTTGCCGCGCTGCGGTCGCTGTTTGGCCAGGGTCTTGCGCACCTTCTCGATCGCGCCGATCATCAGGTCGTCGTCAATTTCAAGCGCTTCTTCGGCGTCCTCACCGGGTGCGAAGATGGCTGGTCTTTCGTGCGGGTTTTGCCTGTGAATGGCTGCAAGTGACCAGTGGGTCAGGGGTCGTCCTGCGCCGTCGGTTATCACCAATGTAGCATTGCCAAACGACACAGTGACGTCGCGGCGCTGTGCGTCCGCGTCGGCGCGCCAAATCCCGCCGCTTTCTAACCGTTCATATTCACGGAGTGCCGTCATGTGCCTGCTTTTACTGTTTGAACACAGCTTAACGGGGTCTGACAGCTTTGTGTAGCCGCCTTAAAGCCCTTTGGCGATCACGCGCAGTTCAAATTTCTGGATTTTACCTGTCGAGGTCTTGGGCAGGTCTTGGAACACCACCCGTTTTGGGCATTTAAACCCCGCGATGCGCGTGCGCGCAAAAGCAATCATCTCGGCCTCGGTTGCAATTGCCCCGTCTTTGAGCTCGATGAATGCACATGGCACTTCGCCCCATTTGTCGTCGGGCTTGGCCACGACCGCGCAAAGGTTGACCGCCGCGTGGTTCATCAGCGCGCCTTCGACCTCGACCGAGCTGATGTTTTCCCCACCCGAGATAATGATATCTTTGGCCCGATCCGAGATTTGGATGTAGCCATTGGGGTGTTGGATCGCGAGATCCTCGGAATGGAAATAGCCGCCTGCAAATGCTTTCGCTGTGGCCTGTGGGTTTTTATAGTAACCTTTCATGACCGCATTACCACGGATCATGATTTCACCTTGGGTCGCACCGTCCATGGTCACTTGGGTCATGTCGGGGTCCATCACGGTGATGTCTTCCATCATGGGGAAGGCCACCCCTTGCCGCGCTTGGATGCTGGCCTTTTCATCGGCGGGCAAGGCCCCCCAAGCCGCGTCCCAGATGCATTCGGTCACATGCCCGTAAGTTTCGGTTAGCCCGTACACTTGTGTGATATTGAAGCCCAGTTTCTGCACAGCGGCCAGTGTAGCGGGCGCGGGTGGTGCGCCTGCGGTGAAGACCTCGACGGTGTGGTCAAAGCTGCGCCGTTCGGGGTCTTTGGCGTTTACGATCAGGTTCAGCACAATCGGTGCGCCGCCAAAATGCGTAACCCCGTGGTCAGCAATCGCTGCATAGATCGCTTTGGCCGAGACGTCACGACAACACACAACGGTCCCGCCGAGCGACGGCATCATCCAAGTATGGTTCCAGCCGTTACAATGAAACAGCGGCACGATTTGCAGGTATTTGATGAACAGCGGCAGTTGCCAAGAGATCGGCGTGCCCATTGTCATCAGATAGGCCCCACGGTGGTGGTAGACGACCCCTTTGGGGCGCCCTGTGGTGCCAGAGGTGTAGTTCAGCGCAAGGCTTTCCCATTCGTCGGTTGGCATGATCCATGTAAAGTCCGCGTCGCCTTTGGCGAGGAAGTCTTCGTAGTTTATCTGCTCACCGATGGGTTTGATGCCTGCGACCGCGTCGGGCACTTCGACAACCAGCGGGGCAGGGCCATCCATATGGCTGATCGCCTCCATCACCATGGGCATGAACTGGCTGTCGACGATGGCCACTTTGGCGCCGCCGTGGTCGAAGATGTAGGCCACTGTGTCCACATCAAGCCGTGTGTTGATCGTGTTCAGCACGGCCCCACAGGCGGGCACGGCAAAGCTTGCCTCGGATTGCGCGGGGATATTGGGCAGGACTGTTGCCACCACATCGCCCGACACAACGCCCGCCTTTGCTAAAGCGCTGGCAAGTTTTGTGACGCGGGTATGGTATTGCGCGTAGGTCAGCCGGTGGTCACCATAGATCAGCGCGTCGCGGTCGGCAAAGACACGTGCGGCACGATTTAGGTGCGATAGAGGGGTCAGCGGCACAAAGTTGGCGGCACATTTATCCAGCCCGTTTTCGTCAGCCATCCAGCCCATTGTTGTCCCCTCCCAAGGTTGCGCTTGCTGTGTTACCCTAGGATATGTCAGACATTTAAATCAATGGGCGAAATTCGCCTGCGTTTGCATAAATGGAATTGCCCTTATGACGACCACATCGTCCCAGACCAGTCGTGCGGCCTTGCTGATCTTGATCGGCATGGCGACGCTGGGGTTCAGCGATAACTTGGTGCGATTTGTTACGACCGACAGCTCGCTTTGGCAGTTCCATTTGATCCGCAGTAGTTTGGTGCTGAGCGCACTTTGCTTGGCTGCGTGGTTCGGGGCGGGCGCGATCTGGCCGCGCAGGCCGATCAATGTGCTGGGCCGTAGCATATTTCAAGCAGGCGCTTTGCTGATCTACTTTGGGTGTATTGCGATTATGCCAATCGGGGTCGTTGTCGCAGGCCTGTTTACTGCCCCGCTGTTTGTGCTGATTATCGGAGTGGTTTTCCAAAGTAAGCGTGTTGGTTTGATCCGCGTGGCAGCCGTCGCGGTTGGATTCATCGGCGCGGTGCTGGTGATTGATCCAGACCCCGAGGCGTTAGACCTGATCTCGTTCCTGCCTGTTTTTGCGGGGCTGCTTTATGCCATTGGTGCAATTGCGACGCGGGCGTGGTGTGAGGGTGAAGAGACGCTGACGTTGACGTTTTGGTTTTTTGCCTTGCTGTTGGTATTCGGCGTCATCGGTGTGTTGGTTTTGCCGACTGACGGGGTTGCGGGTTCGGCTGGATTTCCTTTGCGCGGTTGGATGCCTGTTACGGGCGCGATGCTGGGCTGGTATGCCGCGCTTGCCATTGGCGCATTGATTGGCATCGCAAGCATTTTTCGCGCCTACCAGATCGGTGAGGCCGGCACGGTCGCGATTTTTGAATACACGCTGTTGGTTTTTGCCAGCTTCTGGGCGTGGGTGCTTTGGGGCGAGGGGGTGCCTGTGCAGGGGTTGATCGGCATGGCGCTGATTGCCGCGGCAGGCGCGGTGATCGCTTTGCGGGACGACGCATGATCATTTCGCCGGGCCGTGGCTATATCTTTGTGCATATCCCCAAAACTGGCGGCACAGCACTTGCGACTGCCTTGGAAGCCCGTGCCATGCGTGACGACATTCTGATTGGTGACACGCCGAAAGCAAAGCGTCGCAAGTCACGGCTGAAAGACTTGCCCGCGCGGGGCCGCATTTGGAAGCATAGCACGATTGCCGACATGGCGGGCGTGGTTGATCCTGCGGGGATGTTTGTCTTTACCTTGGTGCGCAACCCGTGGGACCGGATGGTCAGCTATTATACGTTGCTGCAAAGCCAGTCCTTTGACCATCCTGCGGTTAAGCTCGCCAAGGCGCAGGATTTTAGCGGGTTTATTAATGATCCGCATACGCAGATTTCGGTGCAGCGCGCCCCTTATGCCAGCTACGTCACGCCTGACGCCCATTTCTTTCGGCTCGAGCATTTGGAGGAGGATCTTGCGCCGCTTTGGAAACACTTAGGCTTTCAGCTAGGTATTCCGATGATCAACCAATCGGCGCGCCCGCGTGACTGGCGACCGTTTTATTCTAGTGTCGATGCGGAGTTGATCGCAAAAATCTGCGCCCAAGATATCAGCCGCTCGGGGTATCAGTTCGATCCGTCCTGACTTTTTTGGTCTTAACTGCCTCCGCTGGAAGCTGCAGCGTGTCCGCGACAGCACCGCATAAAAAAGGGCGCAAGCTTTGTAGCCTGCGCCCGATACTCGTTACTGATCAATTAGTTAGGCTGCTTCTTGGGATTGTCCAAAGCGGCCATAGAACGACTGTCCTTTGTCACCCATTTCACGCAGTAGCGCAGGGGTGGTAAAGCGTGCGCCAAGCATCTCGGTCAGCTCGTCGCAACGTTCTGCCGCGTAGGGTGTGCCAATGATGTCAAGCCAGCTGAACGGGCCACCAGACCAAGGTGCAAAGCCCCATCCAAGGATCGCACCTACGTCGCCTTCGCGGATGTCTTCAAGCACGCCTTCTTCCAATGCGCGCACGGCCTCAAGAACTTGCGAGAACATCAGGCGATGCTGGACCAAGATCAGATCGGGCTGGTCGTCGGCCACGGGATAGCGGGCGGACAGCCCGTCCCAAAGGCCCTGACGCTTGCCTTTCTCGTCGTAGTCGTAAAAGCCTGCTTTGCTCTTGCGGCCAAGGCGGCCCTCATCGGCCATCCAGAAGATCAGTTCGTCTGCACTGTCATCATAGGCGTCGCCCATGGCGATTTTGGTGGCTTTCGCGATTTTAACGCCCAGATTAATGGATGTCTCGTCGGTCAGTTGCAGCGGGCCAAGGGGCATGCCGAGCAGTTTGGCTGCGTTTTCGATCAGCGCAGGTGCGACACCTTCTTGCAACATTCGCACGCCTTCGTTCACGTAGGGCAGGATGCAGCGGTTGGCGTAGAAGAACCGCTCGTCGTTCACAACGATCGGTGTCTTTTTGATCTGACGCACAAAGTCGAGCGCCTTAGCCACGGCGACGTCGCCTGTCTGTTTTCCTTTGATGATTTCTACCAAAAGCATTTTGTCGACGGGGCTAAAGAAATGGATGCCGATGAATTTCTCGGCGTCCATCGCAGCCTTAGCCAGTTCGGTGATCGGCAGGGTGGATGTGTTGGTGGCAAAGACGCAATCGGGGCCTGTAACGGCTTGCACCTTGGCGGTGACGTCGGCCTTAACGCCCACGTCTTCGAACACGGCCTCGACGATCAGGTCGCAGTCCTTGAGCGCGTTGTAATCAGTTGTGGCGTTGATTAGCCCAAGCACGGCGTCTTTCTTTTCAGCGGTCGCTTTTTTGCGCGCGATGCCTTTGTCCATGTAGTCAGCGGTGTAGGACTTGCCCTTGTCAGCCGCCTCTTGCTTGGCGTCGATCAGCACGACCTTGATGCCCGCCAAAGCCGACACGAGCGCGATGCCTGCGCCCATCATGCCTGCGCCGATGATGCCCACTTGGGACACTTTCTGGTCGGCAACAGCGGGACGGTTTGCTCCTTTTTCAAGCGCTTCTTTGTTGATGAACAGCGACCGGATCATGGCCTCGGAGGATGGGTTGAGCAGCACATGCGTGAACCAGCGCGCCTCGATTTTGATGGCGGTGTCGAAGGGCACCATCGCACCTTCGTAGACGGCTGATAGCAATGCCTTGGCTGCGGGGAAGGCCCCTTGGGTCTTGCCGTTGACCATCGCGGAGGCACCAACAAAGGTCATGAAACCTGCGGGGTGGTAGGGCGTGCCGCCGGGCATTTTATAGCCTTTTTCGTCCCAAGGCTTAACGATTTTTGGTGAAGATAGCACCCATGCCTTGGCGGCAGAGAGAAGCTCGTCTGCGGGCACGACTTCGTCGATCAACCCTGCTTGCAGTGCTTTCTTCGGATCGGAGAGTTTGCCTTCCAGCAAGAAGGGGGATGCGGCCATTGCGCCCATTTTGCGCACAAGGCGCGTGGTTCCGCCCATGCCGGGGAAGATGCCGACCATGATTTCTGGAAGACCGATTTTGGCTTTCGGATTGTCGGCTACAAAGATGCGGTGGCAGGACAGGGGGATCTCGAAACCGATGCCAAGGCCGGTGCCCTGCATGGCGCAAGCGATTGGTTTGCCGCCTTTGTTAGTCTTTGGCTCCATGCCTGCGCGTTCGATTTTTCGCAGGATCGCGTGGGACGCCATCAGGCCGTCCATCAGGCCGCGTGCAGGATCGTCGCCAGCGCTTTGCTTCATTTTCGCTATGATGTTCAGGTCCATGCCGCCCGCGAATGTCCCCTCTTTACCGGAGGTGATAATCACGCCTTTGATCGCATCGTCTGCCAAGGCCTGATCAATCAACGCATCGAGGTCGGCAAACCCTTGTTGGTTCATCACGTTCATGGATTTGCCAACAGTGTCCCACGTGATCGTGGCGACACCGTCTGCGTCTGTTTTCATTGTGAAGTCGGTCATAGTCATCTCCTGGATATGGGGAGCGCGGGCCTTAGCCTGCGTCATTCGTTGCGTTTTGCGCATTGCGCGAAAGTTTTCTAAGGGCTTTTGTCAGGCCTGCGTCGGCATCAACGGCGTAGTCACTTTTTGAGACGCGCCAGATGCCTTCCGCGCGGATGATCACGGAAAATCCGGGGTAGGGGTCTTTGACGCGCTGGTTGCCAGACATCAAATGCGTGATGTGCATGGCTTTGACCGTGTCGGGGCCATCGAAGTCGGCTGACATGCATTTACGCACGATGTCAGTGACCCGCTTGGCCGCGAAGTAATCACAGTTCATGTTGAACACGAGTTCGAGGTCTTCCATGGTTTCGATCACCCGCTTTTCATCAAATGTCGTCACCGTGTGAGGCAGCGAAAATGCTTTTGCGAAGAGTGCGAAATCACGGGTGTTAATCGCGACGCCAGTGCTGTCGAGCAATGCATCGCTGATGGCGACGGCGTCTGGGTTGCATAGGGTGTCTGCGCTGTTCATGTGATTTCCAGATCTGCATTTTTTTCGGATTTCGCGCCTGAGCGGCATCGCGCGTAAAACATTGCTTTCATTCGCATGATCCCAACCGCGGCAGGGTCGCTTTGACTTTGCGTCATTCCAGTGATCCTTCCTTATGCGCGGTGTTTCCTGTCCATGAATCATGCCCGCGTGCATTCAAAATCGCGGTCATGCGCCAGTGTCCGTCAGTTTTCTTCATCAAGGCGGAGGACGTAAACGGTTCGGTCATCCGTTGTCCGTGGCTCAGCAGTTCGGTCCGGTAAGTTGCGATGACAGTGCCGTCTTCGCAGTTTTCGATGGACACAGGTGTCCGGAATACCAAGTCGAGTTTCATCGTACGAGACGCCAGAATGTAGAGATCAAATTCAGCCTTTAAGTCCTGCGTTGTATAAGAAATATGAGGGCCGGTTTTGGTCACGATCGAAAAGGGGAGTTCAACGCGGTCTGCCCAAGGACCGAAGTCCTCGGAAATAAAACAGTCCGAAATATCTTTCAGAAATGCGCTGAACTCCGCCTCTGTCATTAGACGCGCTCAATGATCGTCGCTGCACCCATACCTGACGCGATGCAGAGTGTTGCAAGGCCTGTGCCTTTGCCTGTGCGTTCCAGCTCATCCAACAGCGTACCAATGATGATCGCGCCAGTGGCGCCCAACGGGTGACCCATTGCGATTGAGCCGCCGTTCACGTTCACACGGTCGGCGTCCACGTTGAAGGCTTGCATGAACCGCAAAACCACGGATGCGAAGGCCTCGTTGACCTCAAAAAGATCAATGTCGGAAATCGACATGCCGCTATCGCGCAGGATTTTCTCGGTCACGGGCACCGGCCCGGTCAGCATGATTGTTGGATCTGTGCCGATTTTGGCGGTCGCACGGATGACCGCGCGTGGTTTCAGGCCCATCGCCTCGCCCCATTCTTTGGACCCGATCAAGACCCCAGCCGCGCCGTCCACGATCCCAGAGGAATTCCCTGCGTGGTGGATGTGGTTGATTTTCTCAAGGTGCGGGTACTTCATCAGCGCGATTTTATCAAAGCCCGGCATCTGCTCGCCCATCATCTGGAACGCAGGGTTGAGCGCGCCAAGTGATTGCATGTCCGTTTGCGGGCGCATGTATTCGTCGCGGTCTAGAATGGTCAGTCCGTTGATGTCTTTCACAGGCACGATGGAGGTCGCAAAGCGGTTGTCGGCCCAAGCAGCTGCCGCGCGCTTTTGGCTTTCGACCGCCAATTTGTCGGCGTCGTCACGGCTAAATCCGTATTCGGTCGCAATGATGTCCGCAGAGATGCCTTGTGGCACAAAATAGGTGTCCATCGCGATGGAGGGATCAACTGCAATGGCTGCCCCGTCAGAGCCCATTGGCACGCGGCCCATCATCTCGACGCCGCCCGCGATATAAGCGCCGCCAGCCCCGCCGCGCACTTGGTTTGCGGCCAAGTTCACAGCTTCCATGCCAGAGGCGCAGAAGCGATTGATCGCGAGACCGGGAATGGATTGATCAAGGTTGGACGCTAGCACAGCCGTGCGCGCAAGGCACCCACCCTGCTCTCCTACTTGGGTCACGTTGCCCCAGATCACGTCTTCGACCGCGTGGCCTTCGAGGTTGTTGCGGCTCTTAAGATCGTTCAACACACCCGCGGACAGGCGCGCAGAAGTCACCTCGTGCAGGCTACCGTCCGGGCGGCCTTTGCCGCGCGGGGTGCGGATCGCATCAAAAATATAAGCTTCGGTCATTCGGTATCTCCTTTAGGCGCGATCGGCGGGTGAGCCGGGCATCAAATCATAGGGGTGCTTCCAACCGGGGGTGGCAGCGATTGCGTCCAGCCAGCGGTCGATATGAGGGTAATCGGCACGATCAAATGTGAACGGCTCGGGGTAATACAGGTAGCCCGCGCACGCGATGTCCGCGATGGTCAACTCGTCACCTGTCAAGAACGGGGTCTCGGCCAATTGCGCCTCGATCGTTTTGAAAGCGGCAGCCAGTCGCATGGACAGAAAGCCGATCACATCGGCGTTGCGCTTGGCTTCGGGTAGGAAGTTCATCTGGAACCGCAACATGCCTGCAATGCCAGAGACTTTGTGATTGTCAAAGAACATCCAGCGCAGGACTTCGCGACGTTCTGCGGCTGACTTGCCGCCCAGCTTGCCAGATTTGGAACTGATGTAGTCTTGGATCACACCTGACTGTGTGAGGATCAGATCACCATCTTCAAACACAGGCACTTCGCCCATCACGTTCAGGGCGCGGAATTCGGGGGTGCGAGTCGCGCCATTGAAAAAATCAACATAGACAGGCGTCCAGTCCTGATCGGCGAGGGTCAGTGTCAGGGCCACCTTATAAGCGTTTCCACTTTCGCCAAAGCAATGCAGCTTCATAGTCATGTCGGACATCCTCCCAGATGGTGCACCGTTTTGTTGGCGCCGGTTTTGAGTATTTGAACAAAGCAAGCCTAAGCGCCGCCATGTTAACCTTTACTTAATCACGATGCGTGAAACTTTTAGGGCGGGACAGGCCAGAAGGCCTGTGATCCCACAAAGCGAGGCACTGATATTCAGTCCGACCCTTTTTAGACGCTGGGGAAGGGGGAATGTCAGGGCTTTGCGCTCGCTTTATCCTAAATACACATTTGTCACCGCTTGCGGGCCTCCAGTTCGTTTTGAAACATCCGTAGACGTTGGCCAAAGGTGTCTTCATTGATCACCGAGTTAAAATTCTCGAACAAAAATGACAAAGCTTCTCCGTCTTCCAAATTGTTGTCTGCGGCAAAGCGCTTGAGCCTACGGTAGCCGTCCTCCGTCATTGCAACGGGAAAACGGCGGGTTAGTCTCAGGCGCTTTGGCATTTCTGGTCCAGTCTTTCGTAGGATGGGGTTTGCCCCATCATGGGCTTAGAACTGGTCAGCGTCGAGGGCCATCACCGTATCAGCGCCAGTATTGATCCGCGCCAAATGCATGGCAGTCGCGGGCAATTGACGGGCCATGTAGTAGCGGCCTGTGGCGATTTTGGTTTCGTAGAACGCCTTATCCGACGCGCCTGCGTCCAGTGCTTTCATCGCGGCCTTGCCCATACGCGCCCACATCAGCCCTAGGCAAACGTGCCCCATCATGTGCATGAAGTCGTATGACCCTGACAGCGCATTGTTGGGGTTCTTCATGCCGTTTTGCATGAAGTACATGCCTGCCGCTTGTAGGTCCTTGGAGGCTGCTTTGAGCGGCTCTAGGAAGTCAGCTTTCAGCGCTTCATTGCCGTCGTTTTCTTTGATGAATGTCTTGATCATCTCAAAGAACGCCATCACGTGCTTGCCACCGTCTTGCGCCAGCTTACGGCCCACGAGGTCAAGCGCTTGCACGCCGTTGGCACCCTCATAGATCATCGCAATACGGGCATCGCGGGCAAATTGGGACATGCCCCATTCTTCGATATAGCCATGCCCGCCATAAACCTGCTGGGCTGCTACTGCGTATTCAAAACCTTTGTCGGTCAGGAACCCTTTGATCACGGGCGTCATCAGCGACACAAGGCCGTCTGCTTCCGCGTCGCCGTTCTTGTGGGACCGGTCAATCAGGTTTGCACCCCACATTGTGAAGGCTCGCGCGCCCTCCACAAAGGACTTTTGGTCCATCAGGATGCGGCGAATATCCGGGTGCACGATCAGCGGATCGGCTGGGCCATCGGGATTTTCGGCACCCGTAACAGCGCGGCCCTGAAGGCGGTCGTTGGCATAAAAAACAGCGTTTTGATACGCCGCTTCGGCCTGTGCGTAGCCCTGAAGTCCAACACCCAAGCGGGCCTCGTTCATCATGACGAACATGGCGCGCATGCCTTTGTGTTCTTCGCCCAATAGCACGCCTTCGGCCTCGTCGTAGTTCATCACGCAAGTAGAATTGCCGTGAATGCCCATTTTCTCTTCGATCTTGCCGACGGACACGCCGTTGCGGTCGCCCAAAGAGCCGTCTTCGTTGATCTTGATCTTGGGGACGATGAACAAGGACACGCCTTTGATGCCGTCAGGCCCACCCGGGATTTTCGCAAGTACGAGGTGGATGATGTTGTCGGCCATGTCGTGGTCGCCCGCCGAGATGAAAATCTTTTGGCCGGAAATCTTGTAGGTACCGTCGCCGTTTGGCACGGCTTTGGTGCGCATCAGGCCAAGGTCGGTCCCGCAGTGCGGTTCGGTCAGGTTCATCGTCCCTGTCCATTCGCATGTAACCATCTTCGGCAGATACTTTTGCTTTTGCTCGTCGGACCCGTGCACGTGGATCGCAGAGTATGCCCCGTGGGTCAGGCCTTGATACATGTTGAATGCCATGTTCGCGGACACGGATGGTTCGAGCGCTGCCATGCTCATGATGTAAGGCAGGCCCTGGCCGCCGTAGTCGGGGTCGCAATCCATGGCCGTCCAGCCGCCTTCGCGGACCTGATCAAAGGCTGCCTTGAACCCTGTTGGTGTACGCACAACGCCGTTTTCCAGAACGCAGCCTTCAGTGTCGCCGACTTGGTTTAATGGTGCCAGAACATCAGAGGCGATCTTGCCCGCCTCTTCGATGACCGCACTGGTAAAGTCACGGTCCAGATCTTCGTAACCGGCGATGTCCTGTTCGGACACCTTCAGGAGGTCGTGAAGGACGAATTGGATGTCTTTGGCGGGGGCGTTGTAGATCGGCATGATTTGGCACTCTCTATGGTCAAGCGTGGATTGGGCTGGCGGGTCAGTCCGCCGGTTTACTCTTCGCAAGGGCGCTTAGCTTTTCAGCGCCCCATTTCATCTGTGTTTTCATTTCGCCGATCGCTTCCTCCAACTCGGCCTTTTGGGCTTCCATGTCGGCAAGGTGGCGTTCGGCCAGTTCGTAGGTCTTGGCTAGCTGTGTCGCTTGGCTGTCGTCCATGTGGTACAGGTCAAGAAGCTGGCGAATTTCCTCTAGGCTGAAGCCAAAGCGCTTACCGCGCAGGATCAGCTTAAGGCGGGCGCGGTCACGCTTGGTGAACAAGCGGCGCTGGCCATCGCGTATTGGAAACAGCAACTCCTTTGCTTCGTAAAAGCGAAGTGTGCGCGGCGTCACATCAAAAGCGGCACACATATCGCGGATATTCATTGTGTCGTTCGTCATCGGTTCGTCCCATCCATGCATTGCGTCATGCAAAGCACTTGCGAGCTTAACATTAACCCTACAAGATAAATTGACGTTAACGTAAACGAAACGTGACGTCATTTCTAAGTTGACGAAAGGTCAGTAAAGGTGACGCCCCGTAAGGCGCAACAATCGCAAAAATGCATGTTCTCAATTATGAGTTAAAACCCAAATTTTTCCCCGTAAAATAAGGGAAATGCGTCGACGTCTTGTCTAGCTCAGTTCGGTTTTTGTTAAATCGCGCAGTGACCGTAGTTCGGCCAAAGTTTCTTCGAGTTGCTGCTTTTGGTCGATTAATTCGTCAATTTGTTTGTCCGCAAGCGCAACCCACTGCTTCATTTGCGCCGCGGTGCCTTCGTGTTCGTAGATCAAAAGCCATTGCCGGATGTCCTCTAGCGCGAACCCGAAACGTCTGCCGCGCAGGATCAGCGTCATCCGCGCCAGTTCCCGCGCCCCATAGAACCGCGACCGCCCCTCTTTTTCGGGCGTCAGCAGTTCGATGTATTCGTAATACCGCAGCGTGCGGGGGGTCACGTCAAATTTGGCGCACATCTCTTTGAATGATAGGCGTGGTTCAGACATGGTTCCCTCCGTTGCATGCAACCTAGCGTGCAGTTTTGCCCAGAGCAACGCAACTTTGTGCTAGTTCATGAATCCGGGTGCGAAAAAGTAGAACCCATAGGCCATAATCATTGCGGGCACTGTGGAGTAGATCGTCGCCCAGAACGCCGCGCTTGGGTTCAGGGCGATTGCGGGGAATAGCGCGTCCCCGTCGTTCGAGATCGCGTTGCCCATCAGCGCGGCAAAGGGGATCAACCCATTGAGATACAATGTTGTGACCAAGACTTGTGGCCCGCATCCGGGGATCAGGCCAATCAGCACGCCCATCAAGGGCAGCAAAGGGGCCACCGACCCAAAAATGGCCTCAAGGTCAAAGCCCGCAAATTCGACGGTATAGTCGTAGGCCAGATAGGCCCCGATTACCCAAACCGAGATGAATGCGGTTTCTTCTGCCATACGGGTCAAGGGACCGTCTTGCCCATTGGTCATCGCATTGACGGGGGAGGCGGCCCAGATCGCCAAGCCAACGGCTGTGCCTGCAAGGCCGATATAAAGGGCGATATCGCCCCAAACCGCGTCAACGTCCGCGCCGATCAGCTGTGTGATCCCGATTGCCAGGCCCGGTGCGGCGGCAGCAAGAAATGCATAGTCGCGCAGGCGCACATTGCCGATCCGTGGTGCCAAGGCGCAGCTTGGTGTGGGCTCTGCAAGGTATTTGTCCTTAGAGAAAGCATCCACAATCCAGCCCGAGATAATCCCAACTACAAAGCCTGTTGGCAGCACAACCAAGGCCGCGTCAGGTCGCGTCGCGATCAAGAGGAATGCCGCATCGCCCATGGTAGAGGTCAGTGCCGCGACAACGGCCCCGAAGCCCACGTTCCCTGACGAATAGGCAGCCACAACGACGACCGCACCGCCGCAACCAGGCGTCGCACCCAGCAGGGCTGCCATGGGCACTTGCCAGCCTTTTGCCCCCTTGAGGGACAGTCCGATGTCAAAGTTGAATACCCGCTCTGCACCGTAAAACAGCAATAGGGTCGCCGCCACAAACGCCGAAACCTGCGTGAATGCATCGACCATCAACCCGCGCGTTAGCTCGCCTAAAAAGGTGGGGGCGGTAGCGAGGGCTGCAAATACCAAGACCACGGCCAACCGTCTGAGGCGGAAAGGCCCAAACCGTCTTGATGTGACTTGCATCAGTGGTGCGGTGGTGTCCATGTGGACGCGTCCTTCTTGCGAATTGTTCTTAATTGCAGATATAGCACTTGAAGTCCGCACGGCAAGTGGCAAGTTGCACGGACAAACAGGAGTAACCCATGACCGAAGACATCAAAGCCCGCCAAACCTTATTGGCGCGCCAATTCATCGAAGCGATCCCGCATGCTCGCGAATTGGGCATGAAAGTCACCGAGATTGGCGACGGGCGCGCGACGATCACCATGGGATATGATGAGCGGTTGATTGGCGATCCGGTGACTGGCGTCATCCATGGCGGTGCGGTGTCTGCATTGATGGACACTTGCGGCGGGGCGGCTGTGATGGCGCATCCGAGCGGTCCGTTGGGCACAGCGACGATTGACCTGCGAATTGATTATATGCGCAGCGCCACACCTGGCGAAATGATTACTGCGACAGCTGAATGCTATCACATCACCCGCTCTGTCGCCTTTATCCGCGCGACCGCGATGGATGCTGACACGGCCCGTCCGGTAGCCACAGCGACTGGCGCCTTTACCGTTGAAACAGGGGGGATCAAACGATGAGCCGCCGTCCAGAGCCTGTCCAAGTCGTCAAGCAACGCCGCGATGCAATGCTGCAAAATATTGTCGCAGGTGTTCCGTATATCCAGTTTCTGGGCATTCAGTTTGAACGCCACGGCGACGAGCTAACTGCCGTGCTGCCATACAACGAGCGCAACATCGGTAACCCGATGATCCCGGCGCTCCACGGCGGTGTAACGGCTGCGTTTCTAGAGGTCGCTGCGATTATCGAGCTAAGCTGGGCCGCGACATGGGAAGATATGGAAGCGGGCAAGATTTCCGAAGAGAAGCCGAAAATTCTACTACCAAAGACGATTGATTTTACCGTGGATTACCTGCGCTCTGGCCTGCCGCGTGATGCCTATGCGCGCGCGCGGGTAAACCGGTCTGGCCGCCGCTATGCGTCGGTGCATGTGGAGGCTTGGCAAGACAACCGTAGCCGGATGTTTGCACAGGCCACAGGTCATTTCTTGATGCCTGCACGGGATGGCTAATGCACTGACCCACAAGCGGGTTCTGACCATTGCATTGCCGATTGTGCTATCGAATGCGACCGTGCCGATCCTTGGGGTCGTGGATACGGGGGTGGTCGGTCAGCTGGGCGAGGCGGCCCCGATTGGTGCGGTTGGCATTGGTGCGATTATCCTTACCGCGTTCTACTGGATTTTCGGCTTTCTGCGCATGGGCACGGCGGGGCTGACAGCCCAAGCCAGTGGCGCGCAGGATGATGCCGAGGTTGCTGCATTGTTGTCGCGTGCCTTGCTGATCGGATTTGGCGCAGGGGTCGTGATGATCTTGGGGCAGGTTCCGTTGTTCTGGCTGGCGTTCAAAGTTTCGCCTGCCACCCCAGAGGTCGAGACCCTTGCCCGCGACTATATGCAAATCCGTGTTTGGTCGGCCCCTGCAACGATTGGTCTATATGGGATTATCGGGTGGTTAATTGCCCAAGAGCGCACGCGGGGTGTTTTTGCGATCCAAGTCTTGATGAACGGGTTGAATATCGGGTTGGATCTGCTGTTTGTGCTGCACTTTGATTTTGGTGTCGCGGGGGTTGGCTGGGCGACGTTCTTGGCGGAATGGGGCGGGCTTGCGCTGGGCCTGTGGTTATGCCGTGATGCCTTTGCAGGCACGGGCTGGCGCGATAAGGCACGGGTGTTTGACCGTGTGCGTCTGATCAATATGGGCTTGGTGAATACCGACATTTTGATCCGGTCTGTGCTGCTGCAAGCGATCTTTGTCAGCTTTCTGTTTTGGGGGGCTGATTTTGGCAATGTGCAATTGGCGGCCAATCAGATCTTGCTGCAATTTCTGAATGTCACCGCCTATGCGCTAGACGGGTTTGCGGCCGCTGCTGAAAGCCTTGTGGGCCAAGCCTTGGGCGCCAAGAATGTCGCCCGTTTGCGCCGCGGCGCGATTTTGACAAGCGGATGGGGGGCTGCGATCTGTGCGGGGTTGGCCGTTGTTTTTGCGGTCTTTGGCGGCACAATCATTGATATCATGACGACGGCCCCCGAGGTGCAAGACGCGGCCCGCGTGTATCTGCCGTATATGGTCGCAGCCCCGATTGTCGGGGTAGCATCATGGATGTTTGACGGAATTTTCATCGGTGCCACGCGGTCACGCGACATGCGCAACATGATGGTTGTCTCGGCGCTGGCTTATTTTGGTGCGGTGATCCCGCTGATGTGGGCGTTTGGCAACCACGGGCTGTGGCTGGGGTTGTTGTTCAGTTTTGTTGTGCGCGGTGTGACTTTGGGCTGGAAATATCCAGCGCTAGAGGCATCGGCCCGCGCTGCTTAATCAAACAGATCAAGCGCGTCCTCTGGCGGGCGTCCGATGACGGCTTGGTTGCCGACGATCACAATCGGGCGTTCGATCAGGATCGGGTTTTCGGCCATGAGCGCGATCAGCTCATCCTCGGTGCCGTCTTTGAATGCGGCCTCGCCACGGCGCACAAGTTGCGCGGCTTTCATTTGCAGCTTTGCCAAGACTTCGCGGATTTCATCGGCGCTGGGCGGGTCTTGAAGGTAAAGGCGGACCTTGTGGAACGGGTCTTTTGCCTGCACAATCGCCAAGGTCTGGCGCGATTTAGAACAGCGTGGGTTATGCCAAATGACGGTCATAGGTAATCGTCCTTTCCTCTGCCAACTGCATCGGCAATTGATGTGAAACCATCTTTTTCCAGCAGGGCATCCAAGCCGCGTGCGATCTCGTCGGGCAAGGAAATGCCGCCGAAAACTAGCGCTGTGTAGAGTTGCACCGCTGACGCGCCTGCGCGGATTTTGGCGTAGGCTTGTTCGGCGGACCCGACACCGCCAACCCCGATCAGGGGCAGGTTTGTGCGGGTGGAAAGCTGCGCTAGAATGCGGGTTGATTTCTCAAACAATGGCTGGCCTGATAGTCCGCCCATTTCGCCTGCGTGTTTGCTGTGCAGCCCTGTGCGGTCCAGCGTGGTGTTGGTCGCGATCACGGCAGAGATGCCCGACGCGTCGGCCACCGAGGCCACATCGTCAAGCGCTGCCTCGTCCAAGTCGGGCGCGATTTTCAGAAAGATTGGCAGCGGGCGGTCCAGTGCTGCGTTGGCCTCCATCACGCCTGCCAACAGGGCGGCAAGGGCGGCTTTGCCCTGCAAGTCGCGCAGCTTTTCGGTGTTGGGGGAGGACACGTTCACGGTGGCGAAATCCAGATGCGCGCCGCAGTGGGTTAGCACTTTTGCAAAATCGGCTGCGCGGTCGTCGCTGTCTTTGTTGGCCCCGAGGTTCAGCCCGATTACCCCTTTGGGGCGGGCGGACAGGCGGGCCTCGATGACCTCCATCCCTTGGTTGTTAAAGCCAAAGCGGTTGATAGCGGCGGCGTCTTCGGTCAGGCGAAACAGACGCGGTTTTGGGTTGCCGTCTTGCGGTCGCGGGGTGGCGGCGCCGACCTCGAGAAAGCCAAAGCCTGTGCCTGACAGCGCATGAAGCGCGGTTGCATTTTTGTCGAACCCAGCGGCAAGGCCTATTGGGTTGGGCAGGTCGAGACCTGCAACTGTCGTGCGCAGGCGGTCGGATGTGAAGGGGCCGGTCTTTGGCCCAAGGCCCGCGTTAAGTGCTTGGATCGACAGCCCGTGTGCGGTTTCGGGGTCAAACATGCGTAGGGCACGCAGGCCAATGTTTTCAACAATTTTCATGACAAGTCTCCAAGCTGGTGCACGCCATCGACAATGGGTAGCGGGCGGGACCAAACAACGTCTTGCATGCGCAGGGCGCGGAACAGGTGTGGGAACAGTTGCCCGCCACGCGATGGCTCCCACTTTAGCGCATCCAGTCCGTCTGCCTCGACGGCGACCAAGACCAGATCATCGGCATCAGCGAAGTAAAGTGCTGCCGTGGTTTGCACGGTTTCGCCGCTGGAAAAATGCACAAAGCCGTCCGCCAAATCAATTGGTGCCCCAAGCGTTTGGCCGTCTGCTTGCATTTGCGCCCATTCATTGGCGCGGAATATCTTGTAAATCAACATAGGCGTTTCATGGCGATTGCATCATGATTGGTCAAGCGGGCGCTTGTCACAAAGCTGTCGTAACGGAAAGCTAAGGCAATGTGAGTTCGGTGTTTGACTCCTGCACAAGCGGTTGCCAAGCTGCGGGCAATGTAACCTAAGGGGGATTAATCCTATGTTATCACGAATCCTAACATCCACATGTGCATTGGCGCTGACGGCCTCTGCGGCGGCGGCGGACTATTCGCTGACCATTCTGCACACAAACGATTTCCACGCGCGTTTCGAGCCGATCAGCAAGTATGACAGCGGCTGCGGCGTGGAAGATAATGCCGAGGGCAAATGCTTTGGCGGGACTGCGCGTCTTGTCACTGCGGTGGCCGAGGCTCGCGCACGCACAAACAATTCCATTCTTGTTGATGGTGGCGACCAGTTCCAAGGCACGTTGTTCTATACATATTACAAGGGCGCTATGGCCGCCGAGTTCATGAACAAGCTCGGCTATGACGGCATGACTGTCGGCAACCACGAGTTTGATGATGGTCCAGAGGTCCTTGCGGGCTTTATGGATACGGTCAATTTTCCTGTGTTGATGTCGAACGCTGATGTCTCTGGCGAGCCTTTGCTGGCTGGCAAGCTGGCGAAGTCCACGATCATTGAACGTGGTGGCGAAAAGATCGGCATGATCGGTTTGACCCCACAGAACACGGACGAATTGGCCAGCCCGGGCGACAACGTGATCTTTACCGATCCTGCGGGCGCGGTTCAGGCCGAAGTTGACCTGCTGACAGCCGAGGGTGTGAACAAGATCATCGTGCTGTCCCACTCTGGCTATGTTGTTGACCAAGAAGTTGCGGCGAATACGACTGGCGTTGACGTAATCGTTGGCGGACACTCGAACACGCTGCTGTCCAACACGAATGAGGATGCGGTCGGTCCGTACCCGACGATGGTTGGCAATACCGCGATCCTGTCTGCCTATGCTTACGGTAAATTCTTGGGCGAATTGAACGTCACTTTTGATGATGAAGGCAACATCACCGAAGCTGTCGGCGAGCCGATCCTGATCGACGGCCAAGTGGCAGAAGATGCCGACACAGTGGCACGTATCGCTGAACTTGCCGCTCCACTGGATGAAATCCGCAACAAGGTTGTGGCGACATCAGGGTCCACAATCGACGGAAACCGCGACAATTGCCGCGTGATGGAATGCGAGATGGGCAACCTTGTGGCTGAGGCAATGCTTGACCGCGTGGCAGACCAAGGCATCCAGATCGCGATTGCCAACTCTGGCGGTTTGCGGTCGTCCATCGATGAAGGCGACGTGACAATGGGCGAAGTGCTGACTGTGCTGCCGTTCCAGAACACGCTGTCGACGTTCTATGTGTCGGGTCAGACCGTTGTGGATGCGCTAGAAAACGGCGTCTCGGAAATCGCGGAAGTTGCGGGTCGTTTCCCGCAGGTCGCAGGCATGACGTTCATCGTTGATCCCGCGGCCGAAGTGGGTGCGCGTATCTCTGACGTGATGGTTGCTGGCGCGCCGATTGATGTGGCCGCAACTTACGGGTTGGTGTCCAACAACTATGTGCGCAATGGCGGAGACGGCTATAAGATGTTCCGCGACGCGGATAACGCCTATGACTTTGGCCCAGACCTTGCGGATGTGACTGCGGAATACCTTGCCGCACAAGGCGCATACACAGCGTTCCTTGATGGGCGTATTACGGTAAAGTAAGCGAATAAGCTAAGTTAGGATTGGCCCCCGTTGCAGCGATGTGGCGGGGGCTTTTTTGTCGTTAGATTCTACCGAAACCCCGCGGGTTTGAATTTTACCATAGCCTCTGGCCCGCGGGGATCAACGTCGTAAAGCTCGGGGCGTTTGTTCAGATAGTTTCGCCAGCTTCGTTCGGGAGTCTGGCTGATCAGGGTGCCGTGCTTTTGACGCATCACTGTGCTGAGATGTTCAATACGCATACCGCACCCACCGACACTATGTTCACGGATCTCGACGCGAATTTTATGATCTAGGTCCGCCGCGCAGCAAGGTTCAGATATGGCTTTGGGCGGGTTCGGAGCCGCGACGGGCACAGGTTTAGGTTTTGCGACCTTTGGGGCCAGTTCGGTGAATATCGAACAAGCCATCCGAAACCCGTCAGCGGCCTTTACTTCGCCGACCCCATGCACCAGCACGCCAAACTCGCGCAGACGAAAAGCAAGGTGCGAAAAGTCGCCATCCGATGTCGCGATCAAGAATATTTCGATGCCGTGGACCAGCGCCAGTTCCATGGCTTCAATACACAACAAGATATCGGCTGAATTCTTGCCCGCGCCCGCGTGCCTGCCTTCAAACCCGGGCTTGGATAGCCAGTCAGACGGGTTTGATCCATTGACGTAGCTGCGTGCAATGTCGATGCGACCAAGTGTGCTGGCCTTTGCTAGAATCATCGGTGCAAAAGAGTGGCTAATGTTGTCCCCATCGACTAGAACGGCAATTCGCGCGGTGCTCATGTGAGCCTCTCAAAATAGTATCGTAAATCAATGGGCTTGGTATCGCACCAATTTGTGGCGGCAATTTGGCGTTCTGTCAAACGGTGGCACGCCACTGGTGTGCGGTCTAATTTACCCGCATACTGCCTTTATGTGCGGACGAATGGCGATCACTTTGCCCCATGATGCGATGGCTCAGATGTTTGACGCGACGCCGTCGAATGACCTGCCGGATGTGCCCAATCATAATGTTTGCCCCACAACCCAAGTGGGTGTTGTCACGGCATCAGATGGTGTGCGCCGCCTGCGGTCGATGCGCTGGGGCTTTATTCCGCATTGGTATGATAAGCCCAATGGTGGTCCGCTTTTGATCAATGCAAGGTCAGAGACTATTGCCCAGAAACCTGCGTTTCGGGATGCCTGTCGCGCACGCCGATGCTTGATTGGCATGTCAGGGTTTTATGAATGGGAACGGATCGAGGGGCAAAAGCCCAAGCCGTGGTTTGTTTCCCGCAGTGATGGTGCCTCGATGGTGTTTGCCGGTATCTGGCAGGACTGGGGGCAGGGGGCTGATACGCTGTCGACGTTTGCGATTGTCACGACGGCTGCGAATGAGGCGATGGGTAAAATCCATCACCGTTTGCCGGTGATCCTGACACCTGATCAATGGGCGCTGTGGCTGGGCGAGCAAGGCAAAGGCGCTGCAAGGCTCATGAAAAGCGCGCCCGAAGACGCGCTTACATTCACAGAATACCACGGTGATTTAAACCCGCGTAGAATTCAGTATTAACACAAAACACGGTTATCTGGGCAGGAGAGCGGCGCGCTATAGTAGCTAAGGTTCGCACCGTTTTTTGCGTAATAACTGCTGTAGCCGTCGCTAAGGATAGGCGCGGGAATGCTAGAGCCGATAGTGCTTAAAGTTCCGGAATTCAACACCATTTGATGTTTGCCCTTGTTCCCAACCCAAGGCGTGAAGGTAACCCAATTTGGATAATAGTAACTGCCGGTATTTTTCGCGACAATCGCAGTGCGCCCGCTGATATTATTAAAAGTAACTGTATCACCTACGGAGATATACAGCGTACTGGGGAAGTAGCCGTTTTTGGTGATGAATATCTCGTGTTCTGCTGCTTGCGATGATGTCGCCATCAGCCCAAAGCAAATCGCTAAAGTCATACGTGTTGGCAGTTTCATTGGATCAGTCCGATCATTAGAGTTATTGCGTTGTGATCTTGGTAAACAGCGAATCTGGCGAAGATATGGCGAAATCTGGTCTAGAAATGTTCAAAACCCTCTTGCATCGCCTGTCCGCATCGCCATATAGATCAGGCGCACGCGGGCGTTGTGTAATGGTAAGACCTCAGTTTTCCAAACTGAAGACACGGGTTCGATTCCCGTCGCCCGCTCCAATCCACATGACCGGATGATATGGGTCCGCGCAGGCCGGTTCGGGACGTATTGCCGAAGGACCGCCCGACATGGCCAAGCCCCCAAGATTGAACGCCGAAGACCGTGCCACATCCAAAAATATTGGTGCGATGGGTCAACTTTGGCCGTTTGTCCGCCCCTACAAAAAGATGGTCACTTTGGCGTTAATCGCGCTGACGTTCACGGCAATGATATCGTTGGTGATGCCGCTGGCGGTCCGCCGCGTAATCGACAACTTTGATGTCTCCGACGGGTCTGTTCTAGACAGTTACTTTGGCTTTGCCTTTGTGATTGCGGGACTTTTGGCCGTCGGCACAGCCCTGCGCTATTATCTGGTGACCCGTTTGGGGGAACGCATTGTGGCCGACATTCGCGTGGCCGTGTTTGATCGTATGATTGGCATGTCGCCTGCGTTTTTTGAAAAAGTCATGACGGGTGAGGTATTAAGCCGGATCACAACGGACACCACGCTGATCTTGTCCGTGATCGGGTCGTCCGTTTCGGTGGCCTTGCGCAATGTGTTGATCTTGTTTGGTGGCATTGGCTTGATGCTATGGACCTCTGTGAAGATGACAGGGCTGGTGTTGTGGCCGATCCCTGTTGTTCTGATCCCGATTATTCTGTTGGGCCGCCGTGTCCGCACATTAAGTCGCGAAAACCAAGACTGGATTGCCGCTTCGTCGGGTGATGCGTCAGAGCAGCTGTTGTCGGCGCAAACCGTGCAGGCCTTTACCCACGAAAACCTGTCCCGCAAAAAGTTCTATGACGTGACCGAGAAAAGCTTTGTCGTTGCCAAACGCCGTATTGAGACCCGCGCCGTCATGACAGCGATCGTGATTTTCATCGCGTTCTCGGCGGTTGTTGGGTTCTTGTGGATGGGTGCCGCAGACGTCCGTGCGGGTGTGATCAGCGTGGGCGAGTTGGTCCAGTTCATGATTTACACGATTATGGTTGCAGGCGCTTTGGGTGCTTTGACCGAGATTTGGGGCGAATTGCAGCGCGCTGCCGGCGCGACCGAGCGGTTGGTCGAGTTGTTGCAAGCTGATGATGCGGTCAAAGATCCTGAAAATCCTGTCGCCGTACCTGACACGCAAGCCGCCGAGATTACGTTTGAGAATGTGACTTTTGCCTATCCGGGGCGTCCGACGATCTCTGCGCTGGCCGAGGTAAGCTTGACCGTGAAACCTGGTGAAAGCGTCGCCCTTGTTGGCCCGTCAGGTGCGGGTAAGTCGACGGTTATTCAATTGCTGCAGCGGTTCTATGACCCGCAAGAGGGTGCCATCAAGATCGATGGTGTTGATCTGCGTGACATGACCCGTTCTGATTTCCGCAAGCATGTCGCGCTTGTGCCGCAAGACCCTGTGATCTTTGCCGATACCGCCCGTGAAAACATTCGCTTTGGTCGCCCCGATGCGAGTAATGCCGAGGTCGAGGCCGCAGCCAAGGCCGCGGCGGCGCATGATTTCCTGATGGCGCTGCCCGAAGGCTATGACAGCCAAGTGGGCGAGCGTGGCGTGATGTTGTCGGGCGGTCAAAAGCAACGGATCGCAATTGCCCGCGCGATTCTGCGCGATGCGCCCATCTTGCTGTTGGACGAGGCGACGAGTGCGCTGGACGCTGAAAGCGAAAAGCTGGTGCAAACGGCTGTCGAGGACCTTGCCCGCACCCGTACAACGTTGATCGTGGCGCACCGTTTGGCGACAGTCAAACAGGCAGACCGGATTGTCGTGTTTGATGGCGGCCGTATCGTGGCCACGGGCACGCATGATGCATTGGTCGCTGAGGGTGGTCTGTATGCCCGTCTTGCGCGTTTGCAGTTTACCTCTGGGTTAGATGCCGAATGATGCGGATTTTCGCAGCGTAACAGTTGCCAAGTCACAAGAATTTCAACAGTCTTGTCGTCGAAGTATCACGCGACACCTAAAGTTGCGGACATCAATGCGGGGAGGAGACTTGCATGACTTATGCGACAATGGCCGATCGGAATGCGATCGAGGGTGAAATGGCGTGGGACGAGCGCGATTTACCGAAAACAACTTATCAAATGTTGACCCAAACGGCGGGCAAATTTGGCGACCGCAAAGCCGTCAGCTATCAGTTGATGTCGGACCCGGATGCGAAATGTGAAACACTGACGTGGAACGAGTTCCATGCAAAGTCGACACAAACGGCAAACTTGTTGCGTAGTCTTGGCGTTGGCGAAACCGATGTGGTTGCCTATCTGATGCCGAACGCGACCGAGACCGTGCTGACCTATATGGGCGGGCAAGTCGCAGGGATTGTGAACCCGATCAATCCTTTGCTTGACGCCGAGCAAATTGCCGCAATCTTGCGTGAAACCAACGCCAAAGTTCTGGTGACGCTGCGTGCTTTCCCAAAGACCGATGTTGCCCAGAAGGCCGCAGAAGCGGTTGCCTTGGCGCCGAATGTGCAGACCGTGCTTGAGGTTGATTTGCTTCGTTACCTGACGGGTATCAAAAAGCTGATCGTTCCGCTGATCCGCCCGAAGAACCCCGTCAAACATAATGCAAAGGTGATGGATTTTAACGCTGAAATCAACAAACAGCCCACCACGCTGGCGTTTGCCGACAGCGACGGCGACCGCGTTGCCGCTTATTTCCACACGGGCGGCACGACGGGTATGCCAAAGGTCGCGCAGCACCGTTATTCGGGCATTATTTACAATGCTTGGCTGGGTGCGCGTCTTCTGTTTACCGAAAAAGATGTGCAGATGTGCCCACTGCCAATGTTCCATGTTTTCGCGGCGATCGTGTCGTTGGGTGCATCGCTGGGATCTGGTGCGCAGATCGTGTTCCCGACCCCGCAAGGGTACCGCGGCGATGGTGTTTTCGACAATTTTTGGAAGCTGATCGAACGTCACAAAGCTACCTTCATGATCACGGTGCCGACGGCGATGTCTGCGTTGATGCAGCGCAAGGTTGATGCGGATATCTCGACGTTACGTTTGGCATTTTGTGGCTCTGCGCCGCTGCCGCTGGAGCTATATCGTCGCTTTGAAGAAGCCGCTGGGCTAACCATTTGCGAAGGCTACGGCTTGACCGAGGCGACGTGCCTTGTGTCTATCAACCCGCCTGACGGTGAAAAGCGCGTTGGATCAATCGGGATTCCGTTCCCTTATACAGGTGTGCGAATTGTGAATGTTGCAACCCAACTTGATTGCGGTACAGACGAGATTGGCGAGATTTGCGTCGCCAGCCCCGGTGTCTACGACGGCAAGACCTATACCGAAGCGGCAAAGAACAAAGACCTGTTTTACCCTGGTGAGGATTCGCCGCTGGGTGATACGGTGCAATATCTGCGCACGGGTGATTTGGGTCGCGTTGATGCTGATGGCTATTTGTGGATCACGGGCCGCGCGAAGGACCTGATCATTCGGGGCGGTCACAATATTGACCCTGCCGAGATCGAAGAAGCGCTTGCGGGCCACGAAGCTGTCGCCTTTGCGGGTGCTATTGGTCAACCTGATGCTCACGCGGGCGAGGTGCCTTGCGCCTATGTCGAACTGGTTGACGGCGCCACGATCACCGTTGATGAACTGATGTCCTTCGCGAAGGACAAAATTCACGAACGTGCCGCCCATCCCAAGCATCTGGAAATCATGGACGAGCTGCCGAAAACCGCAGTCGGCAAGATTTTCAAACCTGATCTGCGTAAGAGTGCGATTACCCGCATCTATAACGAGGTCTTGGCGAAAGCGGGTGTTGCGGCCGAGGTATCGCTGGTGTCCGAGGACAAAAAGCGTGGCTTGGTTGCGCATTTGGTCAAGACGGGCGACGTGGATGATGGGGCGGTTTCCAATGCTTTGGGTGCGTTTACGTCCCCATGGGATTGGGCTGAGTGATGAGAATTGGGGTGGCTTCTGTCACCCCTTTTTGGTGAGGCGATGGACCCCAAAGTTGCAGCCCTGCTCGCTAAACCTCATTGGCACAATGAACGCAAAATCTTGCGCGACGTTTTGTTGGGCTGTGGCTTGACTGAAACCGTCAAATGGGACGGGCTTTGCTATACTTACAATGATGCAAATATTGTGATGTTCTACGGGCTGAAGGCCTATTGCGGCCTTAGCTTTTTCAAAGGCGCCTTGATGAACGACCCTGAGGGGCTGTTGTATCAACGGTCTGCGCAAATGCAGGCCGCGCGGCTGTATCGCTTTACCAGTCTGGACGAAGTCACCGCCGCGACCGCCCAAGTTAAGGCGTTTGTGGCCGATGCAATCGCGATCGAATTGGCGGGTCTCAAGGTTGAGATGACTGCCAAGGATGATTTGGTTTATCCTCAAGAATTGATCGACCGCATGGACGCGAACGACGCGTTCGCCGCTGCATTCGAGGCGCTGACCCAAGGCCGCAAGCGCGGCTATGTGCTGCATATCGCAGCCGCCAAACAGCCTGCCACACGTTTTGCCCGTATCGATAAATACGTCGCGCGCATTTTTGACGGCAAGGGCTTGTATGATTGCGTTTGCGGCTTGTCGAAAAAGCCGCCGCGCTGTGACGGTTCGCACAAGAGGTTAGATCGCTCTTAGTTTGGCTTTCGTGGCACACTATAAAAAATGCCCGCTGCTGCTAAGTTGATACACGATATACGGCATTGGCGCGTTGGTGGTGTCCATGGTCAAGCGGCCAGCCACCACTGAGGTGGTCCGGCAAATTCGGACAGCGTGCTAAGATATATTCAACCCGAACGAATGAATACGAGAATGACAAAACGACGGAACTTTTCAGACCAGTTTAAGGCTGCTGTGGCGCTTGAGGCGCTGCGCGGTGACAAGACGGTTCAGGAGATTGCAGCCAAGCGCCAGCTCCACCCAACGCAGGTGAGCACATGGAAACGTCAGGCTATCGAAGGCATGGCAGGCGGTTTCTCTGACAAGGTTAAAAAGGCTGAGAATAAGTACGGCGAGATCAAAGAGTTGCACGCCAAGATTGGTCAGCTGGCGGTGGAGAATGGTACGGGGGCTGACGCGGCCCCACTGGGGCCACGGTCCCCCTAGCCTTGTCACAAGGGCTAAAGCGGTGAGTCCATCAAAACGCCGCGAGATGATCTGTCACCTGGCAGTCGATCCTTCGGGATCGATGAGAGGGCGCAAAGATAATATAAAACTGAGCCTGACGCGCCAGTGTAAGCTGCTCAAGATCAGCCGTTCGTCGATCTATTACACACCAGTTGGGGTGAATGCTGAGACACTTGCGCTGATGCATGAGATTGATCGGGTGTTCACCAAATACCCGTTCTTCGGAAGCCGCCAGATCGCTGCTTACCTTCCTCAGTCGGGCTTCTCATCGGGGCGGCATCGTGTTCGACGCCTGATGAACCTTATGGGGTTGCAGGTCATCTACAAGGGGCCGAACACCCGCTGACCGGCAATGGTTTGCAAGTAAACCATGAGAGAGGGGGCAAGAAGCACCCACAGCACCGCATTTATCGCTCGCCATTGTGCTTTAACCAATGGCGCACAAAAGCTCGCCTGCTGAGGAAGCTCGCAATCACGCGGCCCAATCGGGTTTGGTGCCGCGACATCACCTACATCCCCGTTAAAAGTGGCTTTCTGTATCTGGTCGCAATCATGGATTGGGCGACCCGCAGGGTGCTGTCCTGGCGGCTTTCCAATACGCTTGATGCCAGCTTCTGTGTGGAGGCTTTGGAGGAGGCAATCGCCCGATATGTCAAGCCAGAGATAATGAATGCGGACCAAGGCAGCCAATATACAGGCGCTGGCTGGATCACGACTTTGACCAACGCTGACATCAAAATCTCAATGGACGGGCGGGGCCGCTATTTGGACAATATCTTCCCCTCTCATCGTTTGCAGGCAAACGACTGCCGGGCAGTGATCGAACGGTTGTGGCGGTCGCTGAAGCAAGAGGCCGTTTACCTGCATAAAATCACCGACGGCTTCCAAGCGGAACGGATTATCAATAACTGGATTGGGTTCTATAACGCGGAGCGCCCTCACACGGCCCTTGATAAGCGCACTCCGGACATCGCGTACTTCGGCCAAGCGGAGACACGAAAAGCGGCATGAACACACACCAGATGCAACTTAGCCAAGCCGCAAAACTGTCCTAAAAAGCAGGAACACTTCACTTGACCAACTTCTCCCAATGTTGGGGTGCGGCTATTCGTGCGGTGCGCCGCATTTTGTCGGCAAAAACATCGCTATGCGAGACCAAGCAGCCGTCTGCCGCAGCGTAGAATTTCCGCAAAATCCAAGACTACTCGACATTCGATAGTCTTTGTAAGAGAGGCCCAGCCAGAAAGGGTCTATCCGGCATAAATACGGTGGTTTCTGAGGCCCCAGTCAGCAAAAACATCCGCCATGATCGTATTAGCCTGATGTTCCATTGACGTGTTATCAATGCGCGCAGTGCCTTGCTGGCCAAACACAACGACCTCGTCCCCGATACTGATTTCGGGCACATCAGTGACGTCGGCGGTTATGGTGTTCATAGATATTTTGCCCAGAACAGGCACCCTTTGTCCCCGGATCAACACAGCGCTTTGATCGAAAAAGTCACGCCTGATCCCGTTTGCGTATCCAATCGAAATATTGGCGATACGCCTGTCGTCTTGCAGAATAGTTGCGCGATCATAGCCAATGGTGCTGTCTTTGGGGTAAGTTGCCAGATTGGTTACCCGCGACTTCAATTCCATTGTTGGCTGGAAGCCGAGGTCTTGACTTACAATTCCATACAGAATTGCGCCGCAGCGAAATAACTCTGTTGTCACCTCTTGTTCGGACACGAGACTAAGCGAGCTTCCCGCATGCACCTTCACATCTGCGCGGCGCAATGCGCTGTGGGCAAAAATCCAATCCACATCTTTTTGAAATTGTGCGTTACTTGCGGCGAGGTCGTGCGGGGTATTCGACGGAAAATGGCTGCAAATCCCCACGATTTGCGGGCCGATAAGGTCAAGGATTTCAAGACAAGCTTTCTGTCCTTCCTTTGTTGACAGCTCAAGCCCGTCGCGCGACATGCCGCCCGCATTGATCGTGAGATGGACACCCTCAATTTGGGTGCCTTTGCGCGTCAACTCTTTTACTGTTCGCGCCGTATAGAGCGAGCCTACCTGCTCTTGGATCTGATCGGGCAATGCACCTACGATTTCGCGGCTCGTGGCTGTCCGTATCCGCATTATCGTCCCTGCAAAACCAGCATTGCGGACGGCCCTTGCTTCTGAGTTGGAGGTAACGCCCACATACTGAACGCCCAAATCGCGGATGATCGGCACGACCCTGTCAATCCCATGCCCGTAGGCATCGGCTTTTAATACGGCCAGTAGTTGGGCCCCTTCTGGTAGAAGACCCTGTGCAAGTTTGAGGTTGTCTGCGATCCGCGCGGGAAAAACCTCGCACCAAGAGGCGTGCTCAATATCGGTGGAGATTTGGTTATCCCGCATGCGCTGACAGAATGTGTGCGATGACGGTTAAGAAAAGATCTGCGCCGAGCGGCAACAGTGCATCGGGGAAATCGTAGTCAGGATTATGCAACTGTGGCTGGGATTCACCCGCACCCAGAAACATCATCGTCGCACGAGCCCCATCCAGACCGAAACGCCCGAAGTCTTCGGACCACCGCATCGGATGATCCATTTCGTGAATGCTGAGCCCTTGTGCATGGGCGGCTTGGCGCGCGATGTCAGTAGCCCCGATATCATTGACGACCGTCGAGAATACGTCATGCCAGTTCACGGCGACCTCAAGCCGCTCATCAATTTGCCCGACAATGGCCTGCGTTTCATGGATTAAGCTTTCCATACGCGTATCGGTCATACAGCGCAAAGTAACGCGCAGCTCACCTTCGCCCGGCGCAATGCCAAACGTCGGCGCACCGAGCCGCACGTGCGTCAAGGTGCTGAGGCCAAAATCGGCATCCCGAATGGTGCCTGCACTCAGCGCTGGTAGATGTTGCATCAAATGAGCCATTGCAGCACCGGGTGAAACGCCATCTTCGGGTGCGGCGGCATGGGAGCTTTTTCCGTGCAACAGGATTTGCATCCCCCGAGACGCGCAATTGGCAGGTCCTGCCCGCAATCCGACTTCACCCAGAGGGCGACCGGGCACGTTATGGTAGGCGAATGCATAATCTGGGCGGATCTCGGGCCATCTGGGATCATCAATCACTGCCTGCGCCCCAAATCCCGTCTCTTCAGCCGGCTGAAACAGCAAGATGACCCGCCCGCGCGCAGGCCGCTTTGCCAATCCCAGTGCAACCCCCATCACCATGCACATATGTCCGTCATGACCACAAAGATGGCCTTTGCCTTCGACCTCAGAGCGATAGGGGAGGGTGGATTCTTCCTTGATTGGCAATCCGTCGAGTTCGCAGCGGATCAGCACGGTCGGCCCCGGCTTTGTGCCGCGAAACTCGGCTGCGACACCGTAACCGCCTAGGTTTTGCCAAATCTGGTCAGCGCCCGCGCGTGTCAGTTCTTGGACAATTCGGGCGGCTGTCTGCGCTTCTTCACCCGAGATTTCCGGCTGGCGGTGCAAATCGTGCCGTAGCTGCGTCAGATAGGTCGTTTGTTCACTGGATATCATGTGTTCACAAAGCCTCCTGATATCCTGCAAGAACGCGGGTCAGGTTGATTCCAAGCGTGTCGGAGAGGTATCCGCCTTCTTGCACAAAAAGCACGGGGATCTTCAGCCCCGTCATGGCAGCGCCAATAGCGGCAAACCCGTCCTGCGTGACGGCAAATCCTTGGAACGGATCATCAATGGAGGCATCCAACCCAAGTGCCACGACCAGCACATCTGCGCCAAAATTTGAAACCTGTGCCAGCGCTGTATCAAGTGTTTTCAAAAACACCTCATCGCCTGTGCCACGCGGCAGTGGCAGATTGAGATTATAGCCCAGACCGCGCCCTTCGCCGTGTTCTTGGCCATACCCCCAAAAGAACGGATAGAACCGTTCTGGGTCCGCATGAATGGAAACCGTGAGCACGTCGTCACGGTCATAAAAGATGCCTTGTGTCCCGTTGCCGTGATGCACATCCACGTCCAGAATCGCAGGGCGCAATCCGCTGCTGCGCAACCGCTCTGCCGCGATGGCCGCGTTGTTCAGGAAGCAAAACCCACCCGCCAAATCACCAAACGCATGATGTCCTGGCGGGCGCGAAAGCACATAAGCGCCTTGTTCGCCGCCGGCTATCAAATCCGCGCCAGTAATGGCCGATTGCGCGGACCAATAGGCCGCCTCCCATGTGCCTTTGGCGATTGGACAGGCGGTATCGGCCTGATGAAAGCCCGATTGGCCAGTTGCGGATTTCGGATATCCGTCGGTGCGGCGCGCCGGATGAATGTTGGGGATCACCTCGTCGCCCGCGCCGTCGATCCACTGCCACCTCTTATAGATGTTTTTCAAAAACGTCAGATATTGAGGGGAATGGAGCGCCGCGATCGGGCCGAGCCCTGCATCAAGAGGGGCCTGAAACTTGCAGCCCGCAGCTTGCGCGCCCCCGCGCAGGACTTCGATACGGCGCGGTTGCTCTGGATTGGGCAGGATATTTCCGTTCGCCATGAAGTGTTTGGGATCATGCGCCCATTGTCGGTCGTCAAATACGGCTTTCATCGTCATCCCTTACGTGTGGTGCTAAGCTTGAATCGTGGCGCGGTCCGCGCCCTTGCTAAATTGTGGCGCGGTCCGCGCCCTTGCTAAATTGTCGTACGGTCTGCGCCCTTGAGGCCCAGCATCTTGCGCGCTTCGGTCGGCGTTGCGACCTCACGACCAAGATCTTCGACAATACGGCGGATTTTCCGAACCTGCTCTGCGTTGGTTTTGGCGAGCTGTCCGCGCGCGATCATCAAACTGTCTTCAAGTCCGACCCGTACGTGGCCGCCCATCGCGGCCGACATGGTGACCAGTGGCATCTGATGTCGGCCTGCTGCCAGCACCGAGAACATATAATCGTCGCCAAACAGCTTGTCGGCGATGACCTTCATATGCATCAGGTTCTCGGGGTCCGGCCCCATGCCACCCAGAACGCCGAATACAAACTGAATGAACAAGGGCCCCTTTATGAGCCCGCGATCGACAAAATGTTTCAGCATATAAAGGTGGCTGATATCGTAGCATTCAAACTCGAACCGTGCGCCGCGGTCCTGGCCCATTTCGGTCAAAATGCGGACCATATCGCGGGGGGTGTTCTTGAAGACGAGGTCATCGGAATTTTCCAGAAACGGCTTTTCCCAGTCGAATTTCCAGTCCGTAATCCGTTCCGCCGCTTGGTAGAGCGCGAAATTCATCGTGCCCATATTGAGGCTGCACATTTCAGGCTCGGCGCGTTTGGGGGCGGCGAGCCGCTGATCGAGGGTCATCACCGCGCTGCCGCCCGTGGAGATATTCAAGATCGCATCGGTCGCTTGGTTTAACCTTGGCAAGAACGCCATGAAATCTGCGGCGTCCGATGAGGGTTGGCCGGTTTTTGGATTGCGCGCATGCAGGTGCAAAATTGCGGCGCCAGCTTCGGCCGCACCTATCCCATGTTCGGTTATTTCATCAGGCGTGATCGGAAGATAGGGCGACATAGAGGGTGTATGAATTGACCCCGTAATGGCGCATGTGATGAGAATTGCAGACATATTAACCCGCCTTCATTTGCATGTGAATATATCGCGTAAATTCGACCAAGGTCGCATCCAGCCCCGTGATGATTTCGTCAATATGATCGTTATCGACAATGAGGGGGGGGCAAACCAGAATATGATCACCGGCGACACCATCCCGCGTGCGTCGTGAATAGACGATCAGCCCACGCTCATAAGCCATATCGACAAATTTTTGATGCGCATTCAGATGCGGCGGCAGTGGTTCTTTGCTATCGCGGTCCGCCATGAATTCAAACGCCGTGAGCAGACCTTTGCCGCGCACATCGCCGATAAGTTCATGCTTTTGCATCAGGCCATGCAGCCTTGCGATCAGCTTATCACCCATCCGTGCGGCATTGTCGCAGAGGTTTTGCGCTTCGATTTCTTCCACGACAGCCAAACCTGCGGCGCAAGCAAGCGGATTGCCAGCATAGGTAAACCCATGTGCGAATCCACCGTGATCCATCACAGCGTTCACGATATTTTCGTCCGCAATGACGGCACCAAGCGGCACGTAGCCCGCCCCAAGGCCCTTGGACAACGCGACAATATCAGGGCGCGCGGGCCAGTGCTCGCATCCCAAGAATTTGCCCGTCCTGCCTGCACCTGTCATCACCTCATCGAGGATCAACAGCACGCCATATTGGTCACAAATCGCGCGAATACGTTCCATGTAGCCCGCGGGCGGTACCAGCGCACCGGTCGAGGCTCCGCCGATAGGTTCCACGAGAAAGGCCAATACAGTTTCCGTCCCTTCATGCAGAATTTGCGCCTCTAGCATATCGGCATAATGGGCGCCTGTTGCCGGATCATTCGGGTCAAGCCCGTCCAGATATGCACGGGGTGCCGGAATTTTCGGCATCTCTTGCATCATCGGCGCGAAGGGAGTGGTCAAGCTCGCGAAGCCCGTAACCGCCAGCGCACCGAGGGTGCACCCGTGATAGCTGGGGCTGCGCGAAATTACTTTCCAACGTGTCGTGTTATCGGTCGCAATCGCATATTGGCGCGCCAGTTTCATCGCGCTTTCAACGGCCTCGGACCCGCCTGACACAAAGAACACCTTGTTGAGACCTTCGGGCATCAACCCCGCCAGTTTTGCTGCAAGCGCCTCTGATGCCTCGGTCTCAAAATGCAAGCGGTAGCCAAAGGTGGATTTCTCCATCTGGTGCTGCATCGCCGCCAAGACCTGCGGGTTGGAATGGCCGATATTGCACACCATCGCGCCTGAAGAGCCGTCGAGATAACGCTTGCCGTCCTGATCCCACATGTAAACGCCACGTGCGCGGTCGAGCATGGGTCTTTTGTTGCCTGACTGATAGAAAAGGTTGCTCATCTTTGCTCCTGAACGCAAAACGCATAGCGCGCATGAATTGCCTTCACACGCCTTGATAAAACCATGGAAGAAACGCTATTATATATCAAATAAATAGCTTCAATTCCAAATATAGGAATTTCCTATGATCCGCAAAACGCCGCAATTTGAGCCAGAACGCATTGCGCGGGAGCTGGATTGGAACCTGCTTCGAACCTTTGTCGTGCTCGCAGAAAGCCGTTCGGTGACGGATGCTGCAAGCAAGCTTCGCCTCAAACAACCAACAGTTTCCACGGCACTCAAGCGGTTGGAAAGCACCATTGGACGCAAGTTGATTATCCGGTCGCCCGGGCAATATGTGCTGACAGATGCGGGACGGATTTTGTACCGCGAGGCGCTTGAAATCCACGGTTCAGTGCTGCGCCTTTCGACCTTGATGCGTGAAATGACCGATGATGTGCGGGGCCATATCCAGATTTCGGTGGCCAGCCATGTGTCGTGCAAGTTGATCGACAGGGTGCTCGCAGAGTTCCACGCGGCCCACCCGAAGGTGACCATGGATATCGAGGTGCAATCGAGCGCAAAGGCCATAGCTGCGGTTGTTGCAAAACGCGCGTCATTCGCGATTTGCCTTGTGGGGACGCAATCGCCCAGCATTGAATATCGTCAGGTATATCGTGAGTTCTTCGGGTTGTTTTGTGGCCCGCCGCATCCGTTGTTTGGTCGCGAAGACTTACAGCTGGAAGATTTGGCCGGACATGGCTCGGTGAGCTTTGAAACCGACCATTTGGAGGATGTTCTCAAGCCCGTGACCTTGTTGCGCGCGCGGGCGGCATTGGAGCAAAAGGTCACCGGCGTTTCAAGCCATCTGGAGGAAGTGCGCCGCATGGTTGTTGCGGGGCTTGGTGTCGGTCCGTTGCCCGTGCATGTGGCCGCGCGCGATGTCAAAGATGGCCAACTTTGGCAGGTCCCGCCCTATGAGGGGCTTCCTGCGATTGATGTTTTCCTGGTGTGGAACAACCGCGCCAACAAGAACCGCGCCGAAGAGTTTCTGCTCAAGGATTTGCTTGAGGCAATCGAGACGACGCCATTGGAGGCACGCACGTATTCCTGACGGGTTTAGCGGTGCTGACCCGCGAGGTGTTTGCGCAAAAATTCTTTCGTGCGGTCATTTTTCGGATTGCGGAACATAACTTCTGGCGGACCTTCTTCGACCACCACCCCTTGATCCATAAACAAAACCCGATCGCAAACACTCTCGGCAAAGCTCATTTCATGGGTCACGATGATCATGGTCATATGCTCTTCCGCCAGCTTTTTCATCACGAGGTTCACCTCTTCCACCAGTTCGGGATCGAGGGCAGAGGTGGCTTCGTCAAACAGCATCACTTTGGGGTTCATCGCCAGTGCGCGCGCAATCGCGACACGCTGCTTTTGCCCGCCTGAAAGCTGCGAGGGGTAATAATCTATCCGCTCTAGCATGCCGACCTTATCAAGCTGCTCTTCGGCCAGTTTGTTGGCGTCAGCATCCGAAAGCCCCTTTAGCATTTTTGGGGCAAGCGTCACATTTCCACGCACTGTCAGATGTGGAAAGAGGTTGAAATGTTGAAACACCATGCCAATTTCTTGACGCACCAAGTTGATGTGCTTCTCATATTGGCGATGAGGCAGATTTTTGTTGATCTGCTTATCCTCCAGCCAGATTTCGCCACCAGTCAACGGGTCCAGATCATTGATTGCGCGCAAGAGCGTGCTTTTCCCCGATCCTGAAGGACCGATAATTGCGACGATCTGCCCTTTCTGCACCTGAAGATTGATATCCTTAAGAACCTCCAACGCGCCGTAGCTTTTCTGCGCATGCTGGATATCTACAAATGGCTTTTGATCGGTCATGTGATCCCCTTGATCATTCATCGTGAAGCCTGAACACGTCGTTCAACGCGACGTTGCGCCGCTTCCATGAAGAGGTTGATGATATAGTAAATGACGGCCACCAGAACGTAGAACTCGAATGGTCGGTAAGTGCTGCCGATGGCGCGCTGTGCTGAAAGCGTAAGTTCGGACACCCCGATCACAGAGACCAAGGCGCTATCTTTCAAAAGGGCAATCATGTTGTTGCCAACGGGTGGAATGACATCGCGAATGGCTTGCGGGACCACAACTTTTCGCAGCGCTTGCATGCGGCCAAGCCCGAGAGTGCGGGCCGCTTCGATCTGTCCTTTGTCCACCGCCAGAATGCCGGTCTGAAACAGCTCGGAATTATAAACGGCGAAGTGTAAGCCAAGCCCGATGATCCCAGCCATGACGGCGGGCACGTCGATGCCCACTTGCACAAGGCCGAAATAGATCAAAAACAGCTGCAACAGCAGGGGCGTGCCCATGAATAGAAACGCAAATGCGCGAAACGGCAGGCGGACAAGTTTCGGGGCATAAAGCGCGATGACCGCTAAAATCATCCCGCCAATAAAACTAACAGCGGCCGCCCCAAGCGTGATGAGGATCGTCCAGAGCGCACCCCAAAGGATGATATCGAGATATTGCGGTATAACTGTGAAATCCAGTCCCATAGAACCCTCTCGGCTGTTAACTAATGCGCGCTTTGCGATCGAGCCAAGACACAGCTTGGCCGGTGATATAGATGATGATCATGTAAAGAATGCCCGCGATCAGAAACATCTCGAACGGCTTGTAGGTCGATCCGATAAAGCGCTGCGCCGTATAGGTAAGTTCCACGACCGAGATCGCAGCCACCAGTGCGGTCGCCTTAATCATGGCGTTGATATTCACCCCAAGAGGCCGGATCATGAGGCGCATTGCTTGTGGCAGCACGACATAGCGCATTGTTTGAAAGCGGCTAAGGCCAACCGTGCGGGCGGCCTCGATCTGCCCTTTGTCGATGGCGATGATCGCGCCGCGCATGGTTTCCGTCATATAAGCGCCGGCATTAATGCCTAGGCCGATGACACCCGCCTGAAATGCATCCAATTGAATGCCGATCTGAGGGCCGCCGAAATAGAGTATGAAGAGTTGGATCAAGGCCGGTGTGCCCCGAAATACGCTGACGTATGCGGCGCCCAGAAAACGAATGAGGGCAAAACGCGACAAGCGCGCGGAGGCGCCAACAGCCCCGAGAATTAATCCCAGAATAGTCGTCAGCACCGATAACAAAACGGTAATCCAGGCAGCTTCCAGGAAGAATGGAAAGACCTTTTGCATCAGTTCAAAATCCACGTTCGGCTTTCCTCCTGTAAATACTCACATCTATCTGATTGGTTTATGTAAGTCATTGACGAGCATGGAATAAATTGCCCCGCCATCCTGATCAGTTCTCTGAGACAGGTGGAAGGCGGGGCAATGAAGTGATATTTTACCGGATGTCGCCGCCAACCCATTTATTGGCAATCTCAAGATAAGTGCCGTCGTCCATCATCGCGTCAAGTGCGGCCTGCATTGCGGCGCCGAGCTCTGGATTGTTTTCGCGGATGGCAATGCCTGCACCGAACTCTTCGGTTTCGATATCATCAATCATCACGGATTCTTGGCCGGTTTCTTGCATGGCAAGGATCGCCGCGATGTTATCGTTTACGATCACGTCAACACGACCGTTTTCAAGCTCCAAAAGAAGCTCTGGCAGGCCCTTGTATGTGTGCACATCATAGCCAAGTTCACGCGCCCAAGCTTCGTGCGTTTCCCCAAGGGTGAGGCCCACTCTGGCATCGGCCAGTTGCGCGCCAGAAGTAAAGCCGTTGCCAGGCTTGGCAAAAACCGCGCGTTTGGTCGTATAATATGGGCCGACGAAATCAAGGACCTCGTCACGCTCTGCGGTGATCGACATCGAGCCGACAATCGCGTCGTATTTATTTGCGAGAAGACCGCCAATGATTCCGTCCCACGCGGTGGTGATGATTTCCACCTCAAGCCCCATGCGCTTGGCAATCTCGATACCAATGGACGGGTCGAAGCCTACGACCTCGTTGGCGTCATTCACAAAGTTGAATGGAGGATAAGCGCCCGTCATCGCGATGCGCAGCACGCCCCGCTCTTGAATGCCCGCAAGCTCATCTGCGGTTGCGATGTTTGCCGAACCAAGGCTGGCAGCAGCAATGCTTGCGACCAAAACCGACCGTAAAAGTGTTCTGCGCGTTGTCATCATATTCTCCAATAGACTCATGTGCAGGGTATTTCCTGCATGATACTGTGGAAACGCTCGCACAGCGCAGGTTATCGCACAAATAGATAATGGATATTATTACTATTCATTCAATCTATGGCTTGAGTGCGATATTGCCGATCTTAGCGCCAATGGCAGGCCAGAAAATGCGGTGAAAAGCCTATTGTTTGGATGTCTCCTTTGGCACGCAGCACCACAGCGACACTCTTTTGGAATCCATGGCGGTTTTGGGCCGAGAATGGCCCGCGCGCTTAAGGTGTCAGCAATCGAGATAGACCCCTCAAAATTTTACAATTTGTTCAGGAGGGCCTAAAATGAACTTACCGTCTGGCGAGTGACGTCCACCAATTTTTATAAAGGCGTTCCCCATGGCCACCAAAACAATGCTGCATCCCCGTAATCAACACGTTCATGGCTACGACTTTGTCCGCTTGGTGGCGCAGACACCTGAACTTGAAGCTTTCACGATCAGTAACCCACGCGGCCAAACGACGATCAACTTTCAAGACGTGAGCGCTGTCCGTATGCTAAATCGGGCTTTGTTAAAGTCGCATTATAACGTTGATTTTTGGGACATCCCTAGCGGCTATCTGTGCCCGCCAATTCCCGGTCGTGTAGACTATATCCACTATCTTGCGGACTTGCTTGCCGAAAGCAACAATCAAGAAATCCCACGTGGGAGTGGTATCAAAGCATTAGACATCGGCACCGGGGCAAGCCTAGTTTACCCGCTGACGGGCAACAGCGAATACGGCTGGACCTTCACTGGCGTCGATATCGACACGGGTGCTCTCAAATCCGCACGGCAAATTTGTGAATTCAACAAGTTGAAAATCACTCTTAGGCAACAAGCTGAACCTAAGAACATCCTTCGTGGTGTGATCAATCCCAGCGATGCATTTCACGTAACCATGTGTAACCCGCCTTTTCATGCGTCCATGGAGCAAGCGAATAAAGGCACGCAACGTAAGTGGGCAAACCTTGGGAAAGGGCATTCGAAAAAACTCAACTTTGGGGGTCAAAGCGCCGAGCTTTGCTATCCGGGTGGCGAAATAAAGTTTCTCGCGCGCATGGTTGAACAGAGCATGGAGTTCGCCGACCAATGCCTGTGGTTTACGTCGTTGGTCTCGAAAAAGGATAACCTCCAACCACTCTACCGAATTTTGGAAAAAGCCAGAGTTGCTGATTTTCAAGTCGTCGAAATGGCACAGGGGCAAAAGACAAGTCGCTTTATTGCTTGGACTTATTTCAGGAAGAAACAACGCGCTTTGTTTGTTAATGGGGCTAAGACATAAGGGCCCCTTTGCCGAAGTTCTGCGATGCAGCCAATGTCTGCTTCGTAGAATCTGCACAGCAGCATCCCGTGGCGTTGCGGATGTCTGCTTTGTCCGGCGATCTCAACCGGTCGACGCAACACACTCGGCGAACTTCTCTACTGGCGTTTGATATCGCAAGGTCTTGCGAGGACGTTCGTTGCGTTGTCGTGCGATTGCTCTGAGTTTTGCTTGGGAATGAACTGATAAATCGGTGCCGCGCGGGAAGTACTGCAAGAGAAAAAAACGCGGTGCCGTCGCGCTGCGGCACAAAGCTGCCGTTTGTTGTGTGACCCTCTTCGCTGTTTTCCTTCCCTAGACCGCACATTCACTCATATTAGTTTCTCTTGTTTGCTGTTGCGGGGGCAGCGATCTGGGCTTCGGTGCTGTCTAGGTAAGCCGCACCAACAGCCGATTGCTAACTCTTTTTGTTGCAAGAAGGCAGGATAATGATGGGTTGCGGACGATGTTTTGGCTTATCCGGATAGGGAGGCATATTTGAATTGGGAACTCACTGATCGTCATGGGATCAAGCAGCTGTTATTCTGATATTTCTATGGCCAACCGCGTGCGGCCAGTGACATTTGCCAACCCGAAATTCATGAATGACTGATGTCAGATGACTTTGGCCTGTTACCATTGTCTGACCTATGCCGTATGAAGTAAATCTGCGGGCGCGAAGCTTGGTTCAGACAGAAACAATCAAGGGATGATTTAGTTATATGTGCCCAACGTCTTTGGTCGATAAAAATGGTCGTGGATTTATTATTCCGATCGGTGGCGGTGAAGACCGCGTCAAGGAAATGCAAATTCACAGAAAGTTCGTAGAGCTGTCTGGAGGGGCGGATGCGTATATTGTCGTGATCCCAACGGCCTCCATGCTGACCGAGACAGGCGAAGACTACAATCGAATCTTCTCAAGCCTTGGCGCTGGAAAGGTTGATTTTCTTCCCATTACGCGCCGTCTGGATTGCGATAACCCCGCGTTCTTCGAGATGTTGGATCGCGCCACGGGCATCTTTATTACGGGGGGGAACCAATTGCGGCTGTCGGCCATTCTGGGTGGGACACTTTTGGTGACCAAGATTAGGCGACAGAATGCTGCGGGCGTTCCTGTTGCGGGTACCTCCGCTGGCGCATCAATCATGTCCGAGCATATGGTTGCGGGAGGTCAGGGCAACGAGTCCCCTGCAGAGGGAACTGTCACATTGGCCCCCGGCATTGGACTGACCAATGCGGTCATTATCGATCAACACTTTACCCAACGAAATCGACTGGGCCGACTGCTGACGGCGTCATCGTTCAATCCTTTTCTGATCGGTCTTGGTATTGACGAAGACACCGCCGCGTTTATCGGCCCCGACAACGTGTTGGAAGTCGTAGGAAGCGGCACAGTGACTGTGGTTGACGCCAGCAAATTGACCCATTCGTCAATGTGGGACGCGAAGCCAGGAGAAGCGCTGAGCTTGATCGGACTTCGCCTTGACGTCTTGGGCGAAGGATGCCGTTATGATCTGAAGGCGCGCATTGGATACCCGCCTCCTCAGCAATTGGAGTTATCATCTCGCACTGACATCGACTCCTAAAAAAGCACTTACGCCATTCACAGCACCCAAAGAGGTAACCGTTTGAAAATAGTCTCAACCAATGTCTTCGTCGGCCCAAATGTCTGGGCAAGTTTTCCTGTAATTCGGCACGTCGTTGACTTGGGAGTATTAGAGGATTGGCCCTCTGCCAAAATCGGAACTGAGTTCGTTGAGGGGCTAATTGCGGCCTTGCCGGGGCTTTCAGATCACGGGTGTTCATATGGCGAGGCAGGAGGTTTCTTGCGCCGCCTGCGTGAAGATGAAGGCACTTGGATGGGTCATATTCTCGAGCATTGCGCTATTGAAGTACAGAACGTTGCGGGCACGGATGTGACCTTTGGGCGGACGCGTGGCACAGGCAAGCATGGTGAATACAACATGGTCTATGCCTACCGGCAGCGGGATGTTGGTTTAGCGGCGGGCGAGCTTGCCCTGCGGCTATTGATGCATCTTTTGCCCAATGATTTGCAGGATAAAGTCGGCTTTAAACGCGACGCTGAATTCGATTGGGATGCCGAGTTGCGCCGTTTTGTGCTGCATGCGCAGCGCAAAGAGTTTGGCCCGTCAACTGGGTCTTTGGTAAAAGCTGCGCAGGATCGCGATATCCCTTGGATTAGGTTGAACGAGAATTCGCTCGTGCAATTTGGCCACGGTAAATACCAACAACGCATTCAGGCAACCATCACATCGCAGACCAAACACATCGCCGTTGAAATTTCTTGCGACAAAGAAGATACCCATAATCTATTGAACGATCTTGGTTTGCCTGTGCCGCAACAGCGGATTGTCTATAGCGCAAGCGAGGCGGTTCAGGCGGCGCATAAGATTGGGTTTCCAGTCGTGGTCAAACCTTTGGATGCCAATCATGGGCGCGGTGTTTCGATCAACTTGATCAAAGACGAAGACGTCGAAGCGGGTTTCGTCGAGGCAAAGCTTCATTCCAAAAGTGCCGCCATTCTGGTCGAGAGTTTTGTGACAGGCTTTGATCACCGGATGCTGGTCGTGAATAACAAATTGGTTGCAGTTGCCAAGCGTGTGCCGGGCCATGTTGTGGGTGACGGCACACATAATATTGCTGAATTGGTCGATATCGTAAATCTAGACCCTCGCCGTGGTATCGGACATCAAAAGGTGCTGACCATGCTGGAAATCGACAATCAGGCCAAACGTCTTATCGCCGATGCAGGGCATACGGTCGACACCGTTTTGCCCATTGGAGAGGTGTTTTACTTGCGCTCGACTGCCAATCTTTCCACGGGTGGCACTGCCATTGACCTGACCGAGGTCGTTCATCCCGATAACCTCGACATGGCGGAGCGTGCGATTATGGCCGTAGGTCTCGATGTCGGTGGTGTAGATTTCTTAATCGATAATATTGCCAAGTCCTATAAGGAAATTGGTGGTGCAATTGTCGAAGTAAACGCAGCACCCGGTTTTCGTATGCACGTGGCCCCCTCTGAGGGCAAATCGCGTGACGTTGCGGGTAATGTGATCGACATGCTCTTTCCACAGGGCCAGGAAAGCCGCATTCCTATTGCGGCGATCACGGGCACGAACGGCAAGACGACGACCTCGCGCATGTTGGCCCATATCATGAAAACCAGCGGCAAGGTCGTCGGCATGACCTCTACCGATGGTGTGTATGTTGATGGCAAGTTGAGCGTCAAAGGTGACATGACGGGGCCAAAGTCAGCCCAGATGGTGCTACGTGATCCGACCGTTGATTTTGCCGTCATGGAAACCGCCCGTGGTGGCCTTGTGCGCAGTGGACTTGGCTATCAGCAATCTGACGTCGCCGCTTGTTTGAACGTTACGGCTGATCACATAGGGCTTGGCGGCATTGAGACAGTAGAGCAATTGGCGGTTGTCAAACGCGTCGTCATTGAAAGCGCGACAAAGACAGTTGTGCTCAACGCGGATGACATAAACTGCCTGAAAATGGCCGACTATGCTGATGTGGACTCGATTTTTTACGTGACCGTGAATCCTAGTCATGCGCTGGTGAAGGAACATATCAAGGCTGGTGGCAAAGCGATTGTGCTCGAACCCGGCATGAGTGGCGATATGTTGACGATTTACGACAACGGACTGCACATGCCTGTTTTGTGGTCGCATTTGATCCCCGCAACACTTGAGGGCAAGGCGATCCATAATGTGCAAAACGCGATGTTTGCCGCAGCCATGGCCTATAGTTTTGATGTCGACCTAGACAATATCCGCCACGGTCTGCGCACCTTTGATACCAGCTATTTCCAAGCGCCTGGTCGGATGAACGTGTTTGACGAACACCCTTTTAAGGTTATTCTCGACTATGGTCATAACCCTGCCGCCATGAGCGCGATGGCGGGCCTTGCTGACCGTCTGGAGGTCAAAGGTAAGCGGATCGTCGTGGTCTCAATACCGGGCGACCGTCGAGATGTTGATGTGGCAGATGCGGCGCGCACTGTCGCGGGACATTTTGACCACTACATCTGTAAGGCAGACGACGACAGGCGCAAGCGCGGTCATGATGAAATACCGCGACTTTTCCAAGCGGCGTTGATCTCGCATGGCGTTGCTGAAGATCAGATTTCCGTCATTCCAAATGAGGAAGACGCAGTTGCCGCCAGCCTTGAGATGGCGCAACCGGGCGATCTTGTTATCATTTTCGGCGATAACAGTCCGCGCTGTTGGAAACAGATCATCTATTTTAATGTGCCCGACCAAGAGGCCCAGTTGGCATCTCAACCTGTCAGCGCCATTATACCTTCGCCCTTTGAAGACATTGGCGACACCGACCTCATCATGGTCCGCGACGGACGCGGCGTTAGGCTGGCACGCGACGACGTCGAAGACGGCGATTGACCGAAAGGCCGCGATATGAACCTTACTGAAGACCTCGAGTCCGCGCTTGATATCCGCTGGGCGCAAGCCGACCACATCCGCAGCGATCCCGTCAGGCGATTGACCGGACCGGGCATGTTATGGGACCTGACTGGCGCCGTCGTGGATGTCCATTTCGAGAACATTGAGTCAGAGCGCCTGTCCACGCTTTGGCAAAGCCAAGCACGCCGCGTGTTGGATGCGCTCGATTGGCAGGATGAAAAGGTCGCTTTCCGACCGTTCCAAGGCGGGGCGACATTGGCGATCTCGGCCCCGCAAGATCAACTCTACTCCGCCGTCTTTGCCGTCCAGACTGCGTGGCATTTCTGCGTGGCTGACCTTTTGAGCATGGAGTCCCAACCGTTTGATCGCATGATCAGTGATTTGAAGGGTGTCATGGCTAGGGAGGTAAATCCAGCTTTGAGGGGTTTGATGGCAGCGGCAGCTTTACATGACCTCGATATCCTCGTCGATGATGACGAAATCTCAATTGGTCACGGAACGGGCTCTCGGTCTTGGAGCATCGACAGTCTGCCAGCACCAAATGAGATAGCGTGGTCGGAATTGCATGACGTGCCGCTGGCATTCATCACAGGCACCAATGGGAAAACCACCACGACCCGTCTTTGTGCTGCGATTGCACGTTTGGCAGGAAATGTTGTTGGTCAGACGTCGACGGATGTCGTGCAAGTTGGTGACGATATCCTTGATCGCGGTGACTACTCTGGCCCCGCAGGCGCACGTTTGGCCTTACGCGACCGCCGTGTCGAGATGGCCTGTCTGGAGGTTGCGCGCGGCGGCATCTTACGCCGCGGTTTGGCAACGCGCCGTGCCCGTGTGGCTGTTGTCACAAACATCGCCAAGGACCACTTGGGCGAATACGGGATCACGACACTGGCGGAATTGGCGCAAGCCAAATTTGCGGTCGCGCGTACTTTATCGGCAGATGGCGTTCTGGTCTTGAACGCAGATGATTTAAATATTGTAGACGCTTCCAAGAACGTCACAGCGACAATTTGCTGGTTTTCGCTTGATGCGACGGCGCCCCAGATCGCCCAATCGCGCGCACTCGGTCAGCCATGCGCATACCTCCAAGATGACGCGCTGGTCTTTTCGACAGGCACTGGCGAGACGTGGACAATCGCCCTTAAGGATGTGCCAATAACCCTATCGGGCGTCGCAAAGCATAATACCCGCAATGCGCTTGCCGCAATATGTGCCTGCGCCGCTCTTGGCATCTCGGCTGAGGTTATTCAAACGGGGCTATCTACTTTTGTGTCCGACCCCAAAAACAACCCCGGCCGATTTAACGAATTCCTTTTCAACGGGGCGCGCGTGATCGTCGATTTTGCCCACAATGCTCATTCGATTGCGGCAGTTTGCGATACGATGGCGCTGATGCCTGCGAAACGACGTTTCCTTATGCTCAGCCAACCTGGCGATCACTCTGATCAGGTCATCAATGAGGTCACTACGACAGCGCTTAAGTTCCGACCTGACCTCATTGTTGCTGCAGAAATTGCGGACCATTTACGTGGTCGCATGCCGGGCGAAATACCAGAAATTATCAGGTCATCAGCAATTTTTGCGGGGTTTTCTGCCCGAGATATCTTGACTGCCGGTTCACCTTCTCTTGGCGCAAAATTGATACTTGAACAAATACAGCCAGACGACTTGGTCCTTTTGCTGGTTCTGTCTGACCGCGACGCCGTATTTCAGACTTTGGAAGAGATCTAACCTTTAAATTGATCCAAAAACTTTTGATCCTCGCGAGTCCGGAAAACAAGATTCCGGAAGCCATTTATTTGATGCTTAACCAGCTGGTGCATTCAATTACGTGTTGTTCCCAGCATCAGCCCATCCTTGATCGATTACTTCCTGCTCGGCGAAGTTGTTCGGAGTGCAAATCGAGGCTGCAACGATAGTTCAGCTTGGGAATCCAATACATGGATCACAACGAAAATTTGCTATTCGACTTTGATGCGGATTGTTTTGCACTTGCAGCGAAGGTCCGCATGCCGCTGATTTTGTGGAAAAGCTCGATGTTGCGAGCGCAGCAAGTTGGGCTTTTAATGCAGCGCAAGCGCCCTTCTTGTCAGGCCTTTCGTTTTTGCTGCGGTGCAGGAAAGATTTTTGCGAGTTTGCGGAGGTTTTGGGCGGTTGCGCCTGACCTGAGTCCCCAAAACTTCTCTAATTTTGTGTAGAGTCCGCCCAACTGTTTAGGGGAAAGTGCCAAGGGCTTACTGCCACGCTTTGCTCTCATCGCGGCCTAGACGTCCGAAAGGGCGGCCAAAGCTACTGCATGTCACGCTTTTGCTTCACGAGGATCAGGAGTTCGCAGTGAGAAATCGAGCATCCCGCGCCTAATCCTAAAGCGGTGAAGTCTGCCAGCGATAGGTATTTCGACTGACTGTTCGTTTGCGTAAGGCAATAAATCTTTGGGGACACGCTGGTGAAACTGTAGATTAGGAGTCCCTTTTCGACGACTTGGCGGTGACAATTTAAACCCATTGCGTGGCACCCTTGTGTAGCAGTTCGGGTGCAATACAGCCTGTAAATACAAGGATTTACATAATATCAAGGAGTTAGGATGGTGCTGTGAGAGAGGATTGAACTCTCGACCTCACCCTTACCAAGGGTGTGCTCTGCCACTGAGCTACCACAGCATCCTGCGGGTCGAATTAGCCGCAATCGACATTTGGTGCAAGCCCTCACTGGACGGTTTTTGTGTAGCTTGGTAACAGGGGCGTAATGGAACGTGATAGCCCGATCAAAAAACAACGCACAGAGGCCGAAATCCGCGCGGATCGGCTGAAAGCGTCGTTGAAAGCCAACATGGCAAAACGCAAGGCGCAGACCCGTGCACGGGCTGCCGTCAAAGATAACGAAAAGAAAGAGTAGGCAGGTATGGATTCGATCGTAGTTAAGGGTGGCCGTGAACTAAACGGCAAGATCCATATTGCTGGTGCGAAGAACGCCGCATTGGCGTTGATGCCTGCCACGTTGCTGTCCGAGGAACCGTTGACGCTGACGAACGCGCCACGCTTGTCTGATATGAAAACGATGGCCGAATTGCTGCGCTCGCTGGGATCAGAGATCAACCAGCTGCAAGATGGCAAGGTGCAGGTCATGTCCACGCATGGCACGATCAACACCACTGCCGACTATGATATTGTGCGCAAAATGCGCGCGTCCAACCTTGTGCTTGGTCCGCTTTTGGCTCGCGAAGGTCATGCGATTGTGTCATTGCCCGGCGGTTGCGCGATTGGTGCCCGTCCGATGGACATTCACACCGACGGTCTTGAAAAGATGGGCGCGTCGATTGAGTTGAAAGACGGCTATCTGCATGCCAAAGCTGCTGGTGGTAAACTAAAGGGTGCGGTCATTGATTTCCCGTTCGCCTCTGTTGGTGCGACTGAGAACCTGATGATGGCCGCTACCTTGGCCAAAGGCACGACAGTCATTAACAACGCCGCCCGCGAGCCTGAGATCGTCGATCTGGCCACCTGTTTGCGTGCTATGGGCGCGCAGATCGAGGGCGACGGCACGTCTCGTATTGAAATTCAGGGTGTTGACCGTCTTGGTGGCGCCACGCACCCCGTTGTGACTGACCGGATCGAACTTGGTACTTATATGCTGGCCCCTGTGTTCACGGGTGGCGAGATTGAATGCATCGGCGGTCGTATGCATCTTGTTGAATCGTTTGTTGAAAGACTGGATGCTGCCGGTGTGGATGTGACCGAGACGGCTAATGGTTTGAAGGTTAAGCGTCGCGGTGATCGCCCCCGCGCGGTTGATGTCACCACAGAGCCGTTTCCGGGTTTCCCGACGGATTTGCAGGCCCAGATGATGGCGATGCTGTGCTTTGCGGAAGGCACGTCTGTGCTGAAAGAAACCATCTTTGAGAACCGCTTTATGCATGCCCCTGAATTGGTGCGTATGGGCGCCAAGATCGACGTGCATGGCAACACAGCCACGGTTACGGGTGTTGATAAAATGAAGGGTGCGCCAGTGATGGCCACTGATTTGCGCGCCTCTGTGTCGTTGATCCTTGCGGGCCTTGCGTCCGAGGGCGAAACGATTGTGAACCGCGTCTATCACCTTGATCGTGGCTACGAGCATGTAGAGGAAAAGCTGAGTGCTGTTGGCGCTCAGATCGAGCGGATATCGGGCAAATGACCGACGCAAAGTTCGAAGACGGCGGCGATCGCCCATTGCGCCTAAAGGCGTTGGATATTGAAGACTTAACCGTTCTGTCGTCGCTCGCGCAGGATGCCGTTTTTCCAGCGTCCGAGATGCGGTGGGACCGGAAGGCCCGCCGTTTCGCCTTGCTGATTAACCGTTTCCGCTGGGAAGATGCGCCAAACGCAAAGATCGGCAAGCGGCAAGTTGAGCGCGTGCAGGCGGTTTTGTCTATTGAAGACGTGATCGCGGTCAAAACGCAAGGCGTGCAACCTGGTGATGCCGATACGATCCACGCTTTGTTGTCGATTGGGTTTGAAGCGGGGGACGACGACGGCGCGGGCCGTGTTATCCTCACCCTGTCGGGTGACGGGGCGATAGCAGTTGATGTCGAGGCGCTAGAGGTTTTGTTGCGCGATGTGACCCGACCTTATATTGCACCTTCCCGGAAGGTGCCTGCGCACGACTGACGTGAAATTCTGTCACTGAAAGAACGAGTGGGGCTACCTTCGTTCGCAGCAGCTGCTCCGATAGCTACGTTCATGCGCGCAAAGCTGGTTTTTTTGGTCATCCTAACTTTGGGGGGCGACCATGAAAATCAATATATAATTGTTGTAAGCTTTTTGGCAGTGTAGCCCAAACAGGAGTAGCATTCTTTGGAATGACTTCCCAAAAGAGGTTCTCTACAAAACTGACATCAATGCAGTTCTTCACCTCTTTGCTGCCCGCACGCAACATTGTGTCAAAGTAATTGAATATCGCAGGAAAATCAGTGCCTCGTTCTGGAAAACCCATTTGCGCGTTAAGCGCGTAAGCAAGGCTCTCAAACCAGACAAATGCCGCTTCATCTTCGACACTGCCCCAGATTTCTAAGTGTCTGGTATCTGCGGCTTTGGTTATTTCTGGATATCGATTTCGGAAATCTTCGGACATTTCCTTGACGTTCATGCCTGTTCTCCCATGCATAGACGCACCGCGCGGCCAATCCAGATTTTGGTGTGTTGTGCAGCATCCGTCAAGAAGGGCGCGAAGCCTACATTGGCCTTGTCATGCAAATATTACTTGGATCTGAGCGTCGCCTTGATCTGACGCGCGTTTACAGGCGTGCTGCCATTGATGCCCCTTGCTGGTCACGCTATGTCTCGCGCAAAGGAGTCGCTTTATGCCGCAGTTTCTGTCCACCACCGATCCTGATTTTGAGGTTCGCTTTGTTGCCTTGCTGGGTGCCAAGCGTGAAGACAGCCCTGATGTAGGCGCGATTGTCGCGGATATCATTGCCGATGTGCGCGCGCGCGGTGATGCGGCTGTCATTGATCTAACGTCCAAGTTTGATCGTTTGGACCTAACGGCGGAAACGATGCGCTTTTCGCCAGCAGAGATTGAGGCTGAATGTGCGCTGGTGTCGGACGAGGATCGTGCTGCGTTGGAAATGGCTGCCGCACGCATTCGTGCCTATCACGCCCTCCAGTTGCCCGAGGATCAGTCGTGGACCGATGAGGTTGGCGCGACCCTTGGTTGGCGCTGGACGCCTGTATCTGCCGCTGGCCTTTATGTGCCGGGTGGATTGGCGTCTTATCCGTCGTCCGTCTTGATGAACGCGATCCCTGCAAAGGTGGCGGGGGTAGGGCGCTTGGCGATTGTTGTGCCGACCCCTGATGGTGTCTCGAACCCGCTGGTTGTGATGGCCGCGCGCATTGCGGGCGTCGACGAGATTTACCGTATTGGTGGCGCGCAAGCGATTGCAGCCCTTGCCTATGGCACCGAGACAATTGCCCCTGTTGATAAGATCACAGGGCCGGGCAATGCTTTTGTCGCTGCGGCCAAGCGCCGTGTTTTTGGCAAGGTTGGCATCGACATGATCGCAGGGCCGTCCGAAATTTTGGTGATTGCGGACAAGGACAATGACCCTGACTGGATTGCGCTTGATCTGCTATCACAGGCCGAGCACGATGAAAGTGCGCAGTCCTTGCTGATCACGGATGATGCCGGATTTGGCCGTGCGGTCGCTGCTGCGGTTGATAAACGCCTTGAAACCTTAGAGCGACGCGCGATTGCGGGCAAAAGCTGGGCTGACTTTGGTGCCGTGATTACGGTGGCGAATATGGACGAAGCGGTGGCCCTCTCCGACCGGATTGCGCCAGAACATTTGGAACTTTGCACCGCTGATGCCGACGGTTTGGCCACGCGCGTTACCCATGCGGGCGCTATTTTCATCGGAGGCTGGACGCCTGAAGCCATCGGTGATTACATCGGTGGACCTAACCATGTACTTCCTACGGCGCGTTCTGCCCGTTTTTCTAGCGGATTGTCAGTGATGGACTTTATCAAGCGCACGACCTTGGCCCGCATGACCCCAGAGGCGTTAGCCGCGATTGGCCCGTCGGCTGAACGGTTGGCGATATCAGAAAGCCTAGAGGCGCACGGGCTGTCCGTGCGTGCGCGATTAGATCGGATTAACCAATCATGAGCCGCATTATCCATATCGACCTAGATGATCGCGGCCTGCCTGTGCCGACCGCCGAGATCGAACAAGAGCGCAAGGTTGCGATGTTTGATCTGATGGAGAAAAACTCTTTCTCATTGCCTGCCCGCGATGATCGCGATGTGCCAAGCGGCCCTTTTCGGCTGGGTCTGTCGATCAAAGAACGCCGCTTGGTGTTTGATGTGCAAACAGAAGACGAGAGCCCAGCAGGCGAATTCCACCTGTCGCTTGGACCGTTCCGTCAGGTTGTGAAGGACTATTTTCAGATTTGTGAAAGCTATTTTGACGCGGTCAAAACCATGCCGCCCAGTCAGATCGAGACAATTGATATGGCGCGCCGTGGCATCCACAATGAGGGCGCAAGGGTGCTGCAAGAGCGGCTAGAGGGGAAAGCAGACGTCGATATCGACACCGCCCGACGCCTGTTTACCTTGATTTGCGTATTGCATTTCGGGGGCTAAGGCATGGTTGCAGATCAACCAGTTCAACCGTTGCCGCAGTCGGTTTTGTTTTGCTGTGACCACAATGCCGTAAGGTCTCCGATGGCCGAAGGCATCATGAAAAAGCTATATGGAACAGAGTGTTATATCCAGTCTGTTGGGGTCAAAAATGACCTTGAGATTGACGGATTTGCTGTGGCAGTTTGCGCAGATTTGGGTGTTGAGCTGTCGCGCCATCGCTCGCGTAGTTTTGACGAGATGGAACAATGGGGCGACGATCTATCGTCATTTGATCTGGTGCTCGCGCTTTCACCTGCCAGTCAGCGTCGCGCCCTTGACCTGACGCGATTTTATCATCTTGAGGTGGAATACTGGCCTATCCTTGACCCCACAGGGCTGGGCGAAAGCCGTGAGACCCGTTTGGTCAGCTACCGTCAAACTCGTGATCAGATCATGGAACGCTTGATTGAACGGTTTGGTCCTGCAAGGGATGAAACGGACTGATTGGGATTGATTGCTCTTTACCTCTTGAAAATTAGTTGATTCAGGCGCATTTACCACGCGTCCACAACAATTGGTGGGCGGATCAAAATAGGAGATCACATGGCCAAGGAAGAACTGCTCGAATTCCCAGGTGTCGTGAAAGAACTTCTGCCCAATGCGACGTTTCTGGTTGAGCTTGAGAATGGCCATACGATCATCGCACATACGGCAGGCAAGATGCGCAAAAACCGCATCCGCGTTCTGGCAGGCGACAAGGTG
>JAIBDT010000109.1 GCA_024686085.1 Loktanella sp.
CAATTGCACTGTTTCTAGGCAGCCCCTTAGTCAGCTCACCAAAACAGCTTCGTCGCAACAGACGAAACAATCAGTTGTCTCGCGGGACGAATCGCAACCAGATGCCGTGCTTGGACCTGCCGGTCAAATGCGCGACGGGTTCTGGCACCTGATCCGCAACGACCTCAAACTGAAATGCCATTCTCCGTCGCCCAACGCGTGGGGTCAAAGCCGTCGGGGTTATCCCACAGCCGCTCGTGACGGTGCAAATGCCACGGCGACAGAACTACCTGCGCGCCCTTCGGGACATCGCGATGACGGAAATTCTCGGGGCATGTGGTCTCGCGCACCATCATCGGCACAGGGGGATAAAGCCGCAAGGCCTCGCGGAACACATCGCGGGTTTTGCGCAACTTTGACACGCTACTGAACTCAGCGGTCAGCGTGTCGGCCTCTTGCGCCAGCGCGTCCTGCCATTCGGGGTAGAGCGCCAATAAATACAGCGTCCATGCGAGCGCAGAAGCGCTGGTCTCATGTCCGGCCAGAAAGAAGATGGCGACCTGATCGACCATTTCCTCAACCGTGAACGTCTCTCCCGTCTGCGGGTCAGCCGTTGTCATTATCTTGGTCGCCAGATCATCAGGCGCATCACCCGTCTTGATCGCTTGCAAACGCTGTTGGGTCAGGTCCGTGATCAAGGCCCTGATCGCCTTGGCCGTCTGTTTGGTTTCCGACTTGAAAAACCGCGGCATCCAGCGCGGCCCTGGAATAAAAGCTGCAAGGTTCAGAATCAGCTGCGTGCGCTGGTAACTGCGGAATTCATCAAACACACGGGTCGCAATTTCGTCCTCAATCGGGATCGAAAACAACGTGCGAAAAATTACGTCGGCCGCTGCATGGCTGGTTTCGGGTTCAATGTCATGGGGTTGGCCGTCTGCAAACCCCTTCATCCGGACCACCGCCGCCTCTCCTGCTGCCCACATGGCCGGAAAGGTTTCGCGCAGGCGTCCGCCCTCAAACGACGGGTCAATGATACGGCGCTGCCGCTTCCATGTCTCGCCATTGGTCAGAAATACGCTATCCCCCAGCAAGGGCCGCAGCCCTGCTCCAATACGGTCCGATTTCGGAAAATCATCGGGACGTTCTTTCAGCACTCGATGGATCAGGTTTGGGTCATTAACCATGTAGCTGCGGAAGAATGGTGTGCGAAATTCAGCCATCCACGCGCGATACAGCTTGGCAGGTTGCGCCGACAGGATATCTTGGCGAAATAGCTTCAGATACCGCCACAACGTCACCTTTTCAGGGCGCGAAGACGGTTTGGGCGGCATCATGGTGCAGTGCTCGTGTATTTCGAGGCCGTTACATCAATGCGCGATTTCGACGGTGGGCGATCATGAAAACGATCCGCCAAAGTCATAGGCCCCGCCGTGATCTGGAAATAGTCGTAATCCTTAGGCCGATCAAAAGCGCAAAGATACTGAAAATGCAGCCGGAAAAACCGCCAGCGTAAGGCTTTCCACGTTTCAGGGGCCAGCGATTGGGTAAATGCCGCAGATATCACCAGCGGCCATTTGCTCTCATCAGTCTGCATGCCAGACACCGCGACAGGGTCACACAGCGCAAAGGCACAGCCATCCCCCGGTGCCGTGACATCAACCCAAGTGATGCCATCTTGCACGCTGAGATACGCAAGATCACCGCGCAGGCGGTACGCATCGGGCAGAAATGACATCATCGGTACAACTTGACCCAAAGACAAAAACCCCAACGCAGGCGCACCCGCAGGCACCCTGCCCGCACGGATCAAATCCGCAAGGATTGAAACCGCCAAATGCGCGCCAGACGAATGGCCAACAATTAGCACTTCTTCGACGTCGTCCGCCAATGCCGCCGCGATAATATCACCAGAGCATCCATCCGCGTCTCTAACGCCTCTGGGTTCGCGCCGCGCCAGCGCGCCGAAAACGCGTAGTCATGCATCAGGTAATAGGCAAAGAACTTACCGTCCTTCTTTTTGAACCAGCGCAGGATTTGCACACTCACCGCAACACCTGCCGCAAGCGAGATGAGATGCCCGAATATGCCGATGTAAGGCATCAGCAAGGCCTTGCCCCACGCATTGACCACAGCCCCCGCGATAACGGCGATCAAAAGCTGCAGCAGCAACATGCCCACAGGATAAAGTGCTGCAATCACAGGCCCCTTGCGCATCCACATCAATCGCCGCAAGGCGCCCGATGTGACATAGGTCCACGCGGTGCGGGCCAGCTGCCAGTAGGTCGCGGGGATCGAGGTTGCCATGCTGTCGCGCACGATGTCCGACCAAAGCAG
>JAIBDT010000026.1 GCA_024686085.1 Loktanella sp.
AGTAAAACCGGTTCGACAGGAAATTTGCCCCCATAACCTGCACCACAGTGATCTGGGCGTCATGGCAAGCAGACATAATTGTGGGATCATTCACAAAGGCATCAACACCGCCGTTCACGCAGCCGAAATTGACACATGTTTTGCCGATCTCCTTTTCGATCAATGCGGGGAACGGGCGATCAATGTATTTGCCGAAGGTCTCGGTGCCGCCGATAAAAGCGGCGTAGGGTGTGTCCAACCGGCGTCGTGGCCCACGAAATAGGATGCGTGACATACCATAGCGGCAAGGCGCATAGGACAGACCAGCGCCGTCTCGGGTTTCATGTTTCATGACAAGTAGCTTTCGCGAGGATTCATTTCTTGACCCTAGATTCGCCGAAAGGCATTGCGATTTCGCTAATGTGAAAACTTGAACTTTCTTTTAACGGATCATGCGCCTTGCCCGCGCCCGCTTTGGGCGCATATGGTGCGCATGACCACGAAAGGGATCGCTATGACAATTGAACGGGTAGGCATCGTCGGCGCAGGCCAAATGGGCAACGGTATTGCGCATGTTTTTGCACTCGCAGGCTATGAAGTCCTGCTCAACGATATCAACGGTGATGCCCTGCAGGCTGCCATTGATCTGATCGACCGCAACCTGACACGTCAGGTCGACAAGGGTCTGATCGAAGCCGCCGCAAAAAACGATGCCATGGCGCGCATTGGAACAACCCAAACGCTCACCGACCTCGGCCAGACCGACCTTGTGATCGAAGCCGCAACAGAGCGCGAGACAATCAAACAAGCGATCTTTGAAGACCTCGTACCGCATCTGAAGCCCGACACAATCCTGACCTCAAACACCTCGTCAATTTCAATCACGCGCCTTGCTTCGCGCACGGACCGGCCCGAGCGGTTCATGGGCTTCCACTTTATGAACCCCGTGCCGATCATGCAGTTGGTCGAATTGATCCGCGGCATCGCGACGGATGAGCCCACGTTCAAAGCCTGCCAAAAAGTCGTGGCACGGCTTGGCAAGACCAGCACCGCATCCGAGGACTTCCCCGCGTTCATCGTCAACCGCATCCTGATGCCGATGATCAACGAGGCGATCTACACGCTCTACGAAGGAGTGGGGTCCGTGCAGTCCATCGACACATCCCTGAAACTGGGCGCCAATCACCCCATGGGACCGCTAGAACTGGCCGACTTTATCGGGCTCGATACCTGCCTTGCGATCATGAACGTGCTGCACGACGGGTTGGCCGACACCAAATACCGGCCCTGCCCGCTGCTGACAAAATACGTCGAGGCAGGCTGGCTTGGGCGCAAAACCCAGCGCGGTTTCTATGATTACCGTGGCGATGTGCCCGTGCCGACGCGCTAGTCCTGTAGCCCCAACGTATGGGTGCGTAGCCATGCCATAAAGGCACGGGGGTCCTTCGCGCGGGCATCAATCTCGGCCTGCGGGATCGGTGCACCCACAACCGGTTTCTGGGGCTTGTTAAAGGCATGCACAATCTCGTGCAGCAAAAGACCTTGGCGCAACGTGGCGGAGATGCGGTTGGCAATCTGGTAGACCCGCGAATTTGATCCGGGGAAAAAGCACGGGACAACTGTGGCTCCCGACGTGCGGATCATCTTGGCGGTAAACACATTCCATTCGCGTTCAACCGCGGGGCCGAACATGCTGTCGGAACTTGCGACCACACCGGACGGAAACAACGCAACAATGCCACCCTCTTGCAAATGGGTCATCGCGGCCTTGCGCATCTCGACCATCTTCTTTTGCGCGTCAGGTTCATGCGGAAAGGGAACAGCAATCATATAGCTGGCGGCATCTTCATCAATGCCAACCAACAGCGACCTTGTGAGAATACGGTAGTCGTCACGGACACGGCCAATCAGATCCGCCAAGATCATACCATCCACCAAACCATGCGGGTGGTTGGCGACAAAAATCACAGGACCGGTCTTGGGAATACGGGCCAGTTGATCGGCTGGGGTCAGCAGATCAATGCCCATGACATCCAATGTGGCACGCCAGAAGGCTTGGCCCTTAAACGTGCCCATCTTTTCAAAACGGCGGACCAAACGGGCGATGCGGATTTTACCGGTCAGCAACTCGATCGCGCGGATAACGTTACGCTTTACGGGGCTGTCAAATGTGTTGGAATAGGTCAGGGCACGGCGATTATATACGCGTGGGGCAACGTCCTGATCTTCGGCGATCACAGCTTTCTGGGTCGTGTCGGCCATAAGGTCACCCCCCTTTTTGCGCGTGTGACGACGGTTCTATCCGCCCTCACCAAACTTATCCGCAACCAGTGCCTCGATGGCATCAGCAAGCGGTTCGGCATCCGGGCCGCTCGTGGAGACCTCAATATAGGTTCCGATAGAAGCTGCCAACATCAAAAGGCCCATGATACTATCACCACAGGCGTCCATACCGTCCTTGGACACAGTTGCCGTCGCGTCAAACTCCTCAACGACAGCGGCCAGTTTGGCCGAAGCGCGGGCATGCAGACCCTTGATGTTCTCGATCTTCAAACGACGGGTAGTCATATCAAGCAGGTCCTACACTATGGCTATTGATGTATTTATGGGCAGCGTCCAAAGCGGCATCAACGGCCTCGGGAACCTCTAGGTGACGGGACTTGGCAAGCTTGATCAGCATCGGCAAATTGGCACCGTAAAGGATGCGACGGTTCTGGGGGCTACAAGCGCGCAGCGACAAATTCGACGGCGAGCCACCAAACATATCGGTCACAATGACAACACCGTGGCCCAGATCAACGGCATCTGCGGCATCGCAAATCTCGGCCTGCTTGGCCGCGCGATCATCTTCGGGGCCAATCGCAATACTACGCATCCCCTTTTGCACACCGACAACATGCTCGACCGCAGACAGGTATTCACCCGCCAAACCGCCATGTGCGACAATCACGATTCCGATCAAGCCTTTATCCTCGACTACCGGATGCTTGCGCATCACGCCGTTCCATTTCTCGATGCCGTTTAGACACCTGCCAACCGTCCTTCGCAAGGGCCTCGGCCAGTCTTTCGGCAACTGTGACCGAACGGTGCTGTCCGCCCGTACAACCAAAGCCAATGGATAAGTGCGATTTGCCCTCTTCCTTATGGGCGGGCAGCAAAAGATCGGCCAAACCTTTGATCTTTTCAAAGAAGGGATCAAAGCGCGGGTCAGCCGCGACATAGGCATCGACGGCCGCATCGCGGCCATCAAGCGCGCGCAAAGCCTCTTCCCAATGCGGGTTCCGCAAAAACCGACAGTCCATCACGATATCCAAGCCACGGGGCAAACCGCGCTTGTACGAAAACGAATGGATCGTAACACCCAAAACGCGGCCCGCACTGGGGGCGAACCACTTTTCCACCTCGGCACGCAGGTCATGCGGGGACATGCCGCCGCTATCAATCAAAACGTCAGCGCGGGCACGAATACGCACCAGCAATTCACGCTCGCGGGCGATACCTGCCAAGGGGGGGGCATCGCTCGCCAATGGATGACGGCGGCGGGTCTCTGAATAGCGGCGGACAAGTTCTTCTTCGGCGGCGTCCAGATACAAAACCTGCGACGCGATATCTCTGCGCTCGTTCAATGCATCAATCGCGGCCACCAGCGCGTTTGTACTGAAATCGCGGTTGCGCACATCTAGGCCCAAAGCGAGCGGGCGGGTCGGCGCAGGGCCGTCCAGCAGCACCGACAATAGCGACAGCGGCAGGTTATCAATCACCTCATACCCAAGGTCCTCCAGCGCATTGATCGCCGTGGACCGCCCCGCGCCAGAAGGGCCTGTGACAAGCACAAGATTGGGATGCGGGGATATGGTCAATGGCGCAGTGTCAGTCATCGGTTACTCCGGCCAGCACGTAAAAACTGCAGAATCGCAGGTGCGAAATGTATTCCCTCCACGCCATGTAGCAAGGGCAGATCGCATCCCAATAGCGTGATAAGACGTCGCGGCTGTATCCGCTCTTCGGAAACCTCATCTAGGTCAATGACCAGACCGAGCGATACGTTGGGTCGATATTCAGCATTCAGGATGCCAATCCCCCGCGCCTCGATAAGCCCCGCGATGGTGGGCGGGCAGCTTGCGATCACGGCCCCGTCCTCGACCCTAAGGGCGACGCGATCATCCGCGACAAGCTCTGCGCCGTAAGCCATCAAGGCCAGCGCCAGCGCGGACTTGCCTGCGCCACTTTTGCCAAGGATCAAAACGCCTTTGCCTTCCACACAAACGCAGCTGGCATGCAGAATCTTATCCGCGGATAAGGTTTGCATTTCCTAGACCGGAAGACCGACAACAAAGCGGGCGCCAAGCGGTTCAGACGTCATATCGGCCTCTGTCGGGCGGATGTTTTCCGCCCAGATCACGCCGCCATGGGCCTCGACAATCTGCTTGGAAATCGCAAGGCCAAGGCCAGAGTTATTGCCAAACTGTCCTTCGGGGCGTTCCGAATAAAAGCGCTTGAAAACCTTGGTCAGCGCTTCGTTCGGGATGCCCGGACCGGTGTCTTCCACGACGATCAAAACACGGTTTTCCCGGCGGCGCGCCCAAACGCGGATCGCGTCACCGTCTTCGCAGAACGAGATCGCGTTGGTGATCAGATTGACGAACACCTGCGCCAAACGGCCCTCAAGCCCCTGCACGATAATTGGATCGTCGGGCAGGTCGGCGATATAGTCGATGTCTTTTGCTTCGGCTTCGCGGCCCAAGAAGTCGTTGATGTTGCCTAGCATTTTCAGGATGTCGAAGGATTCTTCTTCTTCCTTGACCAATTCACTGTCCAACCGCGACGCGTTCGAGATATCACTGACCAACCGGTCCAAGCGGCGCACGTCGTGTTCGATCACGTTCAGCAATGTTTCGCGCTGGTCGTCACGCTTTGCGACCCGCAATGTGCCCACGGCAGAGCGCAGGGATGCCAGCGGGTTCTTGATTTCGTGGGCCACGTCGGCGGCGAATTGTTCGTTGCCTTCAATCCGTTCATACAGCGCCGATACCATCCCGCGCAGCGCGCTGGACAGACGGCCAATCTCGTCGGGTCGCGCGCTAAGATCGGGGATCCGCACCCGTGTCGGCGACATTTTACGGGCGTTCTTGTCGCGGCCGATTTCGGCCGCCGCGGCCAAGTCTGCCAGCGGATTTGCGATCGTGGAAGCCAGCAAAAGGCTTAACACGATACTAATGACCAAGCCCACGAGGAACAGCTGCAAGACCTTCTCGCGCTCGCGGCGCACCAATGCATCCAGCTCGCCTGCGGCACCTTGCACGGCGCCGTCGCCGACGGGTTTGCCGCCTTGCATGATTGGAGAGGTGACGATGTAGCGGGTGTCGCCCAATTCGTTAAGGGTTTGTATCTGGGTCGTCCCACCCAGCGCGCCTGACACAGCCGCGGCAACTTCCGGACTGGTCAAAGCCATAGGCGTCGAACCGTCAGCCGCCTGCCCAAACAGCGCCGCCATGCTGTTCCAAGCCCCGTTCAGAATATTCGTAAGGAAGGTCGCGCCCTCAGCACGATCCAAGCCTTCGATGCTGACGTCCGCACCGGTGCCTTCAAGCTGGGCCACTAGATTTGCCTGTAGGTCAAAAACCCCAACGACAACGCCATTGTGCAAACTTAAACCGTCCAGAGTAGCTGCGACATCGATGCCGTCACCTGTGACAAGATTGACAGGTGCTGCTGCGGGCAACTGTGCCTCGAACACGTTTGCGATCAGTTCAGTTTCAGAGACCAGACCAGTTGCGCGTTGATAGGCCAGCGTGTCGCGTGACGAGTTGATAAACAACACACCCGCGATCAGCAGCATCATCGCAATCAGGTTAAAGGTAATGATTTTGCGCGCGATAGGAGAGCCACGCAGCGACAGCCAATTGCGGCGACGCCGTTTTTCGCCCAACTCGTTCTCGCCTAACGCCTGAGGTGCCACCCAGTCGTCGCCCAACACAAGGTCGGGCGTTCTGGCCGCAGCCCTGACAGACTCCAGATTATGGATATCTATTTTCGGGGCCACGGTCATTTTCTATTCTTCGTTATAGCGATAACCGATGCCGTAAAGCGTCTCGATCGCCGAGAAGGTGTCATCAGTATTCCGCATCTTTTTGCGCAGACGTTTGATGTGGCTGTCGATCGTGCGGTCATCAACATAGACTTGATCATCATAAGCCACGTCCATCAACTGATCGCGCGACTTCACAAAGCCCGGACGCTGCGCAAGTGCTTGCAACAAAAGGAATTCTGTCACGGTAAGGGACACATCGTTACCCTTCCATTTGACCGCGTGACGCAGCGGATCCATGACCAATTCACCGCGAACCATCACTTTGGTTTCTTCGGTTTCTTCAATCGTTTCACCTGAAATCGCATCCTGACGACGCAAGAGCGCACGAGTACGTTCCACCAGCAAACGCTGTGAGAACGGTTTCTTTACATAGTCGTCCGCCCCCATCCGAAGCCCGAGGACCTCGTCGATCTCATCGTCCTTGGAGGTCAAAAAGATGACCGGCATCGACGATTTCTGGCGCACGCGCTGCAACAAATCCATGCCGTCCATGCGGGGCATCTTAATGTCCAGCACGGCGATATCCGGCATACGTTTGTTAAAGCCGTCGAGAGCGGCCTGACCATCATTATATGTTTCTACCTCGAAACCTTCGGCTTCGAGAGTCATCGCGACGGACGTCAGGATATTCCTGTCGTCATCTACCAATGCAATTTTTGACATGGGAGTTTACCCTTACTGCTCAATTATTATTTGCCTGCTTTTTTCAATTATTTTCGGCAATTTCAGGCGGCGAATCAACCCTCAAGTGCGAATCAGGGCATGCGACGTGCCTTATTTGTCCTCATAAGTGGTAAGTAATGACTAAAATGCACCATCTTTCCCGTCAGCCCCCCTTATGGTTGCGCTAACAGTGCCTTGGTTGCGCTAACTGCGACAATCTGGGGTTTCAGCACTTAAAAACATGATGTTATGCAGGGGCATCGGGGCAGCAATGAGCCCCCAATTCAGGAGCGAACCCATGGACCAAGGAACGGTCAACCCAAAGATGAAGCTAGAAGATCAGGGCATCACAGGGCTGGGTTATGTGTATTACAACCGCTCTGAAGCCGAATTACAGGACGCCGCAGTCGCTGCGGGCGAAGGTGTTACTGGCAAGGGCGGCGCGTTTTTGGTCACCACAGGCAAGCACACAGGTCGTTCGCCAAAGGACAAATTCGTCGTCGCCACACCGTCTGTCAAAGACACGATCTGGTGGGAAAACAATCCGCCAATGGATGCCGAAAAGTTTGACGTCCTTTACGCTGATATGCTGGAGCATATGAAAGGCGGATCATACGACGTTCAAGATTTGTTTGGCGGCGCTGACCCAGCCCACCGTCTGGATGTCCGCGTTATTGCCGAATTGTCATGGCATGGCCTGTTCATCCGCCACCTGCTGCGCCGCCCAGAGGCATCCGAGCTGGCCGATTTCGTGCCTGATTTCACCATTATCAACTGCCCGACGTTCAAAGCCGATCCTGCCAAGCATGGTTGCCGCTCTGAAACGGTCATTGCCTTGAACTTTGACGCCAAGCTGATCTTGATCGGTGGCACCGAATACGCTGGCGAGAACAAAAAGTCGGTGTTTACCCTGCTCAACTACATGTTGCCAGAAAAGGGCATCATGCCGATGCATTGCTCTGCCAACCACGCGCCAGGCAATCCTGTTGATACGGCTGTGTTCTTTGGTCTGTCCGGCACGGGCAAGACGACATTGTCTGCCGATCCAACCCGCGTATTGATCGGTGACGACGAGCATGGCTGGTCGGATCGCGGCACGTTTAACTTTGAGGGTGGCTGCTATGCCAAGACCATTGGCCTGGACCCGAAAGCCGAGCCAGAGATCTACGCCACATGTTCGATGCCCCATACCGTCATCGAGAACATGATCTTTGACCCTGAGACGTTCGAGTTGGATTTCAACGACGACAGCCTGACGGCGAACATGCGTTGCGCTTACCCGCTGAACTATATTGGTAACGCGTCGGACACTGCCCTTGGAGGTCACCCCAAAAATATCATCATGCTCACATGTGATGCCTTTGGTGTCTTGCCGCCGATCAGCCGTTTGACCCCGGCGCAGGCGATGTATCATTTCTTGTCCGGTTTCACCTCGAAGGTTGCTGGCACAGAGCGCGGCGTAACCGAGCCAGAGCCGACATTCTCGACCTGCTTTGGTGCGCCGTTCATGCCCCGCCGCCCAGAGGTTTATGGCAACCTGCTGCGCGAAAAGATCGCGACACATGGTGCGACGTGCTGGTTGGTGAACACGGGCTGGACCGGTGGTGCTTATGGCACAGGCTCGCGTATGCCGATCAAGGCCACCCGTGCTTTGCTGACCGCTGCGCTTGATGGCTCTTTGGTTGAGAACACGTTCCGCAAAGACCCCAACTTTGGCTTTGAAGTGCCGATGACCTGTGACGGTGTTGATGCCACATTGCTGAACCCACGCGACACATGGGCCGACAAAGCCGCCTATGACACGCAGGCCGCCAAGCTGGTTGGCATGTTCAGCGACAACTTTGAAAAGTACGTCCCGTTCATTGACGACGACGTGAAGGCCGCCGCGATCGGCTAGGCCCTGTTCCAAGCGTAAAAGACTGATAAGGTGCACCCTATGAAGTGGTGCACCTTTTTCTTTGCCGTATTGCCTGTGGCGTTGCTAGCCCAAGCAGGTCCGCAGCCCGATAAGATCGGCCCCAAGATCGCAAGGCATGAAGCGGGCATCATTTGCGCCCCGCCGACCACGGGGATCAGCAAGGCCCCTGATACTGTTGCAGGCACAACGCATCTTATTGACGTTGATCCGCCTTTCGTGTCGCTGAAGCGCCACGTGCCTGCCGTGATTGGCATCGGCTTTGGCGTGAAATCGCAGGCCTTTGATCCAGCGGGCATTGAGGGCGTGAGTATCACGATCAGCCATCCTGCGATGGGTGATGCGGGGGCGACCGTCCAGTCTTTTGGTAGTCGCATTTCGGGTCTTGATCCGTCACTGACGTTTTATCAGTTCGACTTTGACTACGAGTTGGTGACAGGCATCTGGCAAATGCAGGCGATGCAAGGGGACACGGTTCTTTACCGCACGACATTCGAAGTGCTGCCGCCCGACCAAGTGCCCGAACTGGCCCGCGCCTGTGGATTTGAAGAGTTACTGTCGTAGGATATGTTTAGCCCATCAGCCCGCGCCTGATCAGGTTCAACCCACCAACAAACAGCACGATCAAGGTCAGATGCTTGAACTGCTTTTGGTCAATCCGGTCTTGGAATTGAAAGCCGATCAAGACCCCGATCACTGCGGGCACAACGAGCACCGCCGAGAAGGGGAGCGTTTCCCACGTCGCCACGCCCGACTGGATATGCGCCAGCAATAACATGAACGCGCCCAGCCCGAAGATCACGCCTTGCACGCGCATCTGTTCGACTTTGGGTGTGTTGATCGCGGTCAGATAGGCCACGGTGGGCGGCCCCCATATCCCCGACAACCCGCCGATAAAGCCTGCGAATGCGCCGATCGCCGCCTCTAGGCGCCACGACTTTTCAGGCAGCTTAGGCTGCCAACCCGAGAGTTGCATCAGCGCAAAGCCCGCGACGGACATTCCGATGATCATAAACATCACGCTAGAGGGCAGCACCCGCACCAATTGTGCGCTACCCAGCAGGACCATTGCCCCGACGAACATGAACGCCCGAAACCGCACGATCGATTGCCACGCGGCCGCGAATCCCTGCCTGAATGCCTGCATCCCGTTGGTGATCAGGGTGGGGAGGATCAGGCCAGCCAAGGCGAGTTCGGGGGATAGAAACGTCGACAAGCCCGAGATCAGGATCGTAGGCATCGCGAATCCCACGACCCCTTTGATCATCCCAGCAAAGAGACTGACAAGCAGTGCATAGACCAATAGGCTTGGCGTCATAAGGTTTAGAAGTGTATCCATCGCCCCTTGATAGGGTGGACTTTGTCCAGATGCACAATAATTTCATCACGACATTTTTGTTCAAATTGACACACCCTTTGATATGATTGTTGCGCTGCAGGTGCGAAGGTTATATCTCTGCACCTGCACAATACTGGAGACGCGCAATGGCACACGACGGACAGGATATGACAATGACACACAGCCCTTTACTTGCAGGCCTGCTAGAAACGACTGCTGCCACTCTGCCCGCCGTTGATGCGATCTTGACTGCTGCCAAGGAAAACCTGCGCACGACGGTCACCGATGGGGGCCGCATTTCCGCCAAGCTGATTGAAGCGAACCAGACTGCCGCCCACGGTGTCGCGTGGCTGGCGACCTATGTCCAAGCCCTGCACCAGATGCAGGCATGGGCCGAGCGTTTGAAAGCGGATGCCAAGTTTGGCGAAATCGAGCAATTGATCCACCAGATCGCCTTTGGTGAATATATCGCCCAAATCCATGGCGGCATTCAGATGAACCAAGCCGAGATGATCCGCCTGCATGATATGGGTGTCACGGGCGTTGTGATGACGGATGCCGAGGCTACGCTAGCGCAGACTGCGAATACGCAAGCCGCCCGCACCCGTCTGGTTGAATTGATGCAAGAACAATCCGCCAATGTCACCGTCGGTGCCACGGGTCTGGATGAAGAGTTGGAAATGATCCGCGATCAGTTCCGCCGTTTCGCGGTCGAGAAGGTCGAACCCTTTGCCCACGAATGGCATTTGAAAGACGAGTTGATCCCGATGCAAATCATCGAGGAATTGGCCGAAATGGGCGTGTTTGGCCTGACCATCCCCGAGGAATACGGCGGCTTTGGCCTGTCGAAATCGTCGATGTGCGTTGTGTCCGAGGAATTGTCGCGCGGCTATATTGGTGTGGGATCGCTAGGCACCCGTTCCGAGATCGCCGCCGAGTTGATCTTGTGCGGTGGCACCGAAGAGCAAAAGCAAAAGTGGTTGCCACAGATTGCCTCTGCCGAAACTTTGCCGACGGCTGTGTTTACTGAACCGAATACAGGGTCTGATCTGGGCGCTTTGCGCACCCGCGCCGTCAAGAAGGGCGACGATTGGGAGGTCACGGGCAATAAGACGTGGATCACTCATGCCGCCCGCACCCATGTCATGACGATGCTCGCCCGCACGGACCCTGACACGACTGACTATAAAGGTTTGTCGATGTTTCTCGCCGAAAAGACCCCTGGTGATGATGCAAACCCGTTCCCCACAGACGGCATGACGGGCGGCGAGATCGAGGTCTTGGGTTACCGCGGCATGAAAGAATACGAGCTGGCGTTTGACGGGTTCAAGATCAAGGGCGAGAACTTGCTCGGCGGTGAGACTGGAAAAGGTTTCAAGCAGTTGATGCAGACGTTTGAAAGCGCCCGCATTCAGACCGCGGCCCGCGCGATTGGTGTGGCTGTGTCCGCGCTGGACGTTGGTATGCAGTATGCCACCGACCGCAAGCAGTTTGGCAAAGCCTTGATCGATTTCCCGCGCGTGTCGGGTAAGCTCGCGATGATGGCTGTTGAGATCATGATCGCCCGTCAGTTGACCTATTTCTCTGCCAACGAGAAAGACAACGATCGCCGCTGTGACCTAGAGGCTGGCATGGCCAAGCTGCTCGGTGCCCGCGTGGCGTGGGCTTGTGCCGACAATGCGTTGCAAATTCACGGCGGCAATGGTTTTGCCTTGGAATATAAGGTTAGCCGTATTTTGTGTGACGCCCGTATCCTGAATATCTTTGAGGGTGCTGCTGAAATTCAGGCGCAGGTTATTGCGCGGCGCTTGCTCGACTAAGCCCCAGTCGCGGGTGCAATTGCCCCGCGACGAACCACCCTGCCCCCATCCCAATGGCGCAGGCGGCAAAGATCCCGCTAACGGGTGCGACAAGCAGCACAAGCGCTGCCGCCCCTGGTGTCACGATGCCTGAGACGTCCCGAAAGCTGGCGTAGACCGCCGCCATTTCGGTGCGCTCTGCGGGTCGCACGGCCATGAGGAATGGCAGGCCTCCACAGACGTCGAGCGCGATGAGAAAGATTGACGCGCACACGATACTGGCCACGGTGGCCCAAGGGTAGCCTGAGAGCGCCCAGCCAAGCGCGAACAAAAGCCCGCAGCTTGCGAAGGCGGCCCGCACGGACCAGCGGACTCCGGCCTTGTTGACTTTGCGCAGCATCAGCGGCGTGGCGAACAGCAACCCGTTGCTGATAGACAGCGCCAAGGCACCGACGCGGTCGCCCAAACCTGCATCGATGCAATAGATCGGCAGATAGACCACAAATACCCACCAGCCGCAGGATCGCATCACCGCAAAGAACCAGCCTGCAATCAGACGCGGTTGTGCAAAGAACCGTCCCAAGTAAGCGAGTGGATTGACTGCGGGCGCACGGGCGCGGCTAATTTGTTTGCCGTCGCCCAGTCTCAGTCTCCAGAACACCGCGATCAGGATCAGTGCAAAGCATGCTGCCAAAAGGAACGGCGCGGGTGTCCACCAACTCAACAAACTCACCCCAAGAATCGGGCCAACCGTCCAAGGCAGCGCGCTGTAGACCATGCGCGTTGTCTCGTTGCGCCCAAGGTCCATGCGGTGGATGTAGTCGAGCACATAGGCGTTCAGGCAGACGGTGAATGTCACGGTCCCAAAGGCGTTCACCATCAAGGCGCAGGCAAGCAAGGTTGCGTTGCCTGTCAGCGCCAAAGACAACCCGACCAGATAGGCGCAGGCCGCCAGCGTCAGCATCCAGCGTCGCGGTATCCATCGCGCCGCCCAAGGCACCATCAACCCGCAACACAGCGATGCGATCCCTACCAGAAGATAGATATGCGACACGACTGCCGCGTCTGAAAACGCGCGGTAGATTGCGACGGGCATGGCCGACAAAAGCGTGCCGCGAATCCCTGCTTCGATTGCTGCGAGGAGCGCAAAATCCTTGATTTTGGGCGTCGGAGCATGGCTAAGGTAAATCGGGTTACGCGGTGCGATCATGGTGATGTCTTTGCGAAATACCCATCCTGATACCTCGTATAGGTCCGCAAGGTCTTGCCCGTCCGCGACACAGATGCACGGTTTTACTGGATCGTCTGGCGGCAATCTGTCAGTTTCGGATCAATTCCCGTTAGGCGGTGTCAGATGTCCAGATTAGTTTTGATTTTCATGTTTTTCGTGACCGCATGCCAAGCAGATGAAACCCTTAGCGCCTATAGCACGGTGGAGGGCGCCTATGTCTTGATGTCCTTGGACGCCGAGCCGCTGGGCAGTGGCACGGCTACGCTGGATGTGTCGCAAGCTGGTCGCGTCACGGGCAAAGGCCCGTGCAACAGCTATTCCGCAGATCAAAAGGCGGTCTACCCTTGGTTTGAACTCGGGCCGATTATATCGACCCGCATGGCCTGCCCTGATCTGCCCAGCGAGGCCTTTTATTTTGAGGCGCTGTCCGAGATGACGTTGGCCGAGACCCAAGGCAACATTCTGATCCTCTACAATACCGACGGCCGCGAGATGGTGTTTCACGCGCCCTGACGGCTGATCGCGTCTATCAGGCGCTGCCGCGCGGCGGGGATGGGGCGGTCACCCAAGGCCTTCATCAACCTATGTTCGATAAAGAACCCTGTGGTCCCAAGTGCGATAGCGATCTCGCCGTTGTCGGCGTCGCCTTTCCCCGCAAGCACAGGTGGCAGGGGCAGCAGTCTGTCGGCCCATTCGCCTGCTGCTTCGCGACTGACGGCGCGGCCTGTGCGCGGGGACACAAAGGCGAGGTCTTCGTTCACCCCGCGCACCGCGCAGGCAGACAGGTCCATGCCGTAACCCATTTCCTCTAGCAATGCTTGTTCCCAACGCAGGTAGGCGAGTGGCCAGACGTCGGATTGGCCGAGCAAGTCCAGCAAAGCGATGGTGCGTTCATAAAGCGGCATGTGCGCCTCGCGTTCGGGCAAGACCCGCGACAGGATTGCGCAGATGGCGTTAAGCCCTGACAGTGCGAGGCGGTCGCCCATCGCTTGGGCTGCGCGGCTGCGGATCGGTTCCACGGTGAACGATCCGAGATGTTCGTTTAGCCGTGCCTTCCAAGATAGGGATAGCTGTGCGCCCGGTTGTAGGTGAGGTGCGATTTTGCGGCTGATCCCGCCACGCACAACGCCCGCGTGTCGTCCGTGTTGGGGTGTAAAAACGTCAATTATCATCGAGGTTTCGCCCATCGGGCGGGCGCTAAGAAGGGCGCCTTCGTCTGACCATGCGATCATCAGGTGCCTCCCTTTGGTGTCATTCCAGCCCGTCTTGGTCTAGCAGATGACGCCCTTGTTTGTCTTCGACTTCGATGACCCAAAGATCTGGATCAAAGCCGCATTGTTTGGTGATGGATTGGTCAACGGTTGCCTCAACCCCCTCAACAAGCACAATCCATTTGCGGTCGCCGGTCATCAGATCAAACGAGCGTTGAAAGCAACAGGCCTGCCCGTCGAGCGTGTTCAGTTTGACCAGAACAGCGCCCGCAGTGTTATCGCCACGTTTGACGACAAAGGCCGGAATTTCGACCAGCCGCAGCCGCGTCAAGTAAGCGGAAACCCAGATTTCCGCTGTCAGTCTCATGCATTGCCGTCTTTGAAATCGAGACCCATTTCCGAGTAGCGTTCGGATTCTTCCAGCCAGTTTGGCCGCACTTTGATCTGCAAGAACAGGTGCACGCGACGATCTAGAAATTCTTCCAGCTCGATCCGTGCGGCGGTGCTGACGGCTTTGATTGTCTCGCCTTTGTTACCAAGCACGATCCCTTTGTGCCCGTCGCGCATCACATAGATGATCTGGTCGATCCGGCAGGATCCGTCTTTGCGGTCTTCCCAATTTTCCGTCTCGACGGTCAACTGGTAGGGCAGTTCTTGGTGCAGGCGCAGTGTCAGTTTTTCGCGCGTCGTTTCGGCCGCAATCATGCGCAGGGGCAAATCGGCAATCTGGTCTTCGGGATATAGCCACGGGCCTTCGGGCAGTTGGTGCGACAACCATTCGCGCAGCGCATCAACACCGTGGCCGCGTTCTGCGGAAATCATGAAGGTTTGCACGAATGGAAACGCTTCGTTCATTTCTTCGGCGAGGCCGAGCAACTTATCGGTCTTCACCTTGTCGATTTTGTTGATCGCCAAAGCGACAGGTGCTTTGCCTGCGTGTTCTTTCAGTCGCTCGATAATCGCTTTCACGCCCTCGGACCGCCCCCGATGGGCCTCGATCAAAAGCACCACAACATCGGCGTCTGCCGCCCCGCCCCACGCGGCCTTGACCATGGCGCGGTCCAGACGTCGGCGCGGTTTAAACAGCCCGGGTGTATCGACAAACACCAGTTGCGATTGCCCCTCAATGGCGACCCCACGGATGCGTGCGCGGGTTGTTTGCACCTTGTGCGTGACGATCGACACTTTTGCGCCGACCATTTTATTCATCAACGTCGACTTGCCCGCGTTGGGTTCGCCAATCAGGGCCACAAAGCCAGCTTTGGTGGGCGCGTCAGTCATGACTGTTCTACTTTCTTTAATAGTGCCGCTGCTGCGGCTTGCTCGGCGTGGCGTTTGCTGCCTGCTGTCGCTTGTTCAGATGGACCAGAGGCCAAACGGACCTCGATGGTAAATATCGGTTGGTGGTCGGGGCCTGTCCGGTTCACTTCGACGTAGAGCGGCGGCACTTCGCCCCGTGCCTGCGCCCATTCTTGTAGCGAGGTTTTCGCGTCGCGTGCATCGTCAGCGACGTTGCCGACCCGCTTGCCCCACAGGTGCAAGATGACGTCGCGCGCGGCCTCGAACCCGCCGTCTTGGTAGACGGCCGCGATCACGGCCTCCATTGCGTCCGCAAGCAGTGCCTCTTTGCGCCGTCCGCCTGATTTCATCTCGGAGCGGCCAAGTTTCAGCACAGCCCCAAGGTCGATTTGGCGCGCCACGTCCGCGCAGGTTTCACGCCGCACGAGCGCGTTAAAGCGGGGTGCAAGCATTCCTTCGGCGGCGTTTGGATCGGCTTTTAGCAGCGCTTCGGCCATAACCAGCCCTAGGACACGGTCGCCTAGAAATTCGAGCCGTTGGTTGTCGTCCCGATGCGGCGAAACCATGGAGGAATGTGTGACAGAGCGCACAAGGAAGTCGGGCTTGGCAAAGTCATAGCCCAGACGACCACAAAAGGCCCGAAGGTCAGCAGATAGTTTCACTCAACAGCCTTATAAAAGCGGTCCGACCGCCACGTCCAGAATGCCAGCATTGACCGCCCCGCGGACGAGAACATGATCCGGTCCGCGCGTCCTACGATATCATTGCGCGGCACGAAACCAACCCCACGCAATTGCTGTGGCACGCGGCTGTCGGTCGAATTGTCACGGTTGTCGCCCATAAAGAAGAACTGGTCCGCAGGCACGGTAAAGACGCCAGTGTCGTCCAGTTGCCGTCCGTCACTGATGTTCAGGATGGAATGGCGCACACCGTTTGGCAGCGTTTCATACTGCCGTTCTTTGATACATGCAGCCCCTTCCCCAACGGCCCCGTTGGAGCAGCGGGTCTCGTTGCGCTGTGGTCCTTGAAAGCCGTAGGGTTCAACGAATGGTTCCGCGTCCTCAAGGATCACGGCGACGTCGTTGATGTGCAGCACGCCGCTTTTCATCTGGATCCGGTCACCGGGTGTGCCGATCAGCCGTTTGACAAAGTCACGCCCTGTCACCGGATGACGGAAGACAACCACATCGCCGACCTCTGGATCGGACCCGAACAGCCGCTTTTCGGAATCTTTGAACGCCCCGCAAAAATCATCGGCACCGATATCGATCCCGACCGCAGGGATGCGGATGGACGGGCATGACGCGTAGGAATAACCGTATGCCATTTTGTTCACGAAAAGGAAGTCGCCGATCAACAGCGTGTCTTTCATCGACCCTGATGGAATCCAGAATGGTTGGAAGAACAACGTCCGAAACACGCCAGCAATCAGCAACGCGTAAACAACAGTCTTTACCGTCTCTTTTACGCCCGCCATGAAGCCTGTGGTCTCAGCCATTTCAATTCGTCCTTTATCTGGTCTTCGAAGCTACATGCGCGTAGCGTCCTGCCCTGTCAACCTATGGCTCTATCGGGAGCGCTTCGATCAGCACAAATGCCTGCGCCCAAGGGTGATCATCGGTCAAAGTCACGTGAATAACCGCGCGGTGCCCTGCTGGTGTCATTTGATCGAGCCGTTCTTTGGCCCAGCCTGTCACCTGCATGGTCGGCTGCCCAGAGCGCAGGTTGGTCACGGACATGTCTTTCCAAGCGATTCCCATTGCCAGCCCTGTGCCCAGCGCCTTGGAACAGGCCTCTTTTGCGGCCCAGCGTTTGGCGTAGGTCCCAGCCACATCGCGCCTGCGGTCCGCTTTTGCCTGTTCGACCTCGGTGAACACCCGATTACGAAACCTATCGCCAAACCGGTCCAGCGTGCCTGCGATCCGGTCGATATTGGCAAGGTCGGTGCCGATCCCGAGTATCATTCGCGCCCCAGTTCTAGCGCCGTGGTAATCGCACCTGTGGCTTGGTTCAGTGTCAGCGACAACATCGCGCTATTGGTAAAACCCGTTTCCGCGTCTCCGATCCGCACAGGTACATCAAAAAGCAGCCCCTTGGCGGGGTCGTAGCCTGCGGACAGGTCGCCAAAATGGATCGCGGTAAAGCCCATCTGGTCAGTGAACCCCACAACCTTGCATTGCCGTTCGCCCAGCTCTGCCCGTGGCGGTGACAGCACCAGCAGATAGGCCGCAGCGATGGCGGGCTCGATGGTGTCGAGGGCTGCCAAGCGGACCTCGCCGTTTGCGAAAAGTCGCGTGTTTTCTTCCCATGGTTCGACAAGGGCTTGTGCCGCGGCTTGCCAGTCACACGGCCCGACAGATTGCGCACCAAGCGGTGACCCGAGCAACAAAAGGCAGGCAAGCAGATGGCGCATCAGACCTCTAGGTCCATGACCATGATCCCGTCGGCCCCGCCATTGCACATGTCTTTGAGCCGCGCCCCAAGCCGTTTGTGTTTTTGGTCGGCCTGATAGCGCTGCAATGCGTCAAAATTCTTAAATGTGCAGATGAACCCGTAGGGGTGGTTTGGTGTCTTGTTTTCAAGATCGCGGTTCGGTCCGTGGGTAAAGTCGGTGAACCCCGACAGTTCCAGCCCGTCAAAACCCGCCATCGTATCGGCAAGCTCTGCCGGATCATGGTCAGCCCGCAAGTTCAGCATCACAACGTGTTTGATCATGCCAGCCCCTCGCGTGCGGCGTCCATGTGTTTGCGCATCTCGACGATTGCGGGACCAAGTCCGCGAAAGATCGCTTCGCCGATGATGAAGTGCCCGATGTTCAACTCGGCCACATGCGGCAGCGCGGCGATTGGTCCAACGCTATCGTAGGTCAACCCGTGACCAACGTGGACCTCTAGCCCCAATTCATGCGCGTAGGCGGCCATGTCGGTGATTTTGGACAGTTCCGCGTCGCGGTCAGCCCAGCGCCCTTCGGCCCAAGCATCGGCGTAGGCCCCTGCGTGTAATTCGATGACGGGTGCACCGATCCGTGCGCAAGCCTCGACCTGCGCTTTCTCGGCCCCAATGAACATCGAGACCCGACTGCCTGCGGCGATAAAGGGTGCGATATAAAGTGCGAGTGCGTTGTCTTGTTTGGCGACCTCTAGCCCGCCTTCGGTGGTCACCTCTTCGCGCTTTTCTGGGACCAGACAGATCGCGTGGGGTTTGTGGCGCAATGCGATGGCTTGCATTTCAGGCGTTGCGGCCATCTCGAAGTTCAGCGGGATTTTCAGCGCGTCCATCAGCCCGTCGATATCGGTATCAACGATGTGCCTGCGGTCTTCGCGCAGGTGGGCCGTAATTCCGTCTGCGCCCGCCTCTTGTGCGATCAGGGCGGCCCGCACGGGATCGGGATTGTTACCCCCACGTGCATTGCGCACTGTGGCGACGTGATCGATGTTCACCCCAAGCCGAAGGTGGCTAATTGTCATGAGTACGATCCTTTATTTGACGACGTTGTAGAAAACCTAGCGCGAACTTGGCCCAAGGTCATCTGCTGGTATGGATTTTTTCTTGAGCTGGTACAACTTGGCCTGCAAGATCTTGCGCCTGCGGTTCTGGTAAGCCCCGATCAGCGGCAGTGACAGGTAGTAGCAGATCGTCGCCACAACGACCCCCGGAACGATCCCGCCAATCATGTAGGGAAAAAAGACCTCGTTGTAGAAGACGCCCAGCTTGTGCCAGTCCATTTTCTCGGCGGTAAAGATCGCCATGAGATTGTGCAAAAGATCGTCGCCCGCGCCGGCGAATTTGTCCCCGAGCGATGTATCAAGCGGCCCATGTTTTGGCCGTGTCCCGAGCAGGAAGTGTCCTGTCGACAATGACGCCACGGCGATGGGCAGGTACGTCAAAGGGTTGCCAAAGAAAGTCGCGAGCAAAGCGGCAAGGATATTGCCGCGCATCACTTTCGCCACGATTGCCGCTACAACAAAGTGCAAACCGTAGAACGGTGTGAAGGTGGTAAAGACCCCTGCCCAGATGCCGCGAGAGATTTTCTCGGGTGTATCGGGCAACCGCCGCACCCTGTGCTTGACGTATTCAAAGGCGCGCGCCCAACCACCACGGGGATAGAGCGACCGTCCGACGATCTCGGCCAGTGACCGTCTTTCCCTGCGCTTAAAAACCAAACACTTTGTCCCTTACGTTATTCCCCACGAATGGCGCTGGCCAATCCGGGGTCTCTGTGCCGTTCCAGCGACGACACGCTGCTGTCCGCCTCGAGCGCGGTTAAGACGTGGTGCAGATGCTCTGAATCGCGCAGATCGACATCCATCAGCAACCGGTAATAATCCGGTTTTCGGTCAATAAAGGTGAGATCCGAAATATTTGCCTTTTGTTCGCCGATCAACGTGCAGATCCGCCCCAACACACCCGCGTCATTTGTAATTGTGACATCAAAAGTCACTGTGTTTACCGACCTATGTGTGCCTTCTTGCCAATGCAAGTCGATCCAGCGTTCTGGCTGATCTTCGTAGTCGGCCAAGGCTTCGCAGTCGATCGCATGCACGACGACCCCCTGCCCGCGATATGTGATCCCGACGATCCGTTCGCCCGGCACTGGTTGGCAGCATTGCGCCCGACGGTGGTTTTGATCGACCTCTAGCCCGATCACCGCGCGCCGTTCGTCAATTTCGTCGCCGTTTTGCTCGACCAGTTCGGGGTAGATCACCCGCACGATTTCGCGCCCTGTCAGTTCCGCAGAGCCGAGCCGCGCCAGCATGTCGTCAGCGTCGTCCAACGCCAAGGCTTTGGCCGCAGTCCGCAATGCTTTTTCCGTCGCCTTTTTGCCCACGTTTTCGAAGGCGACCCGCGCCAACTCGCGCCCGAGCCGCACATAGCGGTCGCGGTCTTCTTCGCGCAAAGACCTGCGGATCGCAGTTTTCGCCCGCCCTGTCACTGCGATGTCCATCCATGTGGCTTGCGGTGTTTGGCCCTCGGCGGTCACGATTTCGACGGATTGGCCGTTTTTCAACCGCGTCCAAAGCGGCACGCGCATCCCGTCGACCTTAGCCCCAACGCAAGCAGAGCCGATCCGTGTGTGGATCGCATAGGCAAAGTCGATGGGTGTCGCGCCGCGTGGCAGTTTGATCACGTCACCCTTGGGCGAGAAGCAGAACACTTGGTCCTGATACATCTCAAGCTTGACCGCCTCGAGGAATTCATCGTGGTCATGGCTGTCGTCGAGCCGTTCTGTCAACTTGGCAATCCATGTTACCGGATCAACGGCAAAGCGGTTCTCGACCCGTTCGCCGTTTTTGTAGGACCAATGCGCGGCCACGCCTGTTTCGGCGACTTCATGCATTTCGCGGGTGCGGATTTGCACCTCGACCCGCTTGCCATCCCGGCCCGACACGGTTGTGTGAATCGAGCGGTAACCGTTGGACTTTGGCTGGCTGATATAATCCTTGAATCGTCCAGGAACTGCCCGCCAGCGCTGGTGGATCGCCCCAAGTGTACGGTAGCAATCGGCCTCTGTCGCGGTCAGTACCCGAAACCCGTAAATGTCGGACAGCCGACTAAACGACAGGTCTTTTTCTTCCATCTTACGCCAGATCGAATAGGGCTTTTTCGCCCGCCCCATAACAGAGGCCACGATCCCTGCTTTTTCCAATTCAACCCGCATGTCGGCAGTGATCTTTTCGATCACGTCACCAGTTTCGCGTTGCAGCCGGATAAAGCGGCGGATGATCGAGTTCCGCCCTTCGGGGTTCAAAACCTTGAAGGCCAAATCTTCGAGTTCTTCACGCATCCACTGCATACCCATCCGCCCTGCGAGTGGTGCGTAGATATCCATTGTTTCACGGGCCTTTTGGACCTGCTTGTCGGGGCGCATCGATTTGATCGTGCGCATGTTGTGCAGGCGGTCCGCAAGTTTGACCAAGGTCACGCGTAAATCGCGGCTGGTCGCCATGAACAGTTTGCGGAAGTTTTCGGCCTGTTTGGTTTGGGTGCTGGTCAGCTGTAGATTGGTCAGCTTGGTGACCCCATCCACCAGATCCGCGATTTCACGCCCGAACCTGTCGGAGACCTCGGTAAAGGATGCTTTGGTGTCCTCAATTGTGTCGTGCAGCAAAGCCGTCACAAGTGTTGCGTCATCCATTTGCTGCTCAGCAAGGATCAAGGCCACTGCGATGGGGTGGGTAAAGTAGGCTTCGCCAGAATGGCGGAACTGTCCTTCGTGCATTTCCTCGCCGAATGCGAATGCGTCTCTTAACAGAGCTTCGTTCAGGCGGGGGTTGTAGGTGCGGACCAGTGCGATCAGATCATCTGCTGTCGTGCTCATCTGGTCCTGCGCCTATTTTTCGTTGCGGTTAACGCTGCCCTTGGGCATCCATCAAAGCGCGAAGCAGCTTTTCCTCGGACATGTCGTCGTCGGCTGGCTTGTCGGTTTCGGCGCCCATCAAGAGAGACATGCTGTCCTCTTCTGGCTCGTCTACTTCGATCTGTGTCTGATTCGCTTCGATCATGCGCTCACGCAAATCGTCGGCGCCTTGGGTCTCTTCTGCGATCTCACGCAAGGAAACGACAGGATTTTTATCATTGTCGCGCGACACGGTCACAGGCGAACCGGCAGAGATTTCACGTGCACGATGTGCAGCAAGCATCACAAGCTCAAAACGGTTCGGAACTTTGTCGACGCAGTCTTCTACGGTAACGCGGGCCATTGGCGTACTCCAATCAATCGGACATGACTTCAGAAAGGCATCCATTATGCCCATTTCGCCCAAATGACAAGTGCTTAAGGGCAGTCAAATCGCCCTGACACTGTCCAGATCAACCTGTGGTAGAGCATCATGCATTTGTTGCACAGTCACCCCGAGGATCGGGTGCACCCATTGGGCCGCCACGTCACACAAGGGCACAAGAACAAAACTGCGGTCTTGCACCCGCGGATGTGGCACAATCAATTGTTCTGGTGCGGTTTTTGCTTGTGCGTCCAATCCCAAGTCGCGCCAGTACTGATGGGTTTGCAGGTTCGGCAAGACCACGTCATCAAGCCCGATCAGATCAAGATCAAGCGTCCGCTGCCCCCAGCGCACGACCCGCGTCCGCCCCGCTTCTGCCTCGATCTGATGCAGGGCAATCATGATCTCTGCCGCATCCAAATTCGTGCGCACCCGAATCGCTGCATTCACAAAATCTGGCCCCGCTCCCGCAGGGAAAGCAGGCGTCGCGTAAAACTCGCTTTTTGCGCGAATTTCACCCAGTGACTTGCCAATCTCGGACATAGACTTTTGTATAGTTTCCCTAGCGTCACCCCAAAGCGACGTCGCGTTGCTACCAAGGGCAATAAGCGCATTTCTGCCGTGAGGGGCTTTGGCATGGGGTTGCGGCATGCTAGAATAACCTTACATTAAAACTGTCCCTTGGGTTTTACACCACTCACATTTTCACGAACACCCTAGGGACGCACATTCGGAAGGACTTTTAATGTTTTATCGTGACGAGCGTTTGGCGCTCTTCATCGATGGATCAAACCTATACGCGGCGGCTAAGTCGCTGGGTTTTGACATCGACTATAAATTACTACGTGCCGAGTTTATGCGCCGTGGCAAAATGCTACGTGCGTTTTATTACACTGCGCTTTTGGAAAATGACGAGTACTCGCCGATTCGCCCCTTGGTTGATTGGCTAAATTACAATGGCTTCACAATGGTTACGAAGCCAGCCAAAGAATACACCGACAGCATGGGGCGCCGCAAAGTCAAAGGTAACATGGACATCGAACTTGCCGTCGATGCGATGGAACTTGCGTCTCATATCGACCATGCGGTGATCTTTTCGGGCGACGGTGATTTCCGTCCGCTCGTTGAGGCATTACAACGTAAGGGTGTACGCGTTTCGGTCGTTTCGACGATTCGCAGCCAGCCACCAATGATTGCGGATGAACTTCGCCGTCAGGCGGACAACTTCATCGAACTTGATGAGTTGCGCGATGTGGTCGGCAGACCAACCCGCGAGCCTCGTCTGGAAGATGCAGACGCTGCCAATCAAGAAGACTAAGAAAAAGGCCGGAGTTTTCTCCGGCCTTTTTTATGCGACTTATCTGGATAGGCGGTGCTAGTGTCACTGCGTATTTGAGAGGTCACATGTTATGCAAACCCCATTCAAAGTTGCAATTGTTGGCGCAGGTATCTGCGGGCTGACCACAGCTATCGCATGTCAAAACGCGGGCGCAGAGGTCACCGTGTTTGAGGCCGCGCCAAAACTGCTGCCCCTTGGCACCGCAATTAGTCTTTGGCCCAATGCCCTAACCTGTTTGGACAAGATCGGACTTGGCCCGCAAATCGCGGCCCTTGGTCACCCCTTTGATCGCATTGTCACCCGACACCCTGACGGCACTCCGATCATGCGGTTTGATCTTGCCGATCTGCACGCCAAGCATGGACAGACCAGTCGTTGCGTCACACGTGCCGCATTACATACAGCATTGTTGACCGAGGTTACCGCCGACCATGTGAAACTGGGTGCCGCTGTCGAAAACGTCAGTTGGACACAAGATGATGCCACGATGACTATGGCGGATGGGACTATGCACTCTGCCGATCTGGTGGTTGTTGCTGATGGTTTGAATTCCCGCCTGCGTGCGCAGGTTGCTGGCCCTGATACACTTCGCCCTGCGGGGTATGGTGCGGTGCTGGGACTTGCGCCGATGTGGCGGACGCCTCCGGGATGGGGCGCTGGTGCCGAGGCTTGTGAATACTACGGTCCTAATGGTCGCTTTGGTGTGATCCGGTCGGATATAAATCAGACCTATTGGTTCTTTGTCTCCAAAGCGGTCCCGCCTGCCACCCGTGCGGTGCCCGTTGACCCTGCGTGGCTGATGGACCAATTGCGCGATTGGCCAGCCTTTGCCCGCGAGTTGGTTGTAGCGACCCCACAAGACCAGATGCCGCAAGTTGCCTTGAACGACCACGCCCCCGCCAAACATTGGGGTAATGGCCGTGTCTTGCTAGCTGGCGATACGGCCCATCCAATGCTGCCCAATTTCGGTCAGGGTGCCAACCAAGCGATTGAGGATGCCTATGCGATTGGGCTGGGGTTGGAGCGTGGCAAGGCTGGTTTGGACCTTGCGCAATTCTATAGCGATATGCGCAAGCGCAAGGCGGACGGAATCGTCAAGCAGAACCGCCAGAACGGCCAGATGACGCAGCAGGAGGGTCGTTTTGGTCAGCTGATCCGTAACGCGGTGATGCGCATGATGCCCCAGCGGGTTGTCACCGCCCAATTGGATCGCCATTTTACGGTTTCACCGCCGACCTGACCTGCCTTGCATGGACCCCATGCGGGAATGGCGTTAGGACAGGGCAACAGTAGAAACTGGCAGGACGCTGAAGATGAGCAAAGCACCTCTTACCCTTTATCTCGCCGCTCCGCGCGGTTTTTGTGCGGGCGTGGATCGCGCCATTAAGATCGTTGAGATGGCGATCGAGAAATGGGGCGCGCCTGTCTATGTCCGTCACGAGATTGTGCATAACAAATTCGTCGTGGACGGTTTGCGCGACAAGGGTGCGATCTTTGTCGAGGAACTGGACGAGTGCCCGACGGACCGCCCTGTGATTTTCTCGGCGCATGGTGTGCCAAAATCGGTTCCGAATGCCGCTGAGGCCCGCAAGATGGTCTATGTCGATGCCACATGTCCGCTGGTGTCCAAGGTCCACATCGAGGCCCAGCGCCATGCCGATGCGGGTTTGCAGATGATCATGATCGGCCATGAAGGCCACCCCGAAACGGTTGGCACGATGGGTCAACTGCCCGAGGGCGAGGTGTTGCTGGTCGAGACCGTTGAGGACGTTGCCACAGTCACCCCCCGCGACCCTGAAAAGCTGGCGTTTGTGACCCAGACCACCCTGTCTGTTGACGATACCATCGACATTGTTGCCGCCTTGCACGCCCGATTTCCTGCCATTGTAGGCCCGCACAAAGAAGACATTTGCTATGCCACGACCAACCGCCAAGAAGCGGTGAAAGCCATGGCCCCCAAGTGTGATGCGATGCTGGTTGTGGGTGCGCCCAATTCATCGAATTCCCGCCGCTTGGTCGAGGTGGGTGCGCGTGCTGGCTGTGCTTATGCGCAACTGGTCCAACGCGCTACGGACATTGACTGGCGAGCGCTAGATGGCATCACGTCGATGGGAATTACGGCGGGGGCCTCGGCCCCTGAGGTGTTGATTAACGAAGTGATCGACGCCTTCCGCGACCGCTATGATGTCACCGTCGAGATGGTTGAGACCGCCGTCGAGAACGTTGAGTTCAAAGTGCCCCGCGTGTTGCGTGAGGCATCATGAGACAGATACCGCGCGCACCGCTGATCCTAGGGCTGCTGGGGTTGTTTCCGTTTGCTTGGGGGGCGATCACTGTGTCGTTCCCTGCCCTTGCTGACTGGGGGCAAATGACGCTGGGCGGTCGCTTTGTCGGGCCTTATGTCCAGTTGTTTTACGGCGCGATTATCCTGTCGTTTATGTCGGGTGTCTTGTGGGGTTTTGCTGCCAAGTCGACCGATCCGTTGGGATATATCTTATCAGTGATCCCCGCGCTTTGGGCGTTTTTTATGACGGGCGGCGGTCCTGTGGCGGCTGCGATGAACCTGATTTTCGGGTTCTTGGGTCTGTTGTTGTTAGACTGGTATTTCTGGCGCCTGGAACTGGCCCCACCATGGTGGATGCGCCTGCGCGTCTTGCTAACGTCGATTGTAATTCTAACCCTTTTGGTAGTGGTAATCTGATGCCTGACGAAAAGACGATCGCGTTTTATAATAGCGCCGCCGAGCGTTATGCCAAGCTGACGGATACGGGCGCGCCCAGCGAGAATTTGACGGCGTTTATGGCGCTTTTGCCTGCGGGTGGCGCTGTGCTGGATCTGGGCTGTGGCCCTGCGCGTGCTTCTGTTCATTTGCGCGATGCGGGGTTTGCGCCTGATCCTGTGGATGCGTCCGTCGGTATGATTGAATTGGCAAACGAGGCCCATAATATTGCCGCCCGACTGCTGACGTTTGATGACATCGATATGGTCGATGCGTATGATGGTGTTTGGGCGAATTTCTCTTTGTTGCATGCCGCGCACGCCGACCTGCCGCGTATCTTAGAAGCGATTGCCGTAGCCCTGCATAGTAAGGGCGTGTTCCACATCGCAATGAAGACAGGGACGGGTGTCGCGCGTGACCAGATTGACCGCCTTTATTCATATGTCACGGTCCCAGAGTTGCGCGCATTGCTGACTGATGCCGGCTTTGACGTGCTGGATGTTGTTGAGGGTTTTGAGATTGGTTGTGCTGGCACCAATGATCCGTTTGTTGTGATGAGAGCCCGTAAACATGCCTGAATTATATGCCTACACAGACGGTGCCTGCTCTGGCAATCCTGGCCCCGGTGGTTGGGGCGCCATACTGATCGCCCGCGATGGTGATAAGGTCCTCAAAGAGCGCGAGCTGAACGGTGGCGAGGCCCATACGACCAACAACAAGATGGAATTGATGGCCGCTATTGCGTCGCTAGAGGCGTTAGATCGCCCCACCTCTTTGACGATTGTGACCGACAGTTCTTATGTCAAAGACGGTATCACCACATGGATTCATGGTTGGAAAAAGCGTGGCTGGAAGACGGCGGGCAAGAAGCCTGTGAAGAACGAAGAGTTGTGGAAACGTCTAGAAGCCGCGACCCAGCGCCATGATGTGACGTGGGAATGGGTCAAAGGCCATGCGGGTCATCCCGAGAACGAGCGTGCCGATGAATTGGCCCGTGCGGGTATGGAGCCGTTCAAGACATGAGTGCGCTATTGGTCCTTGATTACGCGTCGGTATTTGTCTTTGCGTTGACGGGTGCTTTGGTCGCCAGCCGCGCCCAATTGGACATCATCGGGTTCATTTTTATCGCCAGTCTGACGGCTGTTGGCGGCGGCACATTGCGCGATATTATCCTGAACCGTGACACGGTGTTTTGGGTGGAAAACCCGTGGGTGATTGCAGTCGCCGCCTTTGCTGCCCTGATCGTTTTCTGTACCGCGCACCTGTTGGAAAGCCGCGCGCGATCGATTGTTTGGCTGGATGCCGCCGCATTAGCTGTGGCTGTGCCTGCGGGCGTCGCGGTGGCGCTAAGCATGAGCCAAACCAATACGATTGTTGTTTTGATGGGCATCACAACGGGCTGTTTTGGCGGCCTGATGCGCGATGTTGTTTGCAACGAAGTCCCACTGGTTTTGAAGCAAGGCGAGCTATACGTGACTTGTGCGTTGGTCGGGGCATGCAGCGCATTGATCGCGCTGAAACTGGGCCTGACCCAACCCGAAAGTTTACTTGCCTGCGCCGCGGCTACGTTTGTTTTGCGCGGCGGCAGCATTGCCTTTGGCTGGCAACTTCCCGTCTACAAAAGCTTTCCACCGCGCAGCTAGCTGACCTTGAGAACGATCTTGCCGATGTGCGTGCTTGTCTCCATGCGGGTATGGGCAAGGGCCGCATCGCCGAGCGCGAATTCCTGATCCATGACTGGTCCAATCGTGCCCGCCGCAAGCAGTGGCCAGACTTTGCTGCGCAGTTGGTCGGCGATTCTTGCTTTGGCCAGATCACTTTGCGGTCGCAGGGTTGATCCGGTAATTGTCAGCCTGCGGGTCATGATTTGCATCATGTTCAAGTCAGCCTTTGGTCCTTGCAGGAAGGCGATTTGCACAAGGCGCCCGTCGTCAGCAAGTGCCTTGATGTTGCGCTGCATGTAGGACCCGCCGACCATGTCGAGGATCATATCTGCGCCGCCCATCCCCCGCATCACATCGACGAAATCGGCGTCGCGGTAGTTGATCGCTTGCTCGGCCCCAAGTCCCAGACAGGCGCTGCATTTTGCGTCGGACCCTGCGGTCGTGAAGACCCGTGCGCCAAAAGCGTGTGCCAGTTGGATCGCGGTTGTTCCGATCCCAGAGCTGCCGCCATGCACCAAGAACCGTTCGCCCGCATGTAGCCCGCCGCGCATGAACACGTTGGACCAGACGGTAAAGAATGTCTCGGGCAAGCAGGCCGCTTGTTTCAGGCTTAGCCCTGTTGGGATCGGGAGGCAGTGTGCGGCGGGTGTTGCCACGTATTCGGCGTAGCCACCCCCTGGAAGCAGGGCGCAGACTTGATCGCCAAGTGCGACGTTTGTCACACCCGCGCCGATCTCGACGATCTCGCCCGAGGCCTCTAGCCCCGGTAGATCGCTGGCGGTTGCGGGTGGGCTGTATAGCCCTGCGCGTTGCAAGGCGTCGGGGCGGTTCACCCCTGCGTAGGCCACTTTGATCACGACCTCGCCGTGCTTGGCGGTAGGTGTCGGGCGATCGGTGAGTTGCAGGACGTCGGGGCCGCCAGCGGTGGTAATTTCAACAGCTTTCATCGCTTGTCTCCGTCTAGCCACACACCTGGTAGGTCCGGGTCGGGGTCGTGATTGGGTGCTTTGATCCCGCTCATCATTGCAGCGAGCGGACCAGTGAAGGGCTTGAGAAGTGCGCTGCCCTTGATCTTTGCCTTGGCCTTTTCAAACTGCATCACGTTTTCGATCCGCCTGTCGATAAAGTCGTCCACATCGCCCGCCTCGTCCCCCAGCCAGAACAGCACGACAGACCCGTAGACGGCGGAGAGCGTCGCGCGTTTGGTGTACCAATTCACATCGTCAGAGGTGTCGCCAAGGGCTGTCCAAATGGCGTCTGCGGTGCCCCAGATCAGCTTTGCCCCCTCGCCCGCATGATTGGGCAGCGCGAACAAAGAGGTGCCGCGGCGCACGATTTCTTTGTCCTCGGCAGCCGCAAGCCGAAGCTTGATCGCATGGGCCACTTTTTGAGAATAGCGCATGTCCGACAGGTCTGCGGCAGCCATTGCCGCGATCATCTGCGCGTCGCCGCGTTTGTGGTAGGCCACGGCCAAATCTACCGCACCGCGTGGGCAGATTGCCGGATCAATGCCCGAATCGGCCACTGCTGCGTCAAAGGTCGTCGGCGACCATCCGTCAAAGGCCACATGGGGCAATGCAGCGTCGAGAAGGGTGTCTAGCGGGCTGGTCATGGGGTATTCTCCTGTGCTTGACAGAACACTAGACAAAATGAGCCGCCTTTGCTATGCGACAACTTCCTGCAATTTTGCAAATTTAACTTAGAGAGGTGGTGAAAACCACATGCAGGTTAGTGTTCGTGATAACAACGTCGATCAGGCGTTGCGTGCTCTGAAAAAGAAACTTCAGCGTGAAGGCGTTTTTCGTGAGATGAAGCTTAAGCAGCATTTCGAGAAACCGTCCGTGCGTAAAGCACGCGAGAAAGCAGAAGCTATCCGCCGTCAGCGCAAGCTGGCTCGGAAGAAGCTCCAGCGTGAAGGTTTGCTGTAAAGCAGCCCGATCCTCGTTTTGAAAACTAGAAAACCCCCGTCTGAGAAATCAGGCGGGGGTTTTTCTTTGCGATTTACCGATCCCTAATACTTTTGCAATATTCTACGCGCAAAGTAACACAGGGCTTTGCCATGACCGACCTACCTGATCACGCCCCCTCTTGCGAAAAATGCGCGAACCGCGATGGAGTAGGTTTTACTGTGCCATTTACGATGGCATTCCAGCCAATTTTTGACATTCACACGGCATCTGTCTTTGCATATGAGGCGCTTGTACGACCAATTGGCGGTGGGTCTGCGTGGGATGTTTTGTCCCGTGTTGACAAGAATAACCGCTACTCGTTTGATCAAAAATGTCGCAAGAAGGCGATCTCTTTGGCCGCTAAACTGGGTATGAAATCACGACTGAGCATCAACTTCATGCCCAATGCCGTCTATGATCCCGAACACTGTATCCGTGCGACGCTTTGGGCAGCCAAAACCTACGATTTTCCAATCGAGAATATCATTTTCGAATTCATCGAGACGGAAGAAATTCACGACAATACGCACCTGCAAAACATCGTTGGTAGCTATAAGCGTATGGGATTTAGAACGGCGATTGACGATTTCGGGGCGGGATATGCCGGGCTGTCAGGGTTCTGCGACCTCGCGACCGATTTCATCAAAATTGACATGGCCTTGCTACGCAACATCGACACCGACCCACGGCGTCAAAGCGTTGTAAAAGCGATCCTAAACATGACGGCTGAAATGGGCGTGTTGTGTATCTTGGAAGGCGTCGAAACAGCAGCAGAGTTTGCGACCTTGCGCGCATTGGGCGGGCGGTATTTTCAGGGGTATTTGTTGGGTCGACCGACGGTGGAAAAGTTAGAAGATGATGCCACAATTCTGGCGCGCTTGCGCGGTGCAGATTGGCAAACTGAGAGCATATTCAAGTCAGCGTAATCCATGGCGGGTTATTGAAAAATGGCGCCGTGATCAGCGCTGCGTAAAATGTGTTGCACGCACTCCGCGTTTTCTCTGATCGAGGTATCCTGTTGCTACGGAAACTGCACGATATTACGCGGCGCAATCCCCATCAAAATCTGTTCTTTGCCGCCCCCCACATTGCCCTTGGTGTCCTCAATGGGGCACCTCTAATTTCTTTTGTGACGATAAGGTTGATGTTCCTTGATGATCGCGGCGCTTGCCGGGACTGGCTATCCTACGTCGCTGGCATAACGCTTTGACGAGAAACCCTCGCGCAGCTGTGATGCTTCAACGTTTGACCTTTCCCCCACTGGAAGGTGTAGCAAGATGGAAAGAAATAACGAATCAGGGTTTTCAATGAAAAAAGCATCTATCATCGGTGCCGCTGCACTGGTCGCGGGACTTGGCTACATGTTTTGGCCCGCGCCCGAACAAGCCAAACAAGCTGCGGGGGCGGTAAAGGGTGCGGCCTTGGCGGACGTGATTGTCCCCGAAGCATTGTCGCAGAACGCTCAAATCGGAGAGCGCGCCTACGCGGCGAATTGTGCGTCTTGCCATGGAGCGAATGCGGCAGGGCAAGACGGCATTGCGCCGCCACTGGTTCACGTCATTTATGAGCCGAACCACCACGGCGACGAAAGCTTTCAGCGGGCGGCGGCAGTGGGCGTGCAAAGCCACCACTGGCGATTTGGCAATATGCCCGCCGTCGATGGGATTACACGCGGCGATGTGACAATGATCATTGCTTATATCCGCGAATTACAAAGTGCCAACGGGATTAACTGATGACCATAACAGGACGAGACATGAAGCAGATTTTACTTGCAGGACTACTCGGCATTTGGGCGACTGGCGCCGTGGCGCATTCGCCTTTGGAAAGCACAACGCCGTTGCACGAAGCGATCGTTGCGCAAGTGCCTGAAAACGTATTGCTTGATTTCAAAGGGGCCATTCGTTTGACGCGGGTGACGATGACTCACGCCGATCATGATGGCGTTGATCTGGATTTAAGCGGGCATAAAGGTTTCATTACCAACTATGCGATCCCGTTGGAGGCCATGGGCGGCGGCACCTATTCAATCACTTGGCGAGGGCTTGGCATTGACGGCCATGCTTTGGATGGCACTTTCACTTTTGTCGTTGAGTAACGATGCCTGACGTTTGGACCTTGGCTGCGATAGTCGCGAAATTCGCGCTTTATGTTGGTGTGCTGGTCGCAGCAGGCACCGTGCTTGCGGCATTGGTGTTTCGGCTGGATCAATATCGTAGACTGGCGATTGGATTTGCCGCCCTCGGCCTATGCGCGACCATCCTTGTGTTCTCGTTGCGGGGGGCCAACCTGACAGGTGAGCCCAGCGGCATGGTTGACCTTGAGATGCTTGGGCTTCTTTGGAGCACCCCCGTCGGGACGGCAATTGCTTTGCGGTTGGTCGGGTTGGTCATCCTGATCGTTGGTTTATTCTTTGGATCATTTGGTCTTCGGGTCTCTGCGCTGGGTGGCATTCTAGCAATTTGGTCATTTGATCACGTTGGGCATGTTTCAGGCCGTGATACCACATTGCTTGATATTGCCTTGACGCTGCATCTTGTGGGTGTTGCCTTCTGGATTGGCATTCTGACCCCCCTCAAACGGATGACATCGACGGCGGCGACTTATCCAATCGCGGCACAGGTCGGCCATAGGTTCGGTCAAATTGCATCGGTTGTGGTGCCGCTACTGATGCTTGCGGGTGCCTACATGGGGTATGTGTTGGTGGGGACCGTTGCGGCATTTTTGGGCACAGGTTATGGACAAACCCTGATCGTCAAAGTGGCGCTTGTGGCTATCCTGCTTGGACTGGCGGCGGTCAATAAGGTGCGTTTTATCCCACATCTTCAAGCTGGCGATCCAAGGGCCGCGCGCCATTTATCGCAGTCCATCACCATCGAATGGGTCGTGATCCTTGCGATTCTTGGGGCAACCGCAGTTCTAACCACCAATGCGACATTGCCAACATGAGGTTTGATATGAACAGACGACATTTCCTTGCACAGGTGTCAGCGATGGCGATCCTGCCAACTGTTTCTTTTGCGGGGCAAAATCCGCTGCGGTTGCGGGCCGAAGCTGTCGTGCAGCAAATTCTTCCGAGCGGAAATCCTGCCACAGCGATGCTTGGTTTCAATGGCGCAATGCCGGGCCCCGCACTACGGGTTGCACGCGGCGCGGCTGTGACAATAGACGTTGAGAACGGACTAGATGAAGGCACCGCAGTGCACTGGCACGGTATGCGGATCGCAAACAAAATGGACGGCGTTCCAATGCTGACGCAGGACATCATTAATCCACGCGACACCATGACCTATGTGTTCACCCCACCAGATGCGGGCACGTTTTGGTATCACTCTCATTACATCTCGCATGAGCAGGTGGCGCGCGGCATGATGGGACCGCTCATCGTCGAAGACGATATCGCCCCCGACGTTGATCACGATATTACAGTGATGATCTCGGACTGGGTTCTGAACGAGGACGGTAGCCTTTCAGACGCATTTGCCGATATGCACACCGTTGCACACGGGGGGTATTTGGGAAATTACGCGCGTGCGTTCCTTTCGGCCGCCTCGGTCAAGCTGGGTGATCGCGTCCGCTTTCGCGTGATCAATGCGGCCACAAACCGCATCTTTCCGCTGGCCGTCACAGGTGCAAATGGCGTGGTTGTCGCCTTGGACGGAATGGCCTTGGTCGAACCGCGCCCATTGACCGACCTTGTGCTTGCGCCCGCGCAACGCGCCGATCTGATCGTCGATATCACGGGGCCAGTCGGGTTCGACATGCTCTTGCGTCAAGGGGCGTTCCGACTGGCCGATTTGGCAATCGAGGGTGCGAATTCCGAGCGGCGGCAAAGCCCGATCACCGCACTCGCCCCGCATGGATTGCCAGCCCCTGCCGCGCCTACACAGCACCTGACGCTGACCATGATGGGCGGCGCTATGGCGCGGGGTCATGACGGCGATAACATTTGGGCCTTCAACAACCTGTCTGATCTTCCGCAGCAGCCATTTGGGTCGTTCAGCCGTGGTGAGACCGTGCGGATGACGCTGGTCAACGACACTGCATTTCCGCATGGTATCCACCTGCACGGTCACCACTTTTTTGAAGTTGGCGATGACGATGCATTGGGCGATTTACGCGATACCACACTTGTCGAGGCAGGTGCGCGCCGTGACATCATTTGCGTTTTTGACAATCCCGGCAAATGGCTACTGCATTGTCATATGCTAAGCCACGCCGTCGGTGGCATGCGGACGTGGGTGAATGTCGCATAAACGGCTGTGTCGCAATTTGTCCATGTTCAGGGGATTACCATCATCATGAACGGCATTGCGTCCTTAGCGGCCGAAGAACTAATACTTGGTGCAATTTTCTTGAATTGAGGCATGGTCCGCTGAAATCTGACCGTATGCCATTGCCGTAAGATCCAACGCTGCCACGCAACCGAGGAAATCAATTCCGTCTTCGGTCTTACTCACGTCAACTATGGTTACACGCATGTTACGATCTTGAGCGACCTCAAAACGCAGCCGAAACAAATCGCTTTCTTTACCTTGTATAGTTTCCAAGGCCTTCAGACCAATTGGTAGCCACACAAGGCACAACAATGAGATTAACAAACTGAACGACTACCGGCTGACGCCGGTAGGTTCCCTTTTTGAATGTAATTCAAGATACTGAAGTATGACAGCGTCAGTGACATTTCCGCTGGTTGTTGAGAAAAATCCGCGAGCCCAAAAACGCTGGCCCCAGTACCG
>JAIBDT010000078.1 GCA_024686085.1 Loktanella sp.
CGGTACTGGGGCCAGCGTTTTTGGGCTCGCGGATTTTTCTCAACAACCAGCGGAAATGTCACTGACGCTGTCATACTTCAGTATCTTGAATTACATTCAAAAAGGGAACCTACCGGCGTCAGCCGGTAGTCGTTCAGATTTGTGGCAAGCGTGGATGGCGTAATGACGCGGTATTTGCGCGTCTGGACGCGGGTATTGTGGGTGTGATCGAGCAAAATAACCTGACGGATGGACAAATTGCTGCGTTGCTATCTCGGGCATCTGGTATGTTGTTTCCGTCGATCGCCGAAGAGTTCGGGTTGCCACCAATAGAGGCGCTTGCGTTGGGGTGTCGTGTTGTTTGTGCCGATTTAGAGGTTTTTCAGGAACTTCTGGGCAATCGTGCCGTTTACGTAAGCCCTTTGGATCGCTATCTATGGGAAAAGACGATCAAAAATTTGGCAGGTTCCGACGGATTAGACACAAAAATACAGTTTACGCCACCAACTTGGGCGGCTCACTTCAAGACTGTGTTAACCAACGTTTGATATCCGTTAAGAAAATGGCAGTGTTTTGACCATGTGAAAAGGGGCATCCTTGGGTGTTTGGCAGTCATACAGGCTAAGGCTACAGCGTAAGCGGTGGCTTATTCGTGCCCGTCGCAAAGGGCGCGAGCTGACGCCTGCTGTTAATCGCACGGATGCGATCAAAACGCGTGACATTCTCGTTTTCTCGACATTCCGCAACTAAGCGCCGCGCCTTCCGTATTTCTTGAAATATTACCGCGATCTGGGTGTGAACCATTTTCTGATGGTTGATAACGACAGTGACGACGGCGGCGCAGAGTTTCTGCGCGAGCAGCCGGATGTTTCTTTGTGGTCCACCAAAAGTAGTTACAAACGCGCCCGTTTTGGTGTCGATTGGTTGAATCATTTGCAGCGCAAATATGCCCATGGGCATTGGACGCTTGTGGTCGATCCGGACGAGTTGCTGGTCTATCCGTTCTGCGACACACGCCCGTTGCATGCGCTAACGGATTGGCTGGATGCCTCGTCGATCAAGTCGTTTGGCGCGATGCTGGTGGATATGTATCCAAAGGGCCCCGTTGATAATATCCCCTATAAGCCGGGCGATGATCCGCTGAATTCGACCCATTGGTTTGATAGCGGCAATTACGTTATCAATCGCAATCGTAAGTTCGGAAATCTGTGGATTCAAGGCGGCCCGCGCGCCTGCGTTAAACAAGATACCGCTGGTGAAGTGGAACCGCGAGTATGCCTATGTCAGCTCGACCCACATGCTGTTGCCGCGTGGTTTGAACCTTGTCTACGACGAATGGGGTGGCGAAAAAGCATCGGGTGCTTTGTTGCACACCAAGTTTCTGTCGACCTTCACCGATAAAGCCCGCGAGGAATTACAGCGGGGCCAGCACTATGCCAATAGTCATGAATATAAGGCCTATGCTGCGGGCCTAGAGCAAAACCCAGACCTGTGGTGCAAGTGGAGTGAGAAATACATCAACTGGCGCCAGCTAGAGATTTTGGGGATTATGTCCAAAGGGAACTGGGCATGACGGTCGGTGTTGTCATTCTGGTTCATAATGCGTTTGACCGTGCAGAGCAGGTCATTCGCCACTGGGTTAAGGGCGGCTGCCCTGTGGCTGTCCATGTGGATAAGAATGTTGATCAGAAGTCTCATGACGAATTTGTCCAAGCGTTATCAGATCTGAACCAAGTAAAATTTAGCAAACGACATGCCTGTGAATGGGGCACGTGGGGTATCGTTGCCGGAACGCAATCTGCGACAACCCTTTTGCTGACGAAATTTCCGCAGGTTCGCCATGTCTATCTGGCCTCGGGGTCATGTATGCCCCTGCGCCCTGTGTCCGAATTGGTGGCCTACCTTGATAGCCGTCCGCGCACCGACTTTATCGAAAGTGCGACAACGTCCGAAGTACCTTGGACTGTTGGCGGGTTGGATGCTGAGCGTTTTACACTGCGCTTTCCGTTCTCTTGGAAAGCAAATCGCCGCATGTTTGACGGCTACGTTAAATTGCAGCGTGCAGTTCGTTTTAAGCGCAAAGTACCCGCAGGACTTGTCCCGCATATGGGGTCTCAGTGGTGGTGTTTGACCCGCCAGACCCTGACCGCGATCCTGCAAGACCCAGAGCGCGAAAACTATGACCGCTACTTTAAGAAAGTTTGGATTCCCGACGAGAGCTATTTTCAGACGCTGGTCCGTCTTTATTCTGGCAATATTGAAAGCCGATCTCTGACCCTGTCAAAGTTCGACTTTCAAGGGAAACCGCATATCTTTTATGATGATCACTTGCAGCTTTTGCGCCGCTCGGACTGCTTTGTTGCACGCAAGATTTGGCCAAATGCCACGCGGTTATATAAGACCTTTTTGACCGAAGATGGCAGCGCCATGAAAGGCACAGAGCCAAACCCGGGCAAGATTGACCGGATATTCTCGAAGGCCGTCGATCGCCGAACCCGTGGCCGTCCAGGCCTGTATATGCAAAGCCGTTATCCGAACCGTGATTGGGAGAATGGCGTGACGTCTGCACCCTATTCGGTGTTCGAAGGGTTCAGCGAAGTGTTTGAGAACTTTGAGCCTTGGCTGGCCAAGGTCACGGGCGCGCGGGTGCATGGCCATCTATATGCCCCTGACCGTGTTGAATTCGACGGACGCCAAGGGTCGTTCAGCGGCGCACTGATCGATAATCCGACCCTGCGTGATTATAATAGTCAGATGTTCCTGACGAACCTGATCTGGAACACCCGCGGCGAACGTCAGTGTTTCCAATTCGGCCCACAGGATTCGCAATTTATCAGTTGGATGCTGGCGACCGATCCGAATGCGAATGTGTCGGTGATTTCGGGTGCGTGGGCGATCAAACTGTTCCAGTCGAACAAGAATTTCGCCGATATCCGCCAAGAGGCTGCGCATTTGGACGATGGCCGAATTTGTGCAAGCCCCAATGGAGCCGCTGCAATTGATCGTTGACGAGATGACGGGCAAGACAGTGCGTCGCCTGACAGAGGCCCCCCGCATGTCTGATTTGTCTGGTTTCGCGCAATTCCTACAAAGCCTGAAAAATCAGGGTATGCATCCTTATTTGATGGGTGATTTTCCTGTGGACCCTGGGGTGGTAAACCAGACACCTAAGCCACGTAAACCTTATTTGGTTCGTTAATTATGAGCACTTTTGATTACTTCGTCGTCTTTGCGGAAATGCGGACGGGGTCCAATTTTTTGGAAGCCAATATCAACGCCTTTGATGGTCTGTCTTGTTTGGGCGAGGCGTTTAACCCGCATTTCATCGGTTATCCGCAGGCTGGAAATGTGTTGGGCATCACCCAACAGCAGCGTGACAAAGACCCTAATGCCTTGATCGAAAAGGTGAAAGCCGCCGATGGCGTGAATGGGTTCCGGTTTTTCAACGACCATGATCCCCGTGTGTTAGACATCTGCATGTCGGATCGTCGCTGCGCCAAGATTATTTTGACGCGTAACCCTGTCGAAAGCTTTGTCAGCTGGAAAATTGCGGCGGCCACGGGACAGTGGAAACTGACTAACGTCAGCCATGCGAAGACTCAGCAGATTGAATTTAACAATGCTGAGTTTGAAGTTCATCTTGAGGCGCTTCAAGCATTCCAGGTCAAATTGCTGAATACGCTACAGCGGTTGGGGCAGACTGCGTTTTATGTTGCTTATGAGGACTTGCAGGACGTCGAGGTTATGAACGGTCTTGCGGAATACCTAGGGTGCTACAACCGCATCGCTGCACTTGATAAGACGCTTAAAAAGCAAAACCCGATGCCGATGTCCGAGAAGGTTGCAGATTTCCCTGCGATGGAGAAGTCGCTTGCGCGGCTTGATCGGTTTAACCTGACTCGCACCCCGAATTTTGAACCGCGCCGTGGTCCGATGATTCCGACATATGTCGCTGCGCCAAAATCTGGGTTGCTGTATATGCCGGTGAAGTCTGGTCCAGACGAGGCGGTTCATGATTGGCTCGCCCGTTTGGACGGTGGTTCGACAGATGATTTGTTGACGGATTTTACCCAAAAAGCGTTGCGCCAATGGAAGCGCACCCATGTGGGGCACCGTAGTTTTTCGGTCATTCGGCATCCGCTTGCGCGGGCGCATTATGCGTTTTGCCATCATGTTTTACAGACGGGCGACGGCTGTTTCCGCGAAATTCGCGCGACTTTGCGCAAGGTGCATAATCTGCCAATTCCTGAAAAGGATGCCGCGCCCGAGACCGACAAAGTCTATAATATGACCGCTCATCGCACTGCATTTTTGGCGTGGCTTGGATTTTTGAAAAATAATCTGAACGCCCAAACGGCTGTCCGTGTAGATGGCGCGTGGGCCAGTCAATTGACCCTACTGCAAGGGCTGTCGAACTTTGGCCTTCCAGATATTATTCTGCGCGAAGACCGTATGCGTGGTGATTTTGCGGTGCTGGCAAGTCAGTTGGGTTTGGAAAGCATGCCCGAGCCGATGAAAGTCACGGACCCGTTCGCACAGCGGCTTGCTGCAATCTATGACAAAGACGTCGAAGCCGCCGCGCGTGAAGCGTGTCAGCGCGATTACCTTGCATTCGGATTTGGGGACTGGCGTCCGCGTTAAGCGGCTTGGTTCGCCTGCACTTCAGTTAGGATCGCGTGCAATGTGCTGGGATCGCTGTTGGCGCGCAGCTTTGCACAAATATTCGTATCCCGCATGGTCCGCGACACAAGCGCAAGCGCTTTGAGATGCTCAACGCCTTGGGTTGTCGGTGCGAGCAGCGCAAACACCAGATCAACCGGCTGACGATCAACCGAATCAAAATTCAACGGTTTTTCGAGGCGCAGGAAAATCCCGCAAACAGAACTGACGGAATCTAGCCGTGCATGTGGCAGGGCAATGCCGTGACCTACACCTGTAGGCCCAAGCCCTTCGCGTTCGATCAGCGCTTCGATGACTTTGGTTTGGTCAAGATGATAGCAGCCCCCGGCGATTTCGCCCAGATCATGGAAAAGCCGTTTCTTGCTGGTGCAAGAATTGATGGTTTTTACCGCGCTGGATTCGAGGATATCGCCAAGGAGCATTTTCAGACTTTCCGGCCTAAGCCAGCCAGATCATCCCATCGTACGCGGATCGACCCAGCCAATATTTCCATCTTCACGCCGAAATACGACGTTTATTCCGTTGTGTTTCTCATTTCGGAAAACGAGCATTGGTTTATCGGCGAGTTCCATTTGCATAACCGCTTCACCGACCGACAGGGATTGGATTTTCATCTCCATCTCTGCAACAATCATGCCGCTTACCGCATCGCCTTGAGCATCATCTGATTCATCTGTTGAGGCGAGGATATACGACCCGGCATCAGAAAGTTCAACTGGTTCTACGCGTTCTTTGTGGTGGTCCTTCAGGCGCCGCTTATAGCGGCGCAACTGCTTGTCCATCTTTTCGGAACAACCATCAAAAGCCGCATAGATTTCAGTAGCATGGCTTTTTGCTTGGGCTGTCAGTCCGGTCGACAAATGCACAACAGCTTCGCAAACATATTCATGCCCAGACTTTGAAAATACGATGTTTGCGTCGGTCGGGCGGCCTGCATACTTGTCCAGAATGCTGCCTAGCTCTGTCTCGACATGGGTTTGCAGCGCATTGCCAACGTCAATCTGCTTACCAGTAATTTGATAGCGCATCGTTTCTCCAATTCTCTTTGTTTTTGGCGCCGAACAGATGACAGGTCTTCAGCCTTTCAAAGGGTCGCGGCGCTTTTTTGTGAAGTGATGATGTTAAGGTTCTGTTAAGCCTATCCCTTTGATCAGGTTGAGAAACCTGAACATAGAATGGAATGAAAACCGATTTTATCATCCCCTTCATTTGGCGCTAACATTGGGGTCTTTGTCAATGATGCAGTTGCTAACTTTGTGTAAATTAGCTGGCGCGGAAACTATTGCCCAAATAGACCCGCCGCACGTTTTCGTCGCGGATCACTTCTTCGGTGGTGCCGCTCATCAAAACCTTGCCGTCGTGAAGGATATAGGCCCGATCAACGATTTGTAGCGTTTCTTGCACGTTATGATCGGTGATCAGCACGCCGATCCCCCGATTTTTCAGGTCTGCAACGAGGTGCCTGATTTCGCCCACCGCAATCGGATCCACCCCTGCAAAGGGTTCGTCGAGCAACACATATTTCGGACCAGCCGCCAAACAGCGCGCGATTTCGACCCGCCGCCTTTCGCCGCCTGATAGTGCGAGGGCGGATGCCCGCCGCAAGTGCTCGATCGAGAATTCGGATAGCAATTCTTCCAGCCGTTCGCGCCGTTTGCGTTTGTCTCGTACTGCGATTTCGAGAATAGATAGGATATTGTCTTCGACGGTCATACCCCGAAAGATTGACATCTCTTGTGGCAAATAGCCGATGCCCAGCCTTGCGCGTCGATACATTGGTAGGGTGGTGACGTCTTGCCCGTCGATGATCACTTTGCCACCTTCGGGTGTCACAAGCCCGGCGATAGAATAAAAACAAGTGCTTTTGCCGCAGCCGTTTGGCCCCAAAAGTGCGACGACTTCGCCCCGCCCCAGTTCGAGGCTGACATCGCGAATGACCACACGTTTCCGGTAGCTTTTGCGCAAATTGACGACACGCAGGCCTGGGTCGCCGTCCTGAACGGTGAGGTCCGCCATCAATTTCCGCCATCTTGTTGGAATACGGTGCGCACGCGCCCCGACATTTGTGCATTGCCCGAGATCAGATCGATGGACATCTTGTCTGCTGACAGCGCGCTGGCCCCTTGGGTTAGCAGCACATTGCCGGATAGGACCAGTTTGCCCGTGGTGAGATTGTAATCGGCGTCCGTGGCTTCTGCCGCTTCGGTATCGGTCACAAACGTGACGCCACCAGATGCGATCAATTGTGCGATATCGCCTGTTGCTTGGGCATAGACGACGCGCACGGTTCCGGCTGAAAGTCGTAGGTTCCCTTGCCCGATCACCACGTTCCCAGAGAACACGGCAGTGCCTGTGTCTTGATCAACCGATAGGTTGTCTGCGGCGACTTCGACGGCGGCCGATGGGTCCGCGCTGATCCCGCCGAGATTGATATTCGTTTGTGCCGCAGCCGACGTTGCAATGGTTGCAGCCGCAAAGATGGCGATCAAGATTTTCATTCGTTCGCATCCTCTGCGCTATCGCTGTTGGGGGTGTATACCAGCCGAACCCCCTGTGTGAAAAGCATCTGCTGCCCTTTGTTATCACTGGCTGTCTGGAATGTGACCCGCCCAGCGGTCAAAGTTCCAAAGGGCGCGTGAATTTCCAGCGCGCCATCGGACGTAATCACGCCGCTTTTCAGGTCGGCCGTTAGCCCGTTGGTTTCCATGCGGTACCCGCTAGATGTTTCCAACTGCGCCAGCCCCAAGAGCCGCGCGACCTTGCTGGACCCGTCGATCTCCCCCTCAATCGCGTTGATCCTGAGCTCACTGCCATCGGCTGCGTTAAGGTCGAGTGAAAGGGAGGTGATATTGATTGTATTGGGGCTATCTGCTGCTGGCCGTGCGCTTTGCGCCCCTATTGAAATGATTGATCCATCTTCGGTCACCCCAGAAAACTGCGGTCCGTTGATCCGCTGTTCGCGTGCCAATTCCTGTATCTCTGCAAACGGGATATCCTTGGTGTTCGTGCTGGATTTCGCAAACAAGAACAGCGTTGATAGCAATGCAAGCGCGACCAACGGTAGGATGATTTTTGACCAGCCGACAAGTTGTGAGTGAAAATTGTCGTCGCTTTCCACGGTTCTAGACCACGCCTGCGCGCAAACAGTCGTGAATGTGTAAGATCCCTTGGGTCTTCATGTCATCGTCCACAACGAACAGGCACGTTATTTTGCCTTCCATAACCCCGATTGCCTCGGCGGCAAGGGCGTCTGGCCGCACGGTGCGTGGTTGTGATGTCATGACTTGTCCTGCGGTCATATCCAAAAGGCCCGTCATATGGCGGCGCAAATCGCCGTCTGTGATGATCCCTTGAAGGTAGCCTTTGGCGTCCATCACGCCAACCACACCGAACCCTTTTTGGCTGATGGTCAGCAGGGTGTCGCTCATGGGGGTGTTCTCGCTCACCAGTGGGATACTGTCACCGCCGTGCATCAGGTCGCGGACCTTTGCCAGTTTGGCCCCCAGTTTGCCGCCCGGGTGGAAGTCGCGGAAATTTTCAGGGGTGAATTTGCGGTGTTCCATCAGTGCGATTGCCAATGCATCGCCCAGCGCAAGGGTCATGGTCGTCGATGTGGTTGGCACAATGCCCGTGCCACATGCCTCGCCCAGTTGCGGCAACAGGATCGCGACGTCTGATTGCGTCAAGAGCGTACTGGTTTCACGGCTGGCGACCCCGATCATTGGAATGTCAAATCGTCGGGTGTAGGCGACAAGATCGGCCAGTTCGGGCGTTTCGCCTGAATTTGAGAGGACAATCACCACGTCTCCGCTGGTCATCATGCCCAGATCGCCGTGGCTTGCCTCGGCGGGGTGGACGAAGTGCGCGGGTGTTCCTGTGCTGGCGAAAGTTGCCGCCATCTTGCGTGCAATATGCCCAGATTTACCCATGCCAGAGACGATGACACGTCCTTTTGCCGCCAACAAAAGCGAGACCGCCTCGCCAAAACTATCGCCAAGTGACGCGCTCAGGGTTTGCAAGGCTGCTGCCTCTGCATCAATGACGCGGGTCGCTGTCGCGAGAAATTTTTGATGGTCGGTCATGCGTGTGCAAAGATGTCTTGGTCCGGCCATCCAGCCAGATCGAGTTGCGCCCGCATGGGCAGAAAATCAAAGCAAGCTTGCGCCATTTGTGTGCGTCCTTCGCGGGCCAGCATGACGTCAAATGCGTCACGCAATTTGTGCAGATGTAGCACGTCAGATGCCGCATAATCCAGTTGTGCGTTTGTCAGTGTTTCGGCGCCCCAGTCGCTTTGCTGTTGATACTTTGAGATATCTACGCCGACCATATCCTGCAAAAGCGTCCGTAGTCCGTGCCTGTCGGTATATGTCCGCACCAGTTTCGAAGCGATTTTGGTGCAATAGACCGGTGCGGCGAGTACGCCAAAAGCGTTTAGCATGGCTGCGATATCAAAGCGGCCATAATGGAATAGCTTTGTTATTTGCGGGTCTTGCAATAATTTGCACAGGTTTGGTGCCGTTGTTTGACCCTTGCCGATTTGGACGAGGTGGCAGTTTCCGTCTCCGCCAGACAGTTGTATCAAGCACAACCGATCCCGGCGAGGGTTAAGCCCCATCGTCTCGCAATCGATCGCAACGGTTGAGCCCAATCCGATCCCGTCAGGAAGGTCGTTTTGATAAAGAAAGTTAGCCATTTTGCGCCTTTGGTCCGCCAGTATCTAATCAGATAGGCCCTGAACGGTTAAATCACAACTGATGGGGTTATTTTGGCGGTACAGGTATTTGTAAGCTTTCGATAAGCCAGTGACGTTCTTGATCAATTTCTTTGCTATGTTTCGAGATTGCGCGCTTGGTTGCATCGCGAATATGGGCGACTCGTTCTGCATGTTTCTTAAAATGCAAATTCGCAAATGCAACGATTTCGGCGCGGTCCTGCCAGTGCTTATGTTCCAACCCCAGTAGTGGGCCGATCGCGAGCGTCGCCACCTTTGCCCGATCCCCGTACTTGCCAGCGATCAAGTCTGTGTAGATTTTCATTATGGACATATCGCACCCAAAATCGCGCTTTAAGAATGCCAAGTCAGGTGGCATACGATGGCTCTCTTTTTTGCCAGCATCTTCATATGTTGCCTCGCCATTTTCAAGCCTCATGAGGTGGATAAATAGTTCTGACAATGCCAGCAGATCTTTGCTGTCATCTGGTGTAAATTCGGTGTTTGACCCCCTGAACGGGCCCGTTATCAATTCATTGATTTCACCAATGTCCAGCAGTGACTTGTCGAAATACGCTGTATTGCGTTCTTGAAGACCCTCATCGACATAGTAGTCTTTGGTGTCGAAATATCCCGCACGAAATTCAGCATGGTGAATGAGTTCGTGAAGGATAGCTGCCCCATTGTTCGCAGTTGCTTTGGTCGCATCGTAGGGCAGAAAGAGCAGTAGGAATGTGCTGACCTCAGGTGAGATATTTTCGTGTACAAATTTATCACGTTCATCTTGGGCGACACCGACATGGGCGTTCGGATTTGATTTCAGGTAGTTCTTGCCGACAGCGCCATCAATCACAGCAATGTCGTGTGGACTGGTCAAATGACTGACTTTCCGCAAATCCGCGATCTTGACGGAATCCCAGATATCGCCTGTGCCAGTATGCTTTTCTAAAAAGCTTGTCGCAGCTTTGCGAATTCCGGTGTTCTTCGCGCTGACACCCTTGGAGAACTTGCTTTGTCTACCGGTCACATAGGGTTCCAAAACAACGCCTACGCCGAAAGTCGTTAAGATCGCTACGCGAATAAGGCTTGCGCCAGTGATACCCAACATGTCGGACCTCCCTGAGAATTGTAATATCAGCCTGAGCTTCGCACATGCGCACTTGAAGTGCCTTGATCATAATCAAGTATCGCACGGCTACGAAAAGGTTTTCGCGCCGGTTCACAAGTTTGCTAAAGAAGAGGGGTTATTGAATTTTGGTGCCCAGAAGAGGACGCCGCACTCGTAAAACTATCAAGCAAAAATAGAGGGTTACGAGGTGACCAGTTATCAAAAGTGGTCCCGAAAGCGGTCCCGATTGTCTGGGCTGTTTCCGTGACATCTGACCGCCAGCTGCACCATTGCAACGCCCAGTTCGTTCGAATTTGGTGCGCATGACCTCACCGCCTCACAGTCAGTGACGCTCCTGTGCGAATACTTGGTGTTTATTTGGCGGCGGTGATGCAGTATGTGTTTAAAAGACGAATACCTGAACGCAGCTTTGTTATTTTCGGAACCTACTTTTCATGTCACATCAATCCGCTTCAGCCCGTCCAGACGCTGTCTTGCCCGCATATAAGGCCATCATTGCGGTCGCCACATTCGGCGTTTGGTTGCTGGGGTTCGTGGACGTTTTTGGACAGGGTCTGTTTTCAG
>JAIBDT010000013.1 GCA_024686085.1 Loktanella sp.
GGATCGCCGCGTCCCATGCTGCGTTGTCGGTCCCGTCAACAAGGGTGATCTCGACGCCGAAGCGGCCCAGCACGTCTTCGAGCACGTAGAGGCATGACCCGAAAAGTGCGCGCGATGACACGACGTGATCGCCCGCTTTCAACAGTGCTGTAAGGGCACCGCTGACTGCTGCCATACCAGATGTGCAAGCAAAACAATCCTCAAAACCCAAAAGCGCTGCGATCCGGTCCTCGAACATGCGCACGGTTGGGTTGCCGTAGCGGGCATAGATAAATTCGTCTGCGCCTGACTGAATGAACCGCTGTTCTGCGTCCTCGGCAGAGGTGTAAACGAACCCTTGGGTCGCAAATATTGCCTCTGAGACCTCGCCGTATTGGCTGCGGCGGGTGCCTGCGTGAATGGCAGTTGTGCGTTTGCTCCAATTCGTCATCTTTATCTCCATGCCTGATCAGGCAACAAAAAACCCCGACACCGAGGTATCGGGGCCAATAGCACCCTACCCTCTTTAGCGGAATATTTAACGTGGCCCGCAATCCGGTAACAAATCGCCACGAATTGGGTGATACGCCTGCGAAAAGCCAAGGTCAAGAAAGCTAAGAATTTAGATAGTAGCATTTTTTAAGTATTAGCAGGGTATCGTCGGTCTGCCGAGGATAAGGAATTGACCCATGCAATATCGTCCACACCGCTACCGCACCGAATACCCAATCACGTTGATAACCCCGGCTGGTCCAGTGAAAGCAGTGATAGATGACGTCAACGAAACAGGCGCTTTGGTGACAATTCGAGGCCCCGTTGCGCGCGGGCACAAGGTCAGCATGAGTTTTCTCAATAACCGCGTCGAAGCGGTCGTGCATTGGGCATTGAGGGGCAAATGTGGTATCGCTTTTCGTCCACATCTGACCGCTGCGCAGGTTGATGCCCTGAGGTATAAGCAGGGCGGCCACCGCTCCCTACGCCACACCTCTGTCAACTATGCCGAGATGCGCTAGGCGTCTGGTTCGATCAAGTATTTTTGGAGGCCCACGATTTGCAGCCATAAGAAAAGAAACAGAACGACGGGGAACGCAAAGGTTTCGAGTTTCACCCATAGTTCCGTCGTTTGGGTTCGCCAGATAAGTTCATTGGCAAGGGCCAACGCACCGAACATCACGGTCAGGCGGCGGGTCAAGATCATCCAGCCTGCATCTTGCATGGGTAAGAAGTCTTCCATGATGTAGCGCAGATAGCTGCGTCCTCGTAAAAGTCCGATGCCCAAGATCGTGGCGAAAACGCCGTAGACGATGCTGGTTTTCATTTTAAAGAACCGTTCGTCGTTGAACCACGCGGTTAATCCGCCGAAGAAGATCACCATGAAGGCCGTGAACACCTGCATCCGGCTTAATTTTCCGCTCAGTTGCCAAAGAATCCCCATCGAGACCAGCAATATTGGGACAAATACAAGCGTCGCCACGATGAAGCCGCTGTAGTCTGTTCCACCAAAAGTGAAGGTATCGTCCTTAATCCGCAGGTAGATCAGGAAAAACACAAGCGTAGGCCCAAGTTCAAGAACCTGCTTGAGGATAGGGTTGATCTGTTTTTCGGCCATGTTGGTCTCCTGTTATCCGCCCATTTCGACGATTACCGCCCCGAGTGCAACCAGTGCCATCAGAAACAGCCGCCGCGGCCCTACTTTTTCGCCCAAGATAAACCAGCCGATGAGCGCTGCAAAGACGGTCGAGGTTTCGCGCAAAACCGCCGCTTCGCCGACTTTATCAAGGCGCGTGGCCATCATCACGCCGCCAAAACTGATCCAGGCGATTAACGCCCCAGCCAAGCCCCGCCAGATCAGGGGCTTGAGGACTGGCCGCGATACCATCCTTCTGTAACGGATCGCGGCGAGGATTGGAAAATCGAGTGCCGTGATGAAAAAGAACCACGCCAAGAATGTGAAAGGATTGATGCTGGACCGGATGCCGTAGGCGTCCCACGTCGTGTATAGTGCGACCATCACGCCGCCCGCAACAGCCCAAGCTAATCCGACTTTCAGCGCGTGCAGGTCGATGGTTTCCTCAGATAGGTTGCGCAGTGCCAGCAACAGGATACCGCCCGACAGGCAGGCGACCCCCAACCACTGTATGAGTGTGAAGTGTTCTTGGAAAAAGACAGTTGCGGCGATCACAGTGACCAGAGGCCCTGTTCCACGAACGACGGGGTAAACCACTGTATAGGCGGCCTTTTCATAGGCTAGCGCCATGGTGCATTTATAGATGAAATGGATCACCAATGCGCCCGCCAGCATCCATGCGGTAAACGCAGTTGGCCAAGGCACAAGGAAAAGTGCGACAGGTGCAGAGATCACGGCGAGCCAGCCGTCGATCGCCCCGCGCGTCAGCCAAGGATCGTAACGCCCTTTTTGCAATGCGCCAAACATCGCGTGAGCGATGGCCGACATAAGTGCGAGGATGGTGGCCAGTCGCGCCCCTTCTGGCGTGCCCGCAATGGATACGAGCCAATCACCCATGATTAGCCATCAAATCCGACGAGCGCATTAGCAAAGTCTTCGGGGTCAAAAGGTGCAAGATCGTCGATCTGTTCGCCCACACCAATCGCGTGGATTGGCAGGCCGAATTTGTCTGCCAGTGCCACCAAAACACCGCCCTTCGCGGTCCCGTCCAGTTTGGTCATCACGAGGCCCGACACATCCGCAAGCTCTTGAAATACTTTCACTTGTTGCAGTGCATTTTGTCCCGTGGTTGCGTCGAGGACGAGCAACGTGTTGTGGGGCGCGTCGGGGTCTTTTTTACGGATGACCCGCACGATTTTAGACAGTTCTTCCATCAGATCGGCGCGGTTTTGCAGTCGTCCAGCGGTATCGATCATCAGCAGATCGGCCCCATCGTCATGCGCTTTTTGCATGGCATCATAGGCAAGGCTAGCCGGATCTGACCCTTCGGGCGCAGTTAAAACGGGTACGCCTGCGCGGTCGCCCCAGACCTGAAGTTGCTCGACGGCTGCCGCGCGGAATGTGTCGCCAGCCGCGATCACAACTGATTTTCCCGCCAATTTGAACTGGCTTGCGAGTTTGCCGATGGTGGTTGTTTTACCTGACCCGTTGACACCCACGACCAGCACGACCTGCGGTTTTTTGGCATAGAGCGGCATGGGCCGCGCGACGGGCTCCATGATCCGCGCGATTTCAGATGCCATCAAGGCCTTGATTTCGCTGGCAGAAAGCTTTTTCCCCATGCGTCCTTCGGCCATATTGGCAGTCACGCGCAGGGCGGTGTCCACGCCCATGTCGGTGGAAATCAACAGTTCTTCGAGCTGTTCAAGCATCGTGTCGTCAAGGGCGCGGCGCACAACAGCGACCTCTTCCTTGCGCCCGATCAAACGCCCCAAAATACCTGATTTCTTGGCGGGTTCGGTGGTCTCATCTTGGTCGAGCGGCGATGGTGCAAGCGTGGTCATCGGCGCGACAACGGCCTCGCGCACGGGCTGGACCACTTCGGGCGCGATATCCGGCGTGATGTCTTCGACTTCGATCTCTGGCTCTGGCTCTGGGGAAATGATTTCAATGGGCGCTTCCGGCGCAAGCTCTGGTGTAGTTTCTGGCTCAACCACCTCGATTGGATCGGAGTCACCTTCGCTGACGATGGCATCAAGCCCTTCGTCAATTTTGGAGGAGGACCGCGTGAGCCGATCTTTGAGCTTTTTGAAAAACGACATGAGTTACGCCTTTGGTATTTCGCTTATATCCCACCTAATCGTGTAACGCCGCCGTGGAAAGGGTTTGGACTAGGAAACCGCCAAAAACCCGTAGAGAAACAGCGCTTGTGCCCCCCAATAGAGCGTCCAGATCACGAATGGGGTGACTTTGCGCGCCGTAGCGGTCGCAGGCAGTAGGAAAAGTTCAGCGGACAGCACCGCGTCAGAACCGATGAACAGTACCGCCGCAAGCGTAATGATCGGGTCGCCCGTGCCAAACGCCGCGATGCCCATGACGACAATTATCGCGATATAACCCATCACAGGCCAGCGCAGTTCACCAGTGTTCGGAAATAACAATCGCGCCATGACTGCACCAAAGATAACGAGCAGGATCCATGCCGTGAACGACGTTCCAGTTCCGATTAAAAACATGAGGCCCGCGTAGAACAGATGTGCAAGTGCAAAGCTGACGAGCCCAATCAGAAAGGCGCGATCGCCAGTCCGCGACAGCATCAGATCACCTAACGCGCCAAATAAAAGCGCGGAAGTCAGGGCCCACTGCCCTGCCAAATACCATGAAATAAGGGCCAAAAGCAGCGTTGAGGTCGTCTTGATGATGGACTTCGCGAGGCTGGGTGGCCGGTAGCAAAACCCCAGCGTGAACAGGATTGCGCAGCCAAGTGCAGTCAAACTAATTCCGTGAACCATGATCACACCTCCGTTTTGGGCATTAAATCGCAGGACGCTGCAATTTGGAAACAAATCGTCGCTGTTTGCCCCCATGACGACACGGCAGTTGCGTGCTACATCACGCATATGTGGCAGATAATCACCCCTATGCGCCTATTCACGGTGGCAACGTTGACCCCTGTAGCCTTGCTGTGGCTGGCTGCGATGTATGGCGGCTGGTGGATCGTTGCGGCAGTGGTGTTTCTGAGCGTGCTGACTGCGACCCTAGACGAGATGGTGCACCATATCACGCCGCCGACATCCGAGGCCGAATTTCCGGCGGCGGCACGGCTGTCGACGTTGTTGGGCTTGGCGCATTTTGGGGTGCTGGCGCTGGTCGTGGATGCCTTGGCCAACCAGCCGATGGGGGGGCAGCGAAGGTTGGATTGTTCGTCGCGGCGGGTTTCTTTTTTGGCCAGATCAGCAATTCGAACGCGCATGAACTGATCCATCGCGGTGGTCGTTTCATGCACCGTTTGGGCAAATGGGTCTATATTTCGCTGCTGTTTGGTCACCACACGTCCGCGCATGTCTTGGTCCATCACCGCCATGTCGCAACCCGCGAAGACCCGTCGACGTCGCGTTTGGGGGAAAGCTATTACCGCTTTGCGCCACGGGCTTGGCGTGGGTCATTTCGCAAAGGTTTGGCAATCGAGACAGAGCGTCAGCGCCGTATTGGCGCGCCACGGTATGCACACCCGTATGTCAGCTATGTACTTGGTGCTGTTGGTTTTATTGCCGCTTCCGCCCTGATCGGTGGACTGAAGGGGGCATTGATCTATGTCGCTTTGGCCAGTTTTTTCGACCTCGCAATTGCTGCTGTCGGACTACATCCAGCATTATGGTTTGATGCGCAAAGTTATCGATGGAAAGCCAGAGCCTGTCGGCCCGCGTCATAGTTGGAACAGTCCGCATTGGTTTTCGTCCGCCGTAATGTTGAATGCCCCGCGCCATTCGGACCATCACGCCCATCCGTCCCGTCCCTATGACACGTTGATAATCCCTGAGGGCAGTCCGATGTTGCCAAGGTCGTTGCCGATGATGGCGACGCTCGCGTTGTTCCCGCGCAGGTGGCGCAAGGTGATGGACCCGCTGGCCGCAAAATGGGCCGAGTAACACCGATGTGTCTGGTCAAGGCGCGCTTGTTTTGGCAACATTTCCCTATGCGGTTTTTAGTTTTCCTTGCCTTTGCGACACCTGCTTTTGCTGATGGTCCCATGACCGCCGCAGAGTTTGAGGCTTACACGGCGGGTAAAACGCTGACCTTTGGTGCTGCGGGAAATCCGGCTTATGGGGTCGAGCAATATCAACCCAATCGCCGTGTGGTTTGGTCTTTTCTGGAAGGTGACTGTAGCAATGGCGTATGGTATGAAAGTAAGGGAAACATCTGTTTTCGCTACGATTTTGACCCCGAGCCGAAGTGTTGGAAATTTTATGACGACCCCGAAGGATTACGGGCGGTATTCATGAACCGCCCCGATATGTCGGTACTTTACGAGGCGCAAGACAGCGGTGAGCCGCTAATCTGCCCTGGCCCCGACTTGGGTGTTTAGTTCCGCGTGATCCGACCGTCCGCGAACTGGATTTCAAGCGATGTCGCGGCTTTTGCCGCTGCCACGTCGGTCACAACTTTCCCGTCACCCCGCACGACGGCGTAGCCGCGCTTGAGGGTTTCTTTGTAGCCCAGCGTTTTGTGCAGCCCTTCAAGCGCGTCAAGTTTGGCGATACGGCGGTCTTGCTGACTGCGCGCGCGGTCTGACAGACGGCTGATTGTGCTGTTCAGCTTGTCTTGTTTGCGGGCAATGTCACGGGTGATGACCTCGGCGCTAAGGCGGTCAGTTAGTTTATCCAGCCGTTGTTTGTCTGCTGCGATCCTGCTGCGCAGAACGGCGGGACGCAATGCGCCTGCCTCTTCCGAGAGTTTCAGCCGTTTTTGTGCGATCCCTGCTTGGAGCGCGTTGGGCAGACGTTCGGTCAGGTAATCGAACCGCTGGCGCGGACCGTCTAACAGGCTGTCTTTGTTGGGTAAAGCGCGCGAAAGATCGCGCAGCCGCTGTTGCCGTTGATTGAGTGTGTTCGACAATGAGCGGCTAAGGCGCGCGCCTTGCTGGTCTACCCACGCCATCAATTCCAGCCGCACAGGCACGGCCATTTCGGCGGCGGCGGTGGGCGTTGGCGCGCGCATGTCAGAGACAAAGTCGATCAAGGTGGTGTCGGTTTCGTGGCCCACGGCCGAGATCAGCGGAATATCGGACGCAGCGGCGGCGCGTGCGACGATTTCTTCGTTAAAGCCCCAGAGATCTTCGAGGGATCCGCCCCCACGTGCGACGATAATCAGGTCAGGACGCGGCAAGGCCCCGCCGGGTGTCATCGCATTGAACCCGCGGATCGCGTTTGCGACCTCTGGCGCGCAGGCCTTGCCTTGCACAGCGACGGGCCAAACAAGGACTTTGCGCGGGAAACGGTCGCGTAGGCGGTGCAGGATATCACGGATAACGGCCCCCGTTGGCGAGGTGATAACCCCAATAATTTCAGGTAGGTAGGGCAATTCTTTTTTGCGCTGCAGGTCAAATAGCCCTTCCGCGGCAAGCACTGCTTTGCGTTTCTCCAGCATCGCCATCAGCGCGCCTGCGCCCGCGACCTCGATGGAATCGACGTTGATGTTGTATTTCGACTGCGCCCCGAAAGTGGACAGTTTGCCCGTGATAATGACCTCTAACCCCTCTTCGGGGGTGACGCCGAGTCCTGCGACTTGGCCCTTCCACGTGGTGCAGGCAATCACGTTTTTGTCGTCTTTGATGTCGTAATAGATGTGCCCAGAGCGTGCGATCATGACGCGCCCGACCTCGCCGCGCACCCGCACCCGCCCGAATGTGCCCTCGAGCGTCTTTTTGACCGATCCCGTCAGTTCGGAAACGGTAAATTCGGGTGCGTTGGTGGCTGTCGGTTCGTCAAAAAGGTCCATGGTCCGCCCTTGTGGTCAGTTGTTTGCGACCTTAGAACGCTGGGGACAAAAGGCCAAGCAGGAGACGGACATGAACATCCTCATTTTAGGCAGCGGCGGGCGTGAACACAGCCTTGCTTGGGCAATCCAGCAAAACCCGAAGTGCGACAAGCTGATTGTGGCGCCTGGAAATGCCGGGATTGCGCAGATGTGTGACTGTGCGGATATAAACATTCTGGATGGTGACGCGGTTGCGAGTTTTTCTGAAGAAAACGCAATTGATTTTGTGATTGTCGGCCCAGAGGCGCCATTGGCCGTTGGTGTTGCGGATCGCTTACGCGATGCCGGACTGTTAGTTTTCGGACCATCGCAGGCCGCAGCGGCGCTGGAAGCGTCAAAATCTTTCACAAAAGCGATCTGTGATGCGGCCAATGCCCCGACGGCGGGCTACGGTCACTTTACCGATGCGGATGCTGCACGCGCATATATTCGCGCCAATGGTGCGCCGATTGTTGTCAAGGCGGATGGCTTGGCCGCAGGCAAAGGCGTGATTGTTGCAATGACCGAAGCCGAGGCCCTGGCTGCGATTGACGACATGTTTGACGGATCGTTCGGCGATGCGGGCGCCGAGGTTGTGATCGAGGAATTCATGGACGGTGAAGAAGCCTCGTTCTTTGTTTTGTGCGACGGCAAAACCGTGCTGCCTGTTGGCACGGCGCAAGACCACAAGCGCGTGGGCGACGGTGATACAGGCCCGAATACGGGCGGCATGGGCGCCTATTCCCCCGCCCCTGTGATGACGGATGCGGTTACGCAAAAGGCGCTGGACGAGATTATCCAGCCTTGCATGGACGAGATGGCCAAGCGCGGCACACCGTTTGAAGGTGTGCTGTTTGTGGGTTTGATGATCAAGGACGGCCAGCCGCGACTGGTCGAATACAACGTGCGATTTGGGGATCCAGAGTGTCAGACGTTGATGATGCGCTTGGGTGGTCAAGTGTTGGATTTGTTGCAAGCTTGTGCCGAACATCGTCTGTCCGAGATGAACGTCAATTGGGCTGATGATCACGCGATTACGATTGTGATGGCGGCGAACGGCTATCCGGGATCATACGAAAAAGGGAGCGTTATCAATGGGCTTGATGCCCTTGCAGAGGATAGCATGAACATGACGTTCCATGCCGGAACGGCAGAGAAGGACGGGCAGATTGTGGCCGTTGGGGGCCGTGTTCTGGCGGTGACGGCGCGTGGCGACAACTTGAGTGAAGCCCGCGACCGTGCTTATGCGATGACCAAGCAAATTGATTGGGCGGGTGGATTTTACCGCAATGATATCGGATGGCGCGCGCTTTAACGCCCCGAAATGAAAAAGGCCGCGCAGTGATTTGCGCGGCCTTTTGTTTTTAAAGCGCTGGCTTAAGCTGCGCGGCCAACCAAGACTGAATCGATTTCAGCGGCGGCAGCGTTCTCGTCGTGACCTGCAACGGCTGCGATTTCACGGGTCAGGCGTTCGAGGGCGGCCTCATAAAGCTGACGCTCGGAATAGCTTTGCTCGCGCTGATCGTCTTGACGGTGCAAGTCGCGCACAACTTCGGCAATCGCGATCAGGTCGCCAGAGTTGATCTTTTGCTCATATTCCTGCGCACGGCGGGACCACATCGCTTTTTTCACTTTGGCTTTGCCGCGCAGTGTTTTCATCGCGTGGGACACAACGTCAGGCGTCGCGAGCGCGCGCATACCCACGTCTGTTGCCTTGTGCGTTGGCACGCGCAGTGTCATTTTGTCTTTGACGAATGCGATCACAAACATCTCTAGCTCAAAACCCGCGATCTCTTGGGTCTCGATCGAGACGATCTGGCCGACGCCATGCGCTGGGTAAACTACGAATTCGTTCGGGCTAAAGTCGTTCTTCTTCTTACTCATGTTCGTCCTTTCGGTGACGGACCTCGTTTGAACACAAAAACAACCGACGGGAACACGGGTTTCCGTCGGACTGATCTGGCTATTCAAACTGGTTATAGTGTTAGCAGCATTGGCTCTATCATATCACATTTTTGGACATAAAAAAAGCGCCTCGTTTTGGGGCGCTTTTCTATAAAAATAAGGTATTTGGTAAGACGGGACCGAATCAGCCCCCTTCGCCTGCTGCTTCGGAAAACAGATCCATTTTACCGGGTTTTCCGTCCATTTCTTCGGCGTCCGGGAGAGGGTCTTTCTTGGTGATAATGACCGGCCACATTTCAGAATACTTGCGGTTAAATTCAACCCATTTTTCCATATCAGGCTCTGTGTCGGGTCGGATCGCGTCGGCGGGGCATTCCGGTTCGCACACGCCGCAGTCGATGCACTCGTCTGGATGGATCACCAACATGTTCTCACCCTCATAGAAACAATCTACGGGGCATACCTCGACGCAGTCGGTGTATTTGCAGGCGATACAGTTGTCGTTGACGATATATGTCATGGTCCCATCCGATTTTTGTCAGGTGCTAGCTAGGGCTTTCTGTCTGCTCATTCAAGCGTGAAAGACCCATCGGGTGGTGGATGAGACAGCATGTCCCGCCGATCCTTCTTTGTGGGGCGACCTTTTCCCTCAAATCGCGGATTTTTCGGAACATGAACCTTGGGGGGCGACATGTCCTCGTAGAGCGCTTGGGCTTCGGGGGCGGGTCCGCGCCGCGTGCCACAGGCCAGAATCTTCACAATGCGGATGTCGTTGGCTTGGTGAAAGGTCAGAACGTCCCCAGCCCCAACGGCGCGGGCGGGTTTCATCGCAGGCTGGCCGCCAAGTCGCACCTTGCCGCCCGTGACCACCCCTGCTGCCAACGAGCGCGATTTAAAAAACCGCGCTTGCCAGAGCCATTTATCGAGGCGGATGGTTTCACGAACAACGTTCAACCCGCGTTCAACCTTTGTTGAAGCCCGCCAAAGCAGCGGCGAACGGGTTGTCAGGGTCGATTTTCTTTTCGACCTTGGGTTTTGCGCTAAACTTTTGACGCTGATCGCCACCTTTTGGTGCACCGCGCGGTTTGCCTTTGCCCTTGGGCTTGGCGTTGTCGCGTTGGGGCCGTGCATTTGCACGGGCCGCGCGCCCTGCCCACGTGAAGGTATAAAAGACCTCCATTTCGGCTGCGGCGATTTTGTCGTCTGCGGCTTCACCGATTGGCGTTTCGGTTTCAGCGACCTCTGGGATCGTGGCATCGGGTGCAACGATTGCGCCCTCTTCGGCCTGTGCCGCTGTATCCATCACAGGCTGGTCCGCAGGCACGTCTTTTTCGGCCTTTGGCATGACGTCGGTGACCGCTTTGACCTTGGCGCGCTCGCCTTTCTCGGCTTTGTAACCAAGACCTGTCATCAGATCCGCGAATTGTTCGAGGGTCATGCCCGTGATCGACAGCATGTCTGCGTTGGCTTCAAAACCACCACGGCTGTCTTTGTCGCGGAGCATATCAGCCAGACGTTCCAGCATATCGATCCGGATCGCCCGTTCGCCAGCCGCACGGTACCCAGACATCGCGTAATAGCCGCCGACAGCGTCTTTGGACGCAGGCAGCGTGACCAGACCCGGTGGTGGGCTTTCGGGAAATTCGGACAGACCTTTGCTGAGCGACCAAAGCACAAGGCGCAGGCGCGTTGCCGCTGGTTTCAGCAACAGCGGCATAAAAATGGTGAACTGTCCAAAGCGGATGCCGTGCTTACGCAGCGCGCCACGGGCGTCTTGGTCAAGTGCTTTGACGTCTTCGGCCACTTCGCCGCGTGGCAAAATCCCGAAGTTTTCCGCCATACGGAATGCAAAGCCTTTTGCCGTCCCTGTCAGCGTCTCATCGTTTTTGAGCGCGATCAGCGGTTCAAACCCAGCGGCAATTTTGCGGTCGATGAAGTGCTGCAAGCGGCGTGTCACTTTGGTCGCCACGTCTTCACCGGCTTCGTCGTCGACGAAGGCAACCACGGTTGGTTTCAGCGGGTCGGACCCTGCCACCAGTTTGCCCACTGCCGCGTCGCCCCACATCAGGCCGCCTTGCTCTGTGAAATCAATTTCGGGATCGGGCGCGTTGTAAAAACGGTCCGCGAGTAGATGGAATTGAGGCACAAGCGCCTGAACTGACGCCTGACGCAATGTCTTGGCCTCATCGGGACTACCCGCTTTGTCCATTTGGAACCGAAAGCCCTGAAGCTTGCCTACGAATTCACCCTCTACGGTGACTTCACCTTTGTCGTTTACGTCAGCCAAAAGGCTCTCCTTCTGTTTGAGCCGGCGAAGCAAAATGCTTGTCCGCCGGTCCACAAATCGTTGGGTCAGCGCACCATGTAGCGCATCTGACAAGCGGTCTTCTACTGCACGCGTCTCGTCGCGCCAATGCATTTCGTCACGCAACCATCCTTTACGCTGTGCGACGTAGGTCCATGTGCGAATATAGGCCAATCTTTTCGATAATGCATCTATATCCCCGTCGGTCCGGTCAATGCGCCGCACTTGTAGCCCGAACCAGTTGCTATCGACGTGCCCGAATTGGTGCAGGTCGGTGAAAATCTGGGTCAAAAGACCTGCGTGTTCGCCCCTGCTGATACCACGAAAGTCGGGGATTCGGCAGACATCCCACAAAAGCTTGACCGATGGGCCATCTTTCGCCCGTGCGTTGATGATTTCGTCCGCCGAGAGCGCCTTAAGGGCGGCCAAATCGTCGCTTTCACGCACCCGCGTCAGCCAGCGGTCATTGGTCCGTTCTTCAAGCGTGGCGATCAACCTCTTAGTCGATCCGAACTGTAACTTGCTGTTGCGCCACTGTAATTTCGCAATCGGTTGAAACCTGTGGTCACAGATTGCTTGGGCAACTTCATCGTCCAAGGGTGGTGCTTCGCCTGTGACGCCAAAGGTGCCGTTCTCTTTGAACCGCCCTGCCCGCCCTGCGATTTGTGCCAGCTCATCGGGCATCAGGTGCCGCATCCGGTGCCCGTCGAATTTGATCAAGTTGGAAAACGCGACGTGCGAAATATCGAGGTTCAACCCCATCCCGATGGCATCTGTGGCGACCAGATAATCGACGTCGCCGTTTTGATACATTTCGACCTGTGCGTTGCGGGTGCGCGGGGAAAGTGCGCCCATAACGACCGCAGCTCCGCCTTTTTGCCGCCGCAGAAGTTCGGCGATTGCATAGCAATTTTCGACCGAAAAGCCGACGATGGCCGCCCTTGCGGGCATCCGGCTTAGCTTTTTCGAACCTGAATAGGTCAGCGTCGACATCCGTTCGCGGTAGATAAAGGCCGCGTCGGGAATCAGTTCGGCGATGGCGTTATGCATTGTCGCCGCCCCCATAAAGAGGGTTTCGCGCAGGCCGCGCGCATTTAAAAGCCTGTCGGTGAAGATATGTCCGCGTTCTGGATCGTTACAGAGCTGGATTTCGTCAACAGCCAGAAAATCGCAGCCCATTCCCTCTGGCATGGCCTCTACGGTGCAGACCCAATACGCGGCGCGGGGCGGCACGATGCGTTCTTCGCCTGTGATCATGGCCACAACGCCGGGCCCCTTGATCGCGACGATTTTATCGTAGACCTCGCGCGCGAGCAGCCGTAGCGGCAGCCCAATCACACCTGTCCGATGCGAAAGCATCCGCTCGATCGCGTAGTGGGTTTTGCCAGTATTCGTCGGCCCCAAGACAGCCGTGACACGGGAATTTAACATGATACTTCCCGTCAAACGGGTCAGCCGATCAGATCGCCTGACCTTCCAATTCAAGTTCCAGCCGCTCTACGGCCTCGGTGACCCCTTCGTAGGCGGGGTAGATTTGCAACACAGCGCGGTAGACTTCGAGTGCATCGGCAGGGCGCCCCAACTCTTCTAGGATCACACCAACGCCGCGCATACCAGCGAAATGCCGTGGGGATTTGACCAAAAGTGTGCGCAGATCGTCAAGAGCCGGCCCTGTCATGCCAAGCAGGAAGTAGACGGTTGCGCGCCAGTTGTACCCTTCTGCAAAATCAGGGTCGTGGTCGATAAGTGCGGAAAAATGATCAAGGGCTGCATCAAAGTCGCGGTCTTCCACCGCCTCTTTGCCGCGCCGCAACAAAAGGTCGAGGCTGGCGGATCCACTTTTTTCCCATTCATCGGCTATTTTCTTGGCGATGCGGGCTTGGGATTCGGGCGGACTTGACTGCAATTCTGAAAACAATTCATCCAGATCGGCGGCCACCAAAGGTATGGAATGCCCGACTGTCAGCACAAGTGCCGTAACGATATATTTGAAGTGGTGTCCTAGCATGCCCATACTTACCAATGTAGCGTAACAATTGGCCGACACCAGAGGGGTGGTGGTCACAATTCTAAACAAAGGATCAAAAATGAGCGAAGTCATTACCGAAGCGGTTGCCGCATTGAACGCAAAGATGGGTGGCGCTGGCTTTGACGGCATGGCCAAATTCGACATCGAAGGCGAAGGCGCGATCTTGATCGACGCTGACGGCGCACGTGCCGGCGACGACGATGCAGACGTCACATTGTCCGCAAGCGCCGAGACATTCAAAGCGATCCTTGATGGCGACCAGAACCCGACAGCGGCCTTTATGACAGGCAAGTTGAAGGTTGACGGCGATATGGGATTGGCGATGAAACTGGCTGGCGTATTGTCTTAACCTATGGAAAACGCACCTTTCTTTGACGACATCGCAAGCGGCCCACAAGGTGGCGCCGCGCATTGGGTCACCACATCGGATGGCCTGACGATCCGTGTCGCCCATTGGACGGGTGCCGATGTAAAAGGCACGATCCTATTATTTCCAGGGCGCACCGAATACATCGAAAAATATGGCCCCGCGGCAGCAGGATTTCTGTCGCGCGGCTATGCCACAGTCGCGATTGACTGGCGCGGTCAGGGAATTTCCCAACGCACCACTGAGAACCCGATTTTAGGCGATGTCGCTGATTTTAAGGATTATCAAAAAGATGTGGCTGCCGCATTGGCCCATGTGCGCAACCTAAACTTGCCAGAGCCTTATTATCTTGTCGCGCATTCGATGGGTGGCTGTATCGGTCTGCGTGCTTTGATGGAAGGATTGCCAGTCAAGGCCGCTGCATTCTCTGCGCCAATGTGGGGTATTTTGATGGCCCCTGCGATGCGCCCTTTGGCGTGGGCGATATCATCCGCATCCCGTGTTATGGGTTTTGAGCAGAAAATGGCCCCGGGGCAGGAAACCTCTGCTTATGTCACGCGTATCGGGTTTGAGGAGAATACGCTGACGTCCGATCTTGAGATGTTCACATTGATGCAAACCCAAGTGAAATCGCAGCCCGATTTTGTTCTTGGTGGCCCGTCGTTGCGTTGGCTCAACGAATCTCTGCGTGAGATGCGCGGATTGGCGGGAAAACCCAGCCCCGACATGCCCTGCGTCACGTTCCTTGGCAGCGACGAGGAGATCGTTGATCCTGCCGCTATTCGTGTGCGGATGGCGCATTGGACGGATGGTGCGTTGCACCTGCTGTCTGGTGGCCGTCACGAAGTGCTGATGGAAACACCGCAAATGCGCGGGTTGGTTTTTGACGAGATCGCCGCCTTGTTTGATAAACACCGCTAAGCTTTGCGGCTTTGTGCTTCTAAACCGTGATCGCCGCACCTATATTGCTGAAAAGACAATTAAATAGGTGACCAGATGCGCAGCCCAAAACCAGTTTACGACGCTCAAAATGGGGGCGGTTCGTCCTTTGGCGATCTGCCCGAGTGGAACCTTGACGACCTCTATACCGCCGAAGACGCCCCCGAGCTGATCCGCGATATGGAATGGCTCGACACGGCCTGTTCCGAGTTTGCGTCGGATTACGAGGGCAAACTGGCCGATCTGGACGCCGCAGGCCTTTTGGACGCCGTTCATCGCTATGAGGCGATCGACATCATTGCGGGCCGCGTGATGTCCTATGCTGGATTGCGCTATTATCAAGTCACCACCGACGCCGACCGCGCCAAGTTCATGGCCGATGTTCAAGACAAGATCACGGCCTATACCACGCCGCTGGTGTTTTACGGGTTAGAGTTCAACCGTTTGGACGATGCGCATCTTGAGGCCATGTTGGCCGCGAACGCAGACCTTGCCCGATACAAGCCCGTTTTTGACCGTATGCGTGCGATGAAGCCGCATCAGTTGTCTGACGAGTTGGAGAAGTTTCTACACGATCAGTCCACGGTGGGCGCTGCTGCGTGGAACCGTCTGTTTGACGAGACGATGGCGGGCCTCGAATTTGAAGTTGATGGCGAAACCCTGAACCTAGAGGCCACGTTAAACCTGCTGACAGAGCAGGACCGGTCCAAGCGCGAGGCCGCCACACATGCGCTGGCGGCCGTGTTCCAAGAGAACATCAAGATTTTCTCGCGCGTACACAATACGCTAGCAAAGGAAAAAGAGGTCGAGGACCGTTGGCGCAAGATGCCGACCCCGCAGACTGGTCGTCACCTGTCCAACCATGTCGAGGCCGAGGTTGTCGAGGCGTTGCGTAATGCTGTGGTCGCCGCCTACCCGCGCCTGTCGCACCGCTATTATGCGTTGAAAGCCAAATGGTTAGGCCTAGAGCGTATGGAGACATGGGACCGCAACGCACCCCTGCCGATGGAAACGACCCGCACGGTGACTTGGGACGAGGCTGAAAAGACAGTGATGGATGCTTATGCCGATTTCGCGCCTGAAATGGCGGAACTGGCCAAGCCGTTCTTTACCAAGGGTTGGATTGATGCAGGCGTAAAACCGGGCAAGGCACCGGGCGCTTTTGCGCATCCGACCGTAACGACAGTGCATCCTTATGTGATGTTGAATTATCTAGGCAAGCCGCGCGATGTGATGACGTTAGCGCATGAATTGGGCCACGGTGTGCATCAGGTTCTGGCGGCTGGCCAAGGCGAGTTATTGTCGTCGACCCCGCTGACATTGGCTGAGACGGCCTCTGTGTTTGGTGAAATGCTGACGTTCCAGAAGTTGCTGGAAGGTGCCAAAACCAAGCAGGAGCGCAAGGTTTTGCTGGCGGGCAAGGTCGAGGACATGATCAACACGGTGGTCCGCCAGATCGCGTTTTATGACTTTGAATGCAAATTGCATGCCGCCCGTGCGCAGGGTGAATTGACCCCTGACGACATTAACGCGCTATGGATGTCCGTGCAGGCAGAAAGCCTTGGCGAGATTTTCGACTATACCCCCGGCTATGCGACGTTCTGGGCCTATATCCCGCACTTTGTGCATTCGCCGTTCTACGTTTACGCCTATGCGTTTGGTGATGGCCTCGTGAATGCGCTTTATGCGGTTTATGCCGAGGGCGATCCTGACTTTAAGGAAAAATATTTCGATATGCTGCGCGCAGGCGGGTCCAAGCACCATACCGAACTGCTGGCCCCATTTGGCCTAGATGCCACCGATCCCAAGTTTTGGGACAAGGGCCTGTCGATGATCGAGGGCATGATCGACGAGTTGGAGGCGATGGAAGCGTAGCATCGCCGAGATCACCGCGCTACAACCAAAAGCGAAAATGCGCCAACAGGGAAGCAACCCAAAGTTGTTTTCTTGACTGGTGTATTTTTGCACCGCATTTCCCCCTCCCCCCACAATCTTATGTCAGTCAAGCGGAAGACCGCCGATCCGTGTTAGCGGTAAGTGTCAGTGCATCAATTTCGTCCGCGATAAAATGAGACGCAAAGCGCTGAAATTTCGTAAATCGATTTTCAATAATTTTTATCACCAAGGGGAAGAACATGAAAAATATACTGATGACCTGCGCCGCCATTGCGGTATCGTTTGGCGGGGCTGCCACTGCCGAAGGCGACCTAAGCCGCGAAAATATTATTGACGTAACGGTTTTACTGGGAAGCGATGACGACGGGATGTTTATCAGACCCTCGATCACTACTTTTGTGACGGGCCAAGCCTATAAAATGATTTTGACAAATACCGATGATTTCAAGCACGAGCTTGCGCTCAACGGCATTGGTGAACGCATTTTCACCCGCAAGATCGAAGCGTCTGATGCTGATGGCAACCTGATCACTGAAGTAAAAGGTGCCATTCGTGAAGTCGAAGTCGGACCGCATCAGACCGTCGAATGGTTTATTGTGCCGGTTCAAACCACTGACGGTCCTGAAGAGTTCTCTTGCGAACTTCCCGGCCACCGGGAATCAGGGATGCATGTCGACATGGAAATTAACTAAATCATTTCTGTCTGTGCCAGCGGCATCTGTCGCTGGCACATATTCAATCGCGCCATTTCCACGACTAAGGTTCTAGGCCTGACGCTGTTTTTTGGTGGCGGTTTGGCGTTGGCACCTTTCGAACGAGCCCTCACCGATCCTGATTTTTAAGATAAGAGTCTGTCGATGATCGACGCGCTGGAAGCTATGGCGTTGCAAACCTCCCCAGACGCCGCGATCCTGTCCTGCTTGATGCATGTCAATGACGTCTGCTGTTGTCGGGCATAGTCTTAGGCTTACCTCAATGAAGGGAAGGACATACCATGTTTAGCAAGATAGTTGTCGGTATCGACGGATCGCAGACCTCTGAGAATGCGGTAAGGCTGGCCTGCGATTTGGCCCAGAAATACGCATCTGAATTGCATTTGGTGCACACCCCGCAGCCGCAAACCGTTGCCTTTGCGATGGGCGCTGTTGCTGGGTATCACGCTGTAACGACGATGCCATCAGAGCAAGAAGTCCAAGATGCTGGTAATAAGATCTTGGACGCAGGCAAAGCGATCGCAGCCGAGCTTGGCGTTCCGATCACACAGACATACATGCAACTCGGCGATCCAGCCCATGAGATTGTTGCATGTGCAGAAAAATGTGGTGCCGATTTGATCGTGTCGGGACGCCGCAGTTTAGGCAGCCTTGGCGCCCTTGTGCAGGGCAGCACATCGCAAAAAATCAATCACTTGGCGAAATGCGCTTGTCTTACAGTGACTTAATCCAACGGGGCGGCTGGTTTGGCCGCCCGCGGCAGGGCTGATCACAGTGTTCGGCAGTCGGGCTTGGATGCTGGTTAGTCCAGCTCTGTCCAAGGCCAAGGTTTCACCTCGGAGGCTGCGGTTTGGTAGCGGATTGCTTTTGCAAACCAGACGCCCATGGTTGTTCCAAATTCTGCCAGTTGTTCATTCGGTTGCCGCTTATTGACCACCATAATGATGAATTGGATAACGGCAATCAGCCAAAACAGGCTTTGTGCAAAGCTAAGCAATAGCCCGATGATGATCATCGAGATCAGGCGCATCCATAAGCTTTCGAAATGTGGCGGTTCGTCTTGGTCAGTCATGCGGGGCCCCCTGCGGCAAATACCATATCCATCATCACTTGTGTGCCACGAGAGAACGACAAGGGGCAAGGGTAAGCTGTCTCACCGCGTGCTGCCTGCCCAAAGCTTTCAACCTGCAGTACATAGTGGTTTGCCGCGGGCCAGCGTTCTGTCACAACCCGTTGACCGTCATTTTCTAGCACCAGTTGGGCAACATCGTGCAGGTTCGCGTTGAAGGGGCAGGTCAGCCGGATCAACCCTTTGTCGCCGTGAAAGTTAATCTCTTGGCGTGGCTGCATCCGGATCGAGACCACAGCGCTATAGGTGAAGTCCGCGAAATCTGCGGCCACTTGCGCGAATGTATCGACCCCATTTTCATAGCGGATACAGGCGTCGGCAATCCGCACGGGTTCTGCCCCTGTTACAAAGCGGGCAGCGCCGAAATTATAGACCCCGATGTCGCGTAAGCCCCCGCCGCCCATGTCTGACTTGTTACGGATGTTGTCCGTGTCGCCTGCATTGTTGTAGCTAAACACGGTATCCACGTGCATCAGTTTGCCAATCGCCCCGCCCTGCACCAATTCGCGTGCGCGGATGAATTGTGGGTGGTGCACGATCATAAAGGCCTCGGCGCAGAGTTTGTTCGCCTTCTTTGCCGCCACTTCCAACTGGTCGAAATCAGAGGCTTGCATCGCAATCGGCTTTTCACACAACACGTGCTTGCCTGCTTGTAGTGCCTTGATCGACCAGTCCACGTGCAGCGTATTCGGCAGAGGTATATAGACCGCGTCGATGTTCGGGTCGGCCAGAAGGGCATCGTAGTCGCTGTAAACTTTCAGATGCGGCGCGAAGGCAGAAAAGGGCTCCGCCTTGGTCGCGTCAGAGGTCGCGAGCCCGTAAAGCTCTGCCCCTTTGGCCGCGTGAATAGCGGGCCCCATGTGTTCGCGTGCGAATTTCGCAGCGCCTAAAATTCCCCAACGCATTGGTTTTCCTTTGTTGTTAGTCCCTTAGGACAGTCGTCCGTAGAATGTCATGCGCGCGCTTTCGGACAGGGCGACCCCTGCCTCGGCGTTATAGGCCAGCACGGCCAGCATGCGTGTTTTATCGCTTTCGTTCGGGGACACGCGGTGGATCGCGTTGCGCCCCCTGAATAGCACCAGCGTGCCAGGGTCCATTGTCAGGACATCAGGCTGCACTTTTCCGTCAAGTAGATCTGCCACACCGTCGAAATTCATCTCGCCCGCGTCCGCGTCGCGCAGTGCTTTGATATACTCAAAAGCGCTGCCTGCATCGGGTTTCTGGATCAGCAGCGTGATTGCGAAGGATGAATTGTCGAAGTGCCAGCCCAGTTCTTGGCCACGCTTGGCGTAGTGGATGTTGATGGATGACAAAGGGTCGGCGTAGGGGTGCAGGGCCGCCTGCCCTGTTGTCGCTGCAACAAAATCCCGAAAGACGTGTGCGTCGTAGAGCGTGCGCAGGGCTGAGTTTGCCCCGACTTCGTCGTCGCAGATACATCCTTTGGACGATGTGACCTGACGGTTGGCGGGGTGATCATCGGCATAGTCCGGGTTGTGCGGCGTCAAGTAAACAGAATGATTTTGTGCGCAGAAATAGGCCTGACCTTGCTTTGCAAGGCTTTCGGCATGGATGTCGGCCAAGGCAGCGGGTTGGATAAAGTCGGGCAGCACCAGCACGCCTGTTTGGTCCAGCGTGGCCGCACATTGCGCTGCAAAAGCTTTGTCCGCGATCGGGTGCTGTGAAAGGTTGATGATCGTGTCGATGGTCATACGCGGCTTCCTTGCGATTGCTTGGCAAAACTATGCCCCTGTTTGCGCATGTTTGGAAAGACCCCGCAGGTCCGCACATGAAAAAGGGCCCCGCATGCGGAGCCCTTATAGAGATTATCAGTGTTTATGCGTCTTCAAGCATACCGCGTTCGCGAGCCAAAGCCTGCATCCGCTCTTGTAGCTTTTCAAAGGCCCGCACTTCGATTTGCCGAATACGTTCGCGGCTGACGTTGTATTGGCCGCTGAGATCTTCGAGCGTGATGGTTTCTTCGGCCAAGCGACGCTGCACGAGAATGTCTTTCTCGCGGTCGTTGAGAACCTCCATCGCTTCGGCCATGATTTCACGGCGCGCTGTGAGTTCGTCAGAGGCCTCGTAGTCGCCTGCCGTGTCCACGCTGTCGTCTTCAAGCCAGTCCTGCCACTGCGCAGTTCCTTCGCCGTCAGAGCCGACTACCGCGTTCAACGATGCGTCCCCACCAGACAGACGGCGGTTCATTGACACGACTTCAGCTTCGGTCACGCCAAGGTCGGTTGCGATCCGTTCGACGTTTTCAGGGCGTAGGTCGCCCTCTTCCAATGCGCCGATCCGATTTTTGGCTTTGCGCAGGTTAAAGAACAGCTTTTTCTGCGCAGATGTCGTACCAAGTTTCACCATGGACCAAGACCGCAGCACGTATTCTTGGATAGACGCGCGGATCCACCACATCGCGTAGGTCGCGAGACGGAAGCCCTTTTCAGGGTCGAATTTCTTGACCGCTTGCATCAAGCCCACGTTCGCTTCAGAGATCACCTCTGATTGCGGCAAGCCGTAACCACGATAGCCCATGGCAATTTTGGCTGCCAGTCGCAGGTGCGACGTGACCATTTTATGCGCCGCTTCAGTGTCCTCATGGTCCACCCAGCGTTTGGCCAGCATGTATTCTTCTTCAGGCTCCAGCATCGGAAATTTTCGTATTTCCTGCATATACCGGTTCAAACCTTGTTCCGGTGATGGTGCCGGTAGATTTTTAAGATTGCTCATCTGTATCCCTCTCACTCCCATGTTTATGGGCTTAACATCGATATGGGTGCAACTTGTTCCGCTTTCAAGTCCATGTAGCCATAAAGCTTAAACGGAATATGAACCTTGATCCGTCGAAGTTAAAGATATGTGTCAGTGCGTTCACGCACATGAGTTCCCATATTTCAGACCTCTGCGCCCAAAACGTGGAGTAAATCGCGCATATCGTCGGGCAAGTCGGCCTCGAATTCCATGAATTCTTCGGTCACCGGATGAATGAACCCTAATGTCGCTGCGTGAAGCGCCTGCCGTGAGAAGTTTGAGATCGCGTCTACCCCTGCCTCGCCAATCGCCTTGGGCGACATCTTGCGTTTGCCCCCGTAGGTCGGATCGCCGATCAGCGCGTGCCCGCAGTGCGCCATGTGCACGCGGATTTGGTGGGTGCGCCCTGTCTCTAACCAGCATTCGACCAGACAGGCCACGGGCGGCGTGCCAAGTGGGTCCAAAATGCGACAGCGTGTAACGGCGTGGCGTCCTGTGGTGAAGGATACCGCTTGGCGTTGTCTGTCGGTTTTATGTCGCCCGAGGAAAGTTTGCACTTTCAGGATATTACCGGGTTCAAATGACGTGCCTTTGATGCCGCGCAGCCGTGGATCATTTGCCTCTGGGACGCCGTAGCACATCGCGATGTAGCGCCGTTCGACGGTGTGATCCGCAAATTGGGCGGCAAGGCTATGGTGTGCGCGGTCGGATTTGGCGGCCACAAGCAACCCTGTGGTTTCTTTGTCGATCCGGTGCACGATGCCGGGGCGCTTCATGCCGCCCACGCCCGAGAGCGTATCGCCGCAATGAAAGATTAGCGCATTCACGAGCGTCCCGTTCGGCGTGCCGGGGGCTGGATGCACGACCATGCCACTGGGTTTATTGATGACAATCAGGTCGTCGTCCTCGTAAACCACATCAAGCGGGATATCCTCGCCGCCGATATGGCTTTCTTCGGCGATATCGACAGAGACGGTGATTTGTGCGCCTTCTTCAACCCGAAACCGCGGATCGGTCACAATGGTGCCGTTTACCTGCACAGCCCCGTCGGCGATCAGTTTCGCCAAGCGCGAGCGTGACAGGGACGCATCAGCGGGCACATCGCGCCCCAAGGCCTTGTCCAAACGCGGCGCGGGATTTGCTGCGATTTCGAATGTAATCTGCGTTGCAGCCATGTCCGGCTCCTTGATGGGTTTGCGGCTGTCTAGACGCATTGCGCAGACTTGTCACCAAAGCGTGGCAACTGATTTCAGCGGAATTTAACGTGAGGGGGGATGGTACCGCCTCCCCGGCTTGAACGGGGGACCCCTGGTTCCACAAACCAGTGCTCTAACCAACTGAGCTAAGGCGGCATCGGGGTTGGATTTAGCCCCAAGCGGATTTGATTGCAAGACCCCTGCCCGCCTTTTCCTTGCCAATGGGCCAATCAGCAGGATAGATCAACGAAAGCAGTGAAAAGGAGCCTATCAGATGGGTATCAATGACGAACGCGACGTAGAAGCAAACATGCAAATCGGCCCGACAGATGCGGGGATGGTCCGCCTGTTCGTCGAATCTGGTGGTGTAGAGATCCCGATGGATTTCGAACCAGAGGAAGCCGAAGAAATCGCCGAAGAAATGCGCGCCGCAGCCATGGCCGCACGGGCGATGAAAAAGCGCTAGGTTAGTCCAGACCAAATCGCACCGACACACGCGGGTCGCGCGCTGCTTGCGCACGTGTGGCCGCGTGGCGGGCGAATTTGTGGGTCATCACGCGGCGCCGTGCCGCCGGAAGCCTGTCCTCTGGCGCCATGCGCAAAATCTCGGCGTCATAGCCGTCTGCGATGATCAGCCCTGTGTCTGCAGGTAATAATTCGGTCGGAAAATCCTGATCGACCGCCCAAAAGAATCGGTCACACCATTCCAGATAGCCCTGCCATTTGTTGTCGGTCTGAAAATCGACGCGTGATGATTTGCATTCTATCACCCAAATCTCGCCCTTTGGCCCCAATGCCATTACATCCACCCGCAGCCCGCGTGTTGGCACCAGTTCTTCGACGCTGACAAAGTCATGATGCCGCAAATGGCGGCACACACCCCGCGCCAAAATCTGGCCGGGCATGAGATCAGGAAGGGAGAGGTCATTTGCCATCGCTCAAATATGAACAAAACATAAACATCGGTCAAGCGCCTGTGAATGTGGCCCAAATTGGGCGCATGACGTAGGGGCAATCCTTAATTTGGCCGTTTGTCGTCATGTTTCGGGCCAATTTGCCCGTCAAAGAGAGGGTAACTTATTTATTGGAGCTGCCCCATGACTTTGTTCACTGACATCACTTTCGCCCAAGTTTGCCTTGCTGCCCTGACTGTCGGCGCGATTGAACATGTTTTGGCCCGTTTTGCCCCAGAAGACCTGCTGCGCCAGCTTGGTGTTTCACAGTAATCTGCGACACCCCTTGTAGGACCGCCTCTAGCGGCCTATCTGTGGTCTTGGCGGGTTTCTGCTCTTCTCGATCGCTATAGGGGTTACATTCCAGTGGCCGTAAGCAAATCCCAGGGAGCTGGCTCTGTTTGGATCCTGGTCCAATTACCTGGCGCCCACCTGTACATACAGGTTCACGGGAATAAATCCCTGACCGGCTGCAGCGGTTCCCGCCACCTAAACGTCTGACGCCCGCGCCAAGCCCACAAAGGCGATGCCCGATGTCAGGAAGTTGATCCCCAGCAATAGTCCGATGGCCCAAAGTGCCGTTGATGGCAGCCCCGCGATCAGCAAAATCCCCATCGCCAATGTTGCCGCCCCATTAAATGCCAACCAGCCCCAGCCCTTTTTCGGGCGGTGCTGAAGGGCGATCATGGCCTCGACACCCCCTTGCAGCAAGAAAATCACCCCAACCAAAAATGTCAGGCCGATCAACCCTGTCAGTGCAAAGAACCCCAGATAGACGCCCAGCGCGATATGCATCACAGCGATCAGCCCTGACCAGATGGCCGATTGCCATTCTTTGGATTGGAACGCGTGATAAAGCATCGCCGCCCCTGTCGCGAGGAAGATCCACCCCAATAAGGTCTTGGCCGCAATAGAGAAAAGCAGTGGAAACAGGATTGCCAGAACCCCAAGCGCGATCAGCAGATAGCCCACATTTCGGAATTGCGTGCGGAATTTACGCACGGCGTCCATGATGTCGTCTTTTGTCATTTGTTCGGGGTTTTGCATGCTTGTTTCCTTTGTCATTCGCGCAAAGGTAGCATGTCTTGCGCTGCACTTAAACGCTATGCCGCGACTTGTAGGATCATGCACTGCCACCGGAAACCTCTCCGCGTGGCAGCACATGTATGTTCGCTAACTTACTTGACGTTGGGCGTGCTTACCGTTGTCTTGCCTCCGCCACTGATCGCCCCAATGGCAATAATCGCACCAAGGCCGAGTGCGAGAGGGCCTGCGTTTAGTGTCAGTGTTTGGAGGAGAGTGTTGTCAGTGATAGGAAAACCCTCATTATTGGCGCCCAAAGCCGCCCCTGCAACTGGCACAAATCCTTCTTGCGCAACTGCCGCTGTCGACATGGTCGCAAGCAATGCGGTTGCGAGCATTTTTTTTAAAAATTGCATTAATCATTTTAATCTCCATAAGTTGAATGATCGCAAATTGAAGACAATCGTAGCCGTTATCAACCATTAATCACGCTGAATGAGATTTAAAATGCCTCTGGTTGCGCTTCGCGGGCCATGTGGTCGAGAACTGCGTTCACGAACTTTGGCTCTTTGCCGTCGTGCGAAAAGGCTTCGGCCACTTGCACGAATTCAACGATCACGACTTTTGGCGGCGTTCGTTTTTCGAGAAGCTCTGCGCCTGCAGCACGGAACAAGGCCCGCCACGTTGGGTCAATGCGCGCGATCGGCCATTTGGCCACCAATGCGCGGTCGGTCATCTGGTCAATCGTCGCTTGGTTATCGACCGCTTTTTCAACAAGCAACCGGAAGGTATCAAGATCGCCTTCCTGCATTTCGTATCCGTCAAACGCCTCGCCAAAGCGGTGATCTTCAAATTCTCGGATAACCCGATCAAAGGTTTGTCCAGAGTATTCCATCTGAAATAGCGCCTGCACAGCATAAAAGCGTGCCGCAGATTTCATTTTCCGAAGCTGGTTATTCGAGATGGGATTGTTTGAAAGTGTCATGCTGTGGTCTTGCCGCCCTGCGCCAATAGAATTTCGCTTGTGAACCCGACACCTTGGTCAGGACGGCCCCACTTACGGCTGGCAGCGACAAGGTGCAAGGCCGCAGCGGCGGCACCCGCCCCTTTATTCATCTGTGCGGGGTCTGCGCGTTCAACGGCTTGATCATGGTTTTCCACAGTTAAGATGCCATTACCGATGCAAATGCCCTGCAATCCCATCAATTGCAGCGCCCGACTGCTGTCGTTACAGACCGTATCGTAATGTGTTGTCGCCCCACGGATCACGCAGCCAAGTGCCACGTAGCCGTCGAAATTGCTCATGCGTTCCGCGATTGCGATAGTTGTCGGGATTTCCAGAGCGCCCGTCACGTCGATTGTGTCATAAGTAGCCCCTGCGGCCGCTATCTCGGCCTGCGCCCCTGCCATCTGCATATCGTAGATGTCTTTATAGTAAGGTGACGCCACGATTAGCAGTTTGACCGGTTTGTCAAAGGTTGGACGCGGAAGGATGTAGTGTGTTGACCCAGCCATTAACCGATCTCCGAAATGGTTTGCGTGCCTGTGATTTCCAGCCCGTAGGCATCAAGGCCCACGATTTTTGGCTGGGGCGAGTTGGTCAGCAGCGTGATTTTATGCAACCCGAGCGTTGAGAGAATTTGCGCCCCGACCCCGTATTGCCGCAGGGTTTGTGGCGAGCCTTCGGCGTCTGGGTCAAGCTTCATTTCGGTGTCGCGCAACAGCACAAGCACGCCCCGCCCGGCATCCCCGATGATCTGCATCGCGTCGCCAAATTCGTTGCGCCGTCCTTTTGGCCCTGTGCCCACGACGTCAAGCATCGGGTCCATGGCGTGCATGCGTGTCAAAACGGGCGCGTCTGTGCTGATATCGCCCTTGATCAGCGCGATATGCTCGGCCCCTTGGGTTTCATCGGCATAGATGCGCATTTCCCAGTCCCCGCCAAATTCCGAGGTGATCTGTTCGGAGGTCCGCATTTTGATCAGATTGTCGTGGCGGCGCCTGTAGGCGATCAGGTCGCTGATCGTTCCGATCTTCAGCCCGTGCATTTGTGCGAATGCCACCAGATCCGGCAGACGCGCCATTTCGCCGTCTTCTTTCATAATCTCGCAGATCACCCCAGACGGGTTCAGACCTGCAAGACGCGAGATATCTACGGCGGCCTCTGTGTGCCCTGCGCGCACCAGAACGCCACCATCACGCGCCCGTAATGGAAACACGTGACCAGGAGTTGCGATGTCAGCGGCCCCTTTGGACGCATCGATGGCCACAGAGACGGTGCGCGCGCGATCAGCGGCGGAAATGCCTGTGGTCACGCCTTCGCGGGCCTCGATGGAAATGGTAAAAGCTGTCTCGTGGCGCGACGAGTTGTTCGTGGCCATCAAGGGCAGTCCCAGCGCGTCGATCCTGTCACTTGGTAACGTCAAACAAATCAAGCCACGCCCGTGTTTGGCCATGAAGTTGATCGCGTCCGGTGTTGCCATTTGCGCGGGAATGACCAGATCGCCTTCGTTTTCGCGGTCCTCGTGGTCGACGAGCACAAACATGCGCCCGTTGCGTGCGTCATCAATGATTTCGTCAATCGGGCTAATGGCGTCGGACCAGTCTTGTTCAACTTGGCCGGGAGTTTCGAAAGTCACTGTCATGAGGCACCTTTTTGCGTTGGCAATTCAATACGCGCTTGGCCGGAATTTGGAAAGAGGCGTGCGGTTAGTCGAATTCGCGCAGCCGTGCGACGTAGCGGGCCATGGTGTCGATCTCGATGTTGATTTTGTCGCCTACCATTGACGCGCCCCATGTTGTGACCTCTTTGGTGTGCGGAATGATATTGACCCCAAAGTCGCATCCATCGACGGCGTTCACTGTCAGGGATGTGCCGTTGAGCGCAACTGACCCTTTCGGTGCGATATATTTGGCCAGTTCTGCAGGTGCCCTGAACACAAAGCGCGTGCTGTCGCCCTCATCGGTCATGCTGATAATTTCGGCAACGCCGTCGACGTGCCCCGACACGATGTGCCCACCAAGTTCGTCGCCCAAGCGCAAGGCCCCTTCAAGGTTAATCTGTCGCCCGACAGACCAAGCCCCAATATTGGTCGCATTCACGCTTTCGGCAGAGATATCAACGTCGAACCAATTACCGTCATCCGCGCCCATCGCCACAACGGTCAGACAGACGCCTTCACAGGCAATAGAGGCCCCGAGATCAATGCCCGTAATGTCATAAGAGGTGCCAATCCTTGCGCGCAAATCACCTTGCTGATCCAGCGCGCGAACAACGCCCAAATCGGTCACAATCCCTGTAAACATGACGATACTCCTGCTATGTTTCCCCTGACCTAGCGGTTGCATCTGTTGCAATCAAGTCATGGCAGGACAGTGTTGCTTGCGTTATGCCTTAATCCTGCCAAAAGGATTGACGATAAAGTTGTGTTAAGTTTTTAAAGGTACCCCTTCGCTGTGTCCGATCCAAACGCCAGACGCTTTCTATTTTTGCAAGGAACGCATGGCCCTTTCTTCCACAGGCTTGCGAAAATGTTGCGTGCAGCAGGTGGCGAAATCTGGCGCGTGGGATTTAACGCGGGCGACCGTGCGTTCTGGTTTGGTGCCCCCGGCTACATCCCGTTTCGTGGCGCGATTGAGGACTGGCCCGATACTTTTGCGGGTCTGATCACAGAGCATCAGATCACGGATGTCGTGCTTTACGGCGATACCCGCCCTATTCACGCCGAGGCTGTCACGCAGGCGCAGGCCGCGGGTTTGCGTATCCATGTGTTCGAAGAAGGCTATATGCGCCCTTATTGGATCACCTACGAGCGCGGCGGCACCAACGGCAATTCGCGCCTGATGGAACTAACTGTGCCGCAAATGCAAAAAGCTTTGGCGCTGTCTGACCTTGAGGTCCCGACCCCGCCTGCCCATTGGGGTGATATGCGCCAACATGTGTTTTATGGCGCACTTTACCATTGGTTTGTTTTGTTTCGGAACGGTCACTATCGCAAGTTGGTTCGCCACCGCGAATTGCCCGTGTTGACCGAGGCACTGCTTTACACCCGCCGCTTGTTTTTGATGCCATTTATCGCGTTGGACCGCCGGATTTCGACGGCGCGCATTCGCTTTGGCGGGTTTCCCTATCATCTGGTGTTGATGCAGTTGGAACATGACGCCAGCTTTCAAAAGCATTCTCCGTTTACGCGGATGCAGGAATTCATTGAGGTCGTGCTAGAAGGTTTTGCCAATGGCACCGCCCGCCATCACCATTTGGTTTTCAAAGCGCACCCTTTGGAAAATGGTCGTTCCCCGTTGCGCAAAATCATCCGCGACTGTGCAAAGGCACATGGTGTCGCGGGCCGAGTGCATTATGTGCGCGGCGGCAAACTGGCGCAATTGTTGGATCATGCCCGCACGGCCGTTACGGTCAATTCTACCGCAGGTCAGCAGGTGTTGTGGCGCGGCATTCCGATTAAGGTATTCGGCGACGCTGTCTATGCAAAGCCAGAGTTCGTGTCCGAGCAAACACTGACCGGATTCTTCACCAGCCCTGCCCGCCCTGATAGCAAGGCCTATAAAGATTACCGCCGCTATTTATTGGAAACCAGCCAAATTCCGGGTGGTTTTTATTCGGCTAAGGGCCGTCGTCAACTGATGCGCCAGATCGTTGATATGCTTTTGGCGGACGAAGATCCCTATGATGCGTTGAAATCTGGGAAAGTTCCCCCGCGCCAGCCCTTGCGGGTCGTGAACTAGTCACACACAACACCTAGCGGTTACCGCCTGATGCGCGGCATAGGCGCAACAGTTATCCTAACCGATCCGGAAACAATCCCAAGGCTGACTAGCTTTTGGCCCACGATTCCCGTAGCTTAAAAAGAAAACTTGAGGCCAACAATAATAGGTCGAGGAGACCGAGCAGTGATTTCTCTTACATTGCGCTTTGCAAAAGGCGCGGCCCTTGTGGTGACGCTTGGCCTTGTGGCCTCGTGAGGTTTGCCGCGTTCAGGACCGAACAAAGCCGAGATTTTCTCGGGCTCCGTGATGGAACAGGGCGATGCCTTTGTTCTTGTTGTTGATGACCGCGTGAACCGGATCGCCGCTGTGACCCCTGCTTTGGGATTTTCGGCAGGCTTTACCAATGCATCGGTCGTCGGGTCTGACACGATCCGTGCGGGTGATGTTTTGGGTCTGACGATCTGGGAAAACGTGGATGATGGCCTGTTGGTCCCGCAAGGCCAGAACGCAACTGTGCTGGAAGAAGTCCAAGTGGACGGGTCCGGCTTTATCTTTGTTCCTTATGCTGGTCGCGTGAAAGCTGCGGGCAATACGCCCGAAGCCATCCGCCGCATTATTTCTGACAAATTGTCTGACCAGACCCCTGACCCACAGGTGCAGGTCCGTCGTTTGGCGGGTGACGGGTCAACGGTATCCATTGTTGGCGCAGTTGGCGCGCAGGGTGTTTATCCGATTGAGCGTCCGACACGCACGCTGGCTGCCATGCTCGCCGCTGCGGGTGGTGTCGCTGTGCAGCCAGAGATCGCTCAAGTCACCGTTGTGCGCGGCAATCATTCTGGGTCCATCTGGTTTGAAGATCTTTACGACCATCCCGGTCATGACATCGCCCTGCGCGGTGGTGACCGTATTATTGTCGAGCAAGACACCCGCAGCTTTACCGCTTTGGGCGCAACGGGTACGCAGAACCGCGTGACGTTTGAAAGCCAGACATTGTCCGCGATTGAGGCGATTGCCCAAGTTGGCGGTTTGCAGTCCACATTGGCCGATCCGACAGGTGTCTTTGTGTTTCGCAACGAGCCAGAGGAAATCGCCCAGCAATTGCTTGGCCGCACCGACATCACAGGCACCCAGCGTGTGATCTATGTGCTGGACCTGACACGCCCGAACGGCATGTTTATGGCACGCGACTTTGCTATTCGTGACGAAGACACTGTTTACGTGACCGAGGCGCCATATACCCAGTTTAACAAGGCGATTGCTGCTGCAACAGGATCCTTGAGCGCAGTCAACAGCCTGTCGACTGCGGCTGGAAACTAAACAATGCGCCAATCGGCCAAAATTGACGCCGCGAGTGAAAGCTCGCGGCGTCTTTACGTCTATAACGGTGGTTTTCTGACCAATGCGCGGGTCCGACGTATTCTGACGCTCAGCGGTTTTAACATTAAACTCGGCAAGCCTAGCGAGGGTGATTTAGTCGGCGTTTGGGGCCATAGCCCTACGTCCCCGCGCGGCGAGGCAGTTGCCGCCAAGACCGACACCCCCATTTTGCGCGTCGAGGATGCGTTTCTGCGCTCGGTGCGCACGGGTCGCGATGGCGACGACCCTATTGGCCTGCATATTGATCATAATGGCGTGCATTTTGATCCTAGCACGGTGTGCGAGCTGGAACAGATGCTGCGCGATCATCCGCTGGATGATACCGCCCTTTTAGCCCGCGCCCGCGACGGGATTGAAACGCTGACATCGGCCCATCTGTCCAAATACAACGCTTTTGACCCTGCCACCCCTGCCCCTGATCCGGGCTATGTGGTGGTGATCGACCAGACCCGCGGCGATGCCTCGGTGAAAGCCAGCGGCGCTGATTTAAATACGTTTCGCGAGATGTTGTTTTATGCCCAGACGGATCATCCGTCCGCCAAGATCATCATCAAGACCCATCCAGAGACCGCATCGGGCCATCGCAGCGGTTATTATACCGAGGCCGATACATCCGAGCGCATCAGTCTTCTTGATACTCCGGTTTCCCCCTATGCTTTGTTTGAAGGCGCGATTGCTGTCTACACTGTCAGCAGTCAAATGGGTTTTGAGGCCATCCTGACAGGCCATAAACCCGTCGTGTTTGGTCAGCCGTTTTACATGGGATGGGGCCTGTCGCAAGATCGCAAGCCGCTTGACCGCAGACAGCGGAAACTGACGCGCAATCAATTGTTTGCGGCTGCAATGTTGCTGTATCCCAAGTGGTATGACCCGTTTCACGACTGTCTTTGTAGCTTTGAAACCGCGACCGTGACATTGACCGCCGCCGCGCGTGCTTGGCGCGATGATCATGCCGGTTGGACTGCCCATGGCATGCGGCTTTGGAAGCGTAGACCTTTGCAAAAGTTCTTTGGAACTTATGCGCCGGTCAAGTTTCAGCACGGTGATCCGGCAGATGGGCCTCAGATGGTTTGGGCAGGCAAGATCACCCCTGCGCTTTCGGCGCATGGCGTTTCCCGTGTCGAGGATGGCTTTCTACGGTCGCGCGGTTTAGGTGCTAATTTGATTTCACCGCTATCTTTAGCTCTTTATAATGTGGGTATTTATTATGACCCGACGGCGCCAAGCCAGTTGGAAGCATTGATCGAGAAAAGTGGTAGCCTATCAAACGCGGCGCGGGCACGTGCGGAGAAGTTGATTGCGTCACTGATCAATGCGCGCCTTTCGAAATACAATGTCGGTGGCACCGAGATCGCGGCGCTGCCCGAAGGCCGCCGCATCTTGGTTCCAGGACAAGTTGAGGATGATGCTTCGATCAAACTTGGTGCGGGTGACGTAAAAACCAACCGCGATCTGTTGGCGGCTTGTCGTGCGACGAACCCCGCCGCAGTGATCTTGTACAAGCCGCATCCTGATGTAGAGGCAGGATTACGCATAGGTGCTGTGGATGATGCCGCTGAACTGGCGGATGTTGTGCTGGCGCAAACCGACCCGATTGCGGCTTTGGCCCATGTGGATGAAGTTTGGACGATGACCTCGCTTTTAGGGTTCGAGGCCTTGCTGCGCGGCAAGCGCGTGACCTGTCTTGGCACGCCTTTCTATGCAGGCTGGGGCCTGACAGATGACCGTGCGATGCCCATCACGCGCAGAACCGCGACCCCTGACCTGACTGCCTTGGTCCACGCGGTTTTGATTGATTATCCACGATATTTTGACCCCAAAACGGGTCTTCCCTGCCCCGTCGAAATCGTCGTCGAGCGCTTGTCGACGGGCGACATCCCCAAGGCGGGGCCGCTAAACCGGATTGTGGCAAAGCTACAGGGTGCCTTGGCTAGCTACGCGCATTTGTGGCGCTAAGCGAACTGCCAACGCTGCATGACGTCGTGGCCTAATTGGCGTTGCTCTATCAGCGTCAATTGCGGGGCGTCTTTCAGTGCCGTGACCCCGAGAGAACCGACACCGGGTAGCCCGTCCGCACCGATTAGCTTTGGCCCTTGGAAGGTGACCATCTCATCGACAAGCCCCGCCTTGATCAGTGACGCGGCCAATGCGCCGCCCCCTTCGCAGAAGATACGTGTTAGCCCTGCGGATGCGAGGTTTTGGAGTGCCAACGCGATATCAACACTGCCCTGTGTCAGCGTGCACGGGATCGAGATCGCGCCGCGCTGCACCCATGGGCCTACATCGACGGCGCCGTGGCAGAGCCAGACGGGCTGATCTTTGGCGGTCTGTGCCAGTTTGCTGGAAAGCCGCAGGTTCAGATCGGAGGACACAACGACGCGCACGGGTTGGAATTTGATCCCCATGTCGCGCACATCAAGCATCGGGTCATCTGCACGCACGGTGCCTGCGCCAACCATCACTGCGTCATGCCGCGCCCGCATGGCGTGGACCAGTCGCCGCGATTGTGGCCCTGTGATCCACTGGCTGTCGCCTGTGCGTGTCGCGATATGACCGTCGACGGTCGTTGCAAGTTTCAGGGTCACGAAGGGCCGGCCTTTGATTTGGGTCAGAAAAAACCCAGCGTGGTCGGCATCTGCTTGGTCTTTTAGGACGCCTGTCCGCACGTTGATCCCTGCCGCGCGCAACATTGCGAGGCCTGTGCCTGACACTTTGGGATTTGGGTCGCCAGTCGCCACGACAACCTGAGCCACGCCTGCCGTGATGAGAGCCTGCGCGCAAGGAGGGGTTTTGCCGTGGTGTGAACAGGGTTCTAGCGTCACGTAGGCGGTGGCGCCTTTTGCTGCGACACCTGCCTGCGCGAGGGCTTGGGTTTCTGCATGGGGTCTGCCGCCGTCTGCTGTATGACCGCGTCCGACGATCACCTCATCTTTGACGATCACGCAGCCGACCGCAGGGTTAGGCCAAACGCGGCCCATCCCACGCCGGCCTAAGCTGAGGGCCAGCGCCATAAAGCGGGCGTCATTCTTCTGGTTTTGCATCCGGACGCAATTCGCTGACGAATTTGTCGAAATCATCTGCGGCTTGGAAGTTCTTGTAAACACTCGCAAAACGCACGTAGGCAACGGTATCGATACGGGCCAGACTTTCCATCACAATCTCGCCAATTGCCGTAGATTGAATGTCGGTTTCGCCCAGACTTTCCAAGCGCCGCACGATGCCCGAGATCATCTGATCCATGCGCTCTGGCTCGACGGGGCGTTTTTGCAGGCTGATGCGGATTGAGCGTTCTAGCTTGTCGCGGTCAAAATCTTCGCGTCGTCCATTCGATTTGATAACAACCAAATCACGGAGCTGCACGCGCTCGTAAGTCGTAAATCTGCCGCCACACGCGGGGCAAAAGCGACGTCTGCGGATGGCGACATGGTCTTCCGCTGGACGTGAATCTTTAACTTGTGTGTCGACGTTTCCGCAAAAGGGGCAACGCATGGGCCTGTCCTCGTTCTATTTTTATACTGCCAGTCGTGGGTATGTTCCCACTTATCCACAGGACTATAGGAGGCTCGGCACAAATTGGGTAGTCAGAAAATCCAAGCACTAAATGGTGTGTCCATAAGGACTCGGTTCCGTTTGGGTCAATCAGACTGTGCTACCCATTTTCGCACATCATAGTCCCAGACAAGGCCAAGACTTTCTTTGGCGTTCCAGAGATATAGGTCTGGGACAAATGTGACTGTTGCGTCGTCGCAGTCCAAATCAAGAAAAATCGTGCCGTCGCGTGCAACACGAACCGCGCCAAATTTTTGCGTTGCTGCATCCTCAAAGCCATTGTCACCGCGTGCCAATTCCACGCCGCCATGCACCGCGTATTCGTAATTGTTATTCACGAAGGCGACTTCTTCCCAGATCCCCCCGCCTGTGCCGTTCCACGGACGGTAATCCAAGTCGGCAATCGTCACCTGAAGTGAGAGTTCGGGCGGCTGCCCTGTGGGTCCGAACCTGTAGTAGGCGGTGGTGTCGTCGTAACAAACCGCGACCGACTTAGAATTGTCCTTAATCTGGCACGACATAAAGGTACTTTCGCCCGCATTACACTGCGCGAAAGCGGGGCTGGCGAGGAAGATGAAAAGCAATGCAATTTTCATGGGGCTGGTTACTTTCCCTGCAATGGTCGCTAGTCGGGCAGCGCGACCCATTCGTTTGCAGCACGATCCCAAACATAGCCGAGTTGGTTCTTGGCCTGCGCAAGCCTTCCGTCGCCGCGGTAATCGTTCGTTTGCCGATCGCAAGCGAACGTTACAATCTCTTCGTCGTTACGCCACACTGTGACGCCGCCGAACGTAAAGGGGACAATGACCGGATCGGCAACATCTTCTGCGGCGGTCCTCTCAACCCCGACATAAACAGTGTAGCTGTGGTCGAAGTTGCGAAACGCCACTTCTTCCCAGATCGAACTGCCAACACCGGGCCATGGCGTGTAATTGATTGCGGCTATCTGTTCGTTCAATTCCAGTTCCGGTTCACCTTGTTCGGGACCAAACCGATAACTGATGACCGTGTCATCAAAACAAACAGAAAGGGTATTGGGGCTATTTGTAATCCGGCAATGAAGAAATGTTTGCTCGTATCCGCCGCAGTCGCCCCATGCAGGTCCAGCGAGCAGAATGAGTGGCAGCGCAAGTTTCATGGTCCCTCCTCCTGTCAGCGTTTATAATGGGCAGTCATATGCAAAGACGTCCGCCATCGCGCCGTCAACAACACAGTGCGGTGCTTGCCGTGGAAAGGCGATGCGTTTTCGATCGAACGCGATCGCAAAGCCGCCGTTTGCAGCGCCCCATGATCCCGCGCCGAAGCTTTCAGACGATGCATCACAGGATTTTCCGAGGAAGATGGTCTCGACCCCTTTGATCACGAAGGATTTGACACCGTTTTCGATGAGCCGCGCCGTAGGGTAGTCTGAGGTTAGAACAAAACCATTGTCGTTGCAGGTCACTGTGTAGCTGTGCCCTTCGCTAGAAATGACGCTGAATGTTTGGTCGTCTTGCGCAACAGCGCCGATCGGTAAAACACACACAAGAAGGCAAGGAACGGACAGGTAGCGAGAAAATCTGCGATTGCCCATATTGGTTCCTATGATTTGAAAAGCGTTTTGCCTTGCTCGTCGATGACCTGTTTAGCCTTGGCTAGCGAAATCTCTTGGGCCTGTTCTAGGCTATCAAAGGTGTCTGCGCGGATCACCTGTTGGACCTGCACTTCTCCGTCGACGTCTTTTTCAATGCGTGCTGCGAGCCTGAACTTTGACCCTTCGGGCATCGGTGCCACGATGATGCGGAAACCTTGGTAGGTTTCCGCTGGTGTTTCTTGTTTTGCTTTGCCGCCAAAGAGGCGTTTCAGCAAAGACATTTTACTGATCCAAGAAGCTGCGCAGCTTGCGCGAGCGGCTTGGGTGCTTGAGCTTACGCAGTGCTTTTGCTTCGATCTGTCGAATGCGTTCACGTGTGACCGAGAACTGCTGACCGACTTCTTCGAGGGTGTGATCGGTGTTCATGCCGATCCCGAAACGCATCCGCAAAACACGTTCTTCGCGTGGTGTCAGCGAGGCCAAAACGCGGGTTGTGGTTTCCTTCAGGTTTTCCTGAATAGCGGAATCCAGCGGCAGGATCGCGTTCTTGTCTTCGATGAAATCGCCAAGCTGGCTATCCTCTTCGTCGCCGATTGGCGTTTCCAGAGAGATCGGCTCTTTCGCGATTTTCATGACCTTGCGGACTTTTTCCAAAGGCATCTGCAGCTTTTCTGCCAATTCCTCTGGTGTCGGTTCGCGGCCAATTTCGTGCAACATCTGTCGACCGGTGCGGACCAGTTTGTTGATCGTCTCGATCATGTGCACAGGAATACGGATTGTGCGCGCCTGATCTGCGATAGAGCGCGTGATCGCTTGACGGATCCACCATGTCGCATAAGTCGAGAATTTATAGCCGCGACGGTATTCGAATTTATCAACGGCCTTCATCAAGCCGATGTTACCTTCTTGAATCAAATCAAGGAATTGCAGGCCACGGTTCGTGTACTTTTTCGCGATAGAAATAACCAAACGCAGGTTTGCTTCGACCATTTCTTTCTTGGCTTGGCGTGCTTCTTTTTCGCCCTTTTGGACCTGCTGCACGATGCGGCGGAATTCGTTGATGTCTACACCGACATATTGGCCAACCTGGGCCATGTCGCCGCGCAGTTCTTCGATTTTGTCTGTCGAGCGTTCAATGAGAGCCTGCCAGCCGCGGCCAGCCTTTGCACCCATTTCCTCGAGCCAGTTCGGGTCGAGTTCGCGGCCTTTGTATTCGTCGATAAATTCGCGGCGGTTAATCCGTGCTTGGTCAGCAAGTTTCACCATGGCGCTGTCGATCGACATGATACGACGGTTGATACCATATAGCTGGTCGATCAAAGCTTCGATCCGGTTGTTGTGCAGGTGAAGCGAGTTCACCAATTCAACGATTTCGGAGCGTAGTTTTTGGTATTTCTTTTCGGCTTTGTCAGAGAACGACGAATCCTCGTTCAAGGTCGCGGACATCCGAGCGTCCTGCATGTCGGACAGTTTGCCAAAGTCGCGCGCAATCACTTCAAGCGTTTCAAGAACGCGCGGCTTAAGTGCGGCTTCCATCGCGGCCAGCGACATGTTGGCCTGATCGTCTTCGTCTTCATCGTCGTCTTTGCTGATCGGGTTGCCGTCAGCGTCGAGTTCTGGCTTGGCCTCGGTTTCGACCGCAGGGGCGCCCGCAACAACCGGAGCCACCACAGGTGTCTCGTCATCGTCTTCACCCAGCTGGTTGCCGAATGTTGTTTCAAGGTCGATGACATCGCGCAGCAAAATGTCTTCGGACAAAAGTTCGTCGCGCCAGATTGTGATCGCTTGGAACGTCAGTGGGCTTTCGCACAGTCCAAGGATCATCGTGTTGCGGCCGGCCTCGATGCGTTTCGCGATTGCGATTTCGCCTTCACGCGATAGCAGTTCGACAGAGCCCATTTCGCGCAGATACATCCGCACGGGGTCGTCAGTGCGATCGAGCTTTTCAGCCTCTGCCCCACCCAGCACGATATCGCGCGAGCCGGCAACAGTCGCAACAGCGGTGCCGCCTTGGTTTTCTTCTGTCTCTTCGGATTCTTCTTCTTCGGTGACCTGAATGCCCATTTCGGACAGCATCGACATCACGTCTTCGATTTGGTCGGATGATACCTGTTCTGGTGGCAGAACCGCGTTCAACTGATCGTAAGTGATGTAGCCCCGTTCACGCGCGTCTGCGATCATCTTTTTGACGGCTGCTTGGCTCATATCAAGGCTGATGTCGCCGTCTTGGTCGTCTTTGCGATCGTCGTTATCTTTCGCGGCCATGCGGTGCTCCTTCAAGCGGTCAATCGAACCAAAGTGATTCGGATGATTCGGTTTCAAACGAATCAACCTCTATTTCGGGTGATTCGCAAGCAGATGGGGGTGAGTTTCTTATATGTGTTGCGGATTCGGGTAACTGCTGCGTCGCAGAAATTCGTCTATTTTCTCTTAGCTTTATCGATAGATAGGCCACCAAGCAGATTATCAAAGGCGCTACGTTCGTCTTTGCTGATTTTCACACCATTCTGCGCGGTTTCAAATTCAACGCTATCGTCTGTTTCTTTACGGATCGAGGTATCAATTGCCGCCGCAGCCCTTGCTAACCTCCAAGTCACACCTTCATCAGCGACCCCCGAAATATCATCCATGCCATCGATGATTTCACGCGAGTGCCCCCTGCGAGCCATAAGCTTTCCAAGTTCTTCGTTCAGCAATTGCCGCGCGACGTCCACATCCCCCGCCCGCCGCACCGACGGGATAATGGCAAGGTGTGGGCTGCTCATGAGTTTTACAAGGGCATCGTCCCCGATATCGCGCTGCACCGCGGCCATGACGTCTTCGGCGAGTGCGTGCCGCAAGATCGCGGCCCGCATTTCGGCATGGTTCGGATCGCGGCAGTCCATCCTTTCGATGTCAGGTTCAAACGCGAGAATGACCGAGGGCGTATAAAGCAGGGTCGCCAGAATGACCGCTTCGCGCAGGTGGTCTTCATCCCCCAAGCCAGAGCCAAGTTCAGAGGATTTGCTGCTACTCAGCGGTGAGATATCGCGTTGCCACGATTCTTGGTTACGCGACCAAGCGGCGCGTGCGGGTCGTTTGCCCCCGCCGCCCGTGTTGCCCTGTCTGCGTGGGTTAAACAGCGCCCAGCGCATTTCCTTGATCGCCTCGCCGTAGTGATGCCTGATGGATGGGTCCGCGATCAATTTAATCTTTTCGCGCAAGGCCTTATCAAGCGCAGCTTTGCGTTCGGGGCTGTCGAAGTTTTTCGCCTCGGTCTCGCGCTGCCACAAGAGCTGCACCATTGGAATGGCGGCGTCGAGCAGGGCTTGCATCGCCCCTTTGCCCTGCGCCTTGATCAGGTCGTCGGGGTCGAGCCCTTCTGGCATGATCGCGAACCGCAGCGATTGGCCTGCCTCTAAGAGCGGCAAAGCGATGTCGATCACGCGCATCGCCGCCCGCAGTCCTGCTTTGTCCCCATCAAGTGCGATGATCGGTTCAGGTGCTATCCGCCACAGCAGGCGCAACTGGTCTTCGGTAATCGCTGTGCCTAGCGGTGCGACAGCGGCCGTAAAGCCTGCCTCGGACAGCGCGATCACGTCCATGTACCCTTCGGCCACGATCAGGGGCTGGCCTTTACCAGCGGCCTCGCGGGCGGGTCCATGGTTGTAAAGACTACGCCCCTTGTCAAAAAGCGGCGTTTCGGGTGAGTTGTAGTATTTCGCCGGATGGTTGGGGTCCATCGCCCGCCCGCCAAAGCCGATAGCCCGCCCGCGCGCGTCACGGATCGGGAACATGATGCGCCCGCGGAACCGATCATAGGGGCTGCCGCCGCGATCGCTTTCTGCCGAAAGACCTGCGTCCATGACAAGTTTGGTCTCGATCCCTTTGCCCGTCAAATAGCTCATCACGCCGCCGTTTGCGGGCGCAAAGCCGATATCCCAGCGTGCTTGGGCCTCGGGGGATAATCCGCGTTTTTCCAGATAGTCGCGCGCTGCGGCGGCGGGGCCCGTTTGCAATTGCAGCCTGTGCCACTGCACGGCCTGTTCCATCACATCAACGAGTTGGGTCCGCAGATCGGCCTTTTCTTGCGCGCGCGGATCAGACGCTGGCACGGTCATCCCTGCTTCACCTGCGAGAATTTTCACCGCTTCCATGAATTCCACGTTTTCAGTTTCGCGCACAAAGCTGATGGCGTCGCCCTTGGCGTGACACCCAAAGCAATAGTAGAACCCTTTGCGGTCATCGACGTGGAAGCTAGCGGATTTTTCTTGATGGAACGGGCATGGCGCCCACATGTCGCCTTTGCCCTGATTGGACTTGCGCGTGTCCCACATCACCTTGCGCCCGACAACCTGTGACAATGACAGGCGGGTGCGCAATTCATCAAGGAAACCAGGGGGCAAGCTCATGGGCGCATTATCCGCCTAAGCGCGAGCAGAGTCGAGGGACTAACCCCGTGCGGCAACCCCTTTTGCAGCGACTGTTAGCTCATGCACAAGCGTTGCAGCCATCGACCGCATGACCATCACGTCGCAGACGCCGCCCGATCGCCCGATCACAATTGCAGACATATGCCCGACGAGGGTTCGCAGCACGCGGCCTTCTGCATGGCGCAAATCCACAGGGGCCAGACGCGCCATCACATCAATGGCGGCCCCATCAATCCGCACACAGGCCCAGCCATCGCTTTGATTGGTCACGGCGGCAGGTAGTGGTGGCAAATCAGCGATCCCGAAAACCAACCATTGCCCATCGCCGATCCACAGGATCGACTTTTCGCCGTTTTCGACGTAAGTGCCCACGTCCGGTAGAGATAGCCCCTGTTTCTTCAGGACCGCCGCTGTTGCATCACGTCGCCCGTCAAACGGTGCAATTGACCACGCATCAGCGATATTCACTTCGGTAAGTGTCGACGTGCCTGCGGTCACTGGCAACAGGCCTTCACAGGGTGTTTTCAAAATAAGATCAACCACGTAGACGCCCCCCTTCGGGATCAAAGAACACTGGATCACACACCTCTAGCTGTGCATCCAACCCGCGCAGGTGATCCACCATCCGGATGACCTCGCCGTGCCGTGCCCGCCCGTTATGCAAAAAGCCCAGCGCCAACATACTATCCATTGTGGGCGAGAACGCGACAGAGGTGATATAGCCGTCGTGGTTCTCGCGCGTTGCCTCATTGCCCGCTGTGAACAGATGAGCCCCCGCGCTCACTTGCTTAACTGCGCCAACCGGTTTGAGGCCGACAAGCTGCGCGCGGGTCTCGTCGAGCAGCCCTTCACGGCGCGACAAGGCTTGACCGATGCTGTCTTTCTTTTGGCTGACCATCCGGTCCATACCAATGTCAAAGGCCGTGGTCCGCCCGTGGATTTCGGCGTGCGTAATAAAGCCCTTTTCAATCCGCAGCACATTGAGTGCTTCCATCCCGTATGCGCCGCCGCCGTGGGCCGTGGCTTTGGCCACCAAAGCGTCATAGAGGCTTGCCCCGAAGCGACCGGGCACCGCGATTTCGTAGGCATGTTCGCCAGAGAACGAAATGCGGAACAACCGCCCCTTGATGTCCCCGATCGTGACGTCGCCGCAGCCCATATAGGGAAAGCTGTCGTTGTCGATCGGCGTGTCCACGATGGCGTTGATAACATCGCGCGACTTTGGCCCTGCGACCGCAAATTGCGCCCATTGTTCCGTCACGCTGATCACCTTGGCGTCCAGATCGGGGCGCAAGACTTGCAGCACAAATTCAAGGTGCCGCATCACAAGCCCTGCCGCCGCTGTGGTGGTGGTAATTACATAGTGATTTTCGCCCAATCGCGCGGTGGTGCCATCGTCCAACACATGCCCGTCTTCGCGCAGCATAATTCCGTAGCGGACTTTGTTGAGTTTCAGGGTCGAGAATGTGTTTGAATACACAAAGTCAAGCAGTTGCGCCGCATCCGGCCCTTGAATGTCGATCTTGCCCAAGGTCGAAACATCCACGACGCCCACGGCGTTGCGCACCATGTTCACTTCGCGGTCGCACGATTGCCGCCATGTTTTTTCCCCTGCCTGCGGGATGTAGCTGGGGCGGTACCACAGCCCTGCTTCGATCATCGGCGCGCCTGCCGTGACCAATGCGTCGTGCGATGTCGTGAACCGTTGGGGTGCAAAGCCGGTCCCTGCCCCGCCTGCCCCCATTGCCGCGATTGGCACCGGCACGAATGGCGGGCGGAACGTGGTTGTCCCTGTCTCAGGGATCCCGCGCCCTGTCACATCAGCCAGAATAGCAAGTGCCAGCACGTTTGAGGATTTGCCCTGATCGGGGGCCATGCCTTGCGTGGTGTAGCGCTTCATATGCTCGACAGACCGGAAGTTTTCTTGGGCCGCCAGTTTGATGTCTTTGACGTGCACGTCGTTTTGGAAATCAATCCATTTGCGGCCTTTGCCGCCGACCGACCAAAGCGGAGATATCTCGTAGGGTGTGCTGTCAGCCTCGGGCAAGTCGGGCGATTTCGCCTTGTTTCCAAGGTTTTTCAGCACAGCAACGGTGATCTGAGCCGCATCGGCCAAACAGCCCATTGTGTCAAAGACCCCATGACACGCGCCTGCTGTGACCATGTTGGGGACCGCCCCCGCAGAAGGCACGAAGGACGCGATTTTCTCGTCCCATATCGGGCGACCGTTCATGTGACAGGTCAAATGCACCGTCGGGTTCCATCCGCCCGTCACTGCAAGGCAGTCCAAAGCGATGTCTTTGGTCGTGCCGTTTTGAGACACTGTGATGCTTTGAAGCCCGTGCCGTCCTTTGGTACCGACAACTGTCGTACCTTCGCGGCTGTCAAGAATAGCCACCACGTCCAGCCCTGCGGCGGTTAAATCACGCGCTGTGCGTTGCACGTCATTGTTGTTGCCAAAGACCGCGATCCGTTGGCCCGAAGCCACGCCCCAGCGGTTGGCATAGGCGCGCACGGCACCTGCCATCATCACGCCCGGACGGTCGTTGTTCGGGAATGCTATAGACCGCTCTAACGCGCCCGCGCACAGAATGGCGCGCTTGGCGCTGATCCGCCAGAAACAGCTTTGCGGCAAATCCGGCTTGCGCCCAACCATGTCGCCGACCCGTTCCAACGCGCCAAATGTGCCTTGGTCATATGCCCCTGTCACGGCGGTACGGGTCATGATGCGCACGTTTGGCATCGCGGCCAATTCTGCTGTCATCTTAGCAACCCAAACCGTTGCAGGCGCACCGTTGATGTCTTCGATTTCGCCGAGCAATCGCCCGCCCAGCGCTGTGTCTTCCTCGGCCAAGATGACGTCGACGCCTGTCTCGCCGGCAATTTTTGCGGCCATCAGACCTGCAGGCCCGCCGCCGATCACAAGCACGTCGCAGAATGCAAAGGCCTTTTCGTAAGTGTCGGTGTCAGGTTGCCCGCTAAGCCCACCAAGCCCTGCGGCCCGCCTAATGATCGGCTCGTAGAGCTTTTCCCAGAACGCTTTGGGCCACATGAATGTTTTGTAGTAAAAGCCCGCCCCCAAGAACGGCGACGCAAGGTCGTTGACCGCCATGACGTCGTTTTTCAGGCTTGGCCACGCGTTTTGCGAATAGGCCTCTAGGCCTTCGTAGATTTCCTGCACGGTGGCGCGCACATTGGGTTCCGCGTTTGCGCCGCGCCCGATTGTGACCAAAGCGTTGGGTTCTTCGGATCCTGCGCTCATGATCCCGCGCGGGCGGTGGTATTTAAAAGACCGGGCGACGAGCTTTACGTCATTGGCAATCAGTGCCGCCGCCAGTGTTTCGCCCTTCACACCCTGATAGCGCACCCCGTCAAAGGTGAATGGCACTGTCAGTTGTTGGCCGCGCGTCCCTGCGTTTGATAGTCTCATCGGGCGACCTCGCGTGCCAAAGTGACATCCGAAATCAGATGCGTTGTTGTATCGCGGGTCACAACCAGCCACGCGCCGCAGCCCGCCTCGTGATGCCACAAATCGCGGGTCTGCCCTGCCGGATTATCGCGCAAATGCACATAGTTATCCCATGCATCAATGCCCGCGTCGCGGTCGGGCCGGTTCAGCGCAACCGCATCCCCTTTATAATAGAACTCGCGCAAATCACGCGCGCCGCAAACGGGACATTCAATACGCATAGGACCACTGCCTCGCTTTGTTCAGAATAGTTGTTTTTGGACTGCTGATCACATCAGTGAAGGTTGTGTTGTGCACCTGTGCCCTCCTCGTCCATGATCCCGCGCCCCGTCTGGAACCGGTCTAACCGGTACTTGGCCGCTGGCGCGTGGTGGTTGCCGGTCGCGATCAAATGCGCAAAGCTGAACCCCGATCCAGGCACGGCTTTGAAGCCGCCGTAGCACCAGCCACAGTCAACAAACAGCCCGTCGATATGGGTCTTGTCGATGATCGGACTGCCGTCAGGGGTCATGTCCATGATGCCCCCCCAAGACCGCAGAACACGTGCTTTGCCAATCATTGGCATCAATGCCATTGCCGCCTCCATGACGTGTTCTTTCATGGGCAAGTTCCCGCGCGCTGCATAAGACGCGTAGAAGTCCAGATCGCCGCCAAACACCAAGCCGCCTTTGTCGGACTGGCTGATGTAAAAGTGACCCATACCAAAGCTGACAACGTGGTCGATGATCGGTTTTAACCCTTCTGTGACAAAGGCTTGCAAGACGTGGCTTTCAATTGGGAGACGCATCCCAGCCATGGCAGCAACTTGCCCCGACCGCCCAGCGGTCACAATCGCGACCTTCTTGGCGCGAATGGCCCCACGCGAGGTTTGCACGCCTTTTACAACGCCACCTTCGATATCAATGCCCGTCACTTCGCAGTTCTGGATCAGATCAACACCACGCTGATCGGCCGCGCGTGCATAGCCCCATGCCACTGCATCGTGCCGCGCTGTGCCGCCGCGCCTGTGAAACAGCCCGCCATAGATTGGAAAGCGCGGATCGTCGAAGTTCAGATATGGTAGATGTTTGCGCACACCATCGCGGTCCAGCAGTTCCGCATCGTCGCCTTGGTTGATCATCATATTGCCGCGCCGTGCAAAGGCGTCGCGCTGCCCGTCCGAGTGGAACAGGTTGATAAGCCCGCGCTGCGAATGCATGACGTTGTAATTAAGATCTTGCTCCATATTTTCCCATAGTTTCAGGGAATGGGAGTAGAACTCAGAGTTGCCGGGCAAGAAGTAGTTCGCGCGCACGATCGTCGTGTTTCGCCCGATATTGCCTCCGCCAAGGTAGCCCTTTTCAAGCACAGCAATATTTTTCAGCCCGTGTTCTTTTGCCAGATAGAACGCGGTGGATAGACCATGACCGCCACCGCCGATAATGACGATATCGTATTCTTCTTTGGGGTCAGGGTTCCGCCACACCGGTTTCCAGCCCTTTTGGCCGAACAACCCTTCTTTTAGAACCCGAAATCCAGAATATCCCATCGCTTGTCTCCAGCTAAGCTTTGGTCACGCTAGGCCGAGTGTTGTCAGATGAAAAGCCAGTCCGCGACTAAAAATGACGCAAATCCGATTAACATCGCATATTTAACTGCGTGGATGGTCCGAGGCACAGTGCGCATGGTCGGCAAGGCTTTCGATCACCTGACAATTGACCACCGCACCGCCACCGCAACTGGTCACCATACGGGACAATTCAGCTTCTAACGCTTTGAGTTGCGCGATCCTTGTGCGCACCTCGTGCAATTGCTGCTGTGCGATGCTGTCGGCGGCACTGCAATTGCGGGTCGGGTCATCTGAAAGCGCCAAAAGGTCGCCGATGTCATCAAGGCTGAAGCCCAAATCCCGCGCGTGTCTGATAAACCGCAATCGTGCAATCAAGGTCGCATCGTAAATCCTGCGCCCAGATGCAGTACGCGGTGGTTTACCCAGCAGTCCGCGGTCTTCATAGAACCTGATCGTTGTGACTTTTACGTGCGAGGCGTCAGATGCTTGTCCGATTGTGAAATTTGCCATGAAACCCCCTTGCTTCTACAGCGACTGTAGAAGCTACATAGGATAGGCACAAACATGAAACACAAAGGATTTTACTGATGGGTGCCCACCACAGCCACGCGCATGACACTGATTTTACGGGCGCAACCCCCGCATACAAACGCGCGCTCTGGGCGGTTATTGCGATTAACGCGGCAATGTTTTTTGTCGAGATCAGCGCCGGAGCATTGGCCGGATCGCAAGCTTTGCAGGCCGATGCGTTGGATTTTTTGGGCGATAGCCTGACATATGGCCTGTCTCTTGCTGTGATCGGTATGAGCCTGCGGACCCGTGCCAATGCGGCATTGCTAAAAGGGGTTACGCTGCTTTTGATGGGCCTTTGGGTGTTGGGGTCAACGATGTACCAACTGCTTATTCTTGGGGTTCCGCGCGCCGAAGTTATGGGGGCGATTGGGGTTTTGGCACTTGCGGCGAATGTGGCCTCCGTGCTGATCTTGATGCGCTTCAAGGATGGTGACGCCAATGTCCGGTCGGTATGGCTGTGCAGTCGTAATGACGCGATTGGGAATGTTGCTGTTATTGGTGCTGCGGGTGCGGTTGCCCTGACCCAGACCGCATGGCCTGATCTGATTGTCGCGGGCCTGATGGCCACTTTGTTTTTATCATCGGCCCGTCAGATTATCTGGCAAGCCTTGCAGGAAAGAGGCGGGCACGCGGCCCGCCCCTAACGGTGACTTAAAGGCCTTTGGCTTGGTAGCTCATCGCGACTTTGCTGATTGAGACGATATAGGCGGCGGTGCGCAGGTCGTGCACATCGTCGCGGTCGTGCCAGACTTTACGCATGGATTGATAGGCGGCCCGCATGGTGTCATCGAGACCAGAGCGCACCAATTCCAATTCGTCTGCCCCGCGCAGATATTTCTCTTTAAAGTCTTTGGACATGGACCAGTCAGATCCGAGATAGCGGTCAAGGCGTTGTAACTCATCAACCAAAAGCTGGTGGCGTGCCTCTTCGGCGCGGCGCTGCATCCGTCCAAAGCGAATGTGTGACAGGTTTTTGACCCACTCAAAGTAAGACACCGTTACACCGCCCGCGTTGGCATACATGTCGGGAATGATCACGCAACCTTTGTCGCGCAGAATTTCATCCGCGCCCGCCGTTACAGGGCCGTTTGCGGCCTCGATGATCAACGGTGCCTTGATCCGATCCGCGTTCGACAGGTTGATCACGCCTTCAAGTGCTGCGGGGATTAGAATGTCGCAGTCCGCTTCGAGCAGTTCTGCGCCGTCGGCTTTGTGGTTCGCATCAGGATATTCTGAAATTCCGCCGTGTTTCTTGATCCATTGGTGAACCGCCTCGACGTCTAGCCCGTTTTCGTCGTGCAACGCACCGTCGCGTTCGATGATCCCCGTAATGATCGCGCCGTCCTCTTCGGATAAGAACTTGGCAGCGTGATAGCCCACGTTGCCCAAGCCCTGCACAATCACGCGTTTGCCCGAAAGATTGCCCGACAGGCCCGCCATTGCTTTATCTTCGTCATAGCGGAAAAATTCGCGCAAGGCATATTGGACGCCGCGCCCTGTGGCCTCGGTGCGTCCTTGGATGCCGCCCGCGTTAATCGGCTTACCAGTCACACAAGCCGCAGAGTTGATATCGGTAGTATTCATCCGCTTATATTGATCGGCAATCCAGGCCATTTCGCGTTCGCCTGTGCCCATATCGGGGGCGGGCACGTTTTGAGCGGGGTTAATGAGATCGCGCTTGATCAATTCATAAGCAAAACGGCGGGTGATCTGTTCCATTTCATGGGGTTCCCAGTCATTGGGGTCAATCCGCAGGCCGCCTTTCGATCCCCCAAACGGGGCCTCGACCAAGGCGCATTTGAAAGTCATCAACGCCGCCAAGGCCTCTACTTCATCTTGGTGCACAGACGGGGCAAACCGAATGCCGCCTTTGACAGGTTCCATATGTTCCGAATGCACCGAGCGATAGCCAGTGAACGTATGAATGGCGCCACGTAGCCGCACCCCGAAACGCACGGTATAAGTTGCGTTACACACGCGAATTTTCTCTTCAAGGCCGGGGCTGAGGTCCATCAATTTAACGGCATGGTTGAACATCATATCAACAGATTCGCGAAAGCTTGGCTCTGCGTTCGTCTGATGTGCGGTGGTCATGGGCGTATCCTTCTTTGCTGCCCGATGGGGCATTTATCAAGAGCGCGGCAACTTGCCGCAGGCTCAGCATAACGGCAATTCGATGAATTATTAGGCATTTTGAGAACTTCTCGCACATTAAGGCCGATCACCTTTTTGTACCGCCCATATCGGGACAATCCCCTTGATCGACTGCAGGTCACTGCAACAATCGGTTCGAATTGACGGCACTGTCGCGCAGGACAGCCATAGTTCACCCAATATCGTCACGAGTTTGCCTAATTTCCGACACAGCGGTTTTGTTTAAGTGCGTTGGGAAAATCCCTTGATCCCCAGTCCGGTGGTGTCGAACAATAGGTAAAGTGGTGAGAATAATGTCGTTGAAACAACGCGTTACATTAGATCAAAATGCAAAATGCAAAATGCAAAATGGCTATCCAAGAGGATTCGCCATTTCCAACGTGCCGAAGATGGCGCGGTGATTGTTATGACACTGATGTTCCTCATGATTATGTTGATCGTGGGCGGAATGGGCGTAGATTTTATGCGCTTTGAAGCC
>JAIBDT010000081.1 GCA_024686085.1 Loktanella sp.
CGGTACTGGGGCCAGCGTTTTTGGGCTCGCGGATTTTTCTCAACAACCAGCGGAAATGTCACTGACGCTGTCATACTTCAGTATCTTGAATTACATTCAAAAAGGGAACCTACCGGCGTCAGCCGGTAGTCGTTCAGATTTCCCAAAAGCCGACTTTCGCCGCACTACAGAAAATCGGCAATATGGGCTTATTTTGTTGAAAACTTTTCTTGATTTGAGGCTCTGTCGCTGATCCGCTTTCCTCACGGATTGGGAGGAAATGGCGGTGTTGGGGTCGAAGCAAGAGGTGCAAGGCGCGTTGTTTATGAGTTCTCGATTGAGGATCATGTGCCTCAAGGTCACATTTTGCGCTCGACTGGTCGGTTTGTTGATCTGTCGGGCATAGGCCTCCATCTTGCGCCCATTTATTCCCACACAGGGCGGCCTTCGGTCGATCCTGAATTGCTGATCCGCACGTCGCCTGTGGGGTATTGCCTCGGCATTTGGTCGGAACGGCGTCTGTGTGAAGAGGTGCACTTGAACCTTGCTTATCGTTGGTTTTGTCGCCTCGATCTGGCGGATGCGGCTTTTGGTGCAGCTACCACCGTTGAGCCAAAGTTCACATTCCACACTGATCCTTCAAGACAGTGGACTGCTGCGCGTAAAGGTCCTGCGTTCTTTGCATATTCGACCAACGACATGATCGACACCGATAATGCCGTGATCGTCGATGTCGAAGGTGACGCGGAGCAGAAATCGATCCAGTGAATCGATTTCCCGTCGAACAGGTCGATCCGACAAGCTGAAGTCGGATCTGTTTGCGCCATGCCGGATCGCGTCAAAGGCAAGTTTGATCTGCATCCCGAGCGCATCACCGCGACCCAAAACTGACCCGCCAGGCCTGCCCATCCAAAGCGAAGTGCTGCCCAAACACAGACGTCGAGAAGAGCACGAAGCCCCCCCAAGCCGCTCGCGACATCGCCAAAACCAAACAATACGCTGTCTCAATGCGGTTGCGGAAAAGGTAGAAATGCTCTTCGCGCACCTCAAACGCATTCTCGGGTTGGGACGACTGCGATTGCGTGGCCCGAACGGTGCGAAAGACGAATTCTTACGCGCTGCATCCAAAGACCAACTTACCGCGCTCGCGACATCAAGTTTTCCACAAAATCAGTGGTATGCGGACCTTCGCTGCAAAGTGCTTCGATCGCTGCAATGCGGCTAAGCGCCAATGGCCGCTTTTGCCGTTTCGTTACCGCTACATGGTCAAAGTGGAACTTGCACTGCTGCGTCTCAGCTTGCACTGTGTAATCGACTGCGTGGACCTCTGTTCGCCTTGCGCCCGGGGCACAGGCACTGGCAATAATTAAGATGGTATCTAAATGCTTTCCATTCTCGCCGACCGTACATACCGCCATCTATTTTTGGCACAGATCGTGGCTCTATTGGGCACGGGGCTCGCCACGATAGCTCTTGGGCTTTTGGCATATGATTTATCTGATGAACGTGCGGCGCTGGTCTTGGGGACCGTTTTTACAATCAAGATGATCGCCTATGTCGGGGTAGCCCCCGTTGCGGGTGCGTTTGCCAATCGTTGGCCACGACGGTCAATGCTGGTGAGCCTTGATCTTATCCGTGCAGCCGTAGCCATTTGCTTGCCGTTTGTCACCCAAATCTGGCAGGTCTACATCCTTATATTCGTGCTTCAGTCAGCTTCGGCCGCATTTACGCCCACGTTTCAGGCGACAATCCCCGACATCCTCACCGATGAAGACCGCTACACCAAGGCCCTGTCTTTATCGCGACTGGCCTATGATTTGGAAAATCTTGTTAGCCCCGCGTTGGCTGCTTTCTTCCTCATGTTCGTCAGCTATCAGGCGCTTTTTATCGGCACAGTGATCGGATTCGTTGGGTCCGCTCTTCTGGTCGTCTCGGTTATTTTACCCAGTCCGAAACCAACGGCCCCCCGTGGTATTTATGACCGGACCACGCGCGGGCTGCGGATCTATCTCGTGACGCCGCGTCTGCGGGGGCTTTTGTCGCTTAACCTTGCAGCGGCGGCGGCGGGAGCGATGGTGCTGGTGAATACAATTGTTTTGGTGCGGTCGGATATAGGCCTTGGCGAGACCGAGGTGGCTATTGCTCTCGGTGCGTTCGGAGGCGGATCGATGCTAGCCGCACTTATGTTGCCGCGACTTCTGTCTAACCGTCCAGACCGCCCTGTGATGATCGGCGGCGCTGCTGTGCTCATCGCCACCCTTTTGGGCCTAGCTATCATTTCCCTGATTTACGAAACACGGTGGCTGCCGCTTTTGGTGGGCTGGTTCGTGATCGGGATCTGCTATTCGGTTGTTTTGACCCCATCGGGGCGATTGCTCAAGCGGTCTGCACATACCGAAGACAGACCCGCCGTCTATGCCGCACAGTTCGCCCTTTCCCACGCTTGTTGGTTGGTTACTTACCCGCTAGCAGGCTGGCTCATGACCTTCGCGGGGTCGGCAACCGCGTTCGGGGTTTTGGCTGTCGTTGCTGCGGTTGGCATGTTCGGCGGTGTTGTTCTTTGGCCCCGTGGCGGTGAAACCGAACTTGAACATACACATGCAAACCTGCCAGCCGATCACCCGCATTTGCGCGACGGGCATCCACATCGCCACGCCATCGTCATTGATGACTTTCATCCGCACTGGCCGCGCGTTGATGAAAAATAGTCGCCACCTGATTGATATGGATCACAGTGCGCCACGCGATTGGATGATATGAAAGCAAAGGGCGGCCTTTGGTGCCGCAGAATAGGAGACGTCAGATGCCATTGAAAAATATTTCGCGGATCGCAGGTTTTCTCGCGGTGACGGCCACGTCAGCCACAGCGCAAGTTGGTGAAATTACGGAGCGTTACGGGTCACCCTACCATGACCACGAAATGATGTGGGGCGACAGCCAATGGGGGGGCTTTGGCATGCTACTTGGACCGATATTTATGATCTTGTTGGTCGTTGGGATTGTCGCAGGCATTATCTACGTCCTACGCCTGTTCGGCGGCGGCATTGGCCCACAGGCAAACGACCGCGCCTTGACGCTTTTGAAAGAGCGGTTTGCCAAGGGCGAGATTGATACGGAAGAATTCACGGCGCGCAAGAAAGCGCTGCTTGACTAGCCTGCTGGCAAACAAGCACAGAAACAGTTAGCGGAATGCAGGGTCACAAGCAGCAAGCTTGTGGTCCAGCGCCGCGTTGAAAGGCTCCCATGAAAAGACGTGAGTTTCTGAGTTCTTCTGCAGCCGTCCTTGCAGCGACGGCAACCTTATCGCACTGGCCTGCGCGTGCATTTGCGCAAGACCAAGCGCCCAGGGTGCGTCTGGCTATGCCGCCGCTCCTTGATACACGCGCGACGGGGCGTTTGTCTTTGCAAGCGCAATCGGGCAGTCAAACCTTTTTGGGTGGGGCGGCAACAACAACGGCTGGGTTCAACCAAGACTATCTGGGACCGACACTCATTCTCAAGAATGGTGATCTTGCCGCCGAGGTGAACAACGCGCTCAAAGTCCCCGTCAGCGCCCATTGGCATGGCCTTTTGGTGCCCGGAGAACATGATGGCGGCCCGCATCTGCCCATTGCGCCGGGCGAAAGCTGGCAACCCCAGATGCATATCGCGCAAGATCCCGCGACCGTCTGGTATCATTCCCATATCCACGAGCGCACGGCGGAACAGGTGTATTTCGGCCTTGCGGGCGTGATCCATGTTACCGACGGAGAAGACGACGCACGCGGGTTGCCATCCGCCTACGGTGTCGATGACCTGACGCTTGTGCTGCAAGATCGCCGTTTCGACGATGCGGGGCGCATGGTTTATAACCCCTCGATGATGGATGTGATGCACGGGTTTTCTGGCAACCGCTTGCTGGTCAACGGTCAGGCGGGTGCGACAGCGGTTGTGCCTCAGGGGATCGTGCGACTGCGCCTGCTCAACGGATCAAATTCCCGCGTTTATACACTCTTTTTCGACGATACGCGGCCGATGCATTTGGTGGCGACGGATGGCGGGTTCCTGCCCGCGCCGATTGCCTTGGATACCCTTAGTCTCGCCCCCGGGGAACGGGTCGAGGTGCTTGTCGATATGTCAGAGGGCGGCGCGCCTGTCTTGATGAGCGACCCTGCACAGCCTTTCGGCGTACTGCCTTTTGCGGTCGACGCGGCGCTGCCTGCGCGGATAACGGGCCTGCCAGATAAACTCGACGGTGTGCTTGAGGACCTTGGGGGGACTGAAGTGGAAACACGGGAGGTTTCGCTCGATATGGGCATGGGTGGCATGATGATGGGCGGCGGTGGCTTTGCCATTAACGGACGCCCCTATGACATGGCGCGGATCGATTTCGCGGTCACTCAGGGCACTGTTGAGCGCTGGCATATCCGCAGCACAATGGTCGCCCATCCGTTCCATGTTCATGGTGTGCGGTTTCGTGTCTTAAGCGAGAATGGCGCGGCGCCACGACCAGAAAATACCGGCTGGAAAGACACATTGCTTGTGCCCGGAGAGGCGGAGATCATTGCGCGTTTTGACCAGCCAGCGCGCCAAGAAACGCCCTATATGTTCCATTGTCATATCCTTGAGCATGAAGATGCAGGTATGATGGGGCAATTCACGGTCACTTAAGGACCGCACCCGAGAGACAAAGGAAGCGTTAACCATGTCGATCACGGAAACTATCTTCGCGGCCGAGCCGCAGTTACGCCTTGGTGTGTTTCTTGGCGTATTGGTGATCATGGCGTTGTGGGAATTGCTCGCGCCCCGACGCAGGCGCGATATTCCACGGGTGATCCGCTGGTCTAACAATTTGGCCTTGGTGGTGATCGACACGATCGTTTTGCGTCTGACCTTTCCCATCCTCGCGGTCGGTTTGGCCATCATGGCACAAGAGCGGGGCTGGGGGCTGTTTAACATCGTCGAGGTGCCTGCGTGGGTTGCGGTCCTTGCGAGTGTCATCATCCTCGATTTGGTCATCTATTTGCAGCACGTCATGTTTCATGCGGTGCCTGCGCTTTGGCGATTGCACCGGATGCATCACGCGGACCTCGATTTTGATGTCACCACAGGCCTGCGGTTTCATCCCATTGAGATTGTGCTGTCGATGGGGATCAAGCTGGCGATGGTGCTGGTATTGGGCCCACCTGCCGTCGCGGTCCTGATCTTCGAGATCATGCTGAATGCCACGGCGATGTTCAACCATTCGAACGTCAGACTGCCTTTGGGCGTGGACAGGGTCCTGCGCTTGGTCGTGGTGACGCCCGATATGCACCGCGTTCACCACTCTATTTTGCCGCAGGAAACCAACAGCAATTTTGGCTTTAATCTGCCATGGTGGGACAGGTTGCTTGGCACCTATAAGGCGCAACCTGCGGCGGGCCATGACGCGATGACGATCGGGATCGAGCAATTCAGAACACCGCGAGACCAATGGCTGGACCGGATGTTGGCGCAGCCCGTCAAAGGGCCCGCGAGCGGCTATCCGATCAATCGGAAATCCAACGATCAGTGATAATCAAGCCCTACGAAGGCACGGCAAACGTAAGCCACGGACCTATCCCAGAAACCGGTTGACCAGCAATGACCATGGACATGCCGCTTTTAAGCAGCGCCGAAATGACGGGTGAAGTCTCGTTGGGCGATACAGTGATCATGATGTTAATGAAAGGCGATGATGGAGTGTATGCCATCAGTGCACTTCCTTTGGAAATGTAAGTTCGACAGTGTGCTTTCGAGCGCGCAGGCAAATGGCGTGAAGTGGACGACTTTTTGGTCGCGCAATATTTGACTTCAAGCGGTTAATTTAAAAAATACATTTTTGACCACCAAACGAACCCTGCGTTGTTTAATATTTGCTCCCAAAGCGGGGGGGGGCGTAGGCTGATTTGTTGGTTTCCCGAAACCAGATATGCGCCGTGAGGCAGCAAATAAGTAGAATGGGCTCGAAGCGGTCCCTCGCTCCAACTTGCACGAAGGTCCGCTATCCATCTCATCTCCAATTATGAAAAACCTTAAAAGCCACCTGTTTCACAACACCTTGCCAATCCCCAGCCCATCTGCAACCGATACACTATGGAACACTCACGCGCAGACCGCCCGCTCATGGGCATCATATGGATGGTTGTCACAGGTCTGATGTTCGTCTGCGTGACGGCCATTGTGAAATACGTGGGCTCTGAACTGCCTGCCGCCGAAGGGGCGTTCCTGCGCTATATCCTCGGCCTCGTGTTCCTGGTCCCGATGATTAAGCCGATCTTGGCGGCCCACCTGACCCGCCGCCAAGTCAAGCTTTTCGCAGCACGCGGCGTCGTCCACACAGGCGCCGTGATCTTGTGGTTCTTCGCCATGGCCCGCATTCCCTTGGCCGAGGTCACTGCAATGAATTACCTCTCGCCCATCTATATCGCGATCGGGGCGGCGCTGTTCTTGGGGGAACGGCTACCACCGCGCCGTTTAGCTGCGGTCTTTGCTGGGCTTGTGGGCGCAATGATCATCCTGCGGCCTGGCATGCGAGAGCTTGACCCGGGGCATATCGCGATGCTGTTCACCGCCCTCGGGTTTGCGGCCAGCTATCTGCTCGCCAAGCAAATGTCGGGCGAAGTCCCCGCCGTTGTGGTCGTGGGGATGCTCTCGATCACTGTGGCAATCGGGCTCGCGCCCTTTGCACTTGCCGTTTGGGTCACACCCACATGGGCGCAAGTCGGCTGGATGTTCTTGGTCGCCTGCTTTGCGACAGCAGGGCATCTGACCATGACCAAAGCCTTTGCCGCCGCCCCCATGACCGTGACGCAACCCGCCACCTTCCTGCAACTGGTCTGGGCAGTTCTTTTGGGGGCCACGGTATTCGGCGAACAAATTGACGGCTGGGTCATCCTCGGTGGGGCCGTGATCATGGCGTCCGTCAGTTTCATCACATGGCGCGAGGCCGTGGCACGGCGTAAAATCACACCCGTGGTGCACACCACCAAGGCCTGACATTTTTATTGATTGACCAGTCAATAAAGAATACCTTGCGACATCTGCAAGGGATTCTGAGATGCCAAAACTAGGAATGGAACCGATCCGCCGCAACGCACTTGTGCGCGCAACCATCGCTGAAATCGGCGAAGCAGGATCGCTCGACGTAACAGTTAGTAAAATTGCGAAACGCGCAGGCATGTCCTCGGCGCTCGCGCATCATTACTTTGGCGGCAAAGACCAGATATTCGAGGCCGCGATGCGCCAAATCCTGCGCGACTATAGCGCAGAGGTCCGCCACGCACTTGCCGACGCCAAAACCCCCGACGCCAAAACCCCCGCCGCCCGCGCCCGCGCCATCATCCGCGCTAACTTTGCACAATCCTGCTTTGATCCGGCTGCCGTGTCCGCATGGATGACATTCTACGCCCAAGCACAAACCAACCCCGCCGCTCTGCGCCTGCTGCACGCCTACCAGCGACGCTTGCGGTCCAACCTGACCCACGCGCTGCGGCCACTCTGCGACGATCCCCACGCTGTCGCCGATACACTCGCGGCCCTCATCGACGGGCTTTATATCCGCGCTGCCCTCACAGCCCCCGACGCTAACCCGCAAGGCACAGCACTCGCTGCGCTGACAACATTCACCAAAGGTGCCGCATGACAAAGCCGAACATTCTGATCATCATGGTTGACCAGCTTAACGGGACATTCTTTCCCGATGGTCCCGCCGATTGGCTGCACGCACCGAACCTGAAAAAACTGGCCGCACGGTCCACACGCTTTGCCAACGCCTATACCGCATCACCGCTTTGCGCGCCCGCAAGGGCGTCGTTCATGTCTGGCCAACTGCCCAGCCGGACAGGGGTCTATGATAACGCCGCCGAGTTCGCGTCCGCGATCCCGACCTACGCCCACCACCTACGCCGCGCTGGCTACCAAACCACGCTCTCGGGCAAAATGCACTTCGTCGGTCCCGACCAGATGCACGGCTTTGAAGAGCGGCTGACCACCGACATCTATCCCGCCGATTTCGGCTGGACGCCCGACTACCGCAAACCTGGTGAGCGGATCGAATGGTGGTATCACAACATGGGCTCTGTGACGGGCGCAGGGGTGGCCGAGATCACCAACCAGATGGAATATGACGACGATGTCGCCCATCAGGCGAAGATGAAGCTTTACGATCTGTCACGCGGGGCAGACGACCGGCCATGGTGCCTGACCGTCAGCTTCACGCACCCACACGACCCTTACGTGGCGCGCAAGAAATACTGGGACCTCTATAGCGATTGCGATCACCTGCTGCCCGAAATCGGCCCGATTCCTTACGCCGACCAAGACGCGCACTCGCAACGTATCCTCGACGCCAACGACCGCGATAACTTCAACATCACCGAAGATCACGTGCGCCGCGCCCGGCAAGCCTATTTCGCCAACATCAGCTACCTCGACGACAAAGTCGGTGAAATCCTGCAAACGCTCGAAGATACCCGCCAAGAGGCCACAATCCTGTTCGTCTCCGACCACGGGGACATGCTGGGCGAACGCGGCCTCTGGTTCAAAATGTCGTTCCTTGAAGGCTCCGCACGTGTGCCTTTGATGATCTGCACACCAGAAATGCAGGCAGGGCTCAACACCACGCCCGTCAGCAGCATCGACATCCTGCCCACCCTCTGCGACCTCGCAGGCGTGGACATGTCCGAGGTCATGCCATGGACCGACGGTCAATCCATCGTGCCACTCGGGCAGGGCGGGGAACGGTCCGAGCCTGTGGCCATGGAATACGCAGCCGAAGCCTCCTACGCGCCGCTGGTATCCCTGCGCTACGGCAAATGGAAATTCAACCGATGCGCACTGGACCCCGACCAATTGTTCGATCTCGACGCAGACCCGCACGAGCTAAGCAATCTGGCCGAAGTCCCCGCACATCAAGGCACCCGCGACCAATTGCGCGCCAAGTCGGAAAAACGCTGGGACCTCGACGCCTATGACGCCGCCGTGCGCCATTCCCAAGCAGGACGCTGGGTCGTCTACGAAGCACTGCGCAATGGAAACTACTACCCATGGGACTACCAGCCCCTGCAAAAAGCATCAGAGCGCTACATGCGCAACCACATGGACCTGAACGTCCTCGAAGAAAACAAACGGTTCCCCCGTGGTGAATAAAATAGCGACTAAAACACATCAATTTCTGGCGGAGACACGCAAATGATCAACGTACAACCAAAAGCAAGCCACTTCATTGATGGCAAATACGTCGAAGACACCGCAGGCGATCCGATCCCTGTGATCTATCCTGCGACAGGCGAAACAATCGCAACCGTCTATTCCGCGACCCCTGCGATCATCGACCAAGCCCTCGCCGCCGCCAAACGCGCAGGCAAAGAATGGGCGGCCATGACAGGCACGCAGCGGGGCCGCGTCTTGCGCCGCGCCGCTGACATCATGCGGATGCGCAAC
>JAIBDT010000024.1 GCA_024686085.1 Loktanella sp.
CAAAATGCAAAATGGCTATCCAAGAGGATTCGCCATTTCCAACGTGCCGAAGATGGCGCGGTGATTGTTATGACACTGATGTTCCTCATGATTATGTTGATCGTGGGCGGAATGGGCGTAGATTTTATGCGCTTTGAAGCCCGTCGCGCGATGTTGCAGAGCACCGCAGACCGTGCCGTTCTGGCCGCTGCGGACCTGACCCAGCAACAAGACGCCAAAGCGGTTGTGATCGACTACTTTGAAAAGGCCGGTTTTGGCGGCACCATCATTGGTGAACCAAGCGTGATTGATACGGGCGAGTTCAACTCGGTAGGTGTGCAGGCCAAGCTGCCCATGCGCACGTTCTTTCTCAAAGCGCTTGGCATTGATACGCTGGAGGCACCGGCTGCGGCGACCGCGATTGAGGGCATTGCAAACGTCGAGGTGTCGCTTGTTGTCGATATTTCCGGTTCAATGGAAGACCCCGTCGTCCCTGCGGATGGGTCAGCGTCTACGCTATCAAAAATTCAAGCGCTGCGCGACGCTTCGGTCGAGTTTGCCACTGTTATGTTGACTGACGCTTATAAAGACAAAATCTCGATCTCGTTGATCCCTTATTCCGAACAAGTGAATGCGGGACCGTTGATATTGGATGAAATGGGCGTTGTGCGGCAGCATGAGTTTTCGCATTGCATCGACTTTGCTGACGCTGATTACGACGATCTCGATCTCGACTTGACCTTTGCCTACAAGCAGGAGCAGCATTACCAGTGGAACTCTTCTAGCGGAAACTCAATCACGGAACCAATTTGCCCGTTTTATGACTATGAGCGTATCCAGCCATGGAGCCAGAGCTTGTCCAAGCTGACAACCCAGATCAATTCACTGCAACCGCGCGCTGGTACAGCAACATTCCTTGGGCTGAAGTGGGGCGTTGCCTTGCTGGACGCTTCAACCAATGACATCGCAAATGCATTGACCACAACTTACAACTCTGACGGCAATGCAATTGTTGACCCTGTTTTTCATGACCGTCCTGCCGCCTATCCCGTGCAAGGCGAGGCAATTCTAACCCAAAAGGTCATCGTGTTGATGACAGATGGTCAGAATTCGAATTCCGAGCGCCTGCTACCACAGTATTATGACTCTCCCAACGACGTCGCGCATTGGGCTGCATACAACTTTTGGTATTCAGCCCGCGAGCATTTTGATGTGAGCTATCCGAACCAATTGGGTTCCTTGGCCAATCCAGATGAAGCTGGAAAGCTAACATATCGCCGCTTTATCAAAAACGGCAATAATGATGGCAAAGGTGGGTCGGATGGCGATGCCTTGATGCAAAAGCTTTGCGATGCCGCCAAGGCAAAAGACGTCATCATCTACACTGTTGCGGTGGAAGCCGGGACACATGGTGCCTCTGAGATGGCCAAATGCGCCTCGAGTGCGGCACATGCCTTTGACGTGACAGGTGACCAGATGAAAGCGACATTTGGCAATATCGTCCGCCAGATTACAGAATTGAGACTTTCGCTATGATGAGATTTTTAAAATCGCCAAAGCGTCGCATCGCTCAGTTTTTGGGTCGCGAAGACGGTATGGCATCCATCGAAATCGTGATTGTTTTGCCGGTCTTCATGATGATGTTCATGTCTGCATACGAGGGCGGCATGATTTCAATGCGCCATATGATGATGGAACGCGGACTTGATCTGGCTGTACGTGATGTGCGTATCGGCCGCATGCCTGATCCGACACATAAAGAACTAAAGAAAAGAATTTGTGACAATGCCGGGATCATCCCAGATTGCATTAACCAATTGCAGTTGGAAATGGTGAACATGGATGTCCGCGCTTGGACCGATGAACTTGATGGTCCAATTAAGTGCATTGACCGCACCTTGGATGTCCAACCCGCAGTGTCTTTTACCCACGGTGACAATAATGAGCTGATGGTTTTGCAGGTCTGCACATTGTTTGATCCCGTCGTGCCGACGTCCGGTTTGGGCAAGTATATCCCCAAGAAAAGCGGTGGCGCCTATGCACTTGTCGCGAGCTCTGCATTTGTCATGGAGCCATACAAATGATGGGATTTGATCGCTTAAAGCGCAAATGGCTTCGATTTATGCATGAAGAAACTGCGACGGTCTCTGTCGAGTTTGTTATGATGGCCCCCTTGATGGCGTGGGCTTTTGTTACCACGTTACAGTTCTTTGACGCCTACCGTGCCGAGTTGATCAGCACGAAAGCGGCGGTCACGATCGCCGATATGTATAGCCGCGAAGACGGGCTGATTAATGCAGAGTATCTGAACGGCACGCGCGATCTGCTGAAGTTCTTGACCTTGGCAGAAGCAAGCCCCGATTATCGGGTAACCGTTTTTTTCTGGCGTGAAACCCAGAAAGATTACCGCATTGCGTGGGGCAAGAATCGCGGTAGCCGCCTGAATATGAGCAACACGCAGTTGAACGAAAAAGCAGGTCGTTTGCCAAAGCTATCGGACGGCGAGCGCGCTATTCTGATCGAAACATGGACCGATTACACGCCAAAATATGGCAACCGGGTCGCCTTGTTCTTGCCAGGTACAAGTTTGGAGCCATTGGAGTTCAGCACGTTCATTGTGACCAGCCCACGCTTTGCACCGTCGCTGTGCTGGAACAACACACCTGATGATCCAAGCGGCCTGCGCTGCTAGTTTGATTTAGATTGCGCGATCCGAAACGCGATTTGTTCGGCCATGAATTTGGCCGGACCAGCACCGGTTGTCCCACCGACCCCAACACGTCGCCCCATTCGCCACCACATTCCAGGCACCCAAGCCCGAGGCGCTTTTTCACGTAAAACCATGGTGAACCCGTTGGACGGTTTCAGGGCAAAGGCGCCCCGCTCGACGCTGACGATGTCGCTCATCTTTGCAAGCACCCGCCCTGTTGTGTCGCGCACCTCGGTGTCGGTCAACTCGATCGTCAACCGCGTAGCGTGGCGCAGTTTGTCGGCCAGCAAAAGCACGGCTATCCCAAGTCCAATCAAGAAAATGACCCACAGCCCGTTTGGCCGTACAACGGCCACATAGATCAGCAATGCACCCAAACCATAGAGCACAGCACAGGCAAATCCGCGGCGCATGCCAGAAGATGATACCGTCGCATAAACGCCGTTTTCGTCAGGGTTGAACATGGGGTTGTCTCCTAGCCTTGTCGCAACATTGCGTAGCGGGCAAAGTCAGACAAGACCAGCCCTAACGCGGTGGGACGACCTCGTAACCTGCTTCTTCAGGCTCATCATCGATCATTTCAGACGGAAATCCGGGTGCGGTGATGTCGAGCCCTGTTGGTTCCTCTAGTCTTCGGATGATGTCATCAGATTGTGCCCGTGGTCCGTAACGCTTGATTCCATCTTCAAAGATCGCAACCATAAGCGGTGATATCTCTAACGGCACACCGTTGTCCTCGGCGATTTGCTGGAACAATCCGATGTCCTTTTTGACCAAATCCATTGTGAAATTGATATCCCGACACCCGTTCAGGATCATTTGGCTTTCGGTTTCGTGCACAAAGCTGGTGCCAGAGCTGATTTTGATCGCCTCGTAGGTCGTCGCGAGATCTAGCCCAGCAGCCTTCATTGTTACCAAGGCTTCGCAAACGGTGAGCAGGTTCGCCGTTGCCAGATAGTTGGTCATCACTTTGAGCGTCGAAGCAGACCCAACAGGCCCTGTGTGCAAAACACGCCGTCCCAAGGTCGTCAGCAACGGCAAAACCCGCTCGAAGGTGGCCCGCTCGCAGCCCGCAAAGATTGAAATGTTGCCTGTCGCTGCCCGATGGCACCCGCCCGACACAGGACAATCGACCGCAGCCCCGCCTTTTGCGATCACAGCATCGGCCAAACGCGCCACTTCGTTTGCATCCGTTGTCGACATTTCAAGCCAGATTTTCCCAGCTGTGACCTCTGGCAACATCGCTTTGACGACAAGCTCGCAGGCTTGCGGGCTAGGCAGGCAAGTAATGACGACCTCGCAGACTCGCATCAAATCAGCAGGACTTTTACCGGCCTTTGCGCCCCGATTAACAAAATCGGATACAAAGTCTGCATTTAGGTCATGCACATGAAGATCGTGCCCGTTGCGTAGAAGGCTGCCTGCCAGCTTTGCCCCAACATTTCCTAACCCAACAAAACCGATTTTCATGTGCGCCTCCCAAGCGTGAATTTGAGGTGATCGTGGAAGGCGACGCGGCGTACGTCTGGCCTATTTGCGACAGTTTAGGCATCGGCATTGCTTGCCCTTCCTGCCGCTGCGGGGGTAAACTGCTCGAAACGACTGAAAGCACCCTGCCCGCTATGCGCCTGCCAATTATTATCGCTCTTGCTGGCCTCGTGGCTTGTGCGGAATTTCCGCAGCTTGACGGCACAATCGACGCTGCGGCACGGACTGCGAACTATCCAACCTTGCAACCGCTTGCTCCGCTGCTGGCGAATGCCGCGGCAATGCAAACCACGGGGCAGTTCAGTGATGCGGCGAATGCCAGTTTTGATGCGCGTGTTGCGCAGCTGCAAAACCGCGCCGCCCGCTTGCGCGGCCCGGTCATTGATGCCGCAACGCGTGCGAAAATGCGCCGCGGCGTTGCGGTGCCCGCCGCAATTCGGTAACACCGCGCACAACAACACTTAGCATCGGATTCTATGACAATGACCAATCCCCTTCGCCTTGGAATTGCTGGCCTTGGAACTGTGGGCGTGGGCATTGTGCGCATCGTCCAAAAACATGCAGACCTTTTGGAAAAACGCGCAGGTCGCCCTGTCGTGATTACCGCAGTCTCTGCCCGATCCAAAACCAAGAACCGCGATGTCGACCTGTCTGACTACGCATGGGAAGACGATCCTGTTCATTTGGCCAAACGGACCGACATCGACGTGTTTATTGAAGTCATGGGCGGGTCTGAAGGCCCAGCCAAGGACGCGACGGAGGCTGCAATTGCTGCAGGCCATGACGTTGTGTCGGCAAACAAAGCCTTACTTGCGATCCACGGCCAAGCCCTTGCAGAGGCTGCGGAAGCCGCGGGCTGTGTGATCCGCTTTGAAGCCGCGGTTGCGGGTGGCATCCCTGTTGTCAAAGCTTTGACAGAGGGCCTTGCAGGTAACGAGATCACCCGTGTTATGGGTGTGATGAACGGATCGTGTAACTACATCCTGACCCGTATGGAAAACGACGGTATGACCTACGAAGAGGTCTTTGATGCTGCCAACCAGCTGGGGTATCTAGAGGCCGATCCAGAGCTGGACGTCGGCGGGATTGATGCAGGCCATAAGCTGGCGCTATTGGCGTCGATTGCCTTTGGCACGCAGGTCAACTTTGATGCTGTCGTCTTGGAAGGCATCGGTGCTGTCAGCATTGAAGACATCCGCCAAGCCGCGGATATGGGATACAAAATCAAGCTGTTGGGCGTCGCACAGATGACAGGTCGCGGGTTGGAACAGCGCATGACGCCGTGCCTTGTGCCTGACACGTCTCCGCTGGGTCAGTTGCAGGGCGGCACCAATATGGTGGTGCTTGAAGGTGATAGCGTCGAGCAGATTGTACTGCGTGGCGCAGGTGCGGGCATGGGTCCAACGGCAAGTGCTGTGATGGGTGATGTGATGGATATCGCACGCGGATCGCGCATGACCACATTTGGCCAACCTGCCCTGACATTGCGCAAGGTTCGTGCGGCCACTGCAGCCGTTTCAGCGCCTTACTATTTGCGCCTACAACTGCTGGACAAGCCCGGTGCGTTGGCAAAAGTTGCCGCTGTATTAGGCGATGCGGGCATTTCGATCGACCGGATGCGCCAATATGATCACGATGACACCTCTGCCCCTGTACTGATCGTGACCCATAAGACGACAAAATCTGCGTTAGACGAGGCCTTGGGTGCGTTTGAGACCACGGCCGTTGTCACAGGAACCCCCGTCGCGATCCGTATCGAGGCTGTTTAGCGCTAACAAACTTGCACCCCTCCCACGCTGCCCGTTAGGGGTGGTTCAAGTAGTATCGCAAGGACAGATTCCATGACCAAAATCGACTTTAACGACCGCGCGCTGTCACTGGGCCTTGCCCGTGTTTCTGAGGCCGCCGCAATTGCCTGCGCCCCGCTGATCGGGCGCGGTGATGAAAAGGCCGCCGACCAAGCCGCCGTGGACGCAATGCGCACCCAGTTGAACAAGCTTGATATTTCAGGCGTTGTTGTGATCGGCGAAGGCGAACGCGACGAAGCGCCAATGCTTTACATCGGCGAAGAGGTCGGCAACGGCACGGGTCCTGGTGTGGACATCGCGCTTGATCCGCTGGAAGGCACGACACTGACTGCCAAGGATATGCCAAACGCGCTGGCCGTGATTGCGATGGGCCCGCGTGGGTCTATGTTACACGCGCCTGACACCTATATGGACAAACTTGCGATTGGTCCGGGGTATGCAGCGGGCGTCGTCTCGCTGGATATGACCCCAACCGAGCGTGTTCAGGCACTGGCAAAAGCCAAAGGTTGCACCACAGCCAACATCACCGTTTGCGTCCTAGAGCGTCCGCGCCATGAGGACATCATCGCAGAAATCCGTGCCACAGGTGCTGCGATCCGCCTGATCACTGACGGCGACGTCGCAGGCGTCATGCATTGCGCCGAGGCCGCGAAAACAGGCATCGACATGTATATGGGCAGCGGTGGCGCGCCTGAAGGCGTGCTTGCAGCAGCTGCATTGAAGTGCATGGGTGGCCAGATTATGGGTCGTCTGTTGTTCCGCAACGAGGACGAAAAGGCTCGCGCCCGCAAAGCCGGAATCACTGACTTTGATCGCGTTTACTTGCGTGACGATATGGTCACCGCGGATGTTATTTTTGCAGCAACTGGCGTGACAGACGGATCGCTCGTCTCTGGGATCAAACGCGAAGTCGGTTTTGTCACCGCTGAGACCATCTTGATGCGGTCCAAAACAGGCTCTGTGCGTCGGATGATTTACCGCAACCCTGTTTAAACCAATTTGGGGCGTGGCAATGCCGCGCCCCTCATATATGGTGTTCCGTGATGACACAGACACCAGATAAACCCGCTTTCCTCAATGTTTCCACTTCCGCGACAGGGCGGCGCTGGGTTGGTCCTTCGGTTGAAGAGGACCGCTTGGCCGAAGCTATGGCGCAGACCACTGGCCTGCCTGCCCCGCTGTGCCGCACCCTTGTGAAACGTGGTGTTGCCGCCCAAGATGCGCAGGCATTTCTTGCACCAACCCTGCGGGATTTATTACCTGATCCGCGTGAATTGCATGATATGGAACAGGCGGCTCAACGGTTCTTGCAAGCGGTAAAAACCAAACAACGCATCGCTATTTTCGCGGATTATGACGTGGATGGCGGCACCTCTGCGGCCCTTTTGATTTGTTGGCTGCGCGATATGGGCCTGAAATCCACACTCTACATTCCCGACCGTATCGACGAGGGGTATGGCCCGAACGACGAAGCAATGGCCGCGCTGGCAAAAGACCACGACCTGATTATCTGTGTCGATTGTGGCACGCTGTCCCACGGCCCGATCGCGGCCGCAGTCGGTGCCGATGTCATTGTACTAGACCACCATTTAGGCGGTGAAACTCTGCCCGATGCGGTTGCGGTTGTGAACCCGAACCGCCAAGATGAGTCTGGTGATTTAGGTCACCTTTGCGCGGCAGGCGTCGTGTTTCTTATGCTCGTTGAGGCGAACCGCCAGATGAAAGCGGACGGGGCAAGTGGCCCTGAGCTGATGCCTATGCTCGACCTTGTCGCGCTTGGCACTGTTGCCGATGTCGCGCCACTAATCGGGGTGAATCGCGCTTTGGTGCGGCAAGGACTGACCGTTATGGGGCGCAGGCAACGGATTGGAATCACGGCCCTTTCTGATATTGCAGGCATGAACGAAGCGCCCAATAGCTATCACCTTGGGTTTCTTTTGGGGCCGCGTGTTAACGCAGGAGGACGTATCGGCAAGGCTGACCTGGGTGCGCGCCTGCTTGCCACGGACGACCGCCACGAAGCCATTGCACTGGCCGAACGCCTTGACCAATTGAATACAGAACGGCGCGAGGTTGAGGCCGCAGTGCGCGATCTTGCAATTGAGCAAGCAGAGGCGCGCGGCTACGATGCCCCCTTGGTTTGGGCTGCGGGCAAAAACTGGCATCCGGGCGTTGTTGGCATCGTAGCATCGCGCCTGAAGGAGGCCAGCAACCGCCCCTCGGTTGTGATTGGCATTGACGAAGATGGCATGGGCAAAGGATCAGGACGGTCGGTCTCTGGTATCGACTTGGGGGCTGCGATCCAGCGACTTGCCTCAGAGGGCCTACTGATCAAGGGCGGTGGTCACAAGATGGCGGCGGGCCTTTCTGTTGAGGCGGATAAAATCGATGCGGCGATGGCGCGTTTGGGCGAGTTGCTGGCTAAACAAGGGTCAGACAAGATTGGGCCAGCTGATTTGCGGCTCGACAGTGTGTTGATGCCTGCGGCGGCGACGGTGGAACTGGTACAGCAGATTGAGCAAGCTGGGCCCTTTGGCGCAGGTGCGCCCGCGCCTCGGTTCGTTTTTCCTGACGTGCAGATTTTGTTCGCAAAGACTGTTGGTGCAAATCACCTCAAACTGACTTTTGGCGACGGGTTGGGTGCGCGCATTGATTCCATAAGCTTTGGCGCGATGGACGGGCCTTTGGGGCCGATGCTGTCAAATCACAACGGTGCGCGATTCCATTTGGCTGGGCGGCTGGAAATAAATACGTGGCAAGGCCGTCAGTCCGTCCAGTTGCGGCTAGAGGACGCCAGTCCCGCATCCTGAAAACCCTTTTTTTCATGCCTGAAATGCCACTTGGCTCTTCAACTCAAAATCATACCATAATTTTCAAAAAAACCTCTTGCCCTTACCCGCGCCATTTCCTAAAAGCCCCCTACCAGCGCGGTCCGTTCGTCTATCGGTTAGGACGTCAGGTTTTCAACCTGAAAAGACGGGTTCGACTCCCGTACGGACTGCCAGGTAGCTACCCTAACTTTCGCGACGCTGCATTTTTGCCAAACCGGCAAAGCGATTTCGTTTGACCCATTGATTGGGATAGTCGTTCTGCCCTATCACTTTGACAAATATGACAAAGGGACCGCCCCCATGACTAAATTGATTACCGTCCTGAACGGGCCAAACCTGAATCTGTTGGGACAGCGCGAGCCCGAGAAATACGGATCAAAGACTCTGGCCGATGTGGAGGTCGAGGTTTCCGAACTGGCGCTGGAATTCGGCCTTAAGGTGTTGTTTCAGCAATCAAACTTTGAAGGTGGTCTTGTTGAGATGATCCATGCCGCGCGCGAAACATCGGCAGGTATTATCATCAACCCAGCTGCGTATTCGCACACCTCTGTCGCTGTGCTGGATGCGCTGAACACTTTTGACGGTGCAGTGATCGAAGTTCATATTTCGAACATTCATCGGCGTGAAGAGTTCCGCCACCATTCCTTTGTCTCGGCCCGTGCAGACGGGGTGATCGCAGGATGCGGAACGCAGGGCTATAGCCTTGCACTCCGCCACATCGCGACGCTAGTTTAACCCATTGCTTGCAAACGCTTAAGCAACGCAGAGGTGTCCCAACGCCCGCCGCCAAGTTTCTGCACATCTTTATAGAACTGGTCCACAAGTGCAGTCAGCGGCAAGCTGGCGCCGCAATCGTCGGCTGCGTCCAAGCAGATACCGAGATCTTTACGCATCCAGTCCACTGCGAACCCGTGATCAAAGTGATCATCCAGCATCGTCTTGTATCTATTGGACATTTGCCAACTGCCCGCAGCACCTTGACTGATGACTTCGACGACAGCGTCACAATCAAGCCCTGCTTTTTGGGCGAAGTGCAATGCCTCGGACAACCCTTGAACGACGCCAGCAATGGCAATCTGGTTGCACATTTTAGTCATTTGTCCAGCACCGCTATCCCCGATGCGACGGCACATTTTGGAATAAGCCGCGATCACGGCCTCGGCTTGGTCATAAGCTGCTTGATCGCCACCACACATGACGGAGAGTTGTCCGTTTTCGGCCCCCGCCTGCCCGCCAGAAATCGGCGCATCGACGAAGGAAACCCCTGCTGCCTTTGCCGCTGAGTATAGTTCGCGTGTGACCGCAGCAGACACTGTCGTGTGGTCCACGAAGATGGCCCCTGCCGACATACTGCTGAACGCCCCATCCTCGCCAATGCAAACGCCGCGTAGGTCGTCGTCGTTGCCCACACAGGCGAAAACAAAATCAGCGTCTTTGGCTGCGGCTTTGGGCGTGAGCGCCGATTTACCACCGTGTTGTGCAACCCATGCTTCGGCCTTGGCGGAGGTCCGGTTGTAGACAGTCACATCGTGACCCGCCGCAACCAAATGTCCCGCCATCGGGTACCCCATGACACCCAAGCCTAAAAACGCAATTTTCGCCATATCCATATCCTCTGGTAAACTTCTGTAGGACTTTGTTCCAAAACATCTGACAAGGGCAAGCCTATAGCGCTTGATTTAGCTCATCCATTGCCCGCCATCGACATTGTAGGTTTGAGATACGATGTAGTCTGCCTCGGTCGAGGCGAGGAAAACCGCCATACCAGTCAAGTCTTCTGGAACCGCAAAGCGCCCAGCGGGCACACCTGCAGCGACTTCGGCCTTTTTCTGACCCAGCGGTTTGCCTTCCAGTTTTGCAAACATGGAATCGACATGGTCCCAGTGGACACCATCAACAACGCCCGGAGCAATTGCATTCACATTGATCCCGTTCTTGATAAGATCCAGTCCCGCCGATTGGGTCAACGAGATGACCGCCGCTTTGGTCGAGCAGTAAACGGCCACTAAAGCTTCGCCGCGCCGTCCTGCTTGTGAGGCCATGTTGATAATTTTCCCGCCGTGCCCCTGCTTGATCATTTGACGCGCGGCAGCTTGCATTGTGAACAACGTTCCCGCGACGTTCACAGCGTAAAGCTTGTCATAGCTTTCACGGGTGATATCGACCGTGCGCGACGCGTCAAACAAAGCTGCGTTATTGATGAGGATATCTAGCTTTCCTGCCTTTTGAACAACAGCTTGCATAGCAGCATCAATGCTGTCTTGCGCGCAAACGTCAATGTGAATTGCATAAGCCGCCGGACCAATTTCCCGCGCCGTTTCTTGCGCCGCTTCAAAGTCAATATCCGCAATCGCAACGGTTGCCCCCTCGGCGACAAACCTTTCCGCAAACCCGCGCCCAATGCCGCGTGCAGCGCCTGTGACAAGTGCTGATTTTTGATTTAGCCGTTTCATATTTTCAATTCCAACCTTTGCTTACAGCCGACGTCACAGTTCCGATGATAATAGCACGTGTCTGCGACTTCGAGATGTCCGTTATTTTATGTTAGTCATACGCACACCTTAGTTCGGGCGGCCAACAGGCTTGAGCGTATCAAAGGGCTTACCAACATCGGCCTCATAATCGACCGCGTCCCAATATCCGATCAAAATTCCAACATTTGATGCGTTTGATATGCCCCCCCAAACCTTTGGTGTGGCGGTGATCCGCGCATGGTGGCGTGTTGCCCACTGCAGCATCGCGGCTTCCAGACGGCTGCGTGCGTCCGCGTGATTAGGAAGGCTTGAGCGTCCGATATCGTTTAATTCCTGAGGGTCTGCATCAAGGTCAAACATAATCGGATCAAAACCTTCGCACCTTATGAATTTATAGCGCCCGTCGAAGATCATGGTCGTATGCGCATCTTCCTGCGGGACGTTCAGCACTCTGGCCATCTCGGACCATGAATAATCGTGTTCGCTGATGGTGTAGCGCCGCGAGAACCCGTCCGTTCCGTGCAAAAGCGGTGTCAGGTCACGCCCTTCAATCACATGCGGTTTGGGCGCGCAGCCCATTGCGGTCATGAAGGTTGGCGCGAGATCGATCATTTCGACCAATGCGTCGCATTTTGCGCCCCGCGTACCGTCAGCCAAAGGCCGCGGATCAGCGACGATTAACGGCACTTTTACAGCCATCTCGTGGTAGAAATCCTTGTCTCCCATCCAGTGGTCGCCCATGTAGTCCCCATGATCAGAAGACATCACGATGATTGTATTCTCGGACAGTCCGTTGTCATCCATCCATGCGAATAGCCGCCCAATATTGTCGTCTAACTGTTTGATAAGCCCCATATATGCGGGGATGACATGGGTACGAACTTCGTCACGCGCAAAGCTTTTGCAGACCCGCGCATTAAGGTAGGCGGACATCAGCGGATGATCGGTGTCGCGCTCTGCCGCATTGCGGATCGGGTCCACGACGTGGCTTTCGTCATACATGTCGTGATAGGGTGCGGGCACAATATAGGGCCAGTGTGGTTTGATATAGCTCAGGTGACAGACCCACGGCGTATCACTGTCCATCTCGCTTTTCATGAACTCGATGGCGCGGTCGGTCAGATATGCCGTTTCGGAATGTTCTTCGGGCACATTTGCCTTGAGCCGCGAGTTTTTTAGCAACCACCCCGACAGCAAATCCCCGTCTTCATCCAGACCGGAATTGGCAAAGTCCCCCCACGGATTCGCGGAAGAAAAACCGTGACTGACGAGATAGTCGTCATAGGCCGACCAATTCTGGCGCGCGCTGTCAGGGTGAAGTCCGTCATCACGCTCAAACGCCCCGAACCCACATTGTGAAACCCTGACCCCGATCTCACTATCAGGATCGATGCCCAGCCACGCAAGCCCGTGCTGATCTGCGACCATATGGGTTTTGCCGACGAGTACAGCCTTAGCCCCAACTTCGCGCAGGTGATCCCCAAGCGTTGGCTCGCCCACCCGCAGGGGTATCCCGTTCCATGTTGATCCATGGCTGCGCGGATAGCGACCTGTGTAGGCGCTCATGCGGCTGGGACCACAGACCGGGGATTGCACGCGAGCTGATGTAAATTGCACCCCACGCTTTGCCAGCGCGTCGATGTGAGGTGTGTGTAGGTGTGGATGGCCGTAGCAGCTAAGATAATCGAACCGCAACTGATCGGCCATGATCCACAGGACGTTCGGGCGATTGGTCATGTGGCGGACTCCTTGGCGCGATTACGTTGCCCCTACCCTGCGATATCTGAACCGGACTGAAAAGGGGCTGATAAGAGGCGGCTTTATTCCGGCCAATACTCGTGCCACAGTGCAACAAAGTTAGCAAAGAGGTGCCTATGTCAAAACCTTGTATTATCTGTGTCGCGATCACTGGTTCGGTGCCGACAAAGGCAAACAACCCTGCCGTTCCGATTACGATTTCCGAGCAGATTGAAAGCACGCATGAGGCCTTTGGGGCTGGCGCCGCGATTGCACATTGTCATGTGCGCGATGACGACGGGAAACCGACGCCCGACCCTGAACGCTATGGGCGCTTAAAGGAAGGCATTGAAGCCCACTGTCCAGGCATGATTGTGCAACTTTCCACGGGCGGCAGATCGGGGTCGGGGTTGGACCGAGGCGGCATGTTGCCCCTACGTCCCGACATGGCATCCTTGGCTGTTGGGTCCAATAACTTTCCCACGCGTGTGTATGAAAACAGCCCTGACTTAGTGGATTGGTTGGCGTCCGAAATGATCAAATATGATGTCATGCCGGAAATCGAAGCCTTTGATTTGGGCCACATCGTGCAGGCAGCAAAAATGGCGGCAGACGGGCGACTGAAAAGCCCTCTCTATGTTCAGTTTGTTATGGGCGTGAAAAACGCGATGCCTGCGGACGAGCGGATTATGGATTTTTACATCGAGACACTTAACCGATTTGCCCCTGATGCGCACTGGTGTGCCGCGGGCGTCGGTCCTGCCCAAATTACCGTCAACGAATGGGCGATTTCCAAGGGTGGACACACGCGCACGGGGCTAGAAGACAACATGCGTCTTAATCGCGACACGCTTGCCCCCTCAAACGCAGCGTTGGTCAAACGGGCCGTCGATCTGTGCGACAAATACGAGCGCCCCGTTGCCACTTGGCAGCAAGCGCGCGACATATTGGCCCTGCGTCCGGTTCCGGTCGTTTGATTGCCGCGACGTTGTGAGTTTCAGGTTACAGAATTCTAGGTCAAGCCTACAGTTAGCAATTGAAAGCGCACTGTGCAGATCATAGAATCTGTGCAACCTGCGGTCTTATCTGCCCGCTGTTTTTAAGGCTTTCGCCCACAAGGAGCACGCCATGACTATCCTGAATTCTACCGCTGAAATTCGCGCAGGGGATGCGGCGCATCACATTCACCCTATGACAAACACACGCGAGCTGAACGAAAAAGGCCCGCGCGTTATAGTGTCGGGCAAAGGGTCTTATGTGACGGATAGTGACGGCAATAAGATTTTGGATGGTATGGCGGGGCTTTGGTGCAATGCCTTGGGTTTGGGGCGCACAGAGATCGTCGATGCGGTTACCAAACAGTTGCAGGATATGTCGTTCTACAACACGTTCTTTAACACAACTCACCAACCCGTCGTTGACCTTGCGAAAGTTTTGTCCGAGGTGACCCCGCCCCAGTTCAATCGCTTTTTCTTTACGGGATCAGGGTCGGATTCCAACGATACGATTCTGAAATTTGCCGCCTATTATTGGGAACTCAAGGGTGAGCCGCAGCGCAATATCTTTATTGGTCGCCATGGTGGTTATCACGGCTCGACCGTTGCGTCAGCTGCTTTGGGCGGTTTTGAGGGAATGCACAAGATGAACGGCTTGCCCGTTGGCAATGTGTTCCACGCCCCTTCTCCCAACTGGTGGGACTTTGGTGGTGATCTTTCGCGCGAAGAATTCGGCCTGAAGATTGCCAATGACACGCTGTCGATGATCGACGGTATCGGCGCGAACCGCGTCGCGGCCTTTATCGGCGAACCGATCATGGGTGCGGGCGGCGTGGTGATCCCCCCTGCGACCTATTGGCCGACATTGACCAAGGGCCTGAAGGAACGTGGCATTTTATTGATTTCCGACGAAGTCATTTGCGGGTTTGGACGTACGGGCAACTGGTTTGGCTGTGAAACATTCGGCATGGAGCCCGACTTTATGACGATGGCGAAGGCGCTGACCTCAGGCTATGTGCCAATGGGTGCTGTCGCAGTGTCCGACAAAATCGTCGATCTAATCATCGAAAAGGGCGGCGAGTTTGCGCATGGCTACACCTATGCAGGTCACCCTGCGGGATGTGCTGCCGCGCTGGCAACAATGAACATATTGCGCGAAGAGGCCATTATTGAGCGCGTGCGTGATGACATTGGCCCATACCTGCAAAAGAAATGGGCAGCGCTGGCGGACCACCCGCTGGTTGGCGAGGCGCCAATGGTCGGCCTTATCGGGGCGATACAATTAACGGCAGACAAGGTGACGCGCAAGCCTTTCCCAAGCGATGCGGGTGTTGGCATGATTTGCCGCGAGCATAGCTTTAACAACGGGCTAATCATGCGCGCGGTTGGCGACCGTATGGTCGTGGCTCCGCCGCTTACACTTAGCCATGGTGAGGCCGACGAGATGATTGAAAAAGCAATCCTGACGCTCGACATGACTTACGCTGATCTTCAAGCCAAAGGCCTGATGTAGATTAAATGGCAGGCGGGCGGACCGACTTGGCCATGCCAAGCCGGTCCTTTCTCGTCGCTATTTGAGAGTTGGCCGGAGAGACGTTTGACCAATCTGCGCGAGCGCAATGCTCGTTTCAGTTTTTAAAACGTGCCATAATTCGTGCAGCCCTTCCTCCCCCCCCGCAGCGATTGCGAATTGGAGAATGCGGCCAAGAAAGGTGAACTCTGCGCCTTGATCAAAGGCTTTGATCACGTCTTCGCCGCTGCGCAGGCCTGAATCGAAAAAGAGTGGATAGTCTGCCCCGACCGCTGCTTTGATTTCTGACAAGACTGTAATCGGAGCGGGTGCACTTTCCAATTGGCGGGACCCGTGGCTGGACACTTGGATTGCATCAACGCCTGCGGATTTCAGGGCAACTGCGTCTTCTACGTCTAGCACACCTTTGACGACAAGGTTTCCATCCCACATCTGCCGCAGCTTGGCCAATGTGTCCCAATTAGCGCGGGATCGGCTTTCCGTGCGATCGAAATCATAGCCATCCATTTCAAAGTTTGCCATTTCGGGACGCCCTTTGAACAAGGTATTCAGCGACCAACGGGGATGAAGTGCAAAATCGACGAACTGCCGCGGGCCGATCTTGAAGGGCATGGTAAACCCATGCCGAAGCTCGCGCGGTCTACGCCCTACCTCGGGCACATCAACAGTCAAAACAAGGGTTTGATAGCCCGCGATTTTTGCCCGATCGACAAGCTTGAATGTTCCTTCACCGTTGCCGCTAAAATAGAGTTGAAACCATGCGTGGCCTTCGGCGGCCTCGATCAATGGCTCCATCGCGGTGGATGCCACGGTCGACACACCTAACGGGACGTGTTCGCGGGCCGCAAGGCGCGCCAACATCAAGTCCGCTCCAGGCGCCGATAAATTACACATCCCCATCGGGCTTATGCCGAAAGGTGCTTTTGCGGTGGCCCCGAACAGCGGAACGGCAAGCGATCTTTCACTGACATCCCGCAAGATGCGCGGCCGCAGGGTGATGGCGTCAAAGGCTTCGCGATTGCGCGATGCCCCTGTTTCCGCCCCTGCGGCCCCGTCGATATAGTCGAACACCATCCAAGGCAGACGCTTGCGTGCAAGACGCCGCGCGTCTGCGCTGGAATGGATACCCAAGCCCATTTAGCTGGCGACCGCCTTCATAAACCGGTCACGGATCACAACGGGATCCATTGTGATCACGGGCAATTTGATGTTGCCGCTGTCGCATTTCACGACGATGACGGTCATCTTTTTGCTGTCGATCGCCGCTTGCAGCGTCTTGCCTGTGTCCACGTCTTTGCACACGACAACGTTCTCACAACCACAGGCTTCGGCCACTTTTTCAAGCTTGGTTTTCTTACCCGCATAGGTCGGCTGATCGCCGGTGGACCCATAGGACCCATTGTCGATGATCATCAAAATGTAGTTGTCAGCGACGTTATTGGCGATTGTTGGCAGGGTGCCAAGGTTGGTCAATACAGAGCCGTCACCGTCAATGGAAATTACGGTTTTGTCTTGCGCAAGCGCAAGCCCAAGACCGATAGACGACGACAGGCCCATTGTGCCGAGCATGTAGAAGTTTTTAGCGTTATCGTCGATCATATGCAGCTCTTGGCTAGGCAGACCGATGTTACAGACGACCAGTTGGTCATGAAGAATTGGCGCGATTTCGCGCAGGATTTCTGAACGGATCATTGGTCGCCGTAGCCTCCCCAGAAGGACGCATCTGTCAGGATGGCCACAGGTTTGTTGCACATGAATGTGTATTTCAGGATCGCGTCCAATTCGTCGGCGTCGCTTTCCTTGTGGAAGTGATAAGTCGGGATATTCAACTGGTTGAGCAGTGCCTTCGTGTGGACCGCCATTTCAACTTGGCAAGCCACAGGTTCGCGTAGTTCCCCACGGTATGAAATGATCATTGGCAAAGGCATACGGTAGTATTGCGTCAGCGTCGCAAGCGTGTTGATCGTCACACCAATCGCCGTGTTTTGCATGATGATAGCAGGACGTTTGCCACCCATAAAAGCACCGGCGCAGAGCCCCATGCCTTCGTCTTCTTTGTTTGATGGAATATGGAAAATTTCAGGGCGCGCTTCGACTTCGTCGATCACGCCTGCCAGTTGTTTACACGGAACAGTCGTCACGAATGACACGTCATTCGCTACAAGATCGTCCACAATTTTTTTATCGATACTCAAGGGTCGCTCCTTCGGGTGGGGATGAGAGAAATGTCAGATAGATTTCAGGTTCGCAAGACATGCACGGCGCAAGGTGCATGCCGCACGACGCGCGCTGCCGTTGAACCCAGTAAATAGTCGATCAGCCCGGGCTTGTGCGACCCGATTACGATGCAATCTACACCGCGATCTTTCGCAACATCAATGATACTGCGACCGCTGTGCCCTTTTACCGTCAAGGCCGTCACATTGGGCATTTCTTGAATGCGGGCATTCATTTCGGCGGACGCACGGTCAAAAGCGGCTTGAACAACGCCTTCTTCGAGATACGCACTGACCGATCCTTGGGGCGCTTCGTAAACGTGCAAAGCAAGGATCGTGCCGCCTTGGTTCAACAGTTTTTCAGCAACTTGCAGACCGCTTGCACCAATCCCGTGATTAAGTGCCATAGGGACAAGAATTTTATCATACATGTTAAGGTTCCAATATGATTTTTGGCGCGGCAACTTTTCCCGCACGGATATCTTCAAAGGCGCGTTGCCCCTGCGATAACGGGCGTCGCTCTGTCCAATCAAGCGCTCCGAGCCTGCCATCGAAGATGGCGGCCGCAGCATCGCGAAAGTCTTGGGCGGTATAGGTGTAGGTGCCGATGAACGTGATCTCTTGCAAGGTCATGCGCCTGACGTCTAACCCACCAGCATCTTCGCCAAGCCCGATATGCATGATCACGCCGCCGGGCGTGGCAAGCGCTGAGGCGGCGGCCCGCGTTGACGCGTACCCTACCCCGTCTATGACAAGATCGGCCTGCGTAATCGTGTCGGGTGTTACCGTATCAAATCCTTCAATCGCGTCCAGTGTTGCCCGTCTGGTTGCATTTGGTTCTGCTACGGTGATCTGGGTCGCCCCAAAGGCCCGCAACGCAAGTGCCGCACCAAGTCCAATCGCGCCACCCCCGATTACATGGCAGCGCGCGTCTGCGAGAGGCAAACTTAGCGCTTGCACCCCAAGCCGTACCGCATGCCAACCACATGCCAATGGCTCTGCGAGGGCTGCTTTACGCAAAGGCACGTTGTCTGGAACTGTGACGAGGTTTTCGTCGCTCATCACGACAAGTTCTGCAAACGCGCCCTCTCGCGGCGGCATCGAAATGATCATCCGCTCGGGGCAAAGATTGTCGCGCCCCGCCAGACAGGCCCGGCATGACCCACAGGTCACCAGCGGGTTGAGTGTGACCCGTTCCCCGTCACGGGCGCCACCGACGATGACCCCTGCTGCTTCGTGGCCAAGGATCAGGGGCGCCGGTCTGCGATTGTCATGACCGAGATAGGCGTGCATGTCCGACCCACACAGCCCAGAGGCCTTAACCCGAATGAGGCTTTGCCCCGCCCCAGCAACAGGGTCAGGCATGTCGCGATAAGTCAGTTTTTCAACAGCGTCGTAAACGAGTGCCTTCATTTTGCTGTGTATCCTCCATCAACCATCAAGACTTGCCCCGTCACATAGGCAGATGCATTTGAGCATAAGAACAAGAGAGGCCCGTCAATGTCTTCAAGGGCACCGTTTCGCCCAATGCAGGTTTGAGCAGCGTTGCGAGCTGCCCGTTCGGGGTCCGCAAACACAGGTCCTGTCAGGTCTGTAGGGAAAAAACCCGGACCGATTGCGTTGGCGGTAATCCCGTCTGCCGACCAAGCCTCTGCCATAGCGCGTGTCAATTGACCGATCCCTGCTTTTGATGCGCCGTAAGCGATACCCGCCGGAAAGGCGCGTGTCGTTTGCAGGGACGCAAAATTGACGATCCGGCCCCATCCCTTTGCCTTCATCGCAGGCGCGAAGGCTTGGCTTAGGAAAAACGGAGCCGCAAGATTGAGGTTCAGCGTGATGTCCCAGCCTTCGGGTGTCACATCGTCAGCCGCTTCGCGCGTATTGATCCCCGCCGCATGGACGACGATATCGGGCGCGCCAAAAGGCTGTGATATTTGACGGGCAATCTCATCGAGGCTATCGCGCCGGGAGAGGTCCGCGGCAACGACGGCTGCCGCGGACCCTATTTCATCGGACCAATCCGCCAATGCGTCCGCTCTTCGAGCGACGCCTACGACTTTCGCACCAGCGGCGGCTAAAACCGTCGCCGCGTGCCGGCCCAAGCCCGCACTGGCGCCCGTGACGCAAGCCACCCGTCCGCTGAGGTCAAAAAGTGAGCGAGGGTCATTCATCGGAGGTCAAATCAAAGGTCTCATCGGGGAAATATTTCGCAAGACGCACATCCGCTGCCCGCGCATGGCCTTCCATTCCTTCAAGTCGCGAAATCCGTGCGGTTGCCTCTGCAACGCGCTTGGAACCTTCACGGGTGGATTTCTGCCATGTCACAATCTTCATATACTTGTGGACGGAAAGGCCACCCGTATAACCAGCTGCCCCCGATGTCGGCAGGACGTGGTTTGTGCCTGATGCCTTATCGCCATAAGACACCGTTGTTTCCTCGCCCAAGAAAAGCGAGCCGTAGCAGGACAATCGGTTAAGCCACCAATCCAAGTCCTCGGCCTGCACTGTCAGGTGCTCTGGCGCGTATTCGTCCGAGCAGGCGGCCATTTCTTCGCGGTCGGCGCAAACGATGACTTCTGCGTAATCGCGCCAAGCAGCAAAGGCGTTTTCGCGGTTTAGCTCCGGCAGGTCTGCAATCAAAACAGGTACACGGTCCATAACGTCGCGCGCCAGTGTTTCACTGTCGGTCACCAACCAAACGGGCGAATTATAGCCATGTTCAGCTTGCGACACCAAATCTGTTGCGACGATATGTGGATCAGCCGTTTTATCCGCAAGAACAAGACTATCAGTTGGCCCCGCGATCATGTCGATCCCGACACGCCCGAATAGAATGCGCTTGGCTTCGGCGACGAATTGGTTTCCGGGACCAACTAGGATGTTCGCCTTTGGCAACCCAAACAGTCCAAATGTCATCGCCGCAACACCCTGCACACCGCCCAGCGCCATGATCGAATCCGCGCCGCAGATATGCGCGGCATAGACGATCGCCGGCGCAATGCCGACGTCCGGACGGGGTGGCGACGTGGCCGTGATGTATTTGCAGCCCGCGACTTTCGCCGTGGTGACCGTCATGATCGCACTTGCGATGTGGCTGTACCGCCCCCCCGGCACATAGCAGCCTGCCGCATCAACAGGGATCGCTTTTTGACCAGCCACCAGACCTGGTACCACTTCGTATTCGATATCACGCACGGTTGCCATTTGTGCTTGGGCAAAGCGTTTAACGTTATCATGCGCAAACTGAATGTCTGCTTTCAGCTTTTCAGGTACAAGCGCGCAGGCTGCGGCGATTTCTTCCTCGGTAAGGATAATGTTGCCTTCATATTTATCGAACTTGGCGGCGTATTCGCGCGCTTTATCATCTCCGCCAAGTTCGATGTCGGACAAGATACCTTGCACGATATCATGGACATCAGATGCGCCTGATTGCGCGGTCAAAGTTGCCTTTTTGAGGTAGTCACGAGCCATGAGAAATCCGCCTTATTTGTAGATATCGGGAAGCAAAGTTGTCGAGATCGCGGGAACAAAAGCGATGAGCAATACGACGACCAGCATGAAAAACACGAATGGCACCGCGCGCCATGCGATTTTGAGGATGGACTCTCCGGTGATGCCTGACACGACAAACAGGTTCAAGCCAAGTGGAGGTGTGATGAAGCCCACGCCGAGTGCTGTAATCATCATGATGCAGAACTGAATTTCATTCATGCCGATGTTATCCGCGAGCGGTTTTAGGATTGGTGCCAAAATCACAATATTCGGGGTCGTTTCCATGACGCAGCCCGCGGCAATCAAGATACCGATCATGAGCAAGATCAACAGGGTTGGGTCGTCGGTCAGTGCTGTGATAGAATAGACGAACCCTTGCGGGACCCCCATGATGGCCAGCGCTTGTGCCAATGGGAGTGAGAACGCGATGATCGGCAAAATGATCCCGTTCACCTTTGCAGAGCTCAGCAACATCGCCGGAAAATCTGATAGCTTCAGCGTACCCAGAATAAAGCCGATGATAATCGTCACGATGACGGCTGTGGCCCCCGCCTCTGTTGGGGTTAGCCGCCCAGAGAAGATGCCGTAAAAGATGATGCCTGGCACGATGAACGCATACCAACCCGATGCAATCGCACTGCGCAAACCGCTTAGGTATTCAACCAGCGATAGGTTACCGCCACCCTCGTATCCATAAATTCGGTTCACAACGATGTTGGTGATCAGGATCGACGTTAGAATCAACAGCCCCGGGATCAGTGCAGCCAAGAACAACGTAGACGCCGATATCCCAAGGACCAATCCGATAATGATATATGCGATGGATGGTGGGATCAAAATGCCGGTGCAGGCCCCTGCGGCGACAAGAGCGCATGCATATGGACGCGGATAGCCTGCTTCGACTAATCGGTCGATTGTCATCCGTCCCACAGCGGCCGCCCCTGCGGCGTCTGATCCTGAGATTGCAGCAAACATGCCGCAGACAAGAACAGTCGCAGACCCGAACCCGCCTTTTGCAAATTGGGTGAGGGCCTCGGCGACGTCGAGAAACTTGCGCGAAAGCCCTGTGCGCACCAGCACGTCACCTGTCAGGATGAATAGTGGTACGGCCGTCAACGCGAATGCATCAATACCAGAGAAAAGGCTCTCGCCCACAAGGGCCAATGGCAAGTCGCCTGACAAATAGAGCATCGCAATCGCCGAGACTCCGATAGAGGCCCAAACGGGGATCGCAAGCGCGACAAGAACCACAAAAATAATGACTGGAAGGTAGAAATCCCAGCCGAGTTCGACAGCTTGATTGAGTGTATTAAAAAGCATCTCTAGCCCGCCTCATCGAATAGTTTGTCGCCTTCGTAGGCGGGAGACCCGTTACGCAAGCTTTTAAAGTCACGAGACAGCGATTGAATAAGGCGCACGATCATCAGGGTGAAACCAATGGGTACCGCCATCAAAAACCACACGAGGGACACGCGCAGGCCGTGGCTGACGGACCCAAACTCCCATGACACAAGGACGGTCTCGAACGACCAGATCATCGCCCCGATTGCGACGGCCAGCATGACGACATCGCCCAAGATATAAAGCAGCGTCTTCAGCCGCGGGCTAACGTAATGCATCAGCACATCAATGCGGATGTGCGCACGTTCCTTGACCGCCGCAGAGGCCCCGATCCATGCAAGATAGATGAAAGAATAGCGAACAATTTCTTCGCCCCAGATCGACGAATATGAGAAGACTTCGCGGCGTAACACTTCGACAGCCATTGTGATGACCAGCATCGAATAGAACACTAAAAGCGCCCATTTCTCTGCGTTTCGATCCAAAAGTTTCAGAAATTGCACGAGATCACCTCGATTTCAGGCGAACTGATTGGTTCGCATTTGGCGGGACAAAAGGAAGGCTGGTGGGCACACCTTGTGTGCCCACCAAGACAACTTAGGCGTCGTGGACGTAGTAGCGGCCTTGTGTACCGGCGGCTTCTTCCAGTTTCGCGAAGGTATCCATCGACCCTGCAAGCTCTGTTTTGAAGCTGTCCCATTCTGGCAATTGGTAGCCGCCAACAGACTGCCATTCAGCAAGCTGATCATCAGACAGCGAATGGAACTCAACGCCTGCTTTGCGCAATTCAGCCATCGCGTAGTTGCGTGCTGACGGCACTTTTGCAAGGTTTTGGTGTCGCGTAATCTCAGATGCTTCCATGATCCCGTCTTGGACGTCCGCAGGCATCGAATTGAACCACTCAAGGTTACAAGAGTAAACTTGGCTGTCAGGCACCGCTTGCGTAAACGTCACGTGGGATAAAATGTCCTTGAAGCCAAAGACGAACAATGCGCCGACAGACGGATCAAGTGCATCAGCAACACCCTGCTTGATCGCGGAAGGTGTTTCACCCCAAGCTACGGGCGTCGGGTTCGCGCCGACCAAACGGTAGTACTGCTGTAGCATCGCAGAGCCGGGAACGCGGAACTTTACGCCGCTCAGATCGCTTGGCGAAAGTACGGCGCCTGCCCCACCTTTGCGGACGGCCACAACGCGTGGGTCGATGTTGACGTAGAACAATGGCTTGAAACCAGCAGCTTCTACTTTTGGGTTTACTTCGCTGGCCCATGTGTCCGAATGCACCAAGTTGGTGAAACGCTGGTTTGAGCCACACAGATACGGCAGGTTGATCAAATCGGTCACTGGCGCAAAAGGCGCAAAGTTAGAGATCGAATGCTGGGCTGCTTGGATGGTGCCAGACTGTACCTTTTGGACCAGTTCGCCGCCTGCCCCCAATTGACCGCCGGGTGCAAGTTTTACATACACTTTGCCGTTGGTTGCGTTCTGAATGTTTTCTTTGAGGTCTAGCTGCATGATCGGATAGCTGCGCGTCGCCCCCAGCACATAAGCCGTGGCAATTGTCATCACGTGCTCTGCCGCAGCTTCGCGGTCGCGTTCTTCATTTGCTGTTTGCGCAGCGGCCTCTGTCGACCAAAGTGAGCCTGCAGCCCCAGCAACAAGAGCTGCGGTAAAGCTGCCCATCCCTGCAAGTTTCAGAAAATTCCGGCGCTCTGCCGACTTGATTTCGTCGTTGTGCTTTTCCAATGTAGTGTCCTCCCTGGACGGCTGGTGCCACGCCTATTTCTTGGCTGCGGCTTCTTTCCTTAAGATCGCAATCACAAACAAAATGGTTACTGCACCAAGAAGCAGCATCTCCCCCACATCGCTTAGAAATGCTGCATTTGCAGCAGAGCCAAGCCCTACGTTGACTGCAAAAACAACAAACAAAATGATCGCCCCATATAGCGGCATGTCGCGTTCCCTCCCGATCGCTAGGCCGAATCTACCTTAGTCTAAGCTGTTACTTTTTTAAAATGCAAGCGTTTACATATTCGATCTTGCAAACGCTTTGCCCTTTTGGTGCAAGACGGTTAGTTTGCCCATAAGTAATCTGACAGGCCCTCATGAACAAAACGCGCATCACGCCAACGCTACACGACGTCGCCGCTAAGGCAGGTGTTTCGACGGCAACCGTGTCGCGGTGCCTGAACTTTCCCGACCGTGTGACAGAGCGAACGCGCAACAAGGTTATGGCTGCGGTAAAGGTGCTGGGCTATTCGCCAAATTTCGGTGCCAAAGTCATGGCCGCACGCCGCACGAACACCATCGGCGCGATTATCCCGACAATGGAAAACGCTATATTCGCCAGAGGCTTACAGGCCTTTCAAGAAGAGTTGCGACAGCATGGCTTTACGATGCTGGTGGCAAGCACCTCTTACAGCGCGGACATCGAAGCAGAGCAAATTCGTGCTCTTGTTGGTCGGGGTGCTGACGCGCTGCTTTTGATTGGTCACGACCGCGATCCTGACATCTATGAGTTTCTCGAAACTCAAGGTGTGCCCTCGCTGGTTACGTGGGCCTTCGACCCGAATGAGACCCGCCCTTCCGTTGGCTTTGACAACCGCGCGGCGATGCAATCGATGGCTACGGAAGTTTTAAGATTGGGCCATAAAAAAGTCGCCCTCATTTCTGCAATGACCGCCCGCAATGACCGTGCACTGGAGCGTTGCAAGGGAATTCAAGACGCTATGGTACTAGCCGGACAACCTACCGAAGACCTGAAAATTATCGAGACCCCCTATGGCATTGAGGAAGGGGCAGACGCGTTTAAATTATTAATGCAGGCCCCAGAAAAGCCAACGGCTGTGTTTTGCGGCAATGATGTCTTGGCTGTCGGCGCGTTACGGCAGGCCCGCGACATGGGAATTAGGGTGCCTGATGACGTCTCAATCATCGGCTTTGACGATATCGAGCTCGCCCAAATCGCATATCCGCCGCTGACGACCGTGCATGTGCCTCATCGTGAAATGGGGCAGCGTGCCGCGATCGCCTTGGCGGCTATGGTCACGGACGGTGTCCCGCTAAAATCAATAGAGCTTTCCACTCACCCCGTGTTTCGCGGGACGCTTGGTCCGGTTTGCGCCAAATAGGTTTTACCCCAATTTGATTGTCTGGCCTGTTTCTACAGACTTTACCGCCGCATCCGCCAGTTCCAGCGCGCGCAAACCGTCAAGGCCCGTGGTCGGAGTCGGCGTTCCGTTCGCAACCGCATCCACAAATGCGGAAATCTCGTTGGCATAGGCGGCCATGTAGCGTGACATGAAGAAATTCAGAAGCGGAGGTCGTGTGTAGCCGTCGCTGTTTGCAATTTCGATACGGGACTCGCGATGGTTTTCGGCGGACACTGACCCCATTGATCCGTGAACTTCGATCCTTTGGTCGTAGCCATATGTTGCGCGGCGCGTGTTGCTAATCGTGCAGTGCTTTCCGCTTGCTGTGGTCAGAATGACGTTGATGCTGTCGTAGTCGCCCAAGGCTTTGATCGCAGGATCAGTCAATACTGATGCGGCGGCCTGAACTGTTGCGACCTCTTCGCCCAACAACCAACGCGCCACATCGAAATCGTGAATCGTCATGTCGCGGAAAATACCACCCGACCTTTTGATATATTCAGCTGGCGGCGCTCCGGGGTCGCGACTTGTGAGGGTGATCATCTCGACGTCTCCGATTGCGCCGTCGTCGATTGCCTTCTTGAGCGCAAGAAAGTCAGGGTCGAACCGACGCTGAAAGCCCAACATCAATGTCGCTTTTTCCTGCTCGACGACTTTGATGCAGTCTTTAACCCGACCAATATCAAGATCGACCGGCTTTTCACAAAACACAGCCTTTCCAGCCCGCGCGAATTGTTCGATCAAATCAGCATGGGTGTCTGTGGGGGTACAAATTGCGACGGCATCGATATCAGCGCTTTGCCTGATTTCTTCGATGCTCCGAATATCGCAGCCATATTCATCTGCAACAGACTTCGCCGCCGCTTCAATTGGGTCGGCAATTGCGACCAATGTCGCAGCCCGAGTGGACGCGACAGCCCGCGCATGAACTTGGCCGATGCGCCCAGCGCCGAGAATAGCAAAACGAACAGTCATATTTTTCTTCCAGTCAATCAGTGCGGGGTTTCCGGCACAGTGCCGCAGGTTTATTGATTTGCATAGCCCTAGAAACTGGATATCCAGATGCATGTCCAATCCGCGTTTTTAAGTGCAAATAAAATCGATTGGATGTTGCGCCTATAATGTGCGAAATTGGTGCATGAAAACAGCGCATCGCCCTTCGTCATCAATGAGATTAGACGAAAGCCTACTGACCAACCTGCCCCCCTTTTCCAAATTGGACAAGGCCGCGATTGCCGACATTCTTCAACATGCCACAACGCGGCGTTTTGATGCGGGCGTCTCTGTGTTTGAAGAAGGCGATTATGCGGATCGCTTTTATTTGCTGTTAGATGGCTACATCCGCGTCGTGCGGATTACCCCGCATGGGGATCAGGTGATTGCCCTTCACATCCCATCAGGTCAGCTATTTGGCATTGCGCGCGCATTGGGTCGTGACACCTATCCCGCGACAGCAATTACAGCGTCCGAAACCCTTGCTTTGTCGTGGCCTGCTGAATTGTGGGGTGAGTTTGTCGCCCAACATGAAGGCTTTAGCACCGAAACCTATAAGGTCGTGGGACAGCGGATTGCAGATATGAACAATAGGATTTTCGAGATGGCGACCCAGCACGTCGAACAACGCGTTGCCTGCGCAATTTTGCGCCTGATTAATCAAACAGGTCGCAAAGTTGACGGCGGCATCGAAATCAACTTTGCGATCACGCGACAGGATCTCTCGGAGATGACGGGCACGACCCTACACACGGTCAGCCGATTGCTCAGCGCGTGGGAAAAGGCTGGGATCGTCAAGAGCGAACGTAAAAAGGTAACTGTGTGCGACCCGCATAAACTGGTCGTGTTATCTACGGGGACTGGCTAATGCTTTCAGAAAGCTCGCGGTAAAAACAGTCAACGTCGAGACCGTATTCTTTGCATGCGTCGATCACCGTATGAAACGGCCCGATCAAACAACCTATGCAAAGCATTTTGTGGTGTGCAAATACGCCGATCGTTTCGGGCCACTGCGACATCAAATCTTGGAGTGGTAAGTCTAAAACTTTCAGGCTGAATTGCTTCATTACGGACCCCTCGCACAAAAAAGTACACCGCTTCATGCTAGCCACGCCGACGCAAGTAGACGTTGCGCTGGCGCAAACTGCCCGGCGTTGGCCACGATCCGAACGCTTGCCGACTAGTCCGTGGTTGCGTTGAAGACGAACAATGGCTCGCCACCGATTGAATAGCCGTTGATCAGTGCCGCAGCACGCGCACCCGTCAGCCATTCTTCAAGAAGCATGGCCAGATCGTTACGAACATGAGAGTTTTTAACAGGGTCTACGGGCAAAAATGCGTATTGGTTGTAAAGTGCTGGGTCGCCTGAAAATAGTAAACTGAGCCCCTTCTTGTTACCAAAATTCAACCAGCTTGCACGGTCAGCGATAATGTAAGCATTCAGGCCTGCAGCTGTATTCAAAGCAGCACCCATCCCAGATCCTACGGCCTGATACCAATCGCCATGATCTTGTATGTTCAGGCCGGCGGCGGCCCATAAAGCGCGTTCCGCCTTATGTGTGCCGCTGTCATCGCCACGACTAACGAAACGTGCCTTGGCGGTCGCAATATTGGTCATCGCGTCAATCACATTCGCAGCCCCATTGATACCTGCTGGGTCCTCAACAGGTCCGATGATCACAAAATCATTGTACATGATCTCGCGCCGATGTGTCCCGTAACCTGCCGTGACAAAGGCCTCTTCTGCCTCTTTTGAATGGACCAATACTGCATCCACATCACCCGCTGCGCCTAGCTTGAGGGCTTGCCCGGTTCCCACAACCAAAAGCTGCACATCAAGATCAATGTCGGTTTTAATTGCGGGCAGCAAAACGTCTGCCAAGCCCGAATTTTCGAACGATGTTGTCACTGCCAACCGCATGTTATCTGCGGAACTGACCTGAGCCCAAAGCAGTGCTATGGCTACCAGTAAAAATCGGTTCATACGACAATGTCTCCTTTTAAGAACGCGCTTAGTTCTTCTGTTTGTGGGCGTGCAATTACGGCTTCCGCAGCACCTGTTTCATGCACTTTGCCATTCAGCATAAATACGATGTCATCGGCAAGCCTGCGCGCCTGTCCCATGTCATGTGTTGCCATGACCAACCGTGTTCCTGCCTCGGCTGTTTCGCCTAGAATTGTTTCAATTTCGCGGGTCGCGTAGCCATCGAGATTGGCGCAAGGCTCGTCCAGGAACAGCACATCGGGCTTGCGGATCAAGGCGCGCGCAATTGCCAGCTTTTGCCTTTCGCCTCCTGATAAGCGCGTCGCTGCGGTTTCGCTTTTCCCAGACAACCCGATCCGTGTAAGCCAATGTGCAACAGCCGCTTCAGTCTCTGCGCGAGGCACGTTCAAAAGTTGCAATGGGAATGCCAAATTTTGGGCGACAGTCCGACGTAACACAACCGGAGACTGGAAGACAAACGCGTGTTTTGCCGGATCTTCCTGCGCCCATGTGATCCGACCGCCGTTTATGCGCTCAATTCCATGCATCGCCCGCAAAAGGGTAGTTTTCCCCGACCCGTTAGGACCTAAGATGATTGTAACGCCATTTTTCTTCAACGACAGATCAAGCGGCCCAAGTAGAACCTTGCCTTTGCGTTGTACCAGTACTTGATCTAGCTCTAACGGGAATTTAGCACTCACCAGCGTCCCTCCCTTTCGGTCCGTGACAAGGTGTGAATCGCAAGGTTCACCACGATTGCAATTCCGATCAGAACAAACCCAAGTGCGAGTGCCAAAGCAAAGTCCCCTTTGCCCGTTTCAAGTGCGATTGCTGTCGTCAGCACGCGCGTTACATGATCGATGTTGCCACCCACAATCATGATGGCGCCGACCTCACCAATGGCCCGCCCGAACCCTGCAAGAGCAGCCGTCAGCAAATTTCGACGCCCATCACGAATAAGAGTAACAATCCGCTGCCATTTCGTCGTGTTCAGCGAGATAAGAAGATCATGATACTCCGCCCATAGTTCGCGCATCGCCTGATGCGCGATCGATGCTATAACAGGTGTAATTATGATGACCTGCGCTATGATCATCGCTGTTGGCGTAAACAACAAATTCAACACGCCAAACGGCCCTGATCGCGACAAAGCGATATACACCAGCAGCCCAATCACGACGGGCGGCAGCCCCATAAGAGCGTTGATAAGCGAAATTGCAAACCTGCGGTATCTAAACCGCTGAACAGCAAGGTAAGTTCCCAGTGGAATCGCAATAAGACTCGCTATGATCAAAGCGCTTAACGTGACCCTAAGAGATCGCAAACTGATTTCCCAAAGCTCGGCATCAAAGCTTATCACAAGCCAAAACGCCGCTTTTAATCCATCAAGAATATCAATCATTCGGAGCCCAAGCTGATAGCGGCGTTACAGTCCCTAGAGTTCTGTTTTTGCCCCCAAATTGCAACCGCAATAAGTCGGGTTGGATAAATTAGGCGCGTGGCATTCAGACATCGTTGACCGGTAAGTGGCGATGACGAAAGGCGTCGTCCTGCAGCTTAGGAATGACATTTCCACAGCACTCAAAACGCAAGCCTCATCGAATTGCCTTTCAAAACGCCATTTTTGTGACCTGCTATAGCTGTTTAGTCATTGGGACACATTAAGGGGTGTATTAAACGCGCTGGTTAGTATCGCAGCGAAACCCAATGTGCCTAACTGATCTGACCGGTCGTGTTTGACGTAACAAATACGTGGCTTCAAAGTGAAACGAGCAGTGTGTGAGCTGCGCAAGCGAGGTTGGACGCATGAAAATCTGTTTGGTATTAGGCGATCAACTAAGTCATGGTATATCAAGTTTGGGCGACTTGGCCTCAATTGATACTGTGATGATGTGTGAGGTGCGCGCTGAAGCAACTTATGTAAAACATCACAAAAAGAAGATCACCTTTCTGTTTTCAGCCATGCGCCATTTTGCACAAGAGTTGGCGCAAAAGGGCGTTACCGTGCGATATGTCAGATATGACGACCCCGAAAATCAAGGGTCGCTTCGCGCGGAAGTGGTTCGCGCGATTCAAGAAATCGGCGTCACTGAACTTGTCGTAACCGAACCGGGTGAGTACCGGTTGCTGGATGAAATGAAACAATGGGAAAGCAGCATTGGCATTCCGGTCGATATGCGCCCAGATGATCGGTTTTTGGCCAGTCACGAGGATTTTAAAGATTGGGCTACTGGGCGAAAGCAACTGCGGATGGAGTATTTCTACCGCGAAATGCGCCAGCGATATTCGGTTCTCATGGATCATAACGGGCCTATCGGAGGGCAATGGAACTTTGACGCTGAGAACAGGAAACCTCCTCAAAAAGGGATGCAGGTTGACCCGACCTATGCCACAGAACCCGACGAGATAACCCTAGATGTTATGTCCCTCGTCGCGACCCACTTTACAGATCACTTTGGAGATATTGACCCTTTCCATTATGCAGTCACACGCGAAGGCGCGTTGGATGCGCTGGCGCTTTTTGTGCGTGAGAGATTAGAGCACTTTGGAGACTATCAAGATGCGATGGTGCAAGGTGAGCCTTGGATGTTTCATAGCCACATCGGGTTATACCTGAACTGCGGTCTGCTTGTTCCGCTTGAATGTATCGAGGCGGCGGAAAGTGCCTATCATAAGGGTCATGCGCCTTTGAATGCTGTTGAAGGCTTTATTAGGCAGATTCTTGGCTGGCGGGAATACGTCCGCGGTATCTACTGGCTAAAGATGCCTGCATACAAAGATACGAACTTCCTAGAAGCTAAGCGCGCCCTGCCCCAATTCTATTGGGATGCTCAAACCAACATGAACTGCCTGAGGCAATGCGTTTTGGAAACCAAACGAAACGCCTACGCGCATCATATCCAGCGCCTGATGGTTTTAGGTAATTTTGCTTTGCTGGCGGGCCTTGATCCGGCGGAAGTGAATGAATGGTATTTGCTTGTTTATGCGGATGCATATGAATGGGTCGAATTACCCAACGTTCACGGCATGGTTTTATTTGCAGATGGGGGGGTGTTGGCATCAAAACCCTACGCAGCAAGCGGTAGCTATATAAAGAAAATGTCGAATTACTGTGACAGTTGTTCATATAAAGTGAGCCTGAAAAATGGCCCAAAGGCATGTCCGTTTAACTATCTCTATTGGGACTTTTTGGATCGCAATCAGACAAAGCTACGCGGCAATCCTCGCATGGGCTTTATGTTCAAAACATTAGACCGCATGGGGGATGCAAAACGGACCGCAATCCAAGAGGATGCACGTCGGTTTCTTTGTACACTGGAGAATGCCGACCAAGCATGATTTTCTATTGGGAACGCCAGGCTGCCATTGCTGTTGTACAATCAAGTGAAGAACTTTTGGGCCATTCGCCTACCCTTGATAGTTTACGAGACGCAATGACTATGCCCAGCATGATATGCAGCAATTCTATGTTCTACCCAACGCGCTGAACGCGGACTATCGAGAGGCCCCGTGAAAAACGGCCCTCTTTTTGCCCCTTTTCCAGTTGCGTCACCTCACGCTGCGTAATCGTATCATAAGCGCGCCCCATGCGCCGTATTATGAGGAAGGCGGACATCCGCGGGATCGATATCGTTTGTGTCCTGAGGAGAAAGTGAAAGGCCGCACTGGGCTGACGATTATTGGTGGCTCAACCAATATTGCCCCCGATAGCCTGTTAGTATTCGGACAACTTTATGCAAGTTATCACAGCATCATCCCGCGGTTTAAAAAGCTGACAGATGGTGCGCGTGCGCATGGCGGATCCTTATCTGGTCGCTAAGCTTGTCCGTGGGGACGAAGACCGCATTCGCCATTGTGTCGGGCTTGGCTATTGCTTCGACCGCGTGAACCAAGGCAAGGCGGCGGTCTGCGGGCAGATTGCGGCGACGGGGCGCGAGGCCAAGGTGCCGCGCCTGATCGCAAAAGCAGATAGAATCAAGAAGGTTGTCGTCGTTGGTGGTGGACCTGGGGGGTATCCATGCGGTGCTTTATGATACCTTGCGGATTTGCAAAGATATCTGAAGTGCCGGATCGCTGTCCTACGCGGTATATCGCGCCGGCGCGTAGGGTGACATATCCACGTTGGGTGTATTGCCGTCTATCATCTGGGCGAGCAGCCTACCGGTTTTAGGGCCAGATGTTAGACCAACATGCTGGTGGCCAAATCCAGTGTAAATGCCAGAATTTCCTAATTCTCCGATGAGGGGAAGACTATCAGGTGTTGAGGGTCGGAACCCCATCCATTCTTGGGTCCCAGAATATGACAGGTCTGGAAAGGCTTCTTTTGCATGCCTTTTTAGCAACCTGATTGGTGCCTTGCTGGGGCCTGCATGGTGGTCACCAAGCTCAACCGTGCCCGCGCAGCGCAATCCCATTTGCATTGGGTTGACGCCAAATTTCCCAGATACGACAAGCATCGGATTTCGCGGCATCTGTGACGGGTTTTCAAAGATGACATGATACCCACGCTCGGTCTCTAGTGGGACTTTCAACCCCAATTTTTTCATAAGGTCTTTTGACCATATTCCTGCGGTAACGACGGCTCGGCTACATTCAAACGTGCCTTGATCGGTTTCGATCTGAGAAATCTGCCCGTTCACTCTGACGAGGTCACGCACTTGGGCATGGATAAAGGTGCCTCCGTTTTTGACGAAGTGTTTTGCAAGCTCTGCGATATATTGACCCGGGTTCGTGATATGCCCCTGCCCTTCCAAAACGGCCAAGCACCGAGTGTCGTGACCAAGGATTGGCTCGCACTCTTGAACCGCACCTCCGGTGACGATCTGGGGGACAAGACCTGCAAGTTTCTTCATGCTCCACGCATATGAATCCGCCTCAAAATGCGCCTTTGACTTGTAGACAAAACTGAACTTGCTGTCACAAATCCAGCGTTCCATATCCTTGCCACGGACCAGAGATTTATGCTGATCTACGGCGTCATTCAAAAGCGGGATCAAATTCGATACGATGCGCCGTGTCGCGGCATCATTCGCGTGCGACAAAAACTGGGCAAGCCAAGGCAACATCTTAGGGAAGTAAGCCCACTTCATGAATAGTGGGCTATTCGGATCCAGCAAGAGTTTCGGCGCGTCACGCCATAGCGCAGGCGAGGTCACGGGTGCCACCGCCCATTGCGCCAAAAGACCCGCATTGCCAAAGGACGCACCCATTCCAGGTGCGCCTTTGTCCATCAATGTAACAGAATGACCGAACCGCTGCAGCCAGGTGGCTGTCGATACGCCGCACATACCTGCGCCGATAACGATGATTGGTTTGTCTGTCATTGGTCTACTCCGTTCAAAGATTACAACTTCAATCGATCATCTAATCAAGCTCTTTTCTATCTTCGGATGCAGGTTCCTAGTGCCCTGCGGCATCGGACACCAACAGGTCGTTTATTTGCATTCGGAACGCACAATTCACGCTAGGCTACCCCCAAGCCTTACGAGGAGAACCCAAATGAACACGATCGACCTTGTCGCATTGCGCCATGAGTTTCACAAAACGCCCGAGCTTGGGTTTGCGGAAGAGATCACAAAGTCGCGCGTCGCTGCGATATTAAGTGATCTTAGTATCGAGGTTAACGTCGGCGCAGGTGTCGTTGGCATCTTAAAGCGCGGGACGGGTAATCGTGCAATCGGCTTGCGGGCCGATATGGACGCGTTGCCGATCCACGAGAAAAGCACCCATGGATACGTGTCCCAAACCTCTGGAGTGATGCACGCATGCGGTCATGACGGTCATATGACGATGCTCTTGGGCGCCGCCGCTACACTTGCTGAAGATGGCGGTTTTGACGGAACCGTTGTGTTTATTTTCCAGCCCAACGAAGAACACGGGCTGGGCGCGCAAGCCATGATCGCCGAGAGTATTCTGGACCGTTTTCCCATGGAGGAGATTTATGCCATTCACAACCTTCCAGGTGCGCCCGTGGGGCAGGTATCGACGCGCGTCGGTCAAATCTGTTCCAGCGAAAGCCTGTTCAGAATCCTGATTGAAGGCCAAGGCGGCCATGCCTCTATGCCGCAAGTGGGGCGTGATGCGATCACGATTGGTGCAGAAATTGTGCAGGCCTTGCAAACCATCGTGTCGCGCAAAATGGCCCCCGGCGCAGGCGTCGTGGTTTCCGTGACCGAGTTTTTGACCGACGGAAAGCGCAATGTCTTGCCAGGCCGCGCCACGTTAAAAGGCGACGTTCGCGCCCGCATGCCTGCAGATCGCGAAGAAGTGGCCCGCCTGATGCGTCAGATTGCACATGGGATCGGTGCAGCACATGGCGTGAAGGTTTCGGTTGAGTTCAACACAGAGTTCGTTGAGGCGATCAATGCCCCCGCGCCAACCCTTGCCGTTGTCGACGCGGCCCTAGCCATCGGCTTAGACGCCGATGGTAATCGAGAGCCCATGAGTTTCTCAGAGGACTTCGCCCATTTTTCTGCCGCTGTTCCGGGATGCTTTTTGTTGATGGGCAATGGTCAGGACGGCCCATGTGGCCAGCCGCTTCATTCGGACGACTACGATTTCAACGACGCACTTTTGCCTATTGGCGGCGCCTTTTGGGCGAGGCTGGTACGCGACCGGTTGCCAATAGTGCAAGTTTAGAGGTTTCAACGATGTTTAAAAATCGGATGACTGCCTTTCACGAACGCCTGAATAATGCAGGCATCGACGTTGCCCTGATCACCGACGACGACAATTCTGGTTGTTCATCGCGATGGGCCTAGCCTGCTTGTCACGCCGACGATTGACCTCAATAGCGCGCGGTCTTCGGTGCGTGTCGACAAGATTGCCGCGTGGAATGACAGCATGAGTTCGGAATGGCGCAGCGAATTGCCTACGGCCGTCAAAAACGTCAACGGGCGTGCATCATCCCTTGTATGAAAGCCGACGGACTGCCCGGCGCCTTAGTGCAATTGCACTTTGCGGCTGATTGCAACGGCGTCGTCGAAATCAGTTGCGCGGTAAACGGTCAGACCGCGGCTAAGCTTTTCGCCCGAGAGCGGAAACTTTGGCCCGATCCCTTTGGTCTCGACCGCGAGGTATTAGGTTTCAGAAGGGACCTCCTCCGTCAGCCCAACGGCATCTACCAATTCGGTTGCGTCACGCGCTACTGCGCGCGAATTTAAGTGGCCCTTGGCCCAAAGCGTACTGGTGATTTTGGTGCCATCGGTGATCAGCACACCGCCGGTCTTGGCCAGATCTCCGACAAAGACATCATAGATCACATCCACCACTACAATCTCGATCTCCGTTAAACACCACGTTGCGTTGTCAAAAGTTTTCGATGCCGCGATCTTTTATACTGCGTCCGCAAGATCGGCAGTTTCGTCGTTGATCACCCAGACATTACCCACGTCGATAACTAAGGCGGGCGTGCCGCTGGTATCAGCGCGTTTGATGTTGTTCTAAGGGTCGGCCAGAAGTGCCTCAAGCGTCGCTTCGCACTGCGCCCACATTTCAGGAACGTCTTCGCGGTTTATGATGAGCAATGGCGATCCGCCTGCCGACAAACAACCATTTTCGAAGATGCTTGGCGCAATGCTTGCTAGGTGGTCGACGATCCAGCTGAGGCGTGCCAGCAGGCACCATAGCGCTGCGATAATTCACGAATGCATTGTAGATACAGTTGCTGCACTCAAGGTCGAACACCCCAAGAATTTTAACCGGACCCGCGTCACTTGCGCGGAATGCGCCAAACAGGTTGTTCTCACCGCCCATTTTGATCCAAGTTTTAGGCTCCTTATGTGGGGCTGGATCATAAAGGGTGAGCAAAATAATGAATGCCTATGCCGTAGCCGTGTAAATCCCCAGATCTTTGGCGGCCCAGAAAGCATAGATCAACGTCACCACAAGTCCCGGTATCAGGTTGCGCATCTCCAGACCGCTTGGGCCTTGGCCCACTTTGGTGCGGCCAATGCTGCCTTTTGGCTTCGTTCCGTGTCGAAGATTGCGTCGTCGGGGGATCGTTTGTCGAGGGCTGTGTGTGGCCGTTCAGTATTGTAGAAGCTGATCCAGCCTTTGATCACGCGCTTGGCTTGGAAGCCGTCCTGCAATTCGTG
>JAIBDT010000002.1 GCA_024686085.1 Loktanella sp.
ATCGACACCCCGTTCGGGAGTGTTTGCGCAAAGACGTCAGCCACCTCTTGGGTGCGCTCCTGTATATCGATGGCATCACCCCGATCAGACCGGTCAACACGGATCGAGATCGCAGAGTCCTGACCAACAAAATAGGCACGATTGCGATCCACCGCACCTTCCAAGACAGTTGCCACATCCCCCACCGTCAACACCGAGTTATCTGGATTTGTTCGAAGCGATATGCCTGATATTTCCTCCGCCGTGCGCTTGGGGGACCCTGTGCGCACACGTGAAGTGCCGGACACATCACCTGCAGGGTTGGCATCCGCTTCCGCGGTGATTGCATCGGCAATCTCGGCAAGGGTGATATCGTATTTAATCAAAGATAACGACGGCACTTCAATCAAGGTTTCGCCAGCCGCAACGCCTTGCACGGTTGTTTGCGTGACACCCGCAGCAAAGAGGCGGACGATCAACTGATCGGCAAATCGGGCAAGTTGATCCACCCCAACAGGCCCAGTGATGACCAAGTCTGTGACGCGATCCGACCACTGCCCACGACTGACATTGGGTTCCTCGGCGGCAGCTGGCAGGTTGGACACACCATCAATCGCTTTTTGAACGTCATCAGCAGCGCGTTCCATGTCCCAATTTGGCTCGAATTCCAGCCGAACAGAGGCGCGCCCCTCTGTAGAGGTCGCCGTGGAATCCGTCACCCCTTGGACCGCCAGCAACGTAGGCTCTATGACCTGCACAATGCCAAAATCGACGTCCTCTGCACCCGCGCCGTCCCAAGCAACCGATACGCTCACGGTATCAATAACGACATCTGGAAAGAATTGGGTGCGCATCTTTGGGAACGCAACGATTCCTGCGGTTATAAGAATAACTAGCAATAAGTTCGCAGCCGTCTTGTGCCGCGCAAAGTAGGATAAGATGCCGCCGACATGACCAAGTTCGCGCATGGCCTATCCCCCCATGCGGCTTTCAAGCCGCGCAATTGTTTCCGCTGGGACTTCATCTTCTTGCAACTGCGATATCAATCGGGTTTTCGCCTCGTCGGGCATCCGCTGGTTCGCCTCGACAAATGCAACCAGCTTCGCACGACGCTCTGGCGTCAGCACAACCATTTCAGGCGCCTCGACCACTACAGCCCCATCTGCAGACCGGCGCAGCGGGTTGACCTTAATACCCACACCAAGGATCGGTGATCTTTCTGCGACGACACTGACCCCGTTTAGGCCGCGCGCGCGAACGATCACGTCGTCACCTTGCCTGCGTAAAACCTCGACCTGTGACGCCGTTAACCTATTGTCATCGCCGATAACCAAAACCGAATTATCCGCTCCGACCGAGGTAGACGGAAGCAAAGCGACCCTTTCCAACGCAGGCTCAGAGACCGATAGTGTCACAAAGTCACCAGGGCGAAAGCCCCTAACGTTTTCCATTTTGGCAAACAGTTGCCGACCTGTTTGACCCTCTGACACCGATGCACCTTCGCGGGTAAGCGTCGCAGACGCGGTCAGGTCGCCACCAAGAATATCCAGCCGTACGGTCGCCGTGGCAGGAATAAGCCGCCCGTCGGTATCTAGCAGACGCGTGTATTGCGCTGTTGAAACGCGAAACGCGACCTCTAGCTCGCTCGGGTCAATCAATTGGGCCACCAATTGGTTGGCCGTGACGCGCCCGCCCTCGACAACGGAGGTGTCGGCCAAAACTCCATCAAATCCAGCGGTCACCGTCGTATCTGCAAGGGTGCGTTGTGCCTCTGACAAACTGATTTGCATACGCAGTTCGCGCGTCTTTGCCTGATCAATGCGCCCCTGTGCCTGCGCAATTGATTGACGCTTGCCCAACACAGCTTGATTGGCCGAGGAAACCGCAAGTTCGGCGCTTTCAACCGCTGCCGCTGTTCCAACACCCCGCTGTTGTAAGTCGCGCTGACGGGTCAAGGCGACCTGCCGTAGACGGGCCTGTTCTGCGGCTGCATCCAATTCGTCTTGTGCAAGGGTCAATGACCTTTGCGCATCTTGCAATTCATCTTGCGCGTCCTGCATGTCAGCGCGAACACGGTCGAGCGCGGATTGCGCATCCGATCTATCAAGCTGCAAAAGAACCTCGCCATCTTTTACAATGCCACCGCTTTGAAAGTTCTCTGACATCGCGATGACCCGACCTGTCGCCGAGGGACGAATGTCGAGGGTGCGGCGGGCCTGTACTTCACCAAAAACCGTCAACTCGGGCGTGATTGTCGTCATTTCAACAGAAATCGCGTTGACCGTCAGAACCTGCTCTATTGCGGGACGGCGGCGCGGCTCTTCGGACATTTGCGCCTGAATTGCACCTCTGACCATCGTGAAAGCAACGCCCAAAATCGCAAGAGTGGCCGCAGCCAAAAATAGACCCACAAGGCTACGTTGTAAAAAGCGCATGCTGCATCTCCGTTCCGACAATGTGTTTGATACGCACTTCGCAGCGCTTTGGATGGAATTCTTACGGCTTATACGGGCTAACCCGCCAAATCCGTCGGTATTTTTTGCATTTGCTCCCCAGAACGTTTCACAACTTCCGCAACCTGTGTAAATCGTTGCGACAATGGATTAGACCGTCTCCAAATCATGCCAATTGTGCGGTTTGGGGGATTTACGGGAAAGCGCGAGATAGCCACAGGTGCGGCCCGCCCCTCCACTGCTATCGCCATCTCAGGCAACAACGTGACCCCCATATTGGCGCCAACCATTTGCACCAAAGTTGACAGCGAACTGCCGTCCAGTCCTTCCCAGGGGCGCACAGTCGGCACGCTGCAAAACGATAGGGCCTGATCGCGAAAGCAGTGCCCCTCTTCCAGCAAAAGTAACTTCATGTCTCGCAGCGCGGCTGGTGCGGGAGTTGGCTTATCAGCTTCCCCTATTGGGCGCACCAGAACGAAGTCTTCGGTAAATAGTGGAACTTCTTGAAAATTCGGCTCGTCAATCGGAAGTGCAACAATCGCAGTGTCCAGCTTTCCATCGGATACTTCTTGGATAAGACGCGGCGTTAAGGTTTCGCGAATGTTAAGGTCTACCCCTGGATAACTAGACTGCAAATTTCTAATCAATGTCGGCAACAGATAAGGCGCGACCGTTGGAATGATGCCCAACCTTAAACGGCCCGACAATGTGTCGCCTGTCGCACGTGCCAAATCAGCCAAGTCATCGGTCGCGCGCAAGATGTCGCGGGTCCGCAATGCGACCTCCATTCCGAAATTTGTCAATTTCACTTGCCGGCCAGACCGGTCAAATAGCGGCTCCCCTAAGATTTCTTCCAGATCTTTGATTTGCATCGATAGCGCTGGCTGCGTGATCGCACAGACATCCGCCGCATTGCCAAAATGCAAATGACGGGCAAGGGCCTCGAAATATCGAAGCTGTTTTAAGGTGAATTCAGCCATAAGAAGTACTTATACCTTCAATCAGAATATTCAACTTAAACTAATGCATTGATCGGGATATAATGTAAAAAATGCAACCATGATCGGAGCGAAAAATGGACGGAAACGGCGTAGGAAAATGCCCTGTAATGGGCCACACAAGCACTGCAAAAGGTGCATCTGCCAACCAGCATTGGTGGCCAGAGCAATTGAACCTCAAAGTGCTTCACCAGAACACACCACAGTCCAACCCGATGGGCGACGACTTTAACTACGCGGAAGAGTTCAAGACGCTTGATCTTGACGCGGTTATCGCTGACTTGCGCGCGCTAATGACAGACAGTCAAGACTGGTGGCCTGCTGATTATGGTCACTACGGCCCATTCTTCATCCGCATGGCGTGGCACTCTGCTGGCACATACCGCGTCGGCGACGGCCGCGGTGGTGCTACATCTGGCAGCCAGCGCTTTGCCCCGCTCAACTCTTGGCCTGATAACGTCAGCCTCGACAAAGCCCGTCGCCTGATCTGGCCAATCAAAGCAAAATATGGCCGCAAGCTGTCTTGGGCCGACCTGATGATTCTAACGGGTAACGTCGCCCTCGAATCGATGGGCTTCGAAACTTTTGGTTTTGCGGGAGGCCGCGAAGATATCTGGGAACCAGAAGAGGACATCTACTGGGGGCCAGAAACCGAATGGCTCGGCGACGAGCGCTATGAAGGCGCACGCGAGTTGATCGGCGAATTGGGCGCTGTGCAAATGGGCCTGATCTACGTGAATCCAGAGGGGCCAAACGGCAACCCCGACCCCAAGCTTTCCGCCCACGATATCCGCGACACGTTCCGCCGCATGGCGATGAACGATGAGGAAACTGTGGCACTGGTTGCGGGTGGTCACACCTTCGGTAAATCCCACGGCGCAGGCGATCCTGACCAATTCGTCAGCGCCGAGCCAGAAGGCGCGCCACTTGAGCAGCAAGGCCTTGGCTGGAAAAACGCCATGGGCACAGGCGCAGGCGTCGACACGATTTCGTCAGGCATCGAGGGCGCGTGGACAAAGACACCTATCACTTGGGACAACAGCTATTTCGATACGCTGTTCGGCTATGAGTGGGAACTGACCAAAAGCCCCGCAGGCGCACAGCAATGGACAGCCATCGGCGGCGAGGGCACCGTGCCAGACGCGCACGATCCATCCAAAACCCACGCACCCATGATGACCACAGCCGACCTCGCCCTGCGCGAAGACCCTGCTTACGCGAAAATCTCCAAGCGGTTCCATGAGAACCCAGCAGAGTTCGCAGCAGCCTTTGCGAAAGCGTGGTACAAGCTGACACACCGTGACATGGGCCCATACGAATTGGGCTTGGGCAAGCTCGTCCCCGCACAGCCCGAGTTGTGGCAAGATCCCGTGCCCGCACCAACATCGGCACCACTGTCCGACGCGGACCTCGCAACACTAAAAGGCAAACTGCTTGCCGCTTTGCCAGTCTCGACACTAGTGAAAACTGCATGGGCATCTGCGGCGTCATTCCGTGGGTCAGACAAGCGCGGCGGTGCAAACGGTGCGCGCATCCGCCTTGCACCTGCGAAAGATTGGGAGGTGAACAACCCATCCGAACTGGCTGCAACTTTGAAAGTCATCGAAGGCATCCAAGCCGACTTTGGCGTCGACAAAGTGTCTATCGCTGACTTGATCGTCCTTGGCGGTACCGCGGCAGTAGAGCAAGCAGCAAGAAACGCAGGGCATGCCGTTACCGTGCCTTTCAACGGTGGCCGGACCGACGCAACCCAAGAGCAAACCGATGTGGAATCCTACGCTTGGCTCGAGCCAAAGTCTGACGGCTTCCGCAACTACCACGGTAAGTCTGTCCGCAGCACGCCTGCAGAAATGCTGGTCGACAAGGCGCAACTCTTGACCCTGACAGGTCCAGAAATGACAGCTCTCGTCGGTGGTTTGCGGGTACTTGGCGCGAATACTGACGGCTCCGCGCAGGGCGTGTTCACCGATAAGAAAGACGCGCTAAGCAACGATTACTTTGTGAATCTCCTGGACATGGGCACCGTTTGGTCGGCCACTTCCAAGAACAGCTACGAAGGTAAAGATCGCGAAACAGGCGCTGCGAAATGGTCGGCAACCTCTGTCGATCTGGTGTTCGGTTCCAACTCGATCCTGCGCGCATTGGCAGAAGTCTATGGCTCTGCCGATGCGGGCGAAAAGTTCGCAAAAGACTTTGTTGCCGCATGGACCAAAGTCATGAACCTTGATCGTTTCGATATCGCCTAAAGAACCAATAAAACGCCGGCGCAGGAAATTGCGCCGGCGTTTTTCGTCTTTGTGAAATACTCGGCTCTGGCATCACCGGAATTCACGAATTATGAACGCACAAATGAAATGGTCTAAAACTGAATTGGACTAGGTCTTGCACCGGTCCGAAACGCGAAATGCATTCAAGGACACCGCTTATGCCATCTGCCGATAATATCGACACCAATGGCCATCCGATCATGCGTTTTGTAAGGCATCCCGCTTGGCGCTTAATCCTGCCGATCGTCATTGCAGCGATCGCATTTTGGGTGCTGGAAAAGATGTCACAAGACATCAATTTTTCTGACGTTATTGCAGATGCAAAAAACTATTCCGTCTGGCTTCTGATCGCGTCGTTTGTCGCGATGGTCGTCAGCTACTTATCATTCTCACTATATGACGTTTTGATCCTGCCAAGCGTAACCAAAGTCAGACTCCCCGTTCACATCCAACTTATGACCGCAGGGTCCAGTATGGCCGTGTCGAATATGCTAGGGTTCACTTGGATTACGGGCGCGGCCGTTCGGTATCGGGTCTATTCGGCATTCGGCATCGACCTGACAGCGGTTGCCAAACTGATCGGCATTTCGTGGGTCGCGTTTACGGGCGGCCTATGGGCCATACTTGGCCTATTGATGGTGATAAACCCTAACGGAATGTCAAAACTGATCCCGATTTCATCGTCTGTGGAATCTTGGATCGGCTTTGCGATGCTCGCAGCACTTGCAGGGTTCTTTTGGTGGACACGACGTGGACCGCGTTCAGTTCGGCTTGGACCACTCAGCATGGAAGTTCTCGGCGCAAAAGACAGCCTCAAATTAACTGCAGTTTCAATGATCGATGTCGTCGCGATGGCGGCCACATTGTATTTCTTGATGCCCCCGGATTTATCGCAAAACTTCTTTTACTTTTTCATTGTTTTCGCTGCCGCCCTTTGGCTTGGGATCGTCAGTCATTCACCCGGCGGCTTAGGGGTGTTCGAGGCAACCCTGATTGCGGGCCTTGGTGCGGTCGGGCGGTCGGATGCGCTGGCGGCTATTGCGATTTACCGCGTGATTTACACAGTCCTGCCCTTTGTGATCGCAATCATCGGCCTCGCAATTGCTTGGCTTCTTTCCAATCGCGTCAAAGCGACCAGCAGGTCAATCATGGTGCACCGCGCAATCGAACCGCTCGTTCCCATCCTTGCTGCCGCTCTTGCCATGCTATCAGGGGCAATTCTCCTGATCTCCGGAAACTTACCCCCCGACCCTACACGTCTAGGGTTTTTGCAAGAAATTCTGCCGCTTTACCTTGTCGAAACATCGCACTTGCTAGGTAGCATCAGTGGGGTCCTCTTGCTCGTCGTCGCACGAGGGCTTTACCGGCGCATGTTCCGCGCTTGGTTCGTCGCAATGGGATTGTTCGCGATCGGACTATCCGTATCTTTGCTGAAAGGGTTTGACTGGGAAGAGGCGTTAAGTCTGGCGGGGGCAATGGCAATTCTCTGGGTCTTTCGGTCAGCATTCTATCGTGCCGACGTCAAAGCCGCGCTGACGTTGAATTGGCGCTGGATCATCAGCGTTTCAATTCTCGCAGGCGCTATCAGTTGGATCGGCTTTTTTGCCTACTCGAACGTGCAATACTCCGATGCCCTTTGGTGGCAGTTCGCATGGAAAGGCGATGAGTCCCGGTTTTTGCGGGCGACGCTTGCAGTCGCCGTTGTGATCTCTGCGTTCGTTTTAAACCTGCTTCTTAGCAAACAGTCGACACGACTGCAGCGCGAACCAATTCCAGACATTGTGTTGCAGTTGACTATGAACGCCAGCAATGCCGGCGCGGGGATCGCGTTGAGCGGTGACAAACGATTTATCATCAGTGACGATCAAGCCGCCTATATCGCTTACGCGGATACGGGCAGCTCGCTTATCAGCAAAGGCGATCCAGTTGGCGAAAAAACCGCAAGTATCGCCACGATTTGGCAAATGCGCGAGCTGGCTGATCGGATGGGGCGGCGTTGCGCCTTCTACGGGGTCTCTGAAAAGTTTCTGCCAACCTACCTCGACCTTGGAATGCAAATTCTGAAAATCGGTGAAGTTGCGCGCGTTGAACTCAGCTCGTTTTCACTTGAAGGTCCTAAGCGGAAAGACTGGCGGCACGCCAAAGCGCGGATTAGTCGAGATGGGTATCATTTTGAAGTTATCCCAGCAGGAGAGGCTGACGACTACGCAGATGACTTGCGTGCCGTATCGGATGCATGGCTGAGTGCTAAAAATAGCCGGGAAAAGGGATTTTCTTTGGGCTGGTTCAACACCGAATACCTTCGGCATTTCGATCTCGCCGTCATCAGACACTCGCAAACTGGACAAATCACAGCCTTTGCAAACATGATGAAGGCTGGCGATAAATCAGAAATCTCAATCGACCTCATGCGATATGACCCAACGGGTCCAGGGGCCGCGATGGACGCCCTTTTTGCCGAGATGTTGCTATGGGCCAAAGAAGAAGGATTCACTTGGTTTTCTCTGGGCGCAGCCCCGCTATCTGGCCTTGAAAACCGACGCCTCGCTCCAACTTGGCATCGGATTGGTAGCTTTCTTTATGAGAACGGCGAGCAATTCTACCAGTTCGAGGGGTTGCGAAGCTATAAGCAAAAGTTCGACCCGGTCTGGTCGTCGGAGTATTTGGCAACCTCGAGCCGATTGGACGCCGCACGCGTGCTTTACGAGGTCAGTCTTCTCATCTCTCGAGGAGGGAAGGGCATGAAACAACACGGAACACACCGAACCGTTAAGTCCCTCGCGGCTCTGACACTCTCAGCCGTTCGAAACCGGCTCAACCCAAACCGCAAGTTCGCAAAGTTTGCATCAGACTAAGGCCAAACGGGCTTCAAAAACCACGCCGGCTTAATCTCGCGCGCACCAAGAAAGGCGCGGTGGCGTGCTTTTCCAATTCACTGGACTTTATCCACATCCTGCGTCAGATCAGCATCAAATCCATGCGACACGGAGCAGGAGCTATAATGCCCATTCTAAAGCTAAACGATCCATCTTTGCTAGAAACCCGCGGCTATGTGAATGGTGAGTGGGTCACGACATCCGCGACCTTCGCGGTCAATAACCCAGCCACCGGAGAGCAAATTGCACAAGTCGCGGATTTGTCCGTAGCGGACACAACTGCTGCGATTGATGCGGCATATGCGGCCAAGGCAGATTGGACTGCATGGACTGGTAAAGAGCGCGCAGCAGTGCTGCGAAAATGGTACGATCTCATGATCGCCAATGCCGATGATCTAGCGACAATTCTGACAGCGGAAATGGGCAAGCCGTGGGCAGAAGCACGCGGTGAAATTCTCTACGGCGCAAGTTTCATTGAATGGTTCGCGGAAGAAGCCAAACGCATCTATGGTGACGTGATTCCGGGTCATCAGCGCGACAAGCGGATCGTTGTACTGAAACAGCCTATCGGTGTTGTTGGGTCGATCACACCGTGGAATTTTCCAAATGCCATGATAGCGCGGAAGGTTGCACCAGCACTTGCCGTTGGCTGTACTTTCGTTGCGCGGCCCGCGGAGCTAACACCGCTTTCTGCGCTTGCGATGGCTGTTCTGGCCGACCGTGCAGGCATCCCAGCGGGTGTGTTTAATGTCATTCCATCGTCGGATAGCGCAGGCGTCGGGAAAGAACTTTGCGCGAATGAAAAAGTAGCCAAGATCACCTTTACAGGGTCAACCCGCGTTGGCAAAATCTTGATGAACCAGTGCTCTGACACGATCAAAAAGATGTCCTTAGAACTTGGTGGCAATGCCCCGTTCATCGTTTTTGATGACGCCAACATTGACGCCGCAGTCGAAGGCGCAATGATCGCGAAATACCGTAATAACGGCCAAACCTGCGTTTGCGCGAACCGCATCTATGTGCAGGCAGGCGTTTACGATGAATTCGCTACCAAGCTAAAGGCAGCAACTGAAAAGCTGGTGATCGGGGACGGCTTCGCAGACGGCGTGACCACAGGCCCGTTGATCAACGAAGCCGCGCTTGCAAAGGTCGAAGAGCACATCACGGATGCTGTGTCTAAAGGCGCGCAAGTTATCTCTGGCGGCACAAGGTCCAACCAAGGAGGCACATTCTTCCACCCCACCGTTCTGACTGGCGTCACATCAGAAATGAAAGTGGCTCGCGAAGAAACCTTTGGACCTGTCGCCCCATTGTTCAAGTTCGAGACCGAGACAGATGTTATCGCGCTTGCGAATGACAGCGAATTTGGCTTGGCATCGTATTTTTATAGCCGTGATCTATCCCGCGTTTGGCGGGTCGCTGAAGCACTCGAGAGCGGCATGGTCGGGATCAACACCGGGCTGATCTCAACCGAAGTCGCACCGTTTGGCGGTGTCAAACAATCGGGCCTTGGTCGCGAGGGGTCCAAATACGGGACCGAAGATTACCTCGAAATCAAATACCTTTGCATGGGCGACATTAGCTAAACCGAATTGCGCTGGGGTAACGTCACGCCAGCGCAGTTTCAATCGCGCCTGATAGCTTGGTTACAAGTTCATCAATCTGCTCATCTGAAATGATAAATGGCGGCGCCAGCAAAACGTGATCGCCGTTTTGCCCGTCGATCGTGCCGCTCATCGGATAGCAGATCAAACCTGCCTCAAACGCCGCAGCTTTTATCTTACCTGCGATTTTGCGCGACGGATCAAAAGGCGCTTTGGTCTCACGATCAGCCACTAATTCGATCCCTTGGAACAGACCACGCCCACGAATATCTCCGACATTAGGGTGCTGTCCAAAGGCTGATTGCAACGCTGCCATCAACTTTTCACCCTGCGACTTTGCCCGTGCGACAAGGTCCCGATCCAACAATGCCGTGACGACGGCAAGCCCAGCAGCAGCGGCAGTTGGATGCCCTAGATAGGTATGCCCGTGTTGGAAAAAGCCGCTACCACTCTCAATAGCGGCATAAACCTGACGACTGCACAACATCGCGCCAATCGGCTGATATCCCGCACCCAATCCCTTTGCGATACACAAGATATCGGGTGAAATGCCTTCTTGCTCACATGCAAACAAACTACCGGTGCGGCCCATACCGCACATGACCTCATCCAAGATCAGCAAGATTCCATATTGGTCACAGATCTCACGAATACGCTTGAAATACCCCGGTGCAGCGGTCAACGCACCTGACGTAGCACCCACAACAGGTTCGGCGGCAAAGGCCATAACTGTCTCGGGACCGACGCGCAGCAATTCTTCTTCTAACAAGTTTGCAGCGCGGATACCGTATTCCTCAGGAGTTTCGTCATCATCCTTCAGGCGGTATTCATAGCATGGGTCGATATGGCTCATGTCGATCAAAAGGGGGCCGAATTGCGCACGCCGCCACGCATTACCACCAGCTGACAGCGCGCCCATCGTGTTGCCGTGGTAGCTTTGCTTACGGGCAATCACGCGGCCACGGTTTGGTTCACCCTTTTCGACAAAGTATTGGCGGGCAAGTTTCAGCGCTGCTTCCATCGCCTCGGACCCACCGGAGACCAAATACACGCGATCCAAGTCACCAGGTGCATTTGCGATCAACAGGTCCGCGAGGTCTTCAGCAGGTTGAGATGTAAAGAACCCCGTATGCGCATAGGCCAACTGATCCAATTGCGCCTTAACAGCGTTGATTATCACCTGATCACCGTGGCCAAGACACGACACAGCGGCACCGCCAGAGGCGTCTAGATATTGCTTGCCTGTGTCATCATACAAATAGCAACCCTCACCGCGCATCGCGGTCGGCGGCAGTTGTTTTGTATGGCGTGGAAAAATATGCGACATCTGATCTCCTTAGGCGGCGCCGGGGATTTGAACTTTCCGGCCGCCTTCTTGAAATGCGTCAAAGGTTTGCGGCCAAGCAGTGCCGGGCCAACGGACCTCCATCTCGCCCTTTTTGGGGCGATAGATAGCGGTATAGAGCGTGCCAAAACCAGCCTTAAATGCGGTCGAATAAAGCGGTGGCCGCAAGAACGCGTTGATGAATTTTTCTTGTGGGTCACGGTGCAAGGTCAACCGCTGCAACAGATATCGCTCGCGTTCTACGGTGGCTGTAAATCGGGCATGACTTAGCCACTCTACATTCTCTTGATGGTTAGTCGCAACAGAGGCCCGCGTGACAATCGTCGGCCGATCAGGGGCCATCATCGCGGTAAGATAGTTCCGCTTTTTGTCCAAAACGGTGACGTTATAGCTCATGTGGGTCGGCACGCGTTCCAGCACCTTTCCAGCCTCTTCCGCCGTCGAACACGTCTGAAGAACGTAACGAAGAATCAGCGGTACACCAAAGCCAACACCGACGATGCGTCGACCACCAAAGGTCAGTGAAATCGCCAACCCAGCATCGTTCATCCCATCAACAAGGCCAAACAACCCGTCTGACGTGCCGATCACCTGCCGGCCCTGCCAAGCGGTGCGCAGGGTCAGGCTGTCAAACGCGTTGGGGTTGTAGTCATAGTTGCGCACCATGACGGGTTCTTTGCCATGCCAAATCGCCTGACTGCATCCCGACAAATAAGGCGGCGGACAGTAAAAAGACAGGAACCGCGCGGCTTGATCCCCACCGCCTGCCATTTCGCACAGATCTTCATACAATGGCACAATTTCGGGCATATGCTCTTTGAGTGCGCGTCGGCATTCCAGATAACTGGGGCGCGCAGCATTACCCTCTTTCAGCCACCACTTTTGATAGTCAGGCCAATATTCGGCGAAAAGCCCGGCCCACTTGGGGCCAGGCTGATCTTCACTGATGGCGCGCCAAAACATCGCTGCCCTTACATTATTTTAAAGGCAGGGTCTTCAAATGCAGGCCCCGCATGAGCGACGGCCAACGGTTGGCCTTCAACGGATTGCTTGATGCCATGGATCCACTTTTTCGCACGCTCATTGAGTTGGAAGTTCTTGGTCATTGAACGGCCACGCGTCACAAGAATACCGATGTCGGCACCTTCGTAACGGTAATCGCCTGGCTGCAAGATGCGCAAGAAGAACGCTTCGTTCTCGGATTCAACAGCGCGACGGTGATAATCAAATCGGTCATACACAACGCGGCCATCCTCAAGCATCTTGTAGATGCCTGTTTCGGGCACATTTGTGCAGATATCAACCGTATCATCCGTATGCTTGATCACCATCTGTGACCAACTATCGATCATGTCCGGGTTAGCCCAACGGTTGTTCAACTCTGTTGTATCCAAATCGAATTTCTTCTTCGAGAACTCTAGCAAGTGGAACAAGAACAACGGCGCGTCCGCATGGGCAAATGCAGCGTGGTTCGTCATTGACGAACAGCCAGTGATCCGTGGGTTCAACTCGCCCAGCCAGATATCACCCGTCTTTTTATCGATCAAAAAGTCGAGTTCAAAGTAACCGCGATAACCTTCTTTGCGGAGTTGTTCACCAAATTTGAAAGTCAGTTCCCGAGCTTTCTGGCGCACCTTAGGCGGGAACGCGGTGGACAGGATTTCATTGCCACACCAACCGCCACGGTACGGGGTAAGGTCTTTAAAGCCAACAAGTTCAGTCATCAAAGGCCCAACGATTGTGCCCTCTTTAGTCGCACATGCCTCGATCGCCGAACCACGGCAATCGATCCGCTTCATGATCTTGATTTCGCCCTCACCGACGATTTCATGCTCGTGACGACGGAAGTCGGCCTCGGACTTGATAAAGAACGTGGTATGACCGCTATCGCCAAAGGCAGATTGCAGAACAAGGTCGTGACCAATGCCCGCCTTCTCACAAGTTTTCTTGAGATCATCGTAGTCTTTGACCTCGGCCAACACGTTTGGCACGGACGGCACGCCTGCTTTGTTACCGATGCGGACGGTCTCGATCTTGTTGTCCATCTTCGTACGTAGCTTGGCCTTTGGGAACCAAACTTCAGCACCCAACTCTTTTGACAACCGTTCGGTTTCCTCGTCGAACATCAAGAACACAAACTTGGGCTTGCCGCCACGGCGCTTGATAAAATCAACCACTTCTTTGTGCTGCAGCAGGTAGTTGTTAATATCCTCGATCGACTGGAACTCCGCATGCGGTTGCTCGGACGGGCAAAACACGTTCGGGTGCTTGCCGCCGTAACAGTCGATGTAGCAAATATATTTAAAGTTCTTTACCCATTCGTCGAGGCCCAACAGGTTAAAGTTGGTCGCAGAGATGAAGTAGACTGGGTCTTCGTTACGATGGAAGAACCGCCTAATTTCCGAGATATTCTTTAGTACAGTCGCCATTTTCTGTCCTTCCCTATTTATTTTCGCTTTTTGTTTTTTCCTTATTCGCCAATGGTAACGTGGCCAAAGCCTCTGGCGTAAACACTCGTAAGCCCAAATCCGCACGGTAACCGTGAATTTCGTTCACATCCAATGCGCGCATGAATGCCAAGATTTCAGGACTAATCACCTGACCGGGAACCAAAATTGGGAACCCAGGTGGGTATGGGATGATAAAGCTGGCAGACACGACCTCTTGGCCCGCGTCCAGCATATCTTTCAAACCACCGTCCAACTCGAAATAATCGCAGTTCTTATCGTCGTAGCTAAGGTAATACGCGGACCGGATATCACCTTCGGGGGTCACATCATCTGGTCGGAAAGCATCATGGAACCGGCTAAAGTCAGGAAGCGGCGGGTAGTTTTCCGTCAGGTTCTTGACCCTGCGATCAAATGACATGCGCTCCATTTTTGACGCGTCATCCAACCGGTCGTCTAGCTCTTTCGCAATCTCGACGAGGACTTCGATTAAGTACGCAACCGATGATCGTGTCGTCCCGATGTTGGTCATAAACAGCACCGAGTTGCGCGATGTCTTGTTGATCTGGATCCCATATTTATCCATCAGGATTTTGGTCTTGAACGTATCACCGTCCCAGCCAGTGCCACCAACAGCCAACGTGACGCGGGTCGCATCCAAGACAAAGTCATCTTGCTCCCAGCAGTCCCAAATGTCGGTCCAACCTTGTTCGTCATCATGATAACTGGTCACGCCACTTTGACGGTATTCCTCTGGGATCATGTCGCCAGCGGTCAATACCTTGAAGTATTTCTTCAACAATGGGTGGCTGGATATCGCACGGCGCATCGACATCGCCGCCTCAATCTGGCGCTGCACAAATTCAAAGCCTTCAAGCTCGACTTGCCTGCGTCCTACGTCCAAAGACGCGATGATCTGATAATTCGGAGACGTTGACGTGTGGGTCATATACGCCTCGTGGAACGATTGTTCGACCTCTCCCTTGAAGTCACTATCGCTAACGTGAATCATCGACCCTTGCCGCAGTGACGTCAGGGTTTTGTGCGTCGATTGGGTCGCATAAACACGAACCCTTGCGTTAGGCGGCGGAAGAAGACGGGTGTTTAACAGAACCTCATCTGACGCGTCCGCAAGATCCGCTTGCTGTGCCTCATAGGCGGTTGCGTGTACATCCGTCTTTAACAGCTTGCGCAAGTTGTTTGCTGTGCGCATTGCCGTACGCTGGCGGTAGGTTGGGCTAAACCGCGCAAAAGCAAACCATGCTTCATCCCAAAGGAAAACAAGATCAGGCTTGATCGCAAGACATTCTTCCATGACGCGCTGAACGTTATACACCAATCCGTCGAAGGTGCAGTTTGTCAGCAAAAGCATACGCACACGATCCAGCTTGCCTGCAGCTTTCAGTGCCAGCAACTGATGCTTGATCTCACGTAGTGGGACCGCGCCATACATCGAGTATTCGTTCAATGGATAGCTATCGAGATAAACCACCTCGGCCCCCGCAAGGACCATGCCGTAGTGGTGCGATTTGTGACAATCGCGGTCGACCAGAACGATATCGCCAGGACGCACGATGGCCTGCACAACGATCTTGTTACAGGTCGACGTGCCGTTGGTGGCAAAGAACGTCTGCTTGGACCCAAATGCACGGCTGGCAAGCTCTTGGGCCTCTTTGATCGGGCCTTGCGGCTCTAGCAGACTGTCCAGACCACCAGAAGTTGCCGAGGTTTCGGCTAGGAAAATATTCGGCCCATAAAAGGCACCCATATCCTGAATCCAGTGCGATCGTGTGATCGACTTACCACGGCTGATTGGCATCGCGTGGAATACGCCCGTCGGCTGCTTGGAATAGTTGACCAGCGCGGTAAAAAACGGCGTACGGTTTCTGGCCTCAACACCGCGTAGGATGTTCAGGTGCAATTCCATAAAGTCTTCTTGATTGTAAAACACGCGACGGCAGATACCCAAGTCCAGACCAGCGATATCTTCGACAGAACGATCCGTGACCAAATAGGCGTCCAACTCGGGACGGACCCGTTGAATTAATCGGCAAAGTTCAGGGCCATAGCTTTCGGGTGCCAGTTCGCTTAGCGCATCACTCCCGCCCGCGCGGTTCAGATACTTTTGCAGAATTTCGTTGTCCAATTCGGACTTCAACACCAATCCCGGACGCACGACAATCGCTTGAATATTGTGGTTAAACAAAACCGCAATCAGTGCGTCTTCCAAGCTAGGAACAACAACCGCCTCATAGGTAAATGGATCTTCAGCGCGACGCATCCGCGAGACGTTGTTGCGCAACCAACGCTCTTGTTGGTCACTAACTGAATCGACAATCAGAACCTCGAAATAGGGCCGCGCCAGTGCGCGCGCTTCTGGAGATAAAAGTGCCTCGTCGTCGTGCTCTTCTTTATCCATGCTATCGCGCTCTAGCGGAATACTCCGGCGGCGATATGCACCTGTTGTCAGGGCACGGGTCACACGGTGAACAGAAAATGCAAGATCTTCAAAACTGTTATGATCGAACATGCGCCGCATGTGATCAAAGGCGTTCATGCCCGGAAATGCCCAATAAGGCTCGATTAAAGAAAGCGAGCGAAACAGCTCTTCTGCTGCAGCCCTGTCTTTGGCGGTTACTTTCGCCGCCACTTTGCGCGCAAGAGAGCCGGTTAGCTCACGCAATTCGCTCCACCTGTCGATGCGCAGCTGCGTCGCAGAATAATAGTCGCTGACGGAATCCATCGGTCGTTCTCCCATTTACAGGCCTTTTCACCGATCGATTCCGCCACTTGTAGGAAGCGTTAAGAACGATGATTAACCTCTTATACCTTTACCCATATAGTCTACTCGGCCGTGGCCGAGTTGGGGTCTGCTAGCTTCAACTTCGGCCTCGATCGTCGCGGGCACATCAACGTGTAATCCAGCGCGTGACCCTTGTGTCGGGATCGCGAGGGGCCCAAGTGACTTAAGAAAGTCATCCGTGCCGCTTGTGCGGTCATATACATCAAAATCAACCGAGCGATCCCGGAAGCTTTTCAAGACTTGACCAAGTCCCTTCATGCCTGTCTCACGTTGACGGCGAACCATGGAAAGGTCCACCTCAATCGGGAACATATCTTCCTGTCCGCCAGATTGGTGCAAGACCAACGACGTCGGGTCGATCACACAAGACTTGCCAATACCACCAGCACCAAGGCCATTTACATCAATGACATAGCACTGAAATTGCGCCGCAGTTGCACGCGCGATAGCCAGTTCCGCATCACGGTCTGTGGTGCCCGTCAGAACAGGGTGCAACAGAACTTCAACGCCTTGACTGGTCAACTGACGGGTGGTTTCTGGGAACCACATATCATAGCAAATCGACAGACCAAAACGGCCCACATCAGGCACATCAAAGACACAGAAATCAGTGCCAGCCGCAACGCCGGCTTCGTAAGGCAGGAATGGGAACATCTTAGCGTAACGACGGATCACTTCACCATCAGGATTGATGACAAGCGACGTGTTGTAAATACGGCCATCTTCTGGGTGCGTCAGAAACATCGATCCAGGGATAAGCCAAATTTTATGGCGGCGCGCTGCTTCGCAAAATTTCTCGATGACTTCGTTTTCTTGCGGCAACTTGAACTTTTCAAGCGGACCAAACGGGGCCAACTCACTGAATAGAACCATCTGTGTCCACGGGAAACGAAGCATCAATACATCAAGGCGATGCATCATGCCTTCGACGTTGGGCTGAAGGGCGTTGACATACATCTGTACGCCAGCAATTGCGAATGGGGTCATGTAGAAAGTTCTCCGAACTTGCAGAGGGGCCCGACGCGGGTAATCAAAAGCTCTGCGTTAGGCACGCCTTACCCCCTTACTACAAGAACGGAAACAGGTGATCTGCTGACAACTCTGTCAGCGTTCGACCCCACTAAAAATTCGCGAATTCGATCAGGTAGCGGTGCCCCGATTATGATCAAATCCGCCTCGGTCTTGTCGATCGTTGCCAAGACTTTCTTATGGATCTTACCAAAGGACAGATGCTGTTTAACCTTGATATCGGCAGGGACATTATCCTCGACGAGTTTGTTCAACGCGGTACTTGCGGCAGCTATGGCCTTTTCCTCAAAATCCTGCGGAAAGAACCCTTCAACCAAAGGGGTCCCCATATCAGGGACGACCGTCATGATATGCAAGGTGCCGCCAGAAACACGGACCATCTCAATCGCTTGTGGTAAGGCCTTTTTCCACGAGGCTTTCGTATTCAGGTCCAAGGTTAGCAAAACATTGTTGAACATGGTGTTTCCTCCTAAGCGGATGCAGTTTTGCGAGTGACCCGCGCATTGCGGCCCCGCTGTAGGAATACCACCAGCCCCAAGAGCAAAAGCGCTGGAATGAACATCAGGTATTTGCTTGGCTGACCAACAGGTCTGAGAACACGTAGAACCTCTTGATCCCAGTCCAATCCGGCCTGCGACGCAGCGCTATCGTAACCAACATCGTCAATGAACATCGCATCACCATCGTTTCGGAATGCAAGTCCCGCATTCTCAAGGCGTTCCTCGCCCGTAGCACCCTCTTGGATCTCCAATACAGCTACAAACTCAATCGGATCACCAAGGTCATTCACACCCGCGACACGAATACGTAGGTCTTCACCAACCGGGGTAGCAAGTGCGGCGGCCGCAATATCAGACGGAGCCTCCTCCGAATACGGTGGCGATACCATGTCCATCCAGAAACCCGGGCGGAACAGCGTGAAGGCAATCAGCAACAGGGCAACCGTCTCATAGATGCGGTTCTTAGCCAAGAACCAGCCCTGCGTTGCCGCCGCAAACAGCAACATCGCAATCGTGGCGACAATGAACACGAATATGCCCTGCCCCATCGTCACATCAATCAACAGCAATTCAGTGTTGAAGATGAACAAGAACGGCAACGCAGCGGTACGTAAGCTATAGAAGAACGCGATAACACCTGTTTTGATCGGATCACCACCCGACACAGCCGCAGCCGCAAAACTGGCCAGCCCGACAGGCGGCGTCACGTCGGCCATGATGCCAAAATAAAAGACAAACAAGTGAACAGCGATCAGCGGCACGATCAGCCCGTTTTGCTGACCAAGCGTCACGATGACGGGGGCAAGCAACGCGGAGACAACGATATAGTTCGCGGTCGTCGGCAAACCCATCCCTAGGATCAGCGACAAGATCGCCGTCAGAAACAAGATTGCCAAGATGTTACCGCCCGAGAGGACTTCAACAACATCAGCCAACGCAGACCCAACACCAGTCTGGCTAACAGCACCCACAATAATACCCGCAGTCGCAGTCGCGATGCCAATACCAATCATGTTTCGGGCACCTGTTTCCAGACCATCGATCAGGTCCCTGCCACCTTCACGAATAGCAGCAGCAATCGTGCCTTCGCCGCGCATCATTGCGGTCAAAGGGCGCTGTGTAAGCAGGATGAAGACCATATATGTCGTCGCCCAAAATGCAGACAAACCAGGTGACAAACGGTCAACCATCAGGGCCCAAACCAACACAACGACCGGCAGGATAAAGTGAAGGCCTGAACGGATTGTCGGACCAGGCATTGGCAATGCAGTGACGGGCGCGTTCGGATCGTCCAACTCTAGCGGCTCTTCCTTGGAAGCCACGTAAAGCAGGCCAACATAGATCGCAGTGATGAATGCAAAGATAATGTAACCCGCAGAGTTCGGGAACGCTGGGCGAATCCAGCCCATGCCGTAGTAAACCGCAAACGAAATTCCGCAGATGGCGGCAATGGTAAAGGCGATACCAATAAGGCGTTGCACAATCGGCTTTGGCACATAGGCACGAGGCAGACCTTCCATGCCTGCCTTCAGGGCTTCGAGGTGAACGATATAGACCAACGCGATGTAGGAAATAACCGCGGGCAGGAACGCATGTTTGACCACGTCAAAATACGGAATGCCGACATATTCCACCATCAAGAACGCAGCAGCACCCATAACAGGCGGCATGATCTGACCGTTTACAGACGACGCAACTTCGACAGCGCCCGCTTTCTCGGAACTAAATCCAACTTTCTTCATCAGCGGAATGGTGAAGGTACCCGTTGTCACAACATTAGCAATGGACGACCCAGAGATCAGACCCGTCATCGCAGAGGACACAACAGCGGCCTTCGCAGGACCACCCTTCATGTGACCCATCAAACTAAACGCAACTTGGATGAAATAGTTGCCCGCACCCGCACGGTCCAACAACGAACCGAACAAAACGAACAAGAACACAAAACCAGTTGATACGCCCAAGGCGATACCGAACACACCCTCGGTTGTAATCCACTGGTGGTTCACGATTTCAGACAGGCTATTACCCTTGTGGGCGATGATGCTTGGCATGTTCGGGCCAAGAACCGTGTAGACCAAAAAGACGCTGGCGACGATCATCAAGGCTGGGCCTAACGCGCGACGCGTGGCCTCAAGCAGCAACATGATACCAATGACGGCAACGACGTAATCTTGGGTAATCGGGGCGCCAACACGACCAGAGATGTCGCGGTAATAAACAAACAAGTAAAGCGCAGCACAGGCTGCAACAACTGCAAGCGCCCATTCCCAAACTGGGATACGATCTTTTGGTGATCCAAGAACGACGGCCGCAACAACAACAAGTGCAATCAGGGGAATCCACCATGTTGCCGTAGAATCCTTAGCAGCAACCATAAACAGGAACGCCAGCACAACAGGGACAACAATGCCAAGGCCGATTTGAAACTTGGTTCGGGCAGAGGGAAAGGCCGCGAAGGCTAGAAATATAGCAAATGCTAGGTGGATTGACCGGCTTTCGGTGTCGTTAAACACACCCCATCCAACAATGAATGGAATGGGGGAGGCGATCCAAAGTTGGAACAAAGACCAAGCAAGGGCAACAAGAGTCAAAAATAGGCCAACATTACCTGTGGCACCGCGACCACCAGTGTCAGACGAGGCTACAAGCGCATCCAACTCTTCTTGGCTCAGGCCACCGCGATCAATATTGTTTGAAGTGTCGGTCATCATAGTCCCCCTGTGCGGCCAGCGTTGGGCCTGCGGTGTCTTATTTTAAGACGTGATGCGGCAGGTTCTCCCGCCGCATCGCTTTTCACAAACGGGTTGGGTTACATCCAGCCACGCTCTTTGTAATAGCGCACAGCACCGTCATGCAGAGGTGCGGACAAGCCGCCGCTGATCATTTCTTCTTCAGTCAGGTTTTCAAACGCTGGGTGAAGACGCTTAAAACGATCAAAGTTGTCGAAGACAGCTTTTACAACTTGGTACACGACTTCATCGTCAACGTCGGAGGACGTCACAAACGTTGCTTTCACACCAAATGTCGCAGTGTCCTCTGGGGACCCTTCGTACATACCACCTGGGATCTTTGCGGCAGCGTAGAACGGATTGTCCGCGATCAGCGCATCGATTTCGGCACCCGTCACAGGAACCATAACCGCATCAACCGTCGAGACAGCTTCTTGGATAGACCCGTTCGGATGGCCAACAGTGTAGATGATGGCGTCAACTTTGTTATCGCCAAGTGCAGCAGCCTGCTCCGCTGGCTTCAGCTCGGACGCGAGCGCAAAGTCATCCATGGACCAACCTTTAGCGTCGAGAACAACTTCCATAGTTGCCAACTGACCAGAGCCTGGGTTGCCAACGTTCACGCGCTTGCCCTTGAGATCATCAAAAGTAGCGATGCCCGCATCTGCACGTGCAATCACAGTGAATGGCTCGCCATGCACAGAGAATACGGCACGCATGTTTTCAAATGCGCCGTCGTCTTCGAACTTGGATGTGCCGTTATAACCGTGGAACTGCCAGTCGGACTGGGCAACGCCCATATCCATGTCGCCAGCTTTGATCGCATTGATGTTCGCGATGGACCCACCAGTGGATGGGGCTGTGCACTTCAGGTTGTGATCCGCTGTTCCGCGGTTAACCAAACGACAAATGGACTGACCTACAACAAAGTAGACCCCTGTTTGTCCGCCAGTACCAATTGTAATGAACTGTTCTTGTGCAAGCCCAGCGGTACCTGCCATCATTGCGCTTGCGACAGCAAGACCCTTAAAAATCTTCATTGCGTTCTCCCTTTAACGTACGCTTTTTCTGGCGCGGGACGCAAACGACCTTACTGACGACAACTCAAGGGGACCGCAGCAAGATGTCTGGCATTCGCGCGCCTGTGTTTTAAAAGACTGGAGGAGTCCGCGGGATCCTGCAACTAAAAACTGAAAAGTTGGCGGATATTTGTTGAATATTTTCAACAGCAAATCCAGATGGAACAGCGAAGAACGTCCGCTATGAGCCGATCTGAAATCTGCTTAATCTATGTTTCTATATGGATAATTCGGGTGAAAGGGCGGGACGCAAATCCCGCCACTTTCCTGTTTAATTAAGCATTTGCGATTGCAGCGGCCAAAGATGCCTCAAAGATCGCAAGGCCCTCTTCGATGATTTCGTCGGATGCGGTTAGCGGTACCATGATACGCAACGCGTTGCCATGCATACCACATCCCAACAGAATCAGACCGCGCTGTAGCGCTTCGGCGATGACTGCTTTTGTCAAAGCGGCGTCCGGTTCGATGCTATCAAAATCCGTCACGAATTCGATGGCAATCATCGCGCCAAGGCCACGCACGTCCCACATACGGTAGGGCGAAACGCGCGCACCAATGTCGGCAAAACGGGCGCGGAAAAGCTCGCCCATTTCCAAAGAACGGTTCAGCAAGCCTTCGGAATCGATGGCCTCAATCGCAGCCAACGCCGCCGCACAAGCGACAGGGTTTCCGCCATATGTGCCGCCCAATCCACCGGGAACAACCGCATCCATCACTTCGGCGCGACCAATCACACCGGCAATCGGATACCCACCAGCCATTGATTTAGCGACAGTGATCAAATCAGGCACGACGCCAGAATGTTCAATCGCAAACCACTTGCCAGTCCGGCCAAAGCCAGCCTGAATTTCGTCAGCAATCAACAAGATGCCATGTTCGTCACAGATGGCGCGCAAAGCGTGCAGCATCTCGAATGGCACAGGTGTATAACCACCTTCACCCAATACAGGCTCGATAATAATAGCCGCAACGCGCTCTGGCTGCGCATCCGTCAGGAACAGGTTTTGCAGGCCAGTCAATGCATCCTTCACAGAAATGCCGTCACGCACATTCGGGAAAGGCGCGCGGAAAATATCCGACGGGAACGGACCGACGTCCTTTTTGTATGGCGAAATCTTGCCAGTCATACCCAAGGTCAAAAGCGTACGACCGTGGTAACCGCCAGTAAACGCAATCACACCCGGACGGCCTGTTGCGGCGCGTGCGATCTTGACCGCATTTTCGACAGCTTCTGCGCCAGTGGTCACCAAAAGCGATTTCTTCGCGTGGTCACCAGGGGCCAATTCGTTCAGCTTTTCAGCAAGCGCAATGTAGGGCTCGTAGGGCACAACCTGAAAACTTGTATGCGTATAGTGATCTTCTTGCGCCTTTGCGGCAGCAATCACGTCAGGGTGACGGTGGCCCGTGTTCAAAACCGCGATACCACCAGCAAAGTCGATGTAGCGGTTGCCTTCAACGTCCCAGAGTTCAGAGTTCTCTGCATGGGCCGCGAAAATGGTCGTCGCCGACGCAACGCCACGTGCAACTGCGGCGTCACGACGTGCAACCAGTGCCGCATTCGTTTTCTCTGGCGCAACGTAGTCAGGCACGATCGCAATTTCTGGCTTTACGTTCTTTTTTGCGGCAGTTTTGCCGGCTTTCTTCTTAGCAGTGTTCGACATACTTCTAGACTCCTTGAGCTGGCATTCATGCGCACAGAACCGTGCATCGTTTAAAATTCTCATAATCCGTTTAATTTAACTGTCAACGACTTTCGTTTGCGCGCCAATTCCAAGTTTGTATAGCGACAATAATCCGCTCATTAACGGCATTTTTTGTGTCGAATTGTGTTTGCCTCAGGTCTGACATGCACTAGCAAGTCCCTACATGTGTTGCCGCAAAAATAAGGTGTTTTGGGTGGATATCGGAACAAGACTTAAAGAAATTCGCAAAGCAAGCGGCCTTTCCCAGCGTGAACTGGCAGAGCGTGCCGGTCTGACCAATGGGACAATCTCACTGATCGAAAAAAACAAATCCAGCCCCTCTGTCGCCTCTTTAAAAAGCATACTTGATGCGATTCCCATGAGTATCGCCGACTTTTTCACCACCATCGAAGACGATCTGGAAACAAAATACTTCTACAAAAAGAACGAACTTAAAGAGATTTCACCGCAGGGATATGGTGCAGGGGTTTCGCTGCGTCAGCTCGGCAATACCAGCAACCACAGCTTGCAGGTGCTTGATGAAACATATCCGCCCGGTGCAGATACGGGGCCCGAACTGTTGTCGCACCTCGGCGAGGAAGCAGGCATCGTCATTCAGGGCGAAATCGAAATCACTGTCGATGAACAGGTCAGGGTTCTGGGCGTCGGTGAAGGCTACCTCTTCGAAAGTCGCCTACCGCATCGCTTTCGCAATATTGGCACAGACGTGTGCAAAATCATTAGCGCCTGCACACCGCCGACATTCTAGGCTGGGGCGCATCACACGCCCCAACCAGCCGTTGGTTATTTCTCTGGGGTGACGTCGACGACTTCCGCCTCGACAACATCGTCGTTTTCGGCGTCCGCATCACCGGACTGGTCAGCAATCCGACCAACGATCAAAGGCAACATTTCAGTGCCCGAAGGCATAGCCACCTCACCTGCTGGTGGGGTTTTCCAAGTCAGCGTATCAAAAGACCCACAATTGTTACACGTTGGCGACCATCCCGCATGGATTGTCTGGCACTTGTCACAAATCCACTGCGGGCCACGCGGCGCTGTCAAAGCACGAGTGAGCCAGCCGCGCACAACAACATCGTCAGCACCTTCACCACGTTCAATCGCTGCCATCAAGGTCAGACTACGCGAGGTTGGATCAACGTCGTTCAAATCGCCCAAGCTGCGTTTTGCAGCGGGGAAATCCTCGGCGGCAATGTTTAGCTCTGCCAGCAACATCTTTGCTTCAGAATGGTCCGGTGTTTGCTTGATCAACGTCTTGAAACGCTTCAACCGGGCCTGCGGTGTTTCGTCAGGAACGATTTCGGCAAAGGCCGCCGCAAGATCAGGGTGGGGCGTTGTTGACCAAGCCTTTGTCAGAACCCGTGATGCATAACGCGCATTGCCAGCATCAATATAGCCGCGGGCAGCCATAACAGCAGCAGGGATCAAATCAGGGGACAAACGGTTTGCCTCAATCGCTGCCTCGCGGGCCTCGATCGACTTGCCTTCATCCAACACATCCTTTGCCTCGGATAGGGCAAGAACCGCATCGCGACGCTTATGCACATCACGCGGCAAAGCGCCGGATTTCAACTTGGCACCCAGCGTCGCGCGGGCACCCTTCCAATCAGACTTATCCGCCTGAAGGCGCAGCAGCACGTCCTGCGTATCCTCGTGCTTTGGCTTCAAGGCAAATGCCTTTTCCGCAAGTTTCAGCGCAGTATCGGTATCACCCTCAGCCAGCTTTTGTTTCATGATGCCGCGCACGCCAACAAAACGGGTTTTATCGTCTTCAAGCAGCTTTTTATACGTCGCTTCGGCAGTGCGCGCATCGCCTGTCATCTCGGCAGCTTGCGCCGTCAAAAGGTTGGTCAACTGCGGTTGCTTCAGCAACTTGTCAGCACGCTGGGCTTTGCTCATCGCAAGGTGGCCCTCGCCTGACGCCAAAGCCATCATTCCTTCGGCCAATGCTTCGTAACCCTTCTTTTCGCGGTTACGGTCAAAGTAGCGCGAAATCGCGGTTTCATCGCCATTCAAGAACTTGAATGCGGCGATCAAGAATTTTAGCAACTTCAGGCCAAGCCAAACCAGCACGACCAAGGCAACCAGCGCAAAGGCCAGTTGTAATGGGGAAAGCGTCAATTCGACACCAGCAATGGCAATCGTTGCCCCACCGGATACTTCCATCAACTGGGTGGCCCCAAAGGTCAGGGCGGTGACCGCTGCAACAAACAACAAGATTTTGATCAAGGAAAATAACATCAGCGGCGCCTTCAATTATCGTTAAGTGATGTAGCAAGGGTTGCGGCAGCAGCCAGCGCATCTGCGCGGGCCTCTGCCAATCCCTGCCACTCGGTAAGTTCGGCGCGTGCCACTTCAGGTAGCGCACCGACTTCGGCAAGCGTATCGGTCAATCGGCCCTCTTTCAAAGCGGCCTCGGCACGAGACAGAACAGCATCAGCGCTATCTCCGTCTTTGGGGGCAACCGACCGCACATCCAATTGGTTGCGCAGAAATGCAGTAAAACCACCCTCTGCTTCGCCAGATGCGCCTTCTCGGCGGGCAGTCGCCAAAGCAGCGCGCGCATAGTCGGGGAATGACGCCTGCAAAGACGCCAATGTCGCAACGCCGTCACGCACATCAGCCAATTCGGCAGGCACGTCCGACTGCAAGGCATCCGCCAAATCATCGAGTGCAGCACCTAAAGGTGCACCTGTTTCTAGCCCACCCTCAATCCGGGACACAGCCGCACGAGCAGCCGCAGCGCGGGCAGCAGCCTCTGCGTTCTGTTCAATCAACGCAGCTGCATCGCGGGCGGCACCTAGCTCGGCCACAGCTGTGCCGCGCAGATTTTCCATTTCTGCACGCAACGCATCCAATTCCTCGGCATAAGCTGCCGCAGACAACGACCCTTCGTTGCCTGCACGACTACTTAAAGCATCAAATCGACCCTCCAAATCGGTGATTCGACCATCCAAGGCCGCAGCCAATTCAGTGGTCTGAGACTGTGCCGCCTCAACGGCCGACAAGTCTACGACTGGCAGCTCGTCAATACGATTACGTAGTCCAGACACCTCTGTTGATATTGCAGAAACACGGGACGGCAACGTCATGTCCGCCTTTGGCAATACAATGTAAGCGGCGCCAAAACCAATCGCACCAGCGACAAGACCGCCGAAAATGGCAGGCATTACCGATGTCTTTTGAGGCTCTAACGCTGGTGGTTTCGAGGTTTCTGGCTGCGGCTTTACAACTGGCTCTTCTGCTTTCGCAGGCGGTGCAACCTTTTCTGCAACTGCGGGTTTAGGATCAGGTTTAACCTCAGGCTTCGGCGCGGTCGGTTCGACCTTCGCTGCCTCAACCATGGGTGTTACATCCTCGCTCTTAGGCGTCTTCGCCTGAGACTTTGCAGGAGCCTTACGACCCTTTGCCGGTTGTTTTACCACGTTCAAACCCTTTCTTCACATCGCCATTTCTCGCATCAGGCGCACATGCAGCCTATATCGGCACTGCCAGACCCTCAAGCGACGTTCACGCGGGCGACACTTTGTTGCAGGCATTCACAACAGCAACCAGCATTTCAGCACCATTGGGGGCATCGACAACCATGACGTGATGTGGTGCCAAAGCATCCGCAGTCGCCTGACTAATTGCCATCAATTCAATATGTGACCCAAGTTTAATTTGGTCCACCAATAGTTTGCCCGTACGCGGAGAGAATAGGGGAATGATCACATGGTTTGCCCCCTCAATCGCCGCCCTCGCTTCTTTTGTTAGTGCAATTGCACGCTGATCGTAGGCAATAACATCGTCACAATGGATGCCTGCGGCAGACAATCGCGCCGCAATATCACCGCGAGCCGCCCGTCCGCGGATATGAGCCAACGCGATAGAAGGACGTTGGTTTAAAACCATCGCAATTAAATCTTCTGCATTTCCATTTGCAGATTGGGCATCAAACCCGGCATCCCGCGCCACTTGCGCCGTACGATCCCCGACACACCATGCGGGTCCAGCGCTCAAACCCGATCGCGATGCCTGCGCAACGCCGTTTGACGACGTAAATAGATAACCCTCTGCCGCACATACCGCATTCAAAGGGACGATTTCTTGCAAAGGGGACAAGATCGTCGGCACGTCGATATGCGTCGCAACCTCGCGGGCAAAGCGGGCACCATCGGGCACAGGGCGTGTGATAATCAATGTGGGCTTCATCGCAGGACCATTGTTTGCGTAAGGCCCAAGTGTTACCTGCATACAGACAAACCGCAACCGGACTTCGCATGACACAATCCCTGACCATCCTTGGTATCGAAAGCAGCTGCGATGACACCGCCGCCGCCGTCGTGCAACTTTCGAACGGGGCACCCTCAGTCCTGTCATCCGTGGTTTTTGGGCAGACCGATCTGCACGCGGCATTCGGCGGGGTCGTGCCGGAAATCGCAGCGCGGGCGCATGTTGAAAAACTGGATATCAGCGTAAAAGAGGCTCTATCAAAGGCCAAAATGCAATTCTCAGACCTCGACGCGGTTGCGGTGACCGCGGGACCTGGCTTGATCGGCGGCGTTGTCTCTGGCGTTATGCTTGCAAAAGGCATCTGCGCGGCGACAGGTCTACCTCTTGTCGGGGTGAACCACCTTGCGGGTCACGCCTTAACGCCACGGCTGACCGATCAAACACCTTTCCCCTACCTGATGCTCTTGGTCTCAGGTGGGCACTGTCAATTCCTGCTGGTCAAAGATCACGACGACTATACGCGCATTGGCGGAACGATAGACGATGCACCCGGTGAAGCGTTCGACAAAACCGCGCGTATCCTAGGCCTGCCGCAACCCGGTGGCCCGTCTGTGCAAAACGCTGCAGAAAGAGGCGACGCCAAACGGTTCAAGCTGCCGCGCCCGCTGCTTAATCAAGCAGGTTGCGACATGTCTTTTTCAGGTTTGAAAACCGCAATGATCCGCGCGCGCGACGCTGTCATCGCCGAAAAGGGCGGGCTGACCATCCAAGACCAGGCCGATCTTAGCGCAGGCTTTCAAACCGCCGTGGCCGATATCATTACTGAAAAGTCGCGCCGTGCGCTGGGTGAGTATTTTACACTAAATCCCAAAACCCGCAGCTTTGCGGTCGCTGGCGGTGTTGCCGCGAACACGCAAATCAGATCGCAACTTTTGGCGCTTTGTGCCACGTTAGACACTGTTTTTGTCGCACCTCCGCTTGCGCTTTGCACAGATAACGCCGCCATGATTGCTTATGCAGGGTTAGAACGTTTTCAGGCGGGTCTGCAGGACGATATGACACTGTCAGCAAGGCCGCGCTGGCCCTTGGACCAAACCGCCGCCCCTATGCTAGGGTCAGGAAAAAAGGGAGCAAAAGCATGAAAATCGCAGTTGCAGGCGGCGGTGCCTTCGGCACAGCATTGGCTGTCGCGCTTGTTCTGGACGGAAAGGCGGTCACCCTTTGGGCGCGTGACGCGGCTGCAGTGAAGCAGATGCAAGACGACCGAACAAACTCCCGCCTTGCGGGGGTCACCTTACCAAAAGGGTTACAGCCAACGAATGATTTGGCGATACTGTTCGAGGCCGAGATTGTCTTGCTTGCGACACCAGCACAAACGTTGCGTGATTTCCTGCTCACTCACAAAGACGCTCTGGCGGGTAAAACCCTTGTTGCTTGCTGTAAGGGGATCGACCTGCAAACCATGACTGGACCGGTCAGCACTATTCGCGATTGCGTGCCCAGCGCGACAGCGGCGATGTTAACGGGTCCCAGTTTTGCGGCTGACATCGCAAAAGGCCTGCCAACAGCACTGACTCTCGCCTGTGCCGATGAGGATAAAATCGAAGCACTTCAAACAACGCTTTCAACCCAAACACTGCGACTTTACCGCACAACAGACACCGTTGGGGCGGAACTTGGTGGTGCATTAAAGAACGTCATGGCCATCGCATGTGGCGTCTGTATGGGTGCGGGACTTGGTGAAAGCGCACGCGCTGCGTTAATCACGCGCGGGTTTATCGAAATGCAAAGGCTCGCGGCGAAACTGGGCGCAGAGCCGGAAACTTTGAGCGGGCTTTCAGGGTTCGGCGACCTTGTTCTGACCTGCACCTCCGACCAATCCCGCAACTACCGATACGGTCTCGCCTTGGGGCAAGGCACCGCATTTGACACGCATAGCACTGTCGAAGGGGCCGCAACGGCCCGCGCAGTACGGCAACTTAGCCAAACACTGGACATTGAAATGCCAATCTGCACAGTCGTCGCAGATCTAACCGAAAACAAAACGACCGTCAGAGAGGCCCTTGGGGCGCTACTTTCACGGCCACTAAAGGAAGAATAACATGCGCGTAGCTCTTATCTGTCATGATAAAGCCGATCACCTCGACGTCCGCAAAGCCAACCGCGACGCGCATCTGGCCTATATCAAAGAGACAGGCGTCGTCGAAATGGCGGGCCCATTTCTAGATGATAACGGGACGATGTGCGGCAGCTTGATTATTCTCGACGTTGCTGACGTAGCGGCAGCCGAGCATTGGGCGCACAACGATCCCTATGCCAAGGCCGGACTGTTTGAAAGTCACAGCACCCAAGCGTGGAACAAGGTCATCGGCTGATGGCAAAGTGGCTGTTAAAATCTGAACCCGACGTTTGGGGCTGGGACGCTCAGGTCGCCAAAGGGGACGCAGGCGAAGAATGGAACGGCGTGCGTAATTACCAAGCCCGCAACAACATGCGGACAATGGCGGTTGGCGATCTGGGGTTCTTTTACCACTCGCGATCGGGCCTAGAGATCGTGGGGATCGTCGAGGTCTGCGCAACGTCGCATCCAGACAGCACAACCGACGACGAGCGTTGGGATTGCGTTGATATTAAAGCCGTGCGGCCCTTTGTGCAGCCTGTGACCTTGGCACAAATCAAAACCGACCCCCGCCTTGAAAATATGGCCCTTGTCAAAAGTTCCCGCTTGTCCGTTCAGCCTGTCACAGAGGCGGAATGGGACATCGTTTGCGCCTTAGGGAAAACAAAGCCCTAGCGACATTCCGCCGCAGGCGTCATAGTTTCTCCATATAGGCAAGCTTTTACAGGAGGGACGTTATGGGAATTCTATCAGTTCTCGTCGCAGCAATCGCAGGATTTGCCTTTGGGGCGATTTGGTACATGACATTATCAAAGCCTTGGATCGCCGCAACGGGCATAAAGGTCGACGAAAAGGGCCAGCCTGAAGGTGGGTCACCTCTGCCCTACGTTCTGTCATTCATCGCGATGATCCTCGTGGCGGGGATGATGCGGCACACATTCGCGCTGTCTGGGATTGACACATTTGGCAAAGGGTTGATTTCAGGGCTGGGGATCGGACTTTTCTTCATCAGCCCTTGGATCATGATCAACAACGCTTACGGAATGCGGCCATTCAAGCTGACATTGATCGACGGCGGATACGCAACATTCGGCTGTGCGATTATCGGCGCGGTTCTGATGCTATTCTAAACGCAAAACGCTCGCCCTTATCAAAGGCGAACGTTTCGTAATCAACATAGCAAGGACTTAGCCGTAAACGGATTCTTTGCCGAAGTGCTTTGTCAGCATGTAATAAACAACAGCGCGGTATTTGTTGCGCTCGGATTTACCATAAATTTCGATGACTTTGCCGATGGCTTCCATCAACTCAGGACCGTCAGCAAGGCCAAGCTTCTTGATAAGGAAGTTGTTCTTAACTGTTTCAAGCTCGGACGCTTGGCCACCAGCAACAGTTTGCGCATCTTTGTTATAGATCGCAGGACCGCAACCGATTGTGACTTTCGTCAACAAATCCATGTCAGGTGTCATGCCACATTTGTTGGTCAGATCGTCCGCATACTTTGCGATCCATTCGTCTCTCTTACCCATAGGTAGTTCCCCATCTTATGTCTTTGGCCGTTTGGCCTTGTGATGCGCAGACCGAAGTGACCAGCGCTTGTGCGCAGCCTAGTGCGGTTAATCGCGTCAGGTAAAGAAAAAATAGGGGGGAAAATTGGCGTAATCAGATCAACGACAACCGCCCCACCCCACAGATTGCAAATGAAAATGGTCTGCGTGCAGGGCATTATAGTCAGGGGATAAGGTCAATCTGAACCAATCACATGCGCCGTCCTTTGCATTACGGAGATAAGTTGACTTAGCGTCGGAGCCATCCCAATCGTCGATCAACCGTATCCTTTCGCCATTTTCAAAGCGGAACCCCGAGATATCAATCGCGCTGGCCGTCGCGTGGGTGCTCATGCGACCCGTGCCACCACCTGTCGTTCTCATCTGGCGACAATTGTAGCTGCCGATATGGTCGATCTCTGACAATCGTGTACCCATCTCAATCGCGGCGGGCTTCAAACTATGCTCGGCCCACATCGCCATGCTCAGGGCGATTGCACAGCGGGTTTCAACAGGGCGAACGCGGACGGAACCGGCAGAGGAAAGATCAACGCGCGGTCTGATATAACACTGCTCCGATTTTTCTAAATCAGGCAAAATCTCAAAATCAGCGGCATCCGCTAGCGCAGCAAGGCACAGCTCTGGGTCTGCAATCGTGCGTCGAAAACGCCATTGGGTAATCGGTGTAATCGGGTCGGACACACGCAGCGGCGCAAGCGGGTTCCATCCAACGGGAATGGCACGATCGGGGTTAATGCCACCCCAAACAATCGCCCAGAAAATCCCCGCAAACACCAAACGCAAAAGCACGCCAGCAATGCTGACGCGCTTCTTTTTCGGTGTCTTATCGTCCGCCACGATTTAGTAGCGGTAGTGCTCTGGCTTGAACGGACCATCGACGGTCACGCCGATATAATCCGCCTGCTCTTTATTCAGCGTCGACAGCTTTACGCCGATACGGGCAAGGTGCAAACGGGCTACTTTCTCGTCCAGATGCTTTGGCAGAATGTAAACGCCAGGCTGGTATTCGTCGCCTTTTGTCCACAACTCGATTTGCGCCAAGACTTGGTTGGTAAATGACGCTGACATCACAAAGCTTGGATGCCCAGTCGCGTTGCCAAGGTTCAGCAAACGACCCTCGGACAGCAAGATAAGCCGCGCACCGCTTGGCATCTCGATCATGTCAACTTGATCTTTGATGTTGGTCCACTTGTGGTTCCGCAGGTTGGCGACCTGAATTTCATTGTCGAAGTGACCGATGTTACCAACGATCGCCATGTCCTTCATTTCGCGCATATGCTCGATACGAATGACGTCTTTGTTGCCTGTTGTGGTGATGAAAATGTCAGCCGTCGCAACAGCATCTTCCAGCGTTACAACCTCAAATCCGTCCATCGCAGCCTGCAACGCACAGATCGGATCAACCTCCGTCACCTTCACGCGCGCACCCGCACCAGACAAGGACGCAGCCGAACCCTTACCAACATCGCCGTAGCCACAAACAACGGCCACTTTACCAGCCATCATCGTATCCGTCGCGCGGCGGATACCGTCAACAAGGCTCTCTTTACAGCCGTATTTATTGTCGAACTTAGACTTGGTAACCGAGTCATTCACGTTAATAGCAGGGAACGGCAGCTGGCCTTGCTTATGCAGATCGTAAAGGCGGTGCACACCCGTTGTTGTTTCCTCAGACACACCCAAAATCGCGGCTTTCGTCTTGGCAAACCAACCTGGTGTCTCGGCAATACGCTTTTTAATCTGAACCTTGATCGCTTCTTCTTCCTCAGACTGAGGAACCGAAAGCACATCTTCGCCAGCTTCCATGCGTGCGCCCAAAAGCACATACAATGTCGCGTCACCACCATCGTCCAAAATCAAGTTAGCACCCTCTGGGAACATGAAGGATTTGTCCAAATAATCCCAATGCTCTGTCAGGCTTTGGCCCTTAATCGCAAATACAGGCACGCCTGATTCCGCAATCGCGGCCGCCGCATGGTCTTGGGTCGAGAAAATGTTGCAAGACGCCCAGCGCACATCGGCACCTAATGCTGTCAGCGTTTCGATCAAAACCGCCGTCTGGATCGTCATGTGCAGCGACCCTACAATCCGCGCACCCTTCAAAGGCTTGCTCGCCCCAAATTCCTCGCGCAGTGCCATCAGGCCCGGCATTTCTGTTTCAGCAATATCGAGTTCCTTGCGGCCATAGCCTGCGAGTGCGATATCTTTTACAATGTAGTCGGTTGCCATCTGGGCCATCCTGTCTGTCATCTATTTGATGGACCATCTAGCACTGGCACGGCACTGCGACAAGGCAATGGGATAAACATGAAACAACCACGCGCATGGCAACGGATGCTCTCGGGACGTAGACTTGACCTGCTGGACCCCACCCCAATGGATATCGAGGTCGAAGATATCGCCCATGGGCTTGCCTTTGTCGCGCGCTGGAACGGGCAGACAATTGGTGATTACGCCTATTCCGTCGCCGAGCACTCGCTGTTGGTGACTGACATCTTCTCCGCTCAAAACCCAAACGCGCCTATCAAATGGCAACTCGCGGCCTTGCTGCACGACGCGCCCGAATATGTGATCGGCGATATGATCTCACCCGTAAAAGCAGCCGTCGGGCCAAGTTACGGCGAACTTGACGACAGGCTAACCGCCGCGATCCACATCCGCTTTGGACTGCCCGCGCAAATTCCAGTGGCGGTCAAAAAGCAGATCAAAGCCGCCGATAAAATTTCCGCCTGGCTAGAGGCCGTGCAAATTGCAGGTTTCTCTGCCGTCGAGGCAGACAAGTTCTTTGGAAAAATCGATCCTAACTTGGCGAAATCTCTTCATATCCGACTACGACCACCCGTGGACGTCCGCAATGACTTCACCTTAAAACACCACGAATTGATGGCAAAGCTATGATCACAATCAACACACGTGTCCGTCCCGCAGTCGGTCCAGACGCCACGCAAATGGTAAGACTGCTCAATCAGGTGATCGCGGATGGCGGAACCACCGCCCACGAAACCCCATACACGGTCGAACGGATGCGCGCAGATTACATCGCGCCGCCAAATCTGATCTCATGTCATGTCGCGATTACAAACGGCAGGCTGTCGGGCTTTCAGTTGTTGAAGAACGACGACCGCGACGGTTGGGCCATCATCGCCACTTTTGTAGCACTTGATCGGGCCAAGATGGGGATCGGGCAAAAGCTGTTCTCGGCCACACGCTTTGCCGCCAAAGCTGCCGGTGTGCAAACCATCGACGCCACAATCCGCGCCGATAACATCGGTGGGCTCAAATATTATGGCGGCCTTGGCTTCGCCGATTACGATGTGTTCAAAGATATCCCGCTAAAAGACGGCACACCCGTTGACCGTATCCGCAAGCGGTTCGATCTATAAATCTACTTCGGGCTGCGCTTTGCCAGAATACGCTGCAATGTACGGCGATGCATATTTAGGCGACGTGCGGTCTCTGAGACATTGCGATCACACAACTCGTAAACCCGTTGAATATGTTCCCAACGAACGCGGTCTGCGCTCATCGGGTTTTCGGGGGGTGGCGGCAATTCATCCGTCCGCGCAAGCAGTGCATTCATAATATCATTTGCATCCGCGGGCTTTGCCAAATAGTCGGTTGCGCCGATTTTGACCGCCGCGACAGCCGTCGCAATCGCACCATACCCAGTCAGAACCACGATCCGCGCATCAGGGCGGCGCTCGCGTAGCACCTCTACCACGTCCAGCCCGTTGCCATCAGTTAGGCGCAAGTCGACGACCGCATATGCTGGTGGTCTGGCCGTTGCAATGGCGCGTCCTGCGGCCACTGAACCCGCGGTTTCAACAGAAAATCCACGCTTTTCCATGGCCTTTGCCAAACGCTTTAAAAATGCCTCGTCGTCATCGACCAACAACAATGTCTTATCATCGCCAAGCTCTATCGGGTCTAATTCCATTAATCTAAGCCCTTCCGCTTACATGCGCCTTAGGTAGCTTTTAGCGCACCTGCGTCAACATGTCAGGTCGCCGCAGCAAAACAGGCCACAATATCCGCAACTTTTTCTGGACTATCGACCTGACGGAAGAATTCAACAAAGCCCGCGTCGGGCATCGTCAGGTAACTAAATGTCGAATGCTGCATCAAGTAATACTCGGGATCATCGTCCTGTTTTGCATAAACAGTGCGATATGCCTTTGATGCCGCCGCAATCTGTTCATCGCTGCCGGTGAGGCCAATCATATTGGGGTGAAAGTTGTCGGTGTAGTCCGCGACAACCTCGGGCGTGTCACGCGCGGGATCGATTGTGATGAACACAGGCGTCACATTGATTCCGCGTTCAGCCAAAATATCGACCGCGGCAGCATTGCGGGCCACATCTAACGGGCAGACATCAGGACAAAACGTATAGCCGAAATAAATCAAAGTTGGCTGTGTGATGATATCTTTATCCGTGACTGTTTGGCCAGTCTCATCGATCAGTTCGAACGGGCCACCGATTGACCCGCCAGCAACCGCGGTCGCACCACAGTCCGTCAGACTAGGTGCGCGCATTTGTGTGATCGCAAAGGTGCCGCCTACCAGAGCAACCGCCGCTAAAGACGCTGATATTGCTATTACCTTGGACATTCCGAACCCTTTTCATTTGGCATCGCATTGATGATCGAACACGCTACACTTAACAATAGCGCAGTGCGGCGCAAAAGGTATCCCCATGTCCTCTACCGAATTCGAGATGTTTCAAGAACGGCAACGCAGTGACTGGGTGCGCCTACGGACCCTTGCAAAACTACGCTGGTTTGCGGTGGCAGGGCAAACGCTTGCGCTGATCGTCTCGGTTCAAATGTTTGATCTGCAATTACAAACCGGGTTGGCCGCCATGACAATCGGGGCATCGGTGCTGGTCAATTTGGTCGTCCGTTTCATATACCCAGACAACAAACGGTTAATTGAACGCGAAGCGTTTTTGATGCTTGTCTTCGATATGGCCCAGCTTAGCCTGCTACTTTACCTGACAGGCGGTTTGAACAATCCATTCGCTTTACTGCTGCTTGCGCCCGTCACGATTGCAGCAACGATCCTAAACCTTCAGCGCACAATTTTGCTAGGTGCGGTTGCGATTATCCTGACGACCTTGCTTAGCCAATTTAGCCTGCCTATCGAAAATTCCAGCGGCGCGACGCTAGAGCTACCGATGCTTTTCCAATTCGGGTTTTGGCTTGCAATCGTGACGGGCGTGGTCTTTTTGTCCGTCTATGCGCGCCAAGTTATTACCGAAATGCACAATATGGGCGAGGCGCTTTTGGCCACGCAACTGGCATTGTCGCGCGAACAGAAACTCACCGACCTGGGTGGCGTAGTCGCAGCGACCGCACATGAACTGGGCACGCCTCTTGCCACAATTATGCTCGTCAGCGGCGAACTACGCCACGAACTTGCAGCCAATCCCGAGGTTTTAGACGACATCGACTTGATCCACGATCAGGCGACCAGATGTCGTGAAATTCTGCAATCGATGGGGCAAGCAGGAAAGGACGACCTTCACCTTCGACACGCCCCGATCGAGGCGCTGGTCAAAGAAGCCGCAGAACCACACCTTAGTCGGGGAAAGTCCGTCGTATTTCATATCGGCGCCGAGGAAATCGGCGGGGAAAAGCAGCCCATCGTGCCGCGGCGGCCCGAAATCGTCCACGGACTACGGAACCTCATTCAAAACGCTGTCGACTTTGCGCATAGCGGTGTTGAAATTACCATTAGCTGGTCGGAAACTGAACTGCGCGTTAGAATCTCAGATGATGGCGACGGTTTTCCCGCATCCGTTATTGGCCGCATTGGCGACCCGTTTGTGCGCCGCAGATCAGAGAGTGCAGACGGAGAAAAACGCCCCGGGTATGCAGGTATGGGGTTAGGGCTGTTTATTGCCAAAACCTTGTTGGAACGATCGGGCGCACGGCTTTTGTTTCGAAACGGATCAAAGACCACGCGCAGCATGGGCGGTGCGACCATCGACGTGATCTGGCCTCAGGATGATGTCCAAACACCTGCGGCGCAGGCCTTGGGTGACAATCAACAATTCAAGATTCATTAATTCAGACTTAACCATACATTAACCTTCCTAAAGCAATCTCTGACGTGGGGCAAAATTGGGACGGATTAATTATGTCATTGGGGCTATTGGATTTATTCGTAATCGGTGCGACGGCGTTTACATCAGCTGCGGTGTTCTGGGGGCTTCTATTTCTTACCAAAAAACCAGATGGCAGTTCACAAAGTTCAAGCCAAAATCATCTCAAAAAGGTATCCTTTTTGCTTGAGGCCGAAGCGGTCATCGACGCGACACCGCAAGCCATCGCATTACTTGGTTTACCACCACACAAAGACCTTTCGCGCAGCGACATTATTGCGGTTTTAGAAAACACTTTTCCGACGCTGTCAGATGAACTGGCCCAATGTCAGGATAAACCGATCATCGTTAATGCCTGTGACGGCACATCGGCTTGGCTCGAATTGCGTCCCGCCAATGGGCGGATTCAGCTTTGCTTAGGGGCGATTGAAGGCACTGTCGAGACTGCCGCAATTGACATACGCGAAGCCAACGAAGACGCCGAACTGCTGACATTGCGCGAAATGGTCAACCATGCACCGGTACTGATGTGGCGCTCGGACCCGACAGGCCGATTGGTCTGGGCAAACGACGCTTATCTCACCGCAAATGATGCATGTTCTGACATCTTAGGTGTAACGCCCACGTTGCCTTCATCTCCACTTTTTAAAGAACTCGAAGACGTGCCTGCTTTCGGCAACTCTGTTTGCCGCACATCCCTGAAGGTTCGCAATGATGACGCTCCTAGGTGGTATGAGGTTTCGACAGTTAAAACAGACACAGGGGCCGCGCAATTCGCGATCAACGTTGACCCCATTGTTCGCGCAGAGCTGGCGCAACGGAAGTTCATGCAAACACTTAGCCAAACCTTTGCGCAGCTCTCGATTGGCTTGGCTATCTTCGACAGACGCAGGCAGCTTGCAACCTTTAACCCCGCATTATTTGACATGACGGGCCTGCCAATCGAGTTCCTCTCGGCCCGCCCTACCTTGGATGCGTTCCTTGATCACCTAAGAGAATTGCGGATGCTTCCCGAACCAAAAGACTATGCAACTTGGCGTGAACAATTCATGGCTCTCGAAGCGGAATCAAAAATCGGCGGATATTCAGAAAGCTGGAACCTACCGGACGGCCAAACCTTTCAAGTTACCGGCAGACCCTATCCAGACGGCGCCTTTGCGTTGCTCTTTGAAGACATCAGCGCCGAAATCTCGCTGACACGGCGGTTTCGGTCCGAAATTGAAACCAGCCAAGCCGTCATGGACAAAATCGAAGACGCAATCGTGGTGTTTTCCAACGGGGGAAACCTTGTGCTTTCGAACGAAGCCTACAACACGCTTTGGGATGGCACATCCAATGTGGGCTTTGGGCAGTGTGACCTTCGCGGCGAGCTTAGCAAGTGGCAAGAACGGTGCACGCCATCCCGCATTTGGACAAATCTGCGTGAATTTACAACGCAGATGGGACTTCGCAAACCTTGGACAGACACGGCCATTCTAGATGACGGACGATGGATCAGTTGTCATGCAGACCCGATTTCCGGCGGCATGACCATGGTCCGGTTCCGGTTTCCAAGCAGCCCCTCGGCTACTGTGCAAAAGCTAACGCAGGTTGATCCGGCTTTGAATGTCATGAAACGCTGAATTGGCTTGCAGGCACCGACCCAGACCATATCTTAAGGCATGGCTGAAAATACACTCGACATCGTGCTTTTGGACGAAACTGACACCATAGGATTAGCAACACGCATCGCACCGCATTTGCGGGCCGGTGATACATTGCTGTTGGAAGGACAGATCGGGGCAGGCAAATCTGCATTTGCGCGCGCCCTCATTCGTGCGCGTTTGGGTCGCGTCGAAGACGTGCCTTCGCCGACCTTTACAATCGTGCAAACCTATGACGACGCTGACTGTGAAATCTGGCACTGCGACCTATACAGATTGACCCACCCTGACGAAGCACTCGAGCTTGGGCTGGAGGACGCATTTTCATCCGCCATTTGCCTAATTGAATGGCCCGACAGATTGGGTAGCGACCTGCCCGCCAATGCGGCAACCCTGTCATTCAAAGCAACCGAAACAGCCCATCACGTCAAAATCACCCTCCCAGACAGTATGAAATCCCGACTATTGAGGGCAATTCAAGATGCGTGATCAACTTGTCGCAGACGTATTGGCAAAATCAATATGGGCCGATTGGACAAGGACGCCTATCACGGGTGACGCCTCATCCCGCCGCTACTTTCGTTTGAGAAAGGCAAGCGAAGCTGACATAATCGTCATGGATGACCCATCGCGAACCACAGCGAAATTCGCCGAGATTGCAACTTTTCTAACCCTATCAGGCTTCGCAGCACCCGAGATATATCTCCACGATCCCAAATTAGGGATCATGGTCATTGAAGATCTTGGCCCCAACGATTTCGCCGCACACCTGCACAACGAACCAAACGGCGAGGCTCTGCTTTATAAGGTCGCGACCCAAACGCTTTGCTATCTGAACAACCAGAAGACCGATCTCGAACTCGGGGCAATTGACGCTTATACTGCGCCAACCATGATCAATCTGGCGGCCCTGCACTACGCGCCTGATCCAAGCTGCGAAAATGCCCTGTGCGACGCGATGCAGTCAGCATTTCAAGCACAAGTAGACCCCTCCCCACACCTTGCCCTGCGTGATTTCCATGCGGAAAACCTGATCTGGCGACCAGAGCAAAAGGGCTTGGATCGAGTTGGGTTGCTTGATTTTCAAGACGCCTGCTATGCACCAGCAGGCTATGATTTGATGTCTTTGATCCGCGACGCACGGCGTGATGTGGACAAAAAGATTGCCTTGGATTGCATTACCCAGTTCTGCGAGGCAACAGACCGCAACCCGCAAGAATTTTCAGCACACCTCGCGTGTATTTCAGCCCAGCGCAATCTACGCATCCTTGGAATTTTTGCGCGCCTGTCCAAGCAAGACGGCAAAACCAAATACCTGTCCTTTCTGCCACGGGTCTGGGATCACCTGATGACAGACTTATCGCATCCCGCTTTGTTTGAACTCCAATCGACGGTCGCCCAACACCTGCCACCCCCAAATGCGGAAACCCTGCAAAGGCTGCAATCATGACACAACGCCCCGTTCTTCTATTCGCCGCGGGACTTGGCACACGCATGGGTGTGCTGACGCAGGACTGTCCAAAGCCACTTATCGAGGTCGCGAAAAAACCCCTGATCGACCACGCGCTTGACCTTATAGAACGCGCCGATGTCGGACCTATCGTCGTGAATGTGCATTACAAAGCGGACATGATGCGGGAACACTTGGCGACAAAAAACATCCTTATCTCTGATGAAACGAATGCCTTGCTCGAAACAGGCGGCGGCCTCCGGCACGCCTTGCCGCTACTTGCCGCGAGCCCCGTTGTCACGCTGAACACCGATGCCATTTGGCAAGGTCCCAATCCGATAAATGCGCTGCTTGCATCATGGCGACCCGAGATGGAGGCGCTTCTGGTCACAGTCCCGCGCATGAACGCAATCGGACATAAGGGACAGGGTGATTTTATCGCCGACGGGGCAGGCAGGCTTAGCCGTGGCGCGGGCGAGATATATACAGGCTTGCAGATCATTCGGACCGACGATCTGCATGCGATTACCGAAACCACATTCTCAATGAACGTTCTGTGGGACAGGATCGCAAAGCGCGGCGGACTTTACGGGCTGTCATACACGGGAAATTGGTGCGACGTCGGGCAACCCGAAAGCATTGCACTGGCCGAACAGATGTTAGGACACGATCATGTTTAATCCGTCGTCAAAACCGCGCATTTTCGGGATGCCGCTGGGCGCTGACTTCGCGGGGTCTCTGGTGGCTGGCCTGCAAGACAAATTAGACGGAATGCCCCCCGCCGATATGGCGCGTGTCGAGATATTCGTAAACACCAGCCGGATGCGCCGCCGTATCCGCGAGGTCTTTGATGCAGGCCCAGCCCGCCTATTACCGCGCATTCGCCTGATCACAGAACTGGCCAACGATCCGATTGTGGACGCAGGACCACCCTCGGTCTCGCCATTGCGCCGCCGCCTGGAATTATCACAACTCGTCGCAGCACTTCTGGACCAAGACCCGACCCTCGCGCCGCGCGCAGCACTTTATGATCTATCAGACAGTCTTGCAAAACTGATGGAGGAAATGCACGGCGAAGGCGTCGATCCGGCAATATTCACCAAGCTCGATGTCACAGACGAATCTGGACACTGGGACCGCGCCCTGCGGTTCTTGAACATTGTGACCAAATTCTTTGACGAACACACACCACCCGACAAAGACCTGCGCATGCGCCGTGTGGTTGATCAACTTGCGACCCGCTGGAAAGACACGCCACCAAATCACCCGATCATCGTTGCGGGCTCGACAGGGTCACGCGGGGCGACCGCGCAGTTCATGCAAGCCGTCTCAAACCTGCCGCAGGGTGCGGTCGTTCTTCCAGGGTTTGACTTTGACCTACCGACGGACGTTTGGGACCGGATGACCGACGATCTGGTCTCAGAAGACCACCCGCAATATAGGTTCCGCAAACTGATGGACATGATCGGTTTCAGCAATGACGACGTTGAACGGTGGGACACAACCCCGCCGCCACATCCCGCACGTAACGCGCTTGTTTCACTTTCACTACGCCCGGCGCCCGTAACCGATCAATGGCTGCGCGACGGGCCAGACTTGGGCGACCTAAAAGATGCAACCACAGGCTTGACCTTGCTCGAGGCACCCTCACCCCGTGCCGAAGCCGACGCAATCGCACTGCGGTTGCGGGTCGCCACCGAAGAAGGCCTTACCGCCGCCCTGATCACTCCTGACAGGATGCTCACCCGCCAAGTCACCGCAGCCCTTGATCGCTGGAACATCAGGCCAGATGATAGCGCCGGCACACCCCTACCGCTCTCGCCACCCGGACGGATGCTACGCCATGTGGCCGATCTGTTTGGCAAGCCGGTGACGGGCGAAAGCCTGCTTACTCTTCTCAAGCACCCGCTATGCAATACAGGCGGATCGGCGCGTAACGATCACTTGTTATTCACGCGCGAGCTAGAACTCGAACTGCGGCGCAACGGACCCCCGAACCCGACCGCCGAAACACTCGACACATGGGCGCGCAAAACGGCGGGGTCAAATCCGCAGCGTATCGCATGGGCGGCTTGGCTTGGCGGGTTAATCACTGGGCTTGATCTGCCCCTGACCCTTAGCCTTACAGACCATATCGCGGCGCATCGGACGTTAACCGAAATCCTATGTTCAGGACCAGACGAAGCAGGATCAGGGGAGCTTTGGCGCGAGGCGGCAGGGCGCGAAGCCCAGCGCATTTGCGATAACCTGACCAATCACGCAGACGCTGGCGGACAACTAAACCCACGCGAATACGCGGCACTCTTTGGCGCTGTTTTGGCGGAAGGCACAGTGCGCAACCCTGACGGGGCACACCCAAATATCCTGATCTGGGGCACGCTAGAGGCCCGCGTTCAAGGCGCCGACCTTGTGATCCTTGGCGGCATGAACGAAGGCATCTGGCCAGAGGCCGCAGCGCCCGACCCTTGGCTAAACCGTAACATGCGCAAGCAGGCAGGGTTACTTTTACCAGAGCGACGCATCGGTCTATCCGCGCACGACTACCAACAAGCCATCGCTGGCAAAGAGGTCTGGATCAGCCGCGCAAAACGGTCGGCAGAGGCGGAAACTGTGCCTTCGCGCTGGGTCAATAGGCTGGTCAACTTGCTTGGCGGTCTTCCAGCAAACGGCGGACAGATCGCATTGGACAAGATGCGAGCCGAGGGCGACAAATGGCTGGCAAGAGCGGCGGCCTTGTCGCTACCTTTGAAACGCAGCGAACCCGCCAAACGACCCTCTCCACAACCGCCCGTTACGGCGCGACCCAAATCCATTTCCGTCACACAGGTCAAAACACTGATCCGCGATCCATATGCGATCTATGCGCAAAAGGTGTTACGCCTCAAAGAACTGGACCCGCTAAACCCAACTGTTGATTTCCGACTTCGTGGCGAAATCATCCATGAAATCCTTGAAGATTTCATCGGCGGTGACATTAAAGCAGCAGATGAAAACGCACGCGACCACCTGATGCATCTGGCCAACGAAATCTTCACGCGCGACTGCCCGTGGCCGACAATTCGGGCGCAATGGCTGTCGCGGTTTGAACGTATCGTCGATATCTATCTGGCAGGCGAAAAGGAACGACAGGCGCTTTGCGACACGTCAGTCCTCGAGAAAAAGGAAGAACTGACCGTGCTCAACACAGGTGTCAAACTTGTCTGCAAAGCCGACAGAATTGACCTCGCACATGACGGAACTGCGTTGATCTACGACTATAAGACGGGGCAAATTCCCACCAAAAAGATGCAAGAACAGTTCGACAAACAACTGCTGCTCGCTGCGGCTATGGTCGAACGCGGTGCATTTGGCGAAGTGGGCAAACGGCCCGTTTCAAGCGCGTCGTTTGTCGCGATAAACACCGTCATGCGGGATGTGGACGCGCCTTTAGACGACAACCCCGTAGATCAGATATGGACGGATTTTGCCAAGCTTTTGAACGAATACAACATTAAGTCACGCGGTTACACGGCACGGATTGCAACCTTTTCGCGCACCGATGTCAGCTACTATGACCACCTGTCACGTTTTGGCGAATGGGACACCAGCCAGACCGCCAAGCCAGAGGATTTAACATGATCCGCAACGACGCAACCCAACGGCAGGTCGATGCCGCCAACCCCAAGGCCTCGACATGGCTGTCGGCAAATGCGGGGTCCGGCAAAACGCGCGTTTTGACCGACCGCGTGGCGCGGCTGTTGTTTGACGGGGTAGAGCCGCAGAATATCCTTTGCCTGACATACACCAAAGCCGCCGCCGCCGAGATGCAAAACCGCCTGTTCAAACGGCTTGGCGCTTGGGCAATGATGGACGACGACAAGCTGCGCAGCGACCTCGTCGAGCTAGGAACCGAAGGCAAAATTGACAAGCTGCGACTTGCAAACGCGCGGCAGCTTTTCGCGCGCGCAATCGAGACCCCCGGTGGTCTGAAAATCCAAACCATCCACTCTTTTTGTGGCGGGGTATTGCGACGCTTTCCGCTAGAGGCAAACATCAGCCCGCAATTCCGCGAGATGGAAGACGGCATTGCTCAAGACCTGCGTGCAGAGGTCGTCGATGACATGATCACAGACGCACACGCCGCCCTTGTCGACAACTTGCTTTACTACTTTTCGGGCGCTGATCTGGCCGACCTGACCGCCAACATCGCCCGCCAACGCGAAGCCCTTGCCATCCGCCCATCCGATACTGATCTGCGCGGCACGCTTGGTCTTGACCACGACACCAGTCGCGAAAGCATTTTGAAAACTATCTTTATGGACGGTGCAACCGAAACCCTTAAGGCCCTCATTCCAGCCCTACAAAAAGGGTCAGCCAATGATGTGAGGGCAGCAATCACACTTAGCCAAATCAACTTTGACAGATCCCCCAAGATCGCCGACGTTTTAATCCTTGAAAGCCTGTTCCTGTTTGGCGGAACAGCCAAGTCACCGTTTGGGGCCAAGTTCGACACTTTCCCAACAAAGGGGACCCAAAAAGCAAACCCCGAACTGATCGACGATCTGCATCCCGTTATGGAGGCCGTCGAGGCATGTCGCCAACAACGGCTCGCCCTAAACGCTTACGACAGAACCCGCACGCTTTACGATTTCGCAGACGTATTCCTGCCCGCCTATGAGCAGCGCAAGGTGGACATGGGGCTGCTGGATTTTGACGATCTTATCGTGAAAACCAAGATGCTTTTGACAGATGAAAAGGTTGCCGCTTGGGTACTTTTCCGACTGGATGGGGGCATCGACCACGTGCTTGTGGACGAGGCCCAAGACACCAGCCCCAACCAATGGGCCGTGATCCGTCAGCTAACCCACGAATTTACCGCAGGCGTCGGTGCGAACCCTGATATCGAGCGCACGATCTTCGTCGTCGGTGACCGCAAACAGTCGATCTATTCCTTCCAAGGGGCCGCCCCCGAGGCCTTCGACCAAATGCGCCACCACTTTGACGACGCGTTACAACATGTGGGCCGCAGCCTTGCGAACCTGCAGCTTAGCTACTCGTTCAGATCCTCCCCTGCGATTTTGCGTGTTGTCGACGAAACCTTTGTCGGCCCCAAAAACATCGACCCCGAAACAGAGGCCAGACACCTCGCCTTCAAGGCAGACATGCCCGGTCGTGTGGACCTTTGGCCAGTGATCGAAAAGACCGAAGACGATGATACGAACGACTGGTTCGCGCCCGTCGACCAGCCCAGCAAAACCAACGAAAAGGTCCTGCTCGCCAATCAGGTCGCGGCGCAGATCAAGCATATGATCGCCCACGACACCCTGCCTGAAGAGATCGGCAATACGGGCGTCTACAATCACCGTCCCATCACCGAAGGCGACGTGCTAATCCTTGTGCAAGGGCGCAGGACAGGGCTGTTCTCTGAAATCATCCGTGCATGCAAAGCTGCCGATCTGCAAATTGCAGGGGCTGACAGGTTGCGGGTCGGGGCCGAACTTGCGGTGCGCGATCTGACAGCTCTTTTGTCATTTCTCGCCTTGCCAGAGGATGATCTATCGCTCGCATGTGCCCTCAAATCCCCTCTGTTCGGTTGGACCGAACAAGACCTCTTTACGCTTGCGCACCACAGACCTGAAAAAGGGTTTCTATGGCCCGCGCTGCGTGACGCAAGCGAACACAAAGCGACCATCGACATCCTGCAAGACCTGCGCAAACAGTCCGATTTCTTGCGGCCCTACGACCTGATCGAACGTATCCTGACCCGCTTTCACGGTCGCGAAAACCTGCTTGCACGCCTCGGAATCGAGGCAGAAGACGGCATCGACGCCCTCCTATCCCAAGCGCTGATTTACGAATCCAACGGGGTGCCAAGCCTCACAGGCTTCTTAGCCGCAATGCAAACCGACGACCTAGAGGTCAAGCGCCAGATGGACAGTCAAGGTGACCGCATCCGCGTAATGACCGTTCACGGCGCGAAGGGCTTAGAGGCCCCAATTGTATTCCTGCCCGATTGCGCGAAAAAGAAAGACCCACCCATCGGCGACCTGATCCCGTCAAACAATCATATCATCTGGCGACCCAACGCCGATAACGCCTGCGAAACTGTGCAGTCCATTACCAGCGACCTTAAGGCATCCCTACAAGAGGAACGCTTGCGCCTGCTCTACGTCGCTATGACGCGCGCTGAAAAATGGCTGATCGTCGGGGCGGCAGGCGATGTCGGCAAAGATGACGATAGCTGGTATAACATGATCCAAGGCGGCATGACCCACGCGGGGTCCGTAGACGAGGTCAGTTTTGGCCTGCCAATTAAACGGGTCAGTCATGAACTATGGACCACCGGCGAACGCCAGCCGCCGCAATCCGTCACCGAACAATCTAACGCACGACCCATCCTTGGGGACATGCCCGAAATTATGCCCAGCAAAACCCTCGCGCCGTCTGATCTAAAGGGCGCAAAGGTCCTGGCAGGCGATCCCAGCAAGATGGACGAAGATACGGCGATGGCACGCGGCACAGCGATCCACCTTCTGCTCGAACACCTGCCGCTTGTGCCCACCAAAGATCGCGACGGTCTCGCCCGTGCGCTATTAGCAGGCATGGATCAGGGCTTTGGCGACGATAGCGAAATCGCGCCACATGTTATGGCGGTTCTCGACGCGCCCGCCCTCGCCCATCTGTGGACACATGATGCGCTGACCGAAGTCGACATCAGCGCCCAAGTGGACGACATCCGGTTCCACGGGTCCATCGACCGCCTAATCATCAGCGACACAACCGTGCTGGCGATTGACTATAAATCGAACCACTTCGTGCCTGAAACACCTGACAAAACACCCGAAGGATTATTACGCCAGATGGGGGCCTATCAGGCGGCCTTGGGCAAAGTGTTCCCAGATCACAAGACTGATGTCGCAATCCTCTGGACTGAAAACGCAACATTGATGCCAATGCCTGCGAAACTGGTGCTGGATGCTCTCGATCGCGTGACCATACCTTGACCATTCGCGGCGCGGTTCATAGGTTCTGGTCAAATCACATCGTCAAGGAGAGCCGACATGGCAACCGTAGCAGTAACAGACGCAACATTTGACGCCGAAGTGCGTCAGTCCGACATCCCAGTCGTCGTCGACTTTTGGGCAGAATGGTGCGGTCCATGTAAACAGATCGGCCCAGCACTCGAAGAACTGTCCGCCGAAATGGAAGGCAAAGTCAAAATCGTCAAAGTTGACGTAGACACCAACCCGAACTCCCCTGCTCAAATGGGCGTGCGCGGAATTCCGGCACTGTTCATCTTCAAGAACGGCGAAGTCGTGTCAAACAAAGCAGGCGCCGCACCCAAAGCAGCCCTGCAAAGCTGGATCGAAGACTCGATTTAAGCCTTAAGAATATATGAAATCGGGCGCCCAAGTGGCGCCCTTTTTTATGTCCGCCTTGTAGCGTTCGACTTGGACCGCCATATAGGTTTCAGCAAAGTGAAGGACGCAACAATGGCAAAAGACGAATTTCCAGGTTGGCACGGCACAACGATTATCGGCGTGCGAAAAGACGGTAAAGTCGTCATCGCAGGCGACGGGCAAGTCAGTCTTGGCCAGACCGTCATCAAAGGCACAGCACGTAAAGTGCGCCGCTTGTCGCCGGGTGGGCAAGACGTTATCGCGGGCTTTGCAGGCTCCACCGCTGATGCCTTCACACTGCTGGAACGGCTCGAGAAAAAACTCGAAGCCACGCCCGGTCAACTTGCCCGCGCCTCTGTTGAGTTGGCTAAAGACTGGCGCACCGACAAATACCTGCAAAAGCTAGAGGCGATGTTGATCGTCTCAGACGGTCGCGAACTGTTCGTCATCACTGGCGCAGGCGACGTCTTGGAACCCGAACATGACGTGACCGCCATTGGCTCTGGCGGAAATTTTGCACTGGCCGCAGGGCGCGCCCTGATGGACAGCGACCTCGACGCCGAGGCTATCGCTCGCAAAGCCATGGCCATTGCCTCCGACATCTGCGTCTACACAAACGGCCGCCTCACAGTGGAAAGTATTACAGCATGACCGACCTGACCCCCCGCGAAATCGTCTCCGAACTTGACCGCTATATCATCGGCCAAAATGACGCCAAGCGCGCCGTGGCCGTGGCGCTGCGAAACCGTTGGCGCCGCAAGCAACTTGGCGATGATCTGCGCGATGAAGTCTATCCAAAGAACATCCTGATGATCGGGCCAACTGGCGTTGGTAAAACCGAAATTTCTCGTCGCTTGGCGAAACTTGCCCGTGCGCCGTTCATCAAAGTCGAAGCGACCAAGTTTACCGAAGTGGGTTACGTTGGCCGTGACGTTGAACAGATCATCCGCGACCTGATTGAAAACGCCATCATCGACACCCGCGAACACATGCGCGAAGACGTCGCCGCCAATGCCCGAGAAGCCGCAGAAGAACGGGTCATTACCGCCGTTGCAGGTGCAGACGCACGTGACGGCACCCGCGAACTGTTTCGCAAAAAGCTCAAATCAGGCGAACTTGATAACACGATCATCGAACTCGAACTCGCAGACACCTCCAACCCGATGGGTGGTTTTGAAGTCCCCGGTCAACCTGGGGGCATGGGCGGCATGATGAACCTTGGCGAGTTGTTCGGTAAAATGGGCGGACGTACAGTCAAAAAGAAAATGACCGTCGCCGACAGCTATGATGCACTGATCGCAGATGAGGCAGACAAGCTACTCGACGACGAGGCCGTGACCAAAATCGCACTCGAAGCGGTCGAGCAAAACGGGATCGTGTTCCTAGACGAGATCGATAAAGTTTGCGCGAAATCTGACGCGCGTGGCGCTGATGTATCCCGCGAAGGGGTGCAGCGCGACTTGCTGCCACTGATTGAAGGCACCACCGTTTCCACCAAATACGGACCGATAAAGACAGACCACATCCTGTTCATCGCGTCGGGTGCGTTTCACGTAGCAAAACCGTCCGACCTGTTGCCAGAACTCCAAGGTCGCCTGCCAATCCGCGTTGAACTGCGCGCTCTGACAGAGGCTGATTTTGTGCGCATCCTGACCGAGACAGACAATGCACTCACACTGCAATACTCAGCCTTGATGGCCACGGAAAAAGTAACCGTAACTTTCTCCGACGACGGAATCAAAGCGCTTGCAAAGATCGCCGCAGAGGTGAACGAGAGCGTCGAAAACATCGGCGCACGCAGACTCTACACCGTGATTGAACGGGTATTTGAAGACCTGTCCTTTAACGCGCCAGACCGCACCGGTGACGAGATCACAATCGATGCCGCCTTCGTCGAGACACATCTGGGCGAGCTGTCCCGCTCGACAGATTTGTCGCGCTACGTGCTTTAGGGCTTTTCGTCGCCGACATTCGCCCCCATGAATGTCGGCATGAAAACAGGCTATATTTCCTTCATCCGCGAAAACGCACCCTTCCTCGCGACGGGCGCGTTATTGTCGTTCATGTCCTGCCTTGGACAGACGTTTTTCATCTCGATCTTTGGCGGAGAAATCCGCGAGACCTTTAACCTGTCAAACGGGGATTGGGGCCTGCTTTATATGGTAGGCACCATGGCCTCTGCGGCGGTCATGGTGTTCGCGGGCGGATTGGCCGACATCTTTCGGGTGCGGACACTCGGCATTTTCGTGATTGCAGGGCTGGCGGTGACATCTCTCGCAATGGCCTTCAACGCCTCGCTGATCGGTCTGGTCTTCATCATTTTCGCACTGCGGTTCCTTGGCCAAGGGATGGCGACCCACATATCCGCCGTCGCGATGGCACGGTGGTTTATCGCAACACGTGGTCGGGCACTTGCCGTTGCAGGGCTTGGGTTCATGATCGGCGAAGCCACCCTGCCCCTCACAATGGTCTGGCTTAAGTCGCACGTCGAGTGGCGCACCCTTTGGGTGTTCTTCGCGATCTTCTGCGTCGCAATGTGTCCCGTCATTTACCACCTGCTCAAACTTGAACGGACCCCGCAAAGTGCCGCGCAATCCAACGCAACACTCGGCATGATGGGCCGTCACTGGACGCGGCGGCAGGCACTAACCCACCCACTCTTCTGGCTGCTTGTGCCTGCAATCGTTTGCTTCTCTGGGTTCGGCACCGTGTTCTGGTTCCACCAAGCACATTTCGCCGAAATCAAAGGTTGGTCACACTTGTCACTTGTGGCCGTTTTCCCACTCGGCACAGCGACCCTCGCTCTTAGCACCATCTTCTACGGTTGGGCGATTGACCGCTTCGGCGTGAACCGTCTGCTTCCGCTCTACATCGTCCCCTACATCATCGCATTCGTGCTGCACTGGTATGCACCATCACTGGCATGGACAGCACTCGCCGTAATTCTAATGGGCATGTCGGGGGGCGGACATGGAACCTTGCTTAACGCGTGTTGGGCGGAATTCTACGGCACGCAATTCATCGGCTCGATCAAATCGGCCGCAACAGCATTGATGGTTCTCGGCTCTGCTATTGGGCCAGGTTTAAGTGGCTGGTTGATCGATATCGGGGTCGGTCTGGAAATCCAGATGCTCGGCTACGCAATCTGCTTTGCAATCTCGGCGCTCTGCTTCTGGGCAGCCGCCCGCATGGCCCAGCGTCTAACGGTTCTTGCGTAGATAGACGTAATAGGCGCCATGCCCGCCGTGGGTCAAATGCGCGGGCGTCACCTGCAAAATCGCTTGCGCCAAGGGCGGCAACGCCATCCACTGCGGCACTTGATGACGCAAAACACCATGACGCACAGGGATCGGCCCGCCATCATCGCGCACCTTGCCCTTTCCCGTAATGACCAAGACCAGACGACGGCCAATCGCATGGGATCCCAAGATAAACGCAACCAACTCGGGATGCGCCTCAGACATTGTCATCCCGTGCAAATCAATGCGAGCCTCTGGCTTTAGCTTGCCACGGGTCATCTTGCCGTAGGCTTTGTTGTCCATATTCACAGGGGCTTGGGTCAGGCGCGCCGTGATACTAGGCAAGATATCGTGACCACGTGTATGTTTGGCCTTTTCGCCCAGCATGAAATGATGGATCGGATCGGGATGCTTGACCACGGGCCTGTTCACAGGCTTGGGCGCAGGAATCGGCTCTATCGGACGCGTAGCATCAAGCGGATGGGCGGTATCCGCGACGCGATCCCATAAGGCGCGTTCTTCAACAGAGAGATGGCGAGGGCGTCTCATTCAATCGTTTCGGGCAACATTGCATAGGCCATCTGGATTGGCAGCAGACGGATCATGCGGCCACCATCCTTGATACGACCTGCCTTACGACCCGCAGCATCACCTGTACCGTAGAAAATATCGGCGCGCTGCGCACCTTTAATCGCAGAGCCAGTATCTTGAGCCACCATCAAACGGTGCATCGGGGTCGCGCCCTCTTTCTCGACCCAAACAGGGGTGCCCAACGCGGTAAATGCAGGATCCACCGCAATAGAACGCCCCGTCGTGATCGACCGGTTCATTGCACCTAAGGGGCCTTTGTCAGCCGGCACTTCATTGACTTCACGAAAGAAGACATAGCTTTTGTTGACCCACAAAAGGTCACGGCCATCATCGGGGTTATTGCGGACCCAATTGCGGATGACCTGCGCAGATACTTGGTGCTGGTCATAAATGCCACGATCAATCAGCTCGCGACCAATGGACGAATATTCATGCCCGTTCTTGCCGCCATAGCCAACACGGATGCCGCCACCGTCGGGGTAACGAATGCGGCCCGACCCTTGAACCTGCAAAAAGAACAGATCAACAGGATCAGCCAACCACGCAATCTCCAACCCGCGGCCCGCAAGGGGACGGCCATCTTCGATTTCCTGACGGGTCAAATACGGTTCGCCCGCAACATGGTCGTCAGGCAGGCGGTAGATCGGATATTGGTATTCGCCACCTTGGGTCGGTGCGCCCCGCAACTCCGGCTCAAAGTATCCGGTAAACAACATCGGTGCGCCGTCTTGGATCAAAACAGGCTGGAAAAACGCTTCGAAAAAGGCACGCGCATCTGGGGCGGTCTTGGCAACAGCACAAATACCATCCCACTCGGGGTCCTTCAGATCACCGCAGGTTTCCGTAAAAACCGTTAAGGCCGCCTGATGATCATCAGCGGCCCAGTCATCCAAATCGTCAAATGACAATAACGTAAAAGTCGGCTCTGCCATCGCGGCCCCCGTGATCGAAATGCTAAGGGCCGCAGCCCCTAGCCAGTTTCGGGTCATTCGTCAGTGGCAACAAGATGCCAATTAGGATCATTGGCATCCATGTCGCGGGCAAAGGTCCAAACGTCCTTTTGGCGCTTGATTTCATTGGCGTTGCCTTCAACGACATCGCCACCAGCATCACGGACCTGATAGGTCAGCTCACCCATAAAGCGCACAGTGACCTCGGCCTCTTTGGTTGCTTCATCAAACGTCGCACCTTTGAGGGTCAAATCTGAAATACCAACAAAAGTCGCCTCAACGGTCAGGCCCTTTTTCTCGCGCTCATCAACCACAGTCGAGAACGCCTCGTAAACATCTTCCGAGATAAACGGCAGAACGCTGGCCAGATCACCACGCTCAAACGCCATCAGGATCATCTCATAGGCACCGCGTGCGCCACCCAAGAATTCGGTGACATTAAACGACGGGTCAATGCGCTTCATCGCAGCAAGGGCAATCGCGGTATCGGATCCTTCCTCGGTATGATCCGTGATGTCCAGATCAGGGCCACCTTCGATGACCTCAAACCCTTTGCGGTTCAATCCGTCTGGTTTACGTTCCAGCGGTTTCTCAAAACCCTCGCGGGTACCCAATACACTGCGCAGACGCAGGATCAGAAATACTGCAATGCCAGCAAGTACCAAAAGTTGGATAATCGGAGAGTTCATGTGGGCCTCTTTTACATAGGGCATGGAAACGCGGGGTTGCGTTCCTTATGTAGGTGCGGCGGGGGTCCAAGTCCACCTTACCCCTACAACAACATATGAAAGGGCCCATGTTATGTGGCTTTTAATAGCATTTATCGCGATTCCGCTGCTAGAGATCGGATTATTCATCCAAGTCGGGGGCTTTATCGGGCTCTGGCCGACACTTGCAATCGTGCTTGTGACGGCGGTTTTGGGGTCTTCTCTGGTTCGAAGCCAAGGCGCGCGCGAACTTTCCAAGCTGCAAGGCTCGTTTTCTGCGCTCAATGATCCCACAGAACCACTGGCAAACGGGGCAATGATCCTATTTGCAGGGGCTTTGCTGCTGACACCGGGGTTCTTTACCGATGCTGTCGGTTTTGCACTGCTGTTTCCACCATTTCGGGCGGCTGCGTTCAAATGGGCTAAATCACGCGTCAAAGTGCAGCAATTCACGATGGGAACAGGGCCTGCACAGCCGCAAAGACCTGATGATCAAGTCATTGAGGGCGAATTTGAAGAAGTCACGCGCAAGACCGAAGGCCCATCTGGCTGGACGCGCGACTAAACATGATTGAGGGACCGTCTAAGTCCTGATAGGAACAGCCGAACCTTTTTAACGCCGGAGCAATTTTATGGCCGATACACCACAAACAGGCGCAGACGCTGCCGCCGCACCAAAAGTCAACAATCGCGTGTTGGCACAATACGTTCGCGACTTGTCGTTTGAAAACATCCTTGCGCAAAAGGGCGTTGCGGGCGACGCACAGCCAGAGATCAAAGTTCAGGTTAACCTCGACGCACGCAAGCGCGGTGCCGAGAACCAGTTCGAAGTGATCACCAAGCTGAAGATCGAAAGCAACACCAAGGAAAAGGGCGATCCATTGTTCGTTCTGGAAATTGAATATGCAGGCGTCTTCGAAGTGACCGGTGTGCCAGAGGATCAGATGCACCCTTACCTTTTGATCGAATGCCCGCGCATCACATTCCCGTTCCTGCGCCGCATCGTCAGCGACGTCACACGTGACGGTGGCTTCCCGCCGCTGAACCTAGAGACAATCGACTTCATGGCGCTTTACCGCAACGAGATCGCTCGCCGCGTCGAAGCAGACAAAGAAAAGCCTAAAGTAAACTGAGGGCTACCCTAGTTTCTTCCAAATTGCGCCGTCGCCCAGCTTTTCAACAAAAGCATCATGGGCGGCGGTTTCTTCTTTTGTCAGTTTGGACGGCAGCGGGGTCGGGCGCGGGGCCGCACGCCAAGCGGTCAACACGCCGTTCTCGTTTGTTCTGCGACTATCGGCTGCCAAGGCAAAATCCGGCTGGCGACCACCGATCAGTTCGAGATACACCTCGGCCAGAATTTCGCTGTCCAACAAAGCGCCGTGTAATGTGCGGCTAGAGTTGTCGATGCTAAAGCGGCGGCAAAGCGCATCCAGTGAGGCAGGCGATCCGGGAAATTTACGGCGCGCAATCGCCAAGGTATCCACCGACTGATCCATCGGCAAAAGCGGGCGGTTTATCCAGCCTAATTCGGCATTCAGAAACTTCATGTCAAACGCAGCATTGTGAATGACCAGTTTGGCATCCCCAATGAAATCAATGAAACCCTGCGCAATATCGGCAAAAACGGGTTTGTCCCGCAATGTCACTTGGCCTGTGGTCGGGGTTTGCGGTGGTTCCAACAAATCAGGGCCAATTCCATGAACACCAAAGGCGCCGGCGGGCATAGACCGTTTTGGGTTAATATACTGATGATAGGTGCGGCCCGTCGGCATATGGCCAATCAGCTCAATCGCACCGATTTCAACGATGCGGTCACCTTCGTGGGGTTCAAACCCTGTGGTTTCCGTATCTAGCACGATTTCACGCAAGGGACTGGCCTTTCAATTGGTCAACAATATCTCGCACAGCAAGACGGGCGGCGTCCATGGAAACTGTTGCGATGATATAATCTGCACGCGCGCGTTTTTCAGCGTCTGGCATCTGTTTGGACAGGATCAGATCAAACTGGGCGTCCGTCATATCAGGGCGTTCGAGAACACGGGCGCGCTGAACCTCATAAGGGGCTGTCACCACAGCAACAGCATTAAGCCAAAGATCGGCTTTGGTCTCAAACAGCAACGGAATATCCAAAACAAGCAATGAATCCGGGTATTTGGCAAAGAACGCTTCACGATCGTCAGCAACCAAAGGATGGACGATCTGTTCAATCTGGCGCAATGCGTCAGGCTTGGCAGCGATCAATTCACGCAATGCAGGACGCGACACCGCACCTTCGGTCACAACTTCGGGGAACACCTTTGCAATCGGATCAACCGCAGCGCCGCCCTTTTCATAAAGGGCATGAACAGCGGCATCAGCATCCCAAACAGGGACACCTTCATCGCGAAACATCTGGGCCGTGGTTGATTTACCCATCCCGATAGAGCCGGTTAATCCAAGAAGGTAACTCATCCCAGAACGACACGACGGGTGTCATCGTCGACCTCGGGACGAACGCCAAACCAACGCTCGAATCCAGGCACGCCTTGGTGCAGCAACATGCCCAGACCGTCGACCGTGATACAGCCAGCGGCATCAGCAAATTCCAACAGCTTGGTGCGCAGCGGACTATAGACAATATCCGTAACCAAAGTGCCTGCACGCAAACCATCCAGTGGAACGCGCAACTCGGCATTGCCCACCATACCCAGCGAGGTGGTGTTAATCACAGTTGCAGCGTCTTCCAGCATATTGCCAGCTTGCACCCAATCGACAACACGAATACGGGCACCAAACTCGGCGCGCAGGGCATCCGCCTTGGGACGGGTGCGGTTGGCGAGATAGATCTCGGACACACCCGCATCAACCAAAGCCACGATAATGGCACGGGCGGCACCACCAGCGCCGAGAACTGCAGCAGGTCCAGCCTTGGGATTCCAGTCAGGGGCATTTTGCTTGAGGTTAGCTATGAAACCATAACCATCGGTATTATCTGCATAGATTGAACCGTCAGGCTTGAACGTCAGGGTATTCGCGGCACCGATCAACGTCGCGCGATCACTGACTTGGTCAGCGACCTGCATGGCGGCAACTTTATGTGGCAGTGTCACGTTCACACCGACAAATCCCATCTTGGGTAATGTGTGCAGAACAGTCTCAAAGTCGTCTTCGGTGACATGCAACGGGACGTAATCGCCAAGCAAACCGTATTTACGCAACCAATGCTTATGCAGCCTTGGGGACTTGGATTGGGCGATCGGGTTTCCCATAACGCCAGCAAGGGGGATATGCTTCATCATCCGTCGATTGTCCCGCGAAGTGTGAGATATGACAAGAGTTCTAATAACGGGATGCCCAAGACATTGAAATAGTCGCCTTCAACGCGGGAAAACAGGCGGGCGCCCTCTTCTTCCAACTTATAAGCACCAACCGCGTGACGAATACTGTCCCAGTTGCGATCGACATAGGCGGCCAAATAGGCATCCGACACATCACGCATAAACAAACGGGTTAAACCAACGTGACGCCATTGGGGTTTGCCGTCAGCATAAATCACTGCAGCTGAAAGCAATTGGTGGGTCTGGCCGCGCAAGGACTTAAGTTGGGCAATCGCATCCGCGGGGGTTTTTGGTTTTGACAGCATCTGACGGCCATGGGCCAAAACCTGATCGCAACCAATGACAATCGCATCGGGATGTTTTGACGCGACGCGCAGGGCTTTCATTTCGGCCAAAGCATCGGCAATATCACGGGGCGAGGCATTTTCGGCAATCAGTGACTGCTTGATAGTGTCCTCATCAACGCGAGGAACAACAACCTCGAATTCAATGCCGGCATTGCGCAAAAGGGTCGCGCGGATATCAGACCCAGAGGCAAGAATGAGCGGTTGTACCATGGGGATAACCCTTTGGAAAACTCCTGTGTCATCCATTGAATGACAGCGTGGATAATTACGGTAATCAGTCGGTTGTGCGTATCTCACAAGTTATGCAAGCGGTTCAGTAGAAATGTCCACTGTGGGAAAGAATAAGTTAAGGCTGTGGAGGAATCTGTCACGGGGTGCGAGTCAATATCTTGATGCAATCAAATGTTAATATTTTTATTTATCTAAGTAATTGAAATATATGTAAAATAATATTTCTACGGCATAAACTGGATGGTTGACTTGCGGGGGATAACCTTGCGGATAAAAAAACTATCCACAGATCGGGTCGTGCCTACTTCATCATCATCTTTCTTTATATATACTTAATTATATTAAGAGGACGGACAGACCATGAATGAAATCATCCTAACACTCTATCCGTGGATCAAGGCACTGCACATCATGGCAGTGATATCTTGGATGGCAGGGATGTTCTATCTGCCCAGACTTTACGTCTATCACGCAGAGCGGGCAGAATTCGGGACAGAGCTCGATGCGACATTCCAGATCATGGAAGAAAAGCTACTGCGGGTCATTATCAATCCGGCTATGATCGTGACGTGGGTTTGCGGGCTGATCATGCTCTATGCAGGAGCATTCGATTTCAGTGCTGCGTGGTCCTGGATTAAAATCATCGCGGTTATCCTTATGTCAGCGTTTCACGGATGGTTGGCCACACGGCGTAAAGATTTCGTTAAAGGGGCCAACACGCGCACTGGACGGACCTACAGGATAGCAAACGAAGTGCCGACTGTGCTGATGCTGGTAATTGTCGTCATGGTCGTTGTCAGGCCGTTCTGATTGACTCAGACAGGTTTCGCGCCTAAAGGTATCTGCGCTACCCGTCCGGGATAGCTGTTTTCCATTCCTGTTACGAAATACACCGGCCTATGGGCGCGGTGATTGGATATATTTATGACCCAAGACCGTCTGAACCTCGCCGACCTTAAAGCACAATCGCCAAAAGACCTTTTGACCCTCGCTGAAGAGCTAGAGATCGAAAACGCGTCTACCATGCGCAAAGGCGACATGATGTTCGCGATCCTGAAAGAACGGGCTGACGAAGAATGGGTGATCGGTGGCGACGGTGTGTTGGAAGTCTTGCAAGACGGGTTCGGTTTCTTGCGGTCGCCAGAGGCAAACTATCTGCCGGGACCAGATGACATCTACGTCTCACCTGACATGATCCGTGCGCATTCCATGCGGACAGGGGACACCGTCGAAGGGGTGATGAAAGAACCAAACGACGCAGAGCGTTATTTCGCACTGACCAGCGTCGAAAAGATCAACTTTGAAGATCCTGAAAAGACGAAGCACAAAGTTGCCTTTGATAACCTGACACCGCTCTACCCAGACGAGCGGTTCAAGATGGAGGTCGAAGACCCAACCATCAAAGACAAATCCGCACGGATTATCGACCTCGTAGCGCCAATCGGCAAAGGACAACGGTCCTTGATCGTGGCACCGCCGCGGACTGGTAAAACGGTCCTACTGCAAAACATCGCTAACTCGCTGGAAAAAAACCATCCAGAGATTTACCTCATCGTTCTGTTGATCGACGAACGGCCAGAGGAAGTGACCGACATGCAGCGTTCGGTTAAAGGCGAAGTTGTATCCTCGACATTCGACGAGCCACCTACACGTCACGTCGCTGTCGCCGAAATGGTGATCGAAAAAGCGAAACGACTGGTTGAGCATAAGCGTGACGTTGTGATCCTGCTCGATTCGATCACGCGTCTTGGACGAGCCTACAACACCGTTGTGCCTTCGTCGGGTAAAGTTCTGACAGGTGGTGTTGATGCGAATGCATTGCAGAGGCCAAAGCGCTTCTTTGGTGCTGCGCGAAACATTGAAGAAGGCGGGTCGTTGACCATTATCGCAACCGCGTTGATCGATACAGGATCACGGATGGACGAAGTGATCTTTGAAGAATTCAAAGGGACGGGTAACTCTGAAATCGTGCTTGATCGGAAAATCGCCGACAAACGGGTTTTCCCTGCGATGGACATCCTTAAGTCTGGGACGCGCAAAGAAGAGCTGTTGGTCGACAAGGCTGATCTTGCGAAAACTTACGTGCTGCGCCGTATCCTCAACCCAATGGGGACAACAGACGCAATCGAGTTCCTGATCGGGAAGCTGAAGCAGACAAAGTCCAACGCAGACTTCTTCGACTCAATGAACACCTAAGTTATCGTTCTAAAACAACGGGTTACGCCAATGGATACGATATTTGCCTTAGCGACTGCGCAAGGGCGTGCTGGTGTTGCTGTGATACGATTATCAGGCACCAGCGCGACGAGAGCGGCCCAAAAAATGATGAAAACCGTGCCATCTAGGCGCGGTTTACGCACTTTGGTGGATGCGACAGGCGAACATCTGGATGAAGCATTGGTTCTGGTCTTTCCATCGGGGCAAAGCTTTACCGGCGAAGAAGTTGTTGAATTGCACCTGCATGGGTCAATTGCGGTCGTTAGTGCGGTGTTGCGGCTCTTGGGTGATATGCCTGAATTGCGACCCGCCGAAGCTGGCGAATTTACAAGGCGGGCCTTGGATAACGGGCGGCTTGATCTCGCACAAGTCGAAGGGCTTGCAGACTTGATCGATGCCGAAACCGAAGGTCAGCGGCGGCAAGCGCTTCGCGTCTTATCTGGTGATTTGGGAACATTGGCCGAAGGGTGGCGACATAAGCTGCTGCGTGCAGCTGCTTTGCTAGAGGCCACAATTGATTTCGTAGATGAAGACGTACCTGTTGACGTTAGGCCTGAAGTGATTGAACTACTCAGCACAGTGCAAACAGAACTGGCCCGGGAGGCGTCCGGGGTGGTCTTTGCAGAACGGCTACGGCACGGTTTCGAGGTTGCAATCGTCGGTGCGCCCAACGCAGGCAAATCCACGTTACTGAACAGATTAGCAGGTCGCGAGGCCGCCATTACATCTGAAATCGCAGGTACAACGCGGGACGTGATCGAGGTCAAAATGGACCTGAGCGGCATTCCAGTGACCATTCTTGATACGGCGGGCTTGCGAGAGACCGATGATGTCGTCGAGGGGATTGGGGTGCAACGGGCAAAGGATCGGGCAGAAAAGGCCGACGTTCGGGTCTATTTGCAGCTACCAGATGACACCGTTTCGATAGATCTATCCACTGACGATATCTTGCTGCGTGCAAAGTCGGACCTACATACGGGTTCAGGCGATGGTATTTCGGGAATTAGCGGTGATGGTGTCGATCAGTTGATCAGCGATCTGTCGGGCATACTTTCTTCTCGGGTAGCAACTGTCGGTGTCGCTATGCGAGAACGGCACCGGCTGGCGATGGAAAAATCGCTGGGTTTCCTAAAGTTTGCCCAAAATGCTATGGAAAGCGGTGTTTTTATGGAAGACTTGGTCGCAGAAGATATCCGCACCGCGACTCGGGCGATTGATAGTTTGGTTGGTCGTATAGACGTGGAAGATGTGCTAGGGGAAATCTTCTCTAGCTTTTGTATTGGAAAATAGGATTGTTTCACGTGAAACATTTTGACGTAGTCGTAATTGGGGGCGGTCACGCCGGGGCAGAGGCAGCCCTTGCAGCCGCGCGTATGGGTGTTCAAACCGCACTTGTAACGCTTTCGCAAGAAACCATCGGTGTCATGTCCTGCAATCCGGCGATTGGTGGGCTTGGAAAAGGGCACTTGGTCCGCGAAATCGACGCCCTCGACGGGGCGATGGGGCGTGTTGCAGATGCCGCTGGCATTCAGTTTCGGCTATTGAACCGCAAAAAGGGTCCCGCTGTCCAAGGTCCACGGACCCAAGCGGACCGAAAGCTGTATCGCAATGCGATGCAGGCAGAGGTCGCAGGCGCACAAAACCTAAGCGTCGTCGTTGGCGAAGCGACAGATCTCATGATGGATGGCGATCGAGTCGTCGGGATCATTCTTGGTGATGGATCAGAGGTTAAATCAAAAACCGTTATTCTTACGACAGGGACATTCCTGCGCGGGATAATCCATATCGGCGACGTATCAAAACCTGGCGGACGGATGGGCGAAAACCCAGCGATCAAAATGGCGGAGCGTCTTGATAGTTTTGACCTGCCACTAGGGCGCCTTAAGACCGGTACGCCACCACGATTGGATGGGCGGACGATCAACTGGGGCATTCTTGAAATGCAGCCTGGTGACGACGACCCGGTGCTTTTTTCTTTTCTGTCGAAAGGTGTGCAGGCCAAACAAATTAGCTGCGGCATTACGCACACTAACAATCAAACACATGATATCATTCGTGAAAACCTAACTCGATCTGCGATGTACGGCGGGCATATCGACGGTATTGGTCCCCGTTACTGTCCGTCCATTGAAGACAAGATCGTGCGTTTCGGCGATAAGGATTCTCATCAGATCTTTCTTGAACCAGAAGGGATAGACGACCACACAGTATATCCAAACGGTATCTCGACATCACTTCCCATTGATGTGCAGGAACGTTATGTCCGGTCTATCGTCGGGCTCGAAAACACAACGATCCTACAACCCGGTTACGCGATTGAATACGACTATGTGGATCCAAGGGCGTTGTCCGCCACGCTCGAACTGCGGAGCGTTCCAGGCCTTTACCTAGCTGGCCAAATCAACGGAACCACGGGATATGAAGAGGCCGCCGCTCAAGGCCTTGTTGCGGGCTTGAATGCAGCCAGGGCCGTGAAGGGCGAGGAGACATTGAACTTCCGCCGTCGGGATTCTTATATCGGCGTGATGATTGATGACCTAACGACAAGAGGCGTCACCGAGCCCTATCGGATGTTCACCTCGCGCGCAGAGTTTCGCCTTTCGCTGCGTGCCGATAACGCGGACCAACGGCTAACCTCATGGGGAAACGAAATCGGATGTGTCGGCGAAGCGCGTTGGAACGCCTTCCAAACCAAATTGGACGCGATTAACGACACAAAACAAAAGCTGACGGCAATTACGTTTAGCGCCAGAGAGATAGCCTCGGTTGGGGTTAATTTGTCGCCGGACGGCCCGCGCCGCACCGCGCTTGACGCGCTCTCACTCGCTGACTTCGATTTCACCCATATCGGCGAACTGTACGGTGACGAATTGGATCAACTACCTGATATTCTTCAGCAAATTAAGAATGATGCACTCTATGCTAATTACATCGAACGGCAGGCAAAAGACATCGCCGCAATGGAGCGTGATGAAAAACATGTCCTCCCTAAAGACATGAACTACAGTCTTGTGGTCGGACTATCGAATGAGCTTGTTCAAAAACTACAGCATGCTCAACCGCGCGACGTCGCCCAAGCCGGGCGGATCGAGGGAATGACACCTGCTGCGCTCATGTTGATCGTTGCGTGGCTCAAAAGGCAAAAACAAGCATCACTAGAGGCCACGCATGGTTGAGATCGCAGGGATAAATGTTTCACGTGAAACAATGGACCGGTTAGAGAGTTTCGCAGCGCTCGCCAAAAAGTGGAACCCAAGCATTAATCTCGTTGCACGCAGTACGCTGGCGGACCTTTGGGATCGTCATATCGTTGATTCGGCGCAAGTCTATCGTTTTGCACCGCAAAATGCCGTTCATTGGGTAGATATCGGCAGTGGTGGGGGTTTTCCGGGCATTGTCGTTGCGGCGATGGCGAAAGAATTAAGTCCTAATACAAAGTTTACATTGATTGAAAGCGACCAGCGTAAATCAACATTTTTACGAACCGCCGCACGTGAACTTGACCTTAAACTAACCGTACTGGCCGATAGAATTGAACACGCTCCACCACAATCGGCGGATGTTCTTAGTGCGCGGGCCCTTAGTTCGCTCGATGCATTATTTCCGATGATTTTAAGACATCTCGGACCAAATGCGGTGTCGATTTTGCCAAAAGGAAAAACTTTTGCCGATGAAATTACTCAGGCGAAACAGCATTGGGACTTTGATATCGTGGCGCACACCAGTATGACAGAACCAGACGCCCGCATCCTTGTTGTGAAAGATATCACTCGTGACTGATCCCAGCCGCATCCATGGCCCCCGAATTCTCGCAGTCGCCAACCAAAAGGGTGGTGTCGGCAAGACAACTACTACGATCAACCTCGGCGCTGCTCTGGCAGAGGTTGGGAAACGTGTCCTTTTGGTCGACCTCGACCCACAAGGAAATGCTTCGACTGGCCTTGGTGTCGATCAAAGCGACCGCGATGTGACGACATATGATCTGATCGCTGGTGACGCGACGCCGTCTGAGGCAATTCAGACAACAGACGTCGATAATCTTTGGATCATCCCAGCGACAACCGATCTTAGTTCCGCTGATATTGAACTGATTGCAAACGAGAAACGCAGCTTTTTGTTACGTGATGCTCTGCGGCAAACGCCAATGGATTCGTTCCATTTCGACTACATCTTGATAGATTGCCCGCCTTCTCTCAACATCTTGACTGTAAATGCAATGGTGGCAGCAGACGGTGTAGTCGTGCCACTGCAAAGCGAGTTCTTCGCGCTCGAGGGCCTTTCCCAACTCATGCTGACAATCCGCGACATTCGCGAGTCAGCAAATAAGAACCTGCGCATCGAAGGTATTGCGCTTACGATGTATGACAAGCGTAATAATCTCTCTCAGCAGGTAGAGGCCGATGCCCGTGATAATCTTGGCGACTTGGTATTCAAAACGGTGATTCCAAGAAATGTGCGCTTAAGCGAAGCACCATCCTTTGCTGCGCCGGTCCTGACTTACGACACGCTATCCAAGGGCAGCATGGCATATCGTGCGCTGGCAAAAGAATTAATCGCGAATAACACAAAATTACGCAAGGGCTGACGCAAATGGTTGATAAAAAAGCGAAAAATCGGAGTCTTGGTCGCGGGTTGTCGGCATTGATGTCAGATGTAAATCAGGAAATCGCGCCGCCGCCCTCGCAAACACCACGCCGTCCCGACCTCTTCGTTCCCGTTGAGCAGGTCCGTCCCAACCCTGACCAGCCGCGCCGCGCGTTCAACAAGGACGCACTCGAAGAACTTGCGAGTTCCATCGCCGAAAAGGGCGTTATTCAGCCTCTCATTGTGCGTAAACATCCAACTGAACCGAACGTCTACGAGATCGTAGCGGGCGAACGCCGTTGGCGCGCCTCTCAGATCGCCAAGCTTCATGAAATTCCGGTTATTGTCCGTGAATACTCTGACACAGAGGTTCTTGAGGTCGCGATTATCGAAAACATTCAGCGCGCCGACCTTAACCCCATCGACGAAGGCGCGGGCTACCGTCAGTTGATGGATAAATTCGGTCATACCCAAGAACAGCTATCTAGCGTCCTAGGCAAAAGCCGCAGTCATATTGCGAATTTGATGCGCTTGCTCAATCTTCCAGACGGTGTACGGACCTATTTGGTCGAAGGAAAGCTAACCCAAGGACATGCACGTGCGCTAATCGGTCACGACGACGCGCAGAAACTTGCGGATCATATAGTCGCCAAAGGGTTGTCAGTTCGTGACGCCGAACGAATTGCAAAACAGGGCCTAACAAAGCCAAAATCGGCCAGAAAGCCCGCGGTTTCATCCACAAAGGATGCGGACACTCTTCAAATCGAAGGCGAACTTTCCGCAGCGTTGGGCATGAAAGTAGCGATTGATCACAAGCCAAACGCCGAGGGTGGCAAGGTTAGTATAAATTACAATAATCTTGATCAGCTCGACGATTTGCTTCGCGCCCTGTCTGGCGGTTAATCATCCAAGAGGTGACGCAGAACCGCATTCAGGATCGGACGCCCCTTTGTCGTCACGATCAACTGGTCCACTGCGCGATCAATAAGCCCCATATCGGATAACTCTTTGATTTTAGGGGCGAATTGGTTCAATTGATCTGGCTTAAGTCGCGTAAGATCAACACCGTCTGTTAGTCGAAGCCCCATCAACAAAAACTCGGTGGTTTGATCCGCGACGCTCAGTTCTATGCAGTCCCCCTCGCCGCTTCCGGTTTTCTTGACCTTTTCACGCCAAGCCCCAGGAGCCAAAGGTGCCTCTGTCGCATATTTCCGTCCGCCGAGCGTTAGCCGTCCATGTGCGCCTGGACCAATTCCAGCGTAGTCACCATATTTCCAGTAAATCTTGTTGTGCAGGCTTTCGGCACCCAATTTGGCATGATTAGACACTTCATATGCAGGAAAACCAGCGTCTTCGCATAACTGCTGCGTAATCTCATACATGTCTGCGGCATGGTCTTCGTCTGGCAAGCCACGCAGTTTCCCAGCCGAATAGCGATCCCCAAAGGCCGTCCCGCTTTCGATAGTCAGTTGGTACAACGATAGGTGATCCACCGCTAAAGACAAAGCCAACGACAGCTCGTCCCGCCACGCATCCACGGTTTGGTTTTGTCGTGCGTAAATCAGGTCAAAACTCACCCGGTCAAATATCCCGCGGGCTACATCAAATGCGGCCAATGCCTCTGCATGGGAATGCAAACGCCCCAAGGCCTTGAGATCTACATCATTTAGCGCCTGAACGCCCATTGAAATACGATTTACGCCAGCTTGCCGGTATCCCGCAAACCGCCCCGCTTCGACTGATGTCGGGTTGGCCTCAAGCGTGATCTCAATATCATTCGCCATGCCCCACGTCGCGCGAACCTTCGACAAGATCGCATCGACGATTTCGGGGTCCATCATGCTTGGCGTGCCGCCACCAAAGAAAACAGATCGCAAAATGCGTCCCTTGGTCAATGCGCCAACACGGTCGATCTCGCTTAGATAGGCCGTCGCCCAAGCGCTTTGATCAATCTTGGCCGCGACATGAGAATTGAAATCGCAGTATGGGCATTTCGCCTGACAAAACGGCCAGTGGATATACAGGCCAAACCCCGCGTTTTCCCAATCCTCAGGCAAAGCAACCAGCGACCAATTTCGCGAAGGCATCAGCACGGTGGCTGATCTTGTTCTTTTCCCAACGGTCCATCTCACCAAAGGTTATGTCGTATCCAGTCGGTTGGAAAATCGGATCATACCCATGTCCTTGATCGCCGCGCATCGGCCAAACAATCTGCCCGTCCATCACGCCTGCGAAAACTTCGTCGTGCCCATCTGGCCAAGCCAAAACAAGCGTGCAGCAAAACCATGCAGTGCGCGGATGCGGCGCATTGGCAGCCTCTAGTTCATTCCAGCTGCGGGTCATCGCCATGACAAAATCGCGTCCATTTGGCGTCTCTGCCCAATCGGCCGTATAAACACCCGGCGCACCACCCAGCCCGTCAATCTCGATGCCGCTATCATCAGCCAACGCAGGTAGGCCCGTCGCTTTTGCGGCTGCATGAGCCTTGATTCGCGCGTTCCCAACAAAAGTCGTCTCAGTCTCGTCTGGTTCAGGCAGGCCATGATCCGCGTTTGACGACAACGTAATCCCAAAGGGTGCAAGAAGCGCTTGGATTTCTTCCAACTTGCCGTTGTTATGCGTCGCGACAACCAGTTCTTTCCCGTCAAACCGTCGCATCAGTAAACCGCCGCCAATTGCGCTGCCGTCAACTCTGCCACACCCTTTTCAGCCAAATCCAAAAGGCCATCCATTTGCTTACGGGTAAAAATTGACCCCTCCGCAGACATTTGAACTTCAATCAATTTGCCTGCTGTCATAACAAAGTTACCATCAACGCCTGCTTCGGAATCCTCTGGATAGTCCAAATCCAGAACCTCTTGGCCCGCGTATATCCCACAAGAAATCGCTGCAACTGGATCGACCAGTGGATCTGACGTGACTAGGCCTGCTTTCATCAATTGGTTCACCGCCAATTTCAACGCGACCCAGCCGCCTGTGATCGCCGCACACCGTGTGCCGCCGTCTGCTTGGATCACATCGCAATCCACAACAATCTGACGCTCACCCAATGCCACTCGATCAACACCGGCCCGCAGCGACCGCCCGATCAAACGTTGAATTTCTTGCGTGCGGCCAGACTGGGCGGATTTTGCTTCGCGGCGCATCCGCGTATTCGTCGCCCGTGGCAGCATTCCATATTCGGCAGTTACCCAGCCCAGTCCAGAGCCCTTCAAAAACGGCGGCACGCGTGGTTCAATCGATGCTGTGCACAGCACATGGGTGTTCCCGCATTTGATCAGGCACGATCCTTCGGCGTGCATCGTCACACCTGTTTCAATCTCGACTTTACGCATTTCGTTGATTTGACGGCCTGATGGACGCATGGGAAAACTCCTGTCTATAGTTGTTATCTGTCGATACGCTGCCCATCTATGAAAACCAAGCCCGATTGACGGCGCAGTTTAGATCGCTTTAATGGCAGCGCCCCGAAAGACAGGTACACATGACCAAAAACCCGCCTCAGTTTGCTGATATGAATGAACGTTCGCGTGAAGTATTTCGTCGCGTCGTTGAAGGCTATATTGAAACGGGCGCGCCTGTCGGGTCTCGGACTCTCACCCGCACGCTGACCGAACAAGTCAGTGCCGCGACCATTCGCAACGTCATGCAAGACCTCGAACATCTTGGGCTGCTCGACAGCCCGCACATCAGCGCAGGGCGTATTCCAACTCAGCTTGGGTTGCGCATGTTTGTAGACGGAATCCTAGAAGTTGGCGATCTGACCGCACCTGACCGTCAGACGATCGACAAAACTTTCGACAACGATAAAGAAGACGTCACCACCCTGCTCGACCGCGTTGGCTCCGCGCTCTCTGGTATGACCCATGGGGCCAGTCTGGTTCTGACACCGAAACAAGAAGCGCCCATCAAGCACATCGAATTTGTCTCGCTGTCACGTGAACGCGCCCTTGTCGTTCTGGTCTTCGCGGACGGGCGGGTTGAAAACCGGCTGTTCACACCACCCCAAGGGCAAACGCCCTCGTCCATGCGCGAGGCTGCAAACTTTCTCAACGCCATCGCCGAAGGGCACACGCTTTCCGAACTTGGCGCCGTTATCACCCGCGAGATCAACGCACGTCGCCAAGAGATCGACAGGCTTGCCGCCGAACTGGTCGAAAGCGGCTTTGCCACGTGGGATAATGCTGATGAAAGCAACGAACGCCTCATCGTGCGCGGGCGCGGCAATCTGCTGTCCGAGCATGAATCAGAGGCCGATCTGGAACGCGTTCGCACCTTGTTTGATGACCTCGAGCGCAAGCGCGACATCGCCCAATTCCTTGAACTTGCCGAGGGCGGCGACGGTGTGCGCATTTTTATTGGCTCTGAGAACAAACTTTTCTCACTTTCGGGTTCCTCTTTGGTCGTTTCTCCATATATGAACGCCAACCAGAAGATCATTGGCGCCGTAGGCGTCATCGGGCCGACTCGTCTGAATTATGGGCGGATCGTGCCTATCGTGAATTACACCGCACAATTGGTGGGCAAGATGATTGCCGACCGTTCTTGAAGGACTAAAAAATGGCTAACGACGAACCGCAATCCTTGGATGACCTCGCCGCAGAAGGTGACATGCAGGACGATATGCTGGGCCGCATTGCCGACCTAGAGGCAGAGCGCGACGATTTCCGCGACAAATTCATGCGTGCCTTGGCGGATACTGAAAACACGCGCAAACGCTCGGAACGTGACCGCCGCGAGGCCGAAAACTACGGCGGCTCAAAGCTCGCGCGCGATATGTTGCCCGTCTACGACAACATGCGCCGCGCCTTGCAGTCCGTTGAAGAAACCGAAAAAGAAGTCAACAAGGGCCTGCTCGAAGGCGTCGAACTGACGATGCGCGAATTGATCTCTGTCTTTAAAAAGCACGGCATCGACCCCATCGTGCCAGAGGTCGGCGATAAGTTTGACCCGCAAGTGCACCAAGCGATGTTCGAAGCCCCCGTGCCTGGCACAAAGGCTGGCGAAATCATCCAAGTTGCTGCCGAAGGCTTCATGCTGCACGACCGCCTCTTGCGCCCTGCACAGGTTGGCGTGTCCTCGATGCCTGCATCCTAAAATGATGGGCCGCTTCGTCAGGCCCATCCTCGTGATCCTGTTGTGGCTGGCTGTTTCCGTTCAGTCAGTCACAGCACAAACCTACCCCCAAGACCGCGATCCATACGTCAACGACTACGCCGACTTGCTAACGCCTACCCAAGAGCAAGAGATCGCTGCGAAACTGGCCGATCTGCGTAAAAACCGCGACATTGAAATGACCGTCCTGACCATAACGCGCCGAAGTGACTATGGCCAAACAGTTACCAACGAGGCCTTTGCCACCAATCTTTTCAACAGCTGGGGCATTGGTGATCGCAACCGCAACGATGGCGTGCTGTTCCTTGTTTCACGACAAGACCGCGATATGCGTATCGAAATCGGTAGCGGCTATGGGCGCACCAAAGATGATGCGCTCAAAAAAATCATTGATCGCGTCATCATCCCAAAGTTCCGTCTCAATACCTATGACGCAGGCATCATCGAAGGCGTCGATCACACCATTCGTGAAATAGCAGGCGTCTGGCCCGATCAATATAACGCCAACCAACTTACCCGCTGGTGGACTGATCTACGCATCTGGGCCGGCGGTTTCATCTTCGCAATTTTCGTGCCCATCGGCGGGCTTATTTGGCGCGCCTATCACGCTGCCAAGCGTCGCGCACCCCGGCGTTGCCCTGTTGACGGATCTTGGATGCCGCGCGTTCTCGATGAATATGAGCATAAGCATCTGACGACAGGTCAGCAAAAGGAAGAAGATCTTCATTCAGTTGAATACGATGTCTGGATCTGCCGCCAATGCGATCACGTGACAATCAAGGGCAAGAAGCGCTGGATCACGAGCCAGAAGCTTTGCAAAGGTTGTGGCTACAAAACGCTGGAAAGTGAAGGCAGCATCGTGACCGAAGCCCCTACCCGCTATAGTTCAGGCGAAAGCCGTACAGACTTCCAATGCAATCACTGCAAGGAACGTTATTCTGTTTTTAAGGTACTGCCAAAAATTTCAGACAATAACTCTTCAGGCGGAGGCTTTAGCGGCGGTGGCGGCGGCAGCTCTAGTGGCGGCGGTGCATCGGGCAGCTGGTAACTACTCGCCCAACAAATCCCGCAACTCATAGATCAGAGCGAGCGCTTCTTTCGGCGTCAACTCGTCAGGCAAAACGGTCTTCAAACGGCATTCAACGTCTGACTCCTTCATCTTCACAGGCGCAGCCGCTGGTATCGCTGAAAACAACGGCAGGTCATCGACAATCGCTTTACGTGCGGAACCTCCTTCCCGCTCGCCCTTCTCCAAGGCCTCCAGCACAACTTTTGCACGTTCCACAACGACCTGCGGCAGCCCCGCCAATCGCGCAACCTGCACCCCGTAACTGCGATCTGCCGTGCCTTTCTTAACTTCATGCAAGAAAATCACGTCACCGTCCCATTCACGCACTGTCACTGTGGCGTTATCCACACCCTCCAGTTTGTTCGATAGTTGTGACATCTCGTGGTAATGCGTGGCAAACAGCGCCCGACAGCGGTTCACATCGTGCAGGTGCTCCAATGTGGCCCAAGCAATCGACAAACCGTCATAAGTCGCCGTCCCGCGCCCGATCTCATCCAAAATCACCAGTGCGCGGTCATCTGCTTGGTTCAAAATCGCCGCCGTCTCCACCATCTCGACCATAAACGTGGAACGACCCTTGGCCAGATCATCCGATGCACCGACGCGGCTGAAGATCTGGCTGACAATACCGATATGCGCCGACTTGGCAGGCACAAAGCCCCCCATCTGCGCTAAAATCGCGATCAGCGCATTCTGCCGCAAAAACGTCGATTTACCCGCCATGTTCGGACCAGTCAGCAGCCAAATCGGCGTGCCACTCAGATTGCAATCATTAGCCACAAACGGCGTGCCCGCTTTTTGCAAAGCCGCCTCCACCACGGGATGCCGCCCGCCCGAAATCTCAAACGCGCGACTGTCGTCAATCACAGGCCGCGCCCAATTTTCGGTGCTTGCAAGATGCGCCAAGGCTGATACCACATCAAACTCCGCCAAGGCCCGCGCTAGCGCACCAATCGGGCCTGCTTTGTCAATAATCGCCTGTGTTAGACTCTGATAGAGCCGTTTTTCAATCTCTAGCGCACGACCGCCCGCGTTCAGAATGCGCGTCTCAATCTCGGACAATTCGACCGTCGTAAACCGCACTTGGTTTGCTGTGGTTTGCCTGTGAATGAACGTCTCGTTCAACGGCGGCGCCAGCATCTTTTCCGCATGGGTCGCCGTCGTCTCGATGAAATACCCCAGCACATTATTGTGCTTGATCTTCAGCGCCGAAATCCCCGTCATCTCGATAAAACCAGACTGCATCGCAGCAACAACAGACCGACCTTCGTCACGCAGCTTACGGACCTCGTCCAGTTCCTCGTCGAATGCAGGTGCAATAAACCCACCATCGCGGGATAGTAGCGGAGGTTCAGCCACCAGTGCATTGTCGAGCAGGCCCAATAAATCTTCATGACCATCCAGCGCAGCCCGCGCAGCGTTCAGTTCGCTTGGCATTTCCGCAGGCAACATCTGCTGCAAGATTTCGACCTGCCCCAGCGTATTTCGGATTGCGGCCATGTCGCGCGGACCGCCCCGGTCCAGTGCCAGCCGCGAAAGCGCCCGATCCAGATCATGAACACTGCGCAAACCATCGCGTAAATCAGCCGCCAAACGGGAATTTTCGACCAGATAGGCAATACTATCCTGTCGCTCGGCAATCACCGATAATGCACAAGACGGGCTCGACAAGCGCCTCTCTAGCAACCGCGCGCCACCCGCCGTCACTGTGCGATCAATTGCAGACAAAAGTGACCCGGCACGACCACCTTCGGTCCCGCGCACCAATTCCAAAGACCGCCGCGTCGCCGCATCAATCTGCATTGTCGTCGCCTGGCCTTCAATCACTGGCGGACGGACAAGCGGCAAGTTCCCCTTTTGCGTAATCTCGATGTATTCGGCCACAGCGGACATTGCCGAAACCTGCGCGCGGTCAAAGCTGCCAAAAGCATCCAATGACCCGACCTTGAACAAAGCGGTCAGGCGTTTCTCGCCTGCCGTGCTATCAAACGCAGCGCCACCCAATGTGGTCAGCGCAGCACCGGAATCTGACACTAAATCAGCGTAATCGGCCTCTGACCCGTCAACGACAATCACCTCCTTTGGCGTCAATCGTGCCAATTCCGGCCCAAGCGTCACACGGGGGCAATTCATCACGTGAAACGATCCCGTCGAGATATCGATCCACGCAAGCGCACCCTCGCCACGCACATCGGCGTAAGCGGCCAGATAATTATGGCGACGCGCATCCAAAAGTGAATCCTCGGTCAGCGTTCCGGGTGTCACCAACCGCACAACATCGCGGCGTACCACCGATTTCGCACCGCGCTTTTTCGCCTCCGCAGGGCTTTCCATTTGTTCACAAACGGCAACACGAAATCCTTTGCGGATCAGCGTCAGAAAATACCCTTCGGCGGCATGATGCGGCACGCCGCACATGGGAATATCCTGATCCATGTGCTTGCCACGTTTCGTCAGCGCGATGTCCAGCGCCGATGCCGCTGCGACTGCATCGTCAAAGAACATCTCATAGAAATCGCCCATGCGATAAAACAACAAGGCATCGGGATATCCGGCCTTCAGTTCTAGGTATTGGGCCATCATCGGCGTGACGGTTGGTTTTGACGTGCTCATGCATCCCCCAAGGATCAATCAGGGCGACAGTACCCGCCCGATGTTAGCGACGAAAGTGCTAAAGTCAGGCGTTGCCCCTCTGTCGAATTTCGATCAAAGTCAGTCGAATGTTATGGGAGAACGGCACATGGCCAAGACGAAACTGACCCGCGAGGACGCATTAGCGTTTCACATGGACCCGACACCGGGAAAATGGGAGGTCACAGCCACCGTCCCGATGACAACGCAACGCGATCTGTCGCTGGCCTATTCGCCTGGCGTGGCCGTGCCCTGCGAAGATATTGCCGCTGATCCGTCGCTTGCTTATGACTACACTAACAAGGGCAACCTTGTCGCCGTGATCTCGAACGGCACGGCTGTTCTTGGTCTCGGCAACCTTGGCGCACTGGCTTCCAAGCCTGTGATGGAAGGTAAATCCGTCCTCTTCAAACGCTTCGCTGACGTGAATTCGATCGATATCGAACTGGACACCGAAGATCCCGATGCGTTCTGCAATGCGGTGCGCCTGATGGGTCCAACCTTTGGCGGAATCAACCTCGAAGACATCAAAGCGCCCGAATGTTTCATTATCGAGCAGCGCTTGAAAGAGGAAATGGACATCCCCGTTTTCCACGACGACCAGCACGGCACAGCAGTGATCTGCGCCGCAGGTCTTTTGAATGCGTTGCACATCTCCGGCAAGAAAATAGAAGAGGTCAAAATCGTGCTGAACGGCGCGGGTGCCGCTGGGATTGCTTGTCTTGAACTGCTCAAGGCGATGGGCGCAAAGCATGACAATTGCATCATGTGCGACACCAAAGGCGTCATCTACCAAGGGCGCACCGAAGGCATGAATCAATGGAAATCCGCCCATGCGGCCACCACCGACGCGCGGTCTTTGGCCGAAGCTATGGATGGCTGCGACGTCTTTCTTGGGGTGTCCGCCAAGGGCGCAGTGACCCAAGACATGGTTGAAAGCATGGCAGCGAATGCGGTCATCTTCGCCATGGCGAATCCCGACCCTGAAATCACCCCAGAAGAGGTCCACGCGGTGCGCGAAGACGTCATTGTGGCAACAGGGCGGTCCGACTATCCGAACCAGGTCAACAACGTGCTTGGCTTCCCTTACCTATTCCGCGGTGCGTTGGACATTCACGCCCGCGCCATCAACGACGAGATGAAAATTGCCTGCGCCCAAGCGCTTGCCGCTCTTGCGCGCGAAGACGTGCCCGACGAGGTTGCGATGGCTTACGGGACCAAGCTAACTTTCGGACGCGACTACATCATTCCGACGCCGTTCGATCCGCGTTTGATCCACCGTATCCCCACCGCCGTGGCACAGGCTGGCATGGACACAGGTGTCGCACGCCGTCCGATTATCGACATGGAAGGTTACGAAAACACACTGAAATCGCGGATGGATCCAACTCAATCTATCCTGCGCAGTCTCAATGCCCGCGCCCGTGCGGCACAATCCACCGTGGTCTTTGCAGAAGGCGACGACATTCGCGTCTTACGCGCGGCGGTGCTTTATCAGCGCTCTGGACTTGGCAAGGCATTGGTTGTGGGTCGTGAGAATGACATCGAAACCAAGTTGACCAACGAAGGCATGGCCGACGCGGTGGGTGAATTGACTATCGTCAACGCCGCCAACACCCCATACTTGGAAACCTACAAAGATTTCCTCTACGAGCGGCTGCAACGCAAGGGCATGGATCACCACGATGTGCACCGCCTCGCCTCTCGGGATCGGCACGTTTTCGCGTCCCTTATGGTGGCGCACGGACACGCAGACGGGATGGTCACAGGGGCTACTCGCAAATCCGCGCATGTGCTTGAACTGATCAACCACGTCTTTGATGCGCAACCCCATGACGGGGCGGTGGGGGTCACCGCAATCTTGCACAAAGGGCGGATCATTCTGATCACCGATACGCTTGTGCACGAATGGCCCGACCAAAACGATCTGGCTGATATCGCTGAACGGGGCGCCAGCGTCGCACGTGCACTTGGCCTAGAACCACGCGTCGCATTCGTGTCCTTTTCGACCTTTGGATACCCTGTATCCGAGCGAGCCGAGAAGATGCACATCGCGCCAAAAGTGCTGGACGAACGTGGGGTCGACTTTGAATACGAAGGCGAGATGGCCGTTGATGTCGCGCTGAACATGACAGCAATGGAACACTATCCGTTCTCACGGCTGACAGGTCCGGCAAACGTATTGGTCGTCCCTGCTCGTCACTCGGCGTCGATCTCGGTCAAACTGATGCAGGAAATGGCGGGCGCGACAGTTATCGGGCCAATCTTGTCTGGCGTGGGCAAGCCCGTTCAAATCTGCTCGACGGGATCAACGGTCAACGACATCCTGAACATGGCCGTGATCGCGGCCTGTAAGGTGGGCTAAATGGCCATCTGGAACCTCGGGTCAATCAACGCTGATCTTGTCTATGCCGTCCCGCATATCCCAGAGCCGGGTGAGACACTGTCCTCGACAGATCGCGCCACCTTTATGGGCGGCAAGGGTGCGAACATGTCCGTTGCAATCGCGCGGGCGGGCAGCCGGATCAATCACATCGGCGCACTTGGGCCCGACGGGGATTGGGCGCAGAAACGATTGTTGGAATACGGGGTCGATACGCAGCATATCGCACAGGTCGATACGGCCACAGGTCACGCGATCATCATGGTGGACGAGCATGGTGAAAACGCGATCCTTCTACATGCGGGCGCGAATGGCGAAGTGCCACAAACCGCCCTTCAAACTGCGCTATCAGAGGCACAAACAGGCGATTGGTTCGTGACTCAAAACGAGACCAACCTCCAGCGGACAGGGGCATCACTTGCCAAAAAGATGGGGCTGAAAGTAGCCTATGCTGCCGCGCCTTTTTCTGCGGAACGCGTGCAGGCTGTTCTCGAACATCTCGATTTCCTCATCCTGAACGAAGTCGAAGCAGCGCAGCTGACCGAGGCCACAGGCAAAACGCCAAACGCGCTGGGCGTGCGTGATGTTGTCGTCACGCTTGGCGGGGATGGGGCTGACTGGTTTGGGCCAGAAGGCAAACAGCACTTTGACGCGCTTCCGGTCACGCCCATCGACACAACGGGCGCGGGCGACACCTTTACCGGTTACCTATTGGCAGGCTTGGACCAAGGGATGCCCATGGCGCAGGCGATTAACATGGCGACCAAGGCGGGTGCATTAATGGTCACCCGCAAAGGCACCGCCGATGTGATCCCCGATCTGTCCGAAGTGCGCGCCTTTAATGGGTGACAAACGGCGCGGCTGAGCCCCACAACTGTTTCACACGTGCATCACGGCCACAGCCGTCGCGATAAAACTTATAGGCCTCCGCTTGGGTTTTCACGCCACCGCGGGTGATTACGCGGTTTGTGCCAAGATAGTAATTCTGGTGGTAATCCTCAGCCTCGTAAAACGTGGCAGCAGGCAAAACCGGGGTTACAATCGGCTGCCCCAAATCGCGCTGGGCAGTTGCAATCGCGGCCCTCGCAGATGCTTCTTGGGCAGGGTTAGACACGAAAATGGCGGTGCGATAGACATCGCCACGATCACAGAACTGACCACCAGCATCTGTCGGATCAACCGACCGCAAGAACATGTTTAGTAACTGGTCATAGCTGACAACATCAGCGTCGTAAGTGATCTCAACCACCTCATAATGGCCCGTGCCTTTTAATGTCTTGTACGTCGGGTTCGCTGTCGTGCCGCCGGCATAACCGGACACCACCTCTGACACGCCGGTCACACGCTCAAAGTCGCTCTCGATGCACCAAAAACACCCGCCTGCGACGACGGTCTTTTGAATATCGCGCGCATCGGCCGTTGTGCTCTGCATAATCGCGGCTGTCCCGATTAGAAGGGCAAGTGCAGCGGTTTTGGCGGTCTGGATCGTAAACTTCATCATGGATCTCCTGTTTGTCCCACCCTCACCTGTGACCGAGACCAGCGCAATTCACGGCACAGTGATATCACGCGCTCTTTACCTCTTGGAACATTTTGAAAGGCGTCCTAGCCTGCGCAAAACAACGAGGTACCCATGTCAGATCACGTCACCACTCACCAAGCCGAAGAAGACGCCCGTAACGCTGAAATCCTGATTTATGTCGACGGCAAAATCGTGCCAAAGAACGACGCAAAGGTCAGCGTCTATGACAGCGGCTTCATGCTAGGCGATGGCATCTGGGAAGGGCTGCGCCTGCACAACAATAAATGGGCCTTCCTTGATGAACATATGGACAGGCTGTTTGAAGCCGCAAAAGCGATTGACCTCAATATCGGCATGGACCGAAATGGCGTCATTTCTGCCTTGTTAGAGACCCAAAAAGCGAACGGAATGACCGACAACGCCCATGCACGCTTGATGATCACGCGGGGCGTGAAGGTGTTGCCGTTCCAGCATCCGTCGCTCTCGCAATCTGGACCGACGATGGTGATTATCATGGAACATTCGCGTCCCAAATTGCCACGTCCAATCACGCTTGCGACGGTGCCGCATTTGCGCGGCCTGCCCATGACGCAAGATCCGAAACTGAACAGTCATTCCAAGCTGAATTGCATCCTTGCCTGCATCGCGGCGCAAAAGGCAGGCGCGGACGAAGCACTGATGCTTGATCTGCATGGGTTCGTAAATACGACCAACGCGTGTAACTTCTTTATCGTTCGCAAAGGGGCCGTTTGGACCAGCACGGGCGATTACTGCATGAACGGAATCACCCGTCAAAAGGTCATCGACCTGTGTCGCGCCAACGATATCCCCGTTTTCGAGCGGAATTTCAGCCTTGTGGACACATACGGCGCGGATGAGGCATTTCTAACGGGCACTTTCGGTGCGCAAACGCCCGTCGGGTCCATCGATGGGCGCACAATCGGCACGGGCGAGCTTGGGCCAATGACCAGTCGCTTGCGTGAATTATATGCGGCACTTGTCGCGAAAGAGGTGGCTTGAACATGAAACTTGCTATGTGGTCAGGACCGCGAAACCTATCAACTGCGATGATGTATGCTTTTGAGAATCGTGCCGATTTTGCGGTCTGGGACGAACCATTTTATGCGGCCTACCTTGCCAAGACGGGCTATGATCATCCGATGGCGGCAGACATTATCGCCGCACACGAGACTGACCCCGAAAAAATTGCAGCACAAATTTTAGACACTATTCCACGACAAAAGCCGCATTTTTATATGAAACACATGCCGCATCATATGATCGACGGAATCCCGACGGGGTGGACCAAAGACTGCACAAATGTCCACCTGATACGGCACCCTTCCCGCGTGATCGCTAGCTATGGCGTAAAACGTGCGGATATTACCGACGATGACATCGGTTTTCGACAGCAAGCAGACCTTTACGATCAAATCGGTGGAGTCGTGATCGACAGCGCAGATATTCGCAAAGACCCTGAAGGGATGCTGAAAAAACTTTGCGCGGCAATTGACCTGCCCTTTGACCCCGCGATGCTGTCTTGGGCAGCCGGACCAAGAAAAGATGACGGCATCTGGGCCGCGCATTGGTACAACGCGGTGCATAAATCTACCGGTTTTGCGGGGGCTGAAGGGCCGCTACCCGTCCTGACGGGACGTGACAGTGATCTGTTGGAAAATGCGCTGCCATATTACGACAAGATGGCAGCGCATAAGATTTAGGATTTGGTGCGACGGTTCCGTGCAGCCAGCAGTTTCAGGCGCAACGCGTTCAACTGGATAAAGCCCTGAGCGTCTGTTTGGTCATAGGCGCCCGCATCTTCTTCAAACGTCACATGCGCTTCGGAATAAAGGCTATTGTCGGACCAGCGCGCGACCGTTGTGGCGGACCCTTTGTAAAGTTTCACGCGCACAGTGCCGCTGACATGCTCTTGGCTCTTGTCGATCAAGGCTTGCAACATTTCGCGCTCTGGCGAGAACCAGAAACCGTTATAGATCAGCTCTGCGTATTTCGGCATGATGCTGTCTTTGAGGTGCCCAGCGCCTGAATCCAGCGTGATTTGCTCGATGCCGCGGTGGGCTTCCAATAAAATCGTGCCGCCCGGTGTCTCGTAGACGCCGCGCGATTTCATGCCAACAAAGCGGTTCTCGACAAGATCCAAACGACCGACGCCATGCTTGCCGCCAAGCTCGTTCAACTTGGTCAGGATCGTCGCGGGCGACATCATTTCGCCATTGATAGACGCTGCATCGCCGCGCTCAAACCCAATCTCGACCATCTCTGGTGTGTTCGGCGCATCCTCTGGGGACACGGTGCGCTGGTAGACATATTCTGGTGCTTCTTGCGCTGGATCTTCCAGAACTTTGCCTTCAGACGAGGTGTGCAACAGGTTCGCATCGACCGAAAAGGGCGCCTCGCCGCGCTTGTCTTTTGCAACTGGAATCTGGTTCTTTTCAGCGAACTCCAAAAGGCGCGTACGGCTTGTCAAATCCCATTCACGCCAAGGCGCGATCACTTTGATTTCTGGGTCCAGCGCATAGGCGGCCAATTCAAACCGGACCTGATCGTTGCCCTTGCCCGTTGCGCCGTGGGACACGGCATCGGCGCCTTCAAGTGCGGCAATCTCAACCAGACGCTTGGAAATCAGCGGACGCGCGATAGACGTGCCCAGCAGATACAGACCTTCATATAAAGCATTGGCGCGGAACATTGGGAAGACGAAATCGCGCACGAACTCTTCGCGCAGGTCTTCGATATAAATCGACGACGCGCCCATCATTTCGGCCTTTTTGCGCGCGGGCTCTAGCTCTTCACCCTGCCCCAGATCGGCAGTGAACGTGACAACTTCACAGTTATATTCTGTTTGCAGCCACTTGAGGATGATCGAGGTATCCAGACCACCAGAATATGCGAGAACAACTTTTTTCGGAGCAGTCATAAGATCAGCCTTTATATCATGCGGGATTTAAAACGCGCGATATCGCTTTTTGACAGGCCGTGCAAGGAAATGGCGTTGACGCCCTGCAACAGAGGTGCGACCAAATTCGCAAAGCAACTGAGGAAAGCATTATAATGGCTTGGAATATTGTGCGACATGCGTTTGTGATCGTTTTTGGCAATTGGCGCGAGGCGCTTAGGGCTTCTGTTATACCTTTTGTGATTTCGATCGCTTTGATCGCGGTGATGTTGACTGTAACCGGCGTTCCGCTTCAAACCAACATAGGCCTCAATCTTGAGGAAATCGCGAACCCGGGTGCCATCTTTGTCGTCGTTCTGGCTTCGCTGGCCTTGATGATGTTCACGTTTTCTTGGGTTGCGGTGACGTGGCACAGGTTCATCCTGTTAGAAGAATACCCCGCCAACGTGCCTGTCGTTGCGGACCGCCCGATCGGCGCCTATTTGCGTCGAACCTTGATGATCGTGCTGCAGATGATGGCTTTCGTAGTGCCGCTTTCCTTTGTCATTATGCCTATCTTGATCGGCTTGTTGGAAAATCCGGTTATGCTTGCGATTGTGTCCATCGCGTTCAACGTCTTGCTTAGCTACGTTTGGTTGCGGGTCAGCGTCTCTTTGCCGTCGGTCGCGGTTGGTCAACCGATGGGCAGCATCGATGCTTGGGCAAAAACAAGCCATATCTCGCAGACCATCTTGGGCACGGCGCTGATCATGATCGTGCTGAACTTTGTGGCCAGCATGGTCTTTTCATTGGCGCTGGGCCCTATCCCCATCATCTCGACAATCGCCAGCCTTGCAGTGCAATGGATCAGTATGATGGTCGGGATCAGCGTCCTGACCACCATCTACGGGCATGTTATCGAAGGGCGCCCGTTGGTCGATTAAAACGACATGTTGGCGACGAATGCTGCGTCGCCATCATTCGCCAACTCTTGGATCGCTTGGTTGGGATACAGCCAAACAGGCTCGTGATTTGCCTCGCGGGCAGGGCCGTGCGGCATCACGGGGATCGCTGTGTAGATATGGCACAGCTTTTCGGCGTGCATGCCATATTCGGGCATCCAAACAAATCGGCGAAACGCACCTAACCTGCGCGGCTTGGCAATGCGCCAGCCAGTTTCCTCGAAAACTTCGCGGTGCAAGGCTTGGATCGGGCTTTCGCCTTCATCAATACCACCGCCAGGCAGTTGAAATTCATAATGCGGCGCACCTTGATAAGTCAGCAACAATTGCCCCGCATTTGGCAAAATCGCATAAGCACCAGCGCGCAATTTGTATGTTTGACCGACCTTTGGGGCCGTTCCGTACCGTTTGATCATCATTTCACCCCTTGGACGCGGACTTGCCCCACCTATATAGGCGGGGTATGCCAATTCCGCACATGTAAGGAAAGCCCATGACGACCAGCAAAATTGCTTGGGACGATACCGTCCTGCCATTTCAACTCGACGCATCTGATATTCGCGGTCGCGTGGCCCGTCTGGACGGCACCTTGGAAGAGGTGCTGCGCCAACATAGCTACCCTGACGAGATCGAAGGGTTGATCGCCGAGATGGCCTTGCTGACCGCATTGATCGGTCAATCAATGAAACTACGGTGGAAACTGTCCCTGCAAGTGCGCGGTGACGGGCCAATCCGGTTTATCGCAACCGATTATTACGGGCCGACCGATGACGGTGAACCTGCACGTATCCGCGCCTATGCCAGCTATGACCCGGACACGATCAATCTAAAGGCCGTGCCGTTCAGCCAGATCGGCAAGGGGTATTTTGCGATCCTGATCGACCAAGGACCAGACATGACACCTTACCAAGGGGTCACTCCGCTTGCAGGCGATTCATTGTCAAAATGCGCCGAGACTTACTTTGCGCAGTCCGAACAAATCCCGACACGTTTCGAGCTGACATTCGGTCGGTCCCAAATCCGTGGCGAAGAAGAACAATGGCGGGCAGGGGGCGTGCTGCTACAGCACATGCCAAAAGCATCGCCAGAGATGAAAGGCGACGGCGGGTCAGGCGAGGGCGGATTGTTACTGCCAGAGGACATTCTGGACGAGGTCGAGGGTGAAAACTGGACACGTGCAAACGCCTTGTTAGACACTGTAGATGCGCTTGAATTGATCGGGCCGACCGTGACGCCGAGCGAATTGCTGGTGCGTCTGTTCCACGAAGAACAGCCGCGGATTTATGACGCACAGCCGGTAAAATTTGGCTGCACCTGTTCGGCTGATCGCGTGAAACAGTCCTTGTCGATCTATTCCGCCAAAGACATCAGCCACATGATCACCGACGAAGGCACGGTCACAGCCGACTGTCAGTTCTGCGGGTCACACTATGTTTTCCAGCCCGATACTCTCGGGTTCGAGGCCAAAAGTGACGACGCCTAATCTGATCAAAATCCTAGAGGATGCGCTGACCAAACAGGGCAGCGCATCCACTGATTTCGACCTCAACAAAGATATCGTTCTGCCAGAGGGCCGCAAACTGACGCCCGCCGCGGTCTTGGTCGCTTTTCGCGCTGATACGGGCAATTTGATCCTGACCAAACGGTCCGCGCGTCTTAAACACCACCCAGGCCAAATCGCTTTTGCAGGCGGTAAACAAGACCCCACCGACGCCAGCCCAACCGCCGCCGCTCTGCGTGAAGCACATGAAGAAATCGGCCTTGATCCGACCCAAGTGCAGGTGATCGGCGCGCTGCCCAGTCATGAAACCGTCACAGGCTATGCGATCACCCCCGTTTTGGCCGTGGTGCACGGCGGTTTTACCCCGATTCCAGAGGCAGGCGAGGTAAGCGAGGTCTTTGAGGTTCCGTTCAATCACGTCACGAACCCCGTAACCTTTTGCGTGCAGGGGCGGCATTGGAATGGCCGCGAACGCTATTACTACACTGTCCCTTACGGTCCGTATTACATTTGGGGTGCAACGGCCCGCATTCTGCGCGCCTTGGCCGAACGTATCACATGACCCGCATCACCGCAGACTGGCTAAACGGCGCCGCGCAGCAGGTGTGTGCCATGCTTGAAACCGCAGGACATCAGGCTTGGTTTGTGGGTGGCAGCGTCCGCAATGCGCTTATTGGTGCGCCCGTATCTGATATGGACCTCAGTACCGATGCCCATCCAACAAAAGTAATCGCGCTGGCAAAGGCGGCAGGTCTCAAATCTGTTCCTACAGGCATCGACCACGGCACGATCACTGTGGTCGCGGATGGTATTCCGTTCGAGATCACAACATTCCGCAAAGATGTCGCTACCGATGGCAGGCGTGCCGCCGTTGCCTTTGCCGATACGATGATCGAGGACGCTCGCCGTCGCGATTTTACGATGAACGCGCTCTACTGCAATGCGCTGGGCGAGGTCGCTGATCCGCTTGGCGGTTTGCCCGATTTGCTGGCGCGGCGGGTCCGTTTTATCGACGATGCCGATCAACGCATCAAAGAAGACTACCTGCGCATCCTGCGGTTCTTTCGGTTCCATGCTTGGTATGGCGACCCCGATGGCGGGATTGACGCCGAGGGGCTGGCTGCATGTGCCGAAAACATCGACGGGTTGGCGGGTCTGTCGCGTGAACGTGTAACGTCTGAAATTTTGAAACTTTTGACCGCGCCTGACCCTGCACCCGCTTTGGCATCGATGGGTGCAGCGGGTGTTTTGGGGCAGGTTTTGCCCGGCGCTGCACCGCAGATCATGGCGGTGTTAGTCCATGTTGAAGGGCAGGCGAGTCTGGCCCCAAATGCGATCCGACGTCTTGTCGTACTTGGCGGTATGCGCGACGGACTAAAGCTAACAAACCAGCAGGAAAGGCGCATTACCCGCTTGATGGATGACATCAGCTTAAACGCCTGCGCTTACCGCTACGGAGCCGAAATTGCCACCGATCGCGTAGCGATTGAGGCGGCAAGTCTGGGTCACGAAATCGATACTAATACGATTGAATTGGTTCAGTTTGCGTCCAGACAGCAGTTCCCGATCAAAGCCGCCGACTTGATGCCCGCCTTGCAAGGCGCGGCCCTCGGTGCGGCCTTGCGCAAAGCCGAAGAAGACTGGATCGCGTCAGGCTTCACCGCGGGTAAGGCCGACCTGATTGGCTGAGCTTCTCCCTCTGTTTGGCTTTGTCTTCTTTGGGCTGTTTTCGCCGGGCCCAAACGTGATCTTGCTGACCGCCTCTGGCGCCCGCTTCGGGTTCCGCGCGACCGTGCCGCATATCCTTGGCGTGGCTTTTGGGGTGGGGGTCATTGCAGGGCTGGTGGGGTTGGGATTGGGCGCGTTGTTGCACCGCTTTCCTGCTTTGTCGCTGGCCCTAAAAATCGCGGCCTGTCTTTGGATCTTGTGGATGGCGGTGAACCTTTGGCGTGCCAAAGCAGCCAAGCAAAAGGCGGCAGGGGACAAGCCGTTTACGTTTCTTCAAGCGGTCCTGTTCCAATGGGTGAACCCGAAAATCTGGGCCGTCGCGTTGAGTGCAGTGGCCTATGTCGCGAGCTTACCTGCGGGGAACCAAGCGGTGATCTTGGCGCTGACGTTTTCGGGCATCAACCTAGGTGTCTGCCTGTTTTGGGCGTGGGCGGGGAGCTTATTGTCGCTATTGCTCAGTCAGCCGCTGGCATGGTTGATCTTTATGCGGATCATGGCGGTGGTATTGGCGGGATTTTCGCTGGCGGTTTTCCTTTAACCTAATCCACGTTATGAGTGCGGGATTACAGCCAAAGGTAGTCGCCCGTGTTTCGTTTTTTCGAAGGCCTTGTTGATCCCTATACCCCTTATGAAGAGACCGATCAGCCGCCAACAAAATTGCTTCCGTTTCTGCGTGCATATGCGCGTCCGTTTCACCGTGTGTTTTGGTACACGGGCATTGCCTCTGTGGTGATCGCGGCGGTCGAGGTTTGGCTGATTTATTACATAGGGCGTCTGGTCGATATCTTATCCGCGGATAAGGTTTCTGAAGTCTGGGCGCGGCATGGGTTTGAGTTGATCCTTGTTGCCATTTTTATTCTTACTTTCAGGCCCTTGCTGCATATTTTTCAGGTCGCACTGTTAAATAACGCGATCTTACCGAATTTCGGTACTTTGGTCAGATGGCGCGCGCACCGTCATGTTTTGCGTCAATCCGTGGGCTGGTTCGAGGATGATTTCGCGGGTCGGATTGCCAACCGGATTATGCAAACACCCCCCGCTGCGGGCGAGGTGGTTTTTCAGCTATTTGACGCGATTACATTCTCGATGGCCTATCTGATTGGGGCAGCGATTTTGCTGGGCGATGCGGACGTGCGACTGATCATTCCGATGCTGTTTTGGTTGGTGCCCTATCTGGTGTTGCTGCGCTGGGTGGTCAAAAAGATTGGTCCTGCGTCAGAGGCTGCATCCAATGCCCGCAGTGCGGTGACGGGGCGCGTTGTGGATAGTTACACCAATATCCATTCGGTCAAGATGTTCGCGCATCATGATCGCGAGGTGGATTACGCCAAAGAGGCGATTGAGGAAACGCGCCGCACGTTCCAGATCGAGATGCGTTATTACACGATCATGGATGTGGCGCTGATGCTGCTGAACGGGTTCTTGATTGTTGGCGTGACGGGCTGGGCGATCAAACTGTGGATGGACGGCACGGCCTCTGTCGGGGTTGTGGCGGCTGCCAGCACTTTGGCGCTGCGCCTGAATGCGATGTCTGGCTGGATCATGTGGGCGTTTACGAATTTCTTCCGTGAATTGGGTGTTGTTGCCGAGGGGATGCAAACCATTGCGCAGCCTGTGACCTTGCTGGATGACAAGGATGCCAAGCCCCTGGCCCTGACAGATGGTGTGATTGAGATCAGAGATGTATCGCACCATTACGGAAAGGACGCGGGCGGGCTGGATCATATCAACCTGACGATCAAGACAGGCGAAAAGGTCGGGCTGGTTGGTCAATCGGGCGCGGGGAAATCGACCCTCGTAAAGCTGTTGTTGCGGTTTTATGATGTCGAGCAGGGGGCGATTTTGATTGATGATCAAAGCATCGCGTCTATTACCCAAGACAGCCTGCGCAGTGCCATTGGTATGGTGCAACAAGACAGTTCGTTGCTGCATCGGTCGGTGCGCGAAAACATTGCCTATGGCAAGCCTGATGCCACGGAGGATCAAGTGATTGCGGCGGCCAAACAGGCCGAGGCGCATGATTTTATTCTTGGCCTAGAGGATAGCGAGGGCAACAAGGGTTACGCGGCCCGTGTTGGTGAACGTGGTGTGAAATTGTCGGGTGGTCAGCGCCAACGCATTGCCCTTGCACGCGTTATGTTGAAGGATGCGCCGATCTTGCTATTGGATGAGGCGACAAGTGCGCTAGATTCCGAAGCAGAGGCCGCGATCCAGAACACCCTTTACGGTATGATGACGGGTAAAACCGTGATCGCCATTGCCCACCGTCTATCGACGATCGCGCAGATGGACCGCATTATCGTGATGGAAAATGGTCGCGTGATTGAAGACGGCACACATGACAGTTTGCTCGCGCAAGGCGGGCAATATGCGAAATTCTGGGCGCGTCAGTCCGGTGGATTTTTAGGACAGACATGACAGACCCATCTAAGTATATCGACGCCTTTGCCCCCGCGGACGGGCCACCCCCACATACGTTAATGGCGTTCATGCGCTGGGGTTTTAAGGGCAGCTTTCGCTATATGGCGCTGGGCGGTTTTGTGTCCGCGCTGGGCGGTGTGATCGAGGTCATGTCGGCGCTGATCCTTGGTCTCGTGATTGATGCCGCTTTGGGGTCGACGGCTGACACGTTTTTTAGTTCCAATATGTTGTTGCTGTTGGGTGTTGCTGCGTTTTTCGTACTGTTGCGCCCGATTGTGTTTGGCCTGTCGGGGTTGATGCAATCGGTGGTCTTGGCCCCTGCGATAATGAACATGATCTATTCGCGTTTGCACCGTCATACGCTTGGTCAGTCGGTCCAGTTCTTTGACGATGATTTTGCGGGACGCATTGCCCAAAAGCAGGGGCAGGCGGCCCGCGCTGCGACGGATCTGGTGGTCGAGACTATTCACACCGTGATCTTTGCGGCGGCGTCGCTAATCGGCTCGGTCATGTTAATGTTCACGATTGATGGCCGAAGTGCGTTGCTGCTGGCGCTTTGGGTTGTTGCCTATGTCTTGCTGATCCGGTTCTTTATGCCCCGTGTGCGCGCCGCGTCTAAGACCCGTGCTGCCAGTCGTGCGATGGTGACGGGGCAGGTGGTTGATACGGTCACGAATATCAAAACGGTCAAACTGTTCGCCCATGACGATTTTGAGGACCGTGCTGCCATTGATGCGATGGAGACCATGCGTCAGGCGTCGGTTGGTTTTGGCACTTTGTCGGCCAGTTTCCGGTTTTTGCTGATGACTTTGGCGGGTCTTTTGCCGCTGATTATGGTGGGTGCGACGCTGTATTTCTGGACCTCCGGGTCTGCCAGTGCTGGCGATATTGCTGTCAGTGGTACGATTGGTTTGCGTCTAGCCCAGATGACCGGATGGGTCAGTTTCACGCTGCTGGGTATGTATGCCAACGTGGGAGAGGTCGAGGACGCGATCCGCACCCTTAGTCCTGCGCATACCTTGCTGGATGATCCTGATGCAGTTGAGTTGACGGTTCCAAACGGCGAGATTTCTTTCAACGATGTGACCTTTACCTATGGCGGTGGTGCTGGCGGTTTGCAGGGCGTGGATCTGACGGTGCATTCTGGTGAGAAGCTGGGGATTGTGGGTGCCTCTGGGGCTGGTAAGTCGACGATGGTGTCGCTGTTGTTGCGCCTTTATGATCCCGAAGGCGGTGTCATTGCGATTGACGGGCAGGATGTGGCGCATGTGACGCAGGAAAGCCTGCGGCGCCAGATCGGCATGGTGACCCAAGAAACGGCGATGTTTAACCGATCTGCCCGCGATAACATGCGTTATGGCAAGCCCGATGCGAGCCAAGCCGAGGTTGAGGCGGCTGCATCACAAGCCGAGGCCACGGATTTCATCGCAGAACTGCGCGACTTTAAGGGGCGTGCTGGTTATGATGCCCATCTGGGCGAACGCGGTGTGAAGTTGTCTGGCGGTCAACGTCAGCGCATTGCGATTGCCCGTGCGATATTAAAAGACGCGCCGATTTTGGTGCTGGACGAGGCGACAAGTGCGCTTGATTCCGAGGTCGAGGCGTCTATCCAACATGCGCTGGAAAGCGTGATGGAAGGCAAGACGGTTATTGCAATTGCGCACCGCTTATCGACGCTTGCGCGGATGGACCGGATCATTGTGCTTGACGCGGGGCGTATCAAGGAACAGGGAACGCACGCTGAGTTGTTGGCTCAAGACGGGTTATATGCCCGTTATTGGAACCGGCAATCTGGTGGATTTATCAATATCAAAGATGCGGCGGAATAAGTTATGGCGATGATCGAAGGATTGACCCACCTCGGGCTTGGCAAGGTGGATGACGGGCGCACACTGTTGCCGCGCGTCTTGCCGGGCGAAGAGGTGGCTGTCGCGCAGGATGGGACTGTGCGGATTATCACACCGTCGCCTGACCGCGTTTCGGCCCCTTGTAAGCACTTCAAAAACTGCGGTGGCTGCGCGATGCAGCATGCCAATGATGCGTTTGTTGCCAATTGGAAGTTGGATATTGTCAAAAAAGCGATGTCCGCCCAGCGCATTGAAACCACGTTCCGCGATATTGTGACCTCTCCTGCGCAGTCGCGCCGTCGTGCAAAACTGGCAGGCAAGCGCACCAAAAGCGGTGCGATGCTAGGCTTTCATGCCAAGGGCACGCATACGCTGATCCCTGTGCCAGAATGCCAGTTGCTGACGCCGAAACTGATGGCTGCGTTTCCGATGCTGGAACAGCTTGTGGTGATTTCTGCGTCCCGCAAGGCAGAGATCGCGTTGACGGTGACCGAAACTGCCGCGGGTTTGGATATTTTTGTCGAGACTGAAAAGCCGCTGACCCCTGAATTGCGGGCCGAATTGGCGTTATTTGCCCAAGAGAACGATATTGCCCGTCTTGTTTGGCCGGAAGAGCCCGTCGTGACGATGAACCCGCCAGTGCAGTTCTTTGGGGCGACGGCTGTTGTCCCACCGCCGGGTGCTTTTTTGCAGGCCACGAAACACGGCGAGGCTGCGTTGCTGGCCGCTGTGGAAGAAATTACCGCCAAGGCCAGCCGCGTTGTTGATCTGTTTGCAGGCTGTGGCACGTTTTCGTTGCCGCTGTCTGCGCGTGCAGAGGTTCATGCTGTGGAAGGCGACAAGGATATGATCACGGCACTTGATCGTGGCTGGCGCGAGGGCAAGAACCTTAAGCGGGTTACATCAGAGGCTCGCGATTTGTTCCGCCGTCCGCTAGAACCTGACGAGCTGCGCAAGTTTGGTGCGGCTGTGATTGACCCGCCACGTGCTGGTGCCGAAGCGCAGATCGAAACGCTAGCTGCCTCTGAGATTAATGTGATCGCGATGGTGTCTTGTAATCCTGTCACTTTTGCCCGCGATGCGGTGACTTTGCAAAAGGCCGGGTTCACGCTGGACTGGGTACAGGTTGTGGATCAGTTCCGCTGGTCGGCCCATGTCGAGGTCGTCGGCTGCTTTACGCGAAAGTGATTGGCATCTGTGTTTTCTTACACATCGGCTAGCCTGATCGTGTAATGGTGGTTCAAACGGCAAAGACCGGAGCAGGACAATGATTACCAGACGTTTAATGATGGCCGGAACGGCCTTGGGTATTGCTGGCTGTGCGCCGAGCAAGTTCAAAACCTATAATGGCCCCAGAGTGGACCGCATTCAGATTTTCAAAGAAAAAGGTGTGATGCAGCTGATTAGCGGCACGAACCTGCTGAAAACCTATGACGTTGAGTTCGGGTTTAGCCCCAAGGGTCATAAGCAGTTTGAAGGCGATGGTCGCACGCCCGAAGGCACCTATCGCATCAATCGCCGTAATCCCAACAGCCGCTTTCATTTGTCGTTGGGGATTTCGTATCCCAATACTGACGATGTGGCCTATGCCCAGTCCCAAGGCAAAATGCCAGGTGGCGAGATTTTCATACACGGCACGCCTTTAGGCTATATCGGTCAAAAAGATTGGACGTGGGGCTGTATTGCCGTCACCAACGAAGAGATTGAAGAGATCTATGCGATGGTTGATGACGGCACGCTTATTCTGATTATGCCTTAAAACGACCCAAGCTGAAATGGCGCAGCGCCAGTTGCGGCTGTTTGCACCACTGGTGCGGCGACTGCATCTGTACCCATGTTCAGCGTCCACCAGATTTTGCCTGCCGGTTCTTGATACCAAGCAAACCCCATGCGCCGCGCTTTGCCGTCCAAGATCACGTTGCGCGTATCGGGTTGGTTCATCCATGCGGCCAGCGTTTCCAGCTCTGTCTCGTAGGATTCAGAGATGTTTTCGCCCACGATCCGTCCACGGAACCCGACGCGCCGCGCCCGATCCAGTGGCGATGATCCGTCTGATCCAAACAGCCAAGGCCGGTTTTGCACCGCCATGTCGCGTGAATGTGTCGCGGCAGCTGCGTTGAGTTGCGCGTCAAGTTCAACCGCTGGCACGCCCGCCGCTTGGCGTAATGTGTTGATGCTGTCGAGCATGCGGAACTGGATGTCGCCTGTATCTGCTGCTGTGATCTTATAGACCTGCGGCAATGGCAGCCCATCCGGCCCGATCCGTCCCGATGACCCAGACGAGCACGCAGCAAGTGCTGCAACTGATAAACCGATCAACAACTGGCGTCTTAACATCGTGGTGCAACCTTCACTAAATTTCTTCTTTCTTAGCGCCTATATAGACACACTTCAAACGCTGTTAGGCGGACCTTTGCCGTTCTAACGATTGTTTGAATTGCATGGTGCCGCATTGCTGCATAAATACAATCCTAGTTAATCAGCAATATAGCCTGATGGAGTATTCGATGAGTAAGATTAATTCAAACGCACTATCCCGCCGTGGCTTTTTGGCCGCGACGGCCGCGACGATTGGCACGGGTGCCTTTGCCCAGACCGGTAATAGCACCGAAATCGAAGCCGATATTCGTGGCGGCGTTGTGCGCAATATCTCTAGTTTCCGCTCGTTGGATTGGCAGCCGTATTTTAGCAACCTTGCTGGCGGCGCGATCTTGGTGGATTTGCAGTCCCGTGCGTTGCATTTCTGGTCCGAGGATCAGAGCGTTTACAAGTTGTATCCGACATCCGTGCCGTTGACCGAGGATTTGACCCGCACTGGTCGCACCGAGATTATCCGCAAGGTCGAGGGCCCAAGCTGGAGCCCGACCCCATCCATGCGCGAGCGTAACCCCGAGTGGCCAGAACGTATTGGTCCCGGTCCAGACAATCCGCTTGGCACACACGCGTTGTATTTGTCGTGGCAGTATTACCGTATCCACGGCACCCATGACACGCGCAAGATCGGTCGCCGTTCATCGAATGGCTGTATTGGTTTGTATAACGAACATATCGCAGAGCTATACGCGATGACCAAGAATGGTACGAAAGTGCTGCTGCTCTGAGGTTACAATGGAATTCAGATAGAAACGCGGCGGGGCATGTCCCCGCCGTTTTTCGTTAGCGGTTGACCCAGCCAAGCAAGTTTTGGTCAATCACCCCGCACAGGGCCGCGATATGTGCCGGATCGTCATTCAGGCATGGGATGTAGGTGAATTTTTCGCCACCTGCGTGCTCGAAGCTTTCTTTGATCTCTTCGTTGATTTCTTCGAGTGTCTCGATGCAATCGGCAGAGAATGCAGGCGCGCAGATCGCGATGTTCTTGACGCCTTCTTCTTTGGCCAAGCGCGCCACTTCGTCGACGGTGTAGGGTTTTAGCCAGACTTCGCGTCCGAATACGGACTGGAATGTGGTGCGGATTTCGGTGTCAGCCCAGCCTAGCCGTTCTTTCAGCAAGCGCGTCGTTTTCTGGCATTGGCAGTGGTATGGGTCGCCTTCCATCAGGTAGCGCTGCGGCATCCCGTGGTAGGAACAGACCAGCAATTCGGGCTTTTCTTCGAGGTTCGCGTAGGCGGTCTCTATCGATTGCGCGAGTGCGTCGATGTAAGCGGGGTCTTCAAAATAGGGTTCGACGATCCGTGCGATTGGCTGCTGCTTTTCATCCATCAACGCGCGGAAGAATTGGTCGTTTGCTGTGGCAGAGGTCGCCCCCGCGTAGTGCGGGTAAAGCGGGAAGAACAGGATTTTAGTGCAGCCTGCCTCGACCATTTCACGCACTTTGGATTTGGTGGACGGGTTGCCGTAGCGCATGCAGAAATCAACCATGACATTGTCACCGTAGCGTTCTGCCATCGTTTCTTTGATCGCGGCTGTTTGCTGTTTGGTGATCGTCAAAAGCGGGCTTTCGTTCGCTTCCTCGTTCCAGATAGAGCGGTAGTTTGCGCCTGATGTGAAGGGCCGTCTGGTCAGGATGACCAGCTGCAACAAGGGCTGCCAGATCCAGTCGGAGATATCGACAACCCGTTTGTCGGAAAGAAATTCGTTCAGATAGCGCCGCATCGACCAATAATCGGTGTTATCGGGTGTGCCGAGGTTTGCGACAAGCACGCCGACCTTTGCGGGCATGATTTTCGGGTGATCAGCTTGCGCGTGAACAGGGCATTTTGCAGCGGTTTTATCGGTCATTATTTTATCCATTTCGGTCGTAACTTAGACGGAACGCGCCCAAGATCAATCTTTGAGCGGTTTTTCATCGGTGCCCAGCACATCGGCAAGACGTGTGGTCGCACTGCCGGGCCGCAGCGCCTTGGGCTGGCTGTCGTCGGGTGCCCAGCCTGTGAGGGTGATAATCTCGAATGTCGCGTCAACGCGCCCTTGGTCATTGATAAAGTTCTCGGCGTAGACGGTGGCGGCCTCTGTCAAGATGTTGCGCATGGTGAAGTGCCGCGGTCTATGTGCCAGCGCGTTTGCCTCGCCCATTTTGCGCAGGTCATGCATCAGGTGAAACGCGTTTGCATAGTCAGCCGTCAGCGGCGTGCCGTCGGCCACCGGCAGCGCAAATCCTGCCCGTTGTAGCAGCGCTCCAAGATCGCGAATTTCGCCCATGGGCGCGATGCGCGGGGATAGCCCGCCTGCGACGACGGCCTCTGCCTCTGCCAAGGACGCGCGCAATTCGTGCAGGGTTTGCCCGCCCAAGCAACTGGCCAGCATCATCCCGTCCGCCTTTAGCGCGTGCCTGCATTGCACCAATTGGCCGACAGGGTCATTTGCCCAGTGCAGCGCCATCATGTGCAGCACCAGATCATAAGACTGCGGCGCAAGATTGAGGGTTTCGGTATCATCCACGATGGTCGCGTCGGGGAAGTGACCTGCCCAATGTTCAGGGAATCCTGTGACAATCGCCACGGACGTAAAGGTTCTGTTAACCTCTTTCAGTCTTTCTTTGATCTCATCAGCCACGACATCGTGCAAGAATAGCGCCTCTGGAATGGCGCGGGCGCGGTTACGCAAAAGGGCGGTGCGGTCGGTAAGTTCGGGCATTTTTTCCATAGGGACCATTTAGGACGCAATCATGCAGATGCAAAGCATCATTCGGGCAATTTATCCGACACAATGCGTCGCATGTGACGCGCCGACCGAGGGCGACTTTGGTCTGTGCGGCGGGTGTTGGCGCGACACCCAATTTATCAGCGGCACGATATGCTGCCAATGTGGCACCGGATTGCCGGGCGATAGTCAGGCGGATGATCTGCGCTGTGACGACTGTTTGCGCATTGCCCGTCCGTGGGATCGGGGTCGGTCAGTGCTCGCCTATTCGGGGATTGGTCGCAAGTTGGTGCTTTCGTTGAAGCACGGCGACCGCACAGATTTGGCGCAGCCCGCTGCCCGCTGGATGGCCCGTGCGGCAACCCCATTATTGCGCGATGATACGCTGCTGATCCCTGTCCCGCTGCATTGGATAAGGTTGTTGCGCCGTCGCTATAACCAGTCGGCTGCTTTGGTGAATGTACTGGGCAAACAGATTGGTCGCGAGGTATGCGCCGATGCCTTGCTACGCAACAAGAACACCAAACCGCTGGATGGTCATAGTCGTGATGCCCGCTTTGCCGCCCTTGCGGATGCGATCCAAGCTAACCCCAAGCGCAAGAATGTGATCAAGGGTCGTTCGGTTTTGTTGATTGATGATGTGATGACGTCGGGTGCCACTTTGGCCGCCAGTGCCGAGGCATGTTACAGTGCCGGTGCCGCTTCCGTGAATGTGCTAACACTGGCAAGGGTCGTCAAAGATGCTTAGATGGGGGCTAAGGTAACTTAAAGGACCGCGATTCCATGCAAACTGTAGAACTTTACACCACCAGCATCTGCGGCTTTTGTCATGCCGCCAAACGCTTGTTGACGTCCAAGGGCGTTAGCTTTTCCGAGATTAATGTTGGCGCGAAGCCTGAAAAGCGGGCCGAGATGATGCAGCGGTCCAATGGTGGCCGTACCGTGCCGCAGATTTTCATCGGTGACACACATGTTGGCGGCTGCGATGATCTCTATGCCCTTGAAAGTGCAGGCAAGCTGGATGCCCTGCTGAAGGGATGAAGGCGGCGCTGGTTCAGTTAACCGCTGGCGATAATCCTGCCCAAAACCTGACCGTCACCCGCGATTTGATACGCGAAGCTGCGGGCAGGGGGGCAGCGTTTATTCTGACCCCAGAGGTGACGAACTGTGTCTCTGCCAGTCGTGCCCATCAGGTTGAGGTGCTGCAACATCAGGATGCGGATATCACCCTTGCTGGTCTGCGTGCCGAGGCTGCGGACTTGGGTGTTTGGCTGTCGATCGGGTCGCTGGCGTTAAAAACGGATGATCCTGATGGCCGCTTTGCCAATCGGTCGTTCTTGATTGATCCGCGCGGCGAGATTGTCGCGACCTATGATAAAATCCATATGTTTGATGTGGACGTCAGCCCGACCGAGACCTACCGCGAATCTGCGGGCTATCGTCCGGGCAAAAAGGCCGTGGTTGCCGATACGCCGTTTGGCAAGGTTGGCATGTCGATATGTTATGATCTGCGCTTTGCCTATCTCTACCGCGCCTTGGCGCAGGCGGGTGCGGATTTTTTGATCGTTCCGAGCGCGTTTTCACCTGTCACGGGGACAGCCCACTGGCAGCCATTATTGCAGGCCCGTGCGATTGAAACGGGGTGTTATGTGTTGGCCGCCGCCCAAACGGGCACGCATACCGCAACCAAAGGCAAGCCGCGCGAAACATACGGTCATAGCATGGTAATTTCGCCATGGGGTGACGTTTTAACGGATGCTGGCACGTCAATTGGTGTCACAATGATTGAAATTGATCGCAAGGAAGTGTCAGATGCGCGCAAGCGTATTGCTGCGGTGTCGCATGACCGTCCATTTGAAGGCCCCTAATGTCTGATCAAAGTCAAAACCTTGCCGTCACATTGTTTAGTGAAATCCTAGTTGTGGACCAATTGGCCCGCAGCTTGGTCGCGTCTGTTTTGCCCAAGGGCATGGAGCTGTCACACTTTTCGGTCCTCAATCACTTGGCCCATTCGGGCAGTGAAAAGTCACCCGCGCAGCTGGCCCAGACGTTTCACCTGACCCGAGGCGCAATGACGAACACGCTTAGCAAGCTGGAGTGGGCAGGCTGGGTGCATGTCCGTCCTGATTGGGATGATGCGCGCCGCAAGATGGTGTCGATTAGCCCCGCTGGTCAAAAGGCCCGCGATGCGGCTGTGATCTCGATTGCCCCTGTGATTGCCGATGTTGTGGACGCCGTGGGCGAGGATAAGGTCCGCGCCGTTTTGCCCGTTTTGCGAGAGATGCGGCTGAAGCTGTCGAAAGTCGAATGACCCTGCGTTCGCTGGGGTTGCACAGTGATTTTGTTTCTATGAAGGGGTTTTCGACGCTGGAAGCCTATCCGCTTGGCATTGTCATGCGCACCCCTTCAGAGCCGCATTATTGGTCGGGCAATGTCTTGATCAAGCAAGACCACGTGGTTGATCCCGCCGCCGATATTGCGTTTTTCAAAGAACAGTTTCCGCAGTGTGCCCATGTCAAAATTCTGTGGGATACGCCGTGCCCGTCGCTGGATGTGTTGGCGGGTGTTTTTCCTGATGGCTATGCTGTTGATAGCTATGATGTGCTGACCTTGGATCGCCCTGTGCCGCGAATTACCCCGCCGCAAGGCATTGTGTTGCGCGTTCTTGGGCCTGATGCTGATTGGGCCGCGTCAGAGGCTTTGGCGGCAGAGATTGCGGCAGAAGAAGGCTATGACCCCGCGGTTCATGCGCCGTTTTTGCGCCGCCGCTATAATGTGCGCCGTGCGCAGGTCGCGGATGATTTGGGTGCGTGGTTTGGCGCGTTTGAGGGTGATCAGTTGGTCGCCCATATGGGCATGTTTCATGATGATACCGTTGCCCGCTATCAGGCGGTGGAAACACGTGCGACCCATCGCAGGCGCGGGATTTGTGCCGCGTTGTTGTCGCATGTCAGTGCTTGGGCCGCGTCACGCGCGCCTGATGCTGTGCAAGTGATTGTGGCTGAGGCCGACAGCGATGCGGGCCGTCTATACCGCCGCCAAGGGTTCGCACCCACCGAGACATTGGTCGAGGTCACCCATCGCGGCTATTAGGGTTTTGTCGCAGCCGTCACGTAGTTGACGGACAGGTCTTTGTCAGAGATCGACCATGTGAATTTCGCAAAGTTGAACACGTATCCCTTGCGGTCTACAGGGTCTAACCCTGCGTCCGAGAGCAGTTTGAACAGCTCGTCCGGTGTGATGAATTTCGACCATTCGTGTGTGCCTTTTGGCAGCCAGCGCATCACCCATTCGGCGCCCACAATCGCCATCGCAAAAGATTTTGGGTTGCGGTTGATGGTCGAGCATAGGTGCAGCCCGCCGGGTTTCAGCAACTGCTGGCATGCAGTCAGATAGCCAAGCGGGTCTGCAACGTGCTCGACGACCTCCATGTTCAAGACGACGTCGAATTGTTCGCCCGCCTCTGCCATCGCTTCGGCGGTGGTGTGCCGATAGTCGATAACCAGCCCTGATTGTTCAGCGTGGATTTGTGCCACCGGAATGTTGCGTGCTGCTGCGTCAGCGCCGACAATTGTGGCCCCAAGCCGCGCCATTGGTTCGCACAACAGCCCGCCGCCACAACCGATGTCCAGAATACGTAGCCCTTTAAAGGGTGCGGGATCGTTCAGGTTCCGCCCGAATTCTGCCGCGACTTGCCGAGTGATATAGTCCAGCCGCACGGGGTTCATCATGTGCAGTGGTTTGAATTTGCCCTCTAGGTCCCACCATTCGGCGGCCATGGCTTCGAACTTGGCAATCTCTGACGGATCGACGGTGTTGGTGGCTTGCATTTTGGTGGCTCCGGTTTTCGCGTGGTCACTGGGTTTGTGACGCTATATAGATCGAATATGGACAAGGTCTTAGGTCAAAAGCGCACATCGGCACATCTTTATCCGCCAATCGAGCCATTCGACCAGCGTATGCTGGACGTGGGTGACGGGCATGTCGTCTATATGGAGCAATGCGGGCGTCCTGACGGGATACCTGTAGTTGTCTTGCATGGTGGCCCGGGGGGTGGATGCAGCCCAGCGATGCGCCGCTATTTTGACCCAAAGATTTACCGCATCATTTTGTTTGACCAGCGCGGCTGTGGGCGGTCGACCCCGCACGCCAGTGTTGACGCCAATACCACATGGCATCTGGTTGCCGATATTGAATTGATCCGCGATGCGCTGGGCATCAACCGCTGGATTGTCTTTGGCGGCAGTTGGGGTGCGACGTTGTCGTTGATCTATGCCCAAGCCCATCCTGACCGCGCCGCGGCCTTGGTTTTGCGTGGTGTGTTTTTGATGACCCAGCCAGAGTTGGACTGGTTTTACGGCGGTGGTGCGGGCAAGTTCTGGCCCGATCTGTGGGAAAAGTTTGCGGGTTTGGTGCCTGCGGACGAACAGGGTGATTTTATCGCCGCCTATCACAAGCGTTTGTTTTCGGGTGATCACCAACAAGAGGTGAAATATGCTCGCGCTTGGGCCAAGTGGGAAAATGCGCTGGCCTCAATCGACAGTGACGGTATCGTGGGTGAAGGCCCTGCCGAGTATTCGCGGGCCTTTGCGCGGTTAGAGAACCACTATTTCCAGCAGGCTGGTTTTTTGTCCCCAGACCAGCAAATTCTGGAAAATATGCATAAGATTGCCGACATTCCGGGAGTCATTGTGCAGGGTCGTTTTGACATGATTTGCCCGCCTGAGTCCGCGTACAAACTGGCGTCGCAATGGCCTGCGTCCGAGTTGTGTTTGATCGCAAAGGCGGGGCATGCGTTGTCAGAGACGCCAATTTCCGCGCAGTTAATTTCGGCGATGGACATTATCGGGGCCCGCGCTGCGGCATTGAGCCTTTAACCTTTACAGAACCTTGTCAGTCGCTAAGGTTAACTTCGAACAACCGAGGAATACCAAGTTTTGGGCAATGTCCTATCTATCGTTTTCCAGCGGCTAGCGCTGGGCTTGCTGACGCTTCTTGTCGTTTCAATCGTTATCTTTGTCGCGGTGAATATGCTGCCGGGTGACTTTGCCGAGTTGATCTTGGGGCAGGGGGCTACGCCTGAATCTGTCGCAAAAATTCGCACTGACCTTGGCTTGGATCAATCGCTGGTGTCGCGCTATTTTGGCTGGCTGGGTGGTATGTTGACCGGTGATCTGGGCACGAGTTTTGCGCAGCTTAACTTTCAGACCAACTTGGGCGGCGGCGGCGGTGTGACCGTTGGCGAACAGATTGCCCCACGTTTTGCGAATACTATGTTTTTGGCGAGTGTGACGGCGATGATCGCGGTGCCGATTGCGGTCACTTTGGGCATTCTGGCAGCCCTTTACCGCAATACCGTGTTTGACCGTGCCGCCAATATTCTGACGCTGAGTTCCATCAGTAGCCCCGAATTCTTTATGGCCTATGTGCTGATCCTGTTCCTTGCAGTGCTGAACCCGATCCTGCCGTCCCTGTCGAATATCTATGAAGGTATGGATTTTTCGGATCGTTTGCAAAAGACGCTGCTGCCCGCTCTGACGCTGACCTTGGTCGTGACGGCGCATATGATGCGGATGACGCGTGCTGCGATTATCAACCTGCTGGCCAGTCCTTATATCGAGATGGCCCGTCTTAAGGGCATGTCGCCGATGCGCGTGATTGTGAAGCACGCGCTGCCGAATGCGCTGGCGCCGATCATCAACGTGATCGCGCTGAACCTTGCGTATCTTGTGACGGGTGTTGTCGTGGTCGAGGTGGTGTTCGTGTACCCCGGCATTGGGCAGCTATTCGTGGATAGTGTGAAAATCCGAGACATCCCTGTGGTGCAGGCCTGCTGTTTGATATTTGCGGCGGCGTATATTCTTTTGAACCTGACGGCGGACATATTGTCTATTCTGTCCAACCCACGTTTGAGGCATCCGAAATGAGCACGATTTTGACGATACTTGTCGCGCTTGTTGTTATGGGTGGCATTGCGTGGGTGCTGCGATTTGCAGGGCAACAAGTGACCAATGGCGCACCGTTTTTCCGCGATATGTCCTTTGGCGTGTCATTTGGCTATGTGCTGGGTGTTGTGGTTTTAGCGTGGCTGGCGTGGGGTTTCATGCAGTCGCGTAGTAGTGATCCTGCTATTGCCAATAAGTTCTTTTTCCTTGGTGTTGCGATTAAAGGGTTCGTCATTTTTTCGATTGCCGCATGGTTGTTCCGACTGCTGGGGCGCACTGTCGGCACGGATTGGACGCGCAAGATGTTCCGCCAGATGCCGCTGACTGCCTCATTTGGTATCCTTGCGATTATCGTCTATGCGATCTTTGCTATTTTTGCGGGCGCGATCGCGCCTTATGGCCAAGACGAGATTATCCAAGGCGTTGCCGCCAACATCATACCAGGTGGAGACCCTGCGATGGGCGGTGATCCCGCGTTTCCGCTGGGCACTGATCAGATTGGTCGCGATATTCTGTCCCGTTTGATCTACGGTGCGCAAAATACGGTTGGTATCGCGTTTATTACGACGATGCTGGCGTTCTTTTTGGGTGGTAGCCTTGGGTTCTTGGCTGCGGTTGTTGGTGGTTGGACCGACCAAATCCTTAGCCGTGGCGTTGATGTTTTGATGGCGATCCCGTCGTTGATCTTCGCGCTGTTGCTAATGACGATTGCCAGTGTCTGGTCGTCCCGATTGGGCATTCCGCTGACCGTGTTCATGGTGCTGATTATCGCGTTGATTGATAGCACGCGCGTGTTTCGTCTGGCCCGCGCGGTGGGGCAAAACATCGTTGTCATGGACTATATTGAAGCCGCAAAGCTGCGCGGCGAGGGCATGGGGTATCTCGTGTTCAAAGAGATTTTGCCCAATGCCACAGCGCCACTGCTGGCCGAGTTCGGGTTGCGGTTCTGTTTTGTTTTCCTAACGATTGCGTCGCTGTCTTTCTTGGGTGTCGGCATTCAGCCCCCGCTGGCGGATTGGGGCACGATGGTGCGTGATTTGGCCGCGTTCATCAACTTTGCGCAATTTGCGCCACTTGCAGCGACTGCGCCGCTATTGGCCGCGAGCGCGATTGCTTTGCTCACCGTTGCTGTGAACTTTGTGGTCGATTGGATGCTGCATAAAACATCGGGGTTAAAAGAATGACTGATACCCTTCTTAAAATGCGCGGCGTCAAGTTAGAGGGCCGCAGCGACGAGACGTGGAACCCGATTATCAATGGCGTTGATCTGACGCTTGCGAAGGGCGAGGTGCTGGGTCTGATTGGTGAATCCGGTGCGGGGAAATCGACGCTGGGGTTGGCCGCAATGGGCTTTACCCGTGACGGCGTGCGCATTTCGGAAGGCTCTGTCGAGTTTGACGGGATTGATTTGCTGAAAGCCTCTGCTGCGGTCAAGCGCGGGTTGCTTGGCAAGCGTATTGCTTATGTTGCCCAATCTGCCGCTGCCAGTTTTAACCCTGCGCACCGTTTGATGGAGCAGCATGTTGAAGGCCCGACGCAGCATGGCGTGATGTCGAAAGCCGAAAGCGAGGCCGACGGGATCGAGTTATATCGCAAGCTGCGCCTGCCTGATCCTGAGAGCATCGGGTTTCGCTATCCGCACCAAGTGTCCGGTGGCCAGTTGCAGCGTGCCATGACTGCGATGGCGATGTCGTGTCGCCCTGATTTGATCATTTTTGACGAGCCGACAACGGCGCTGGATGTGACGACGCAGATCGAGGTGTTGGCCTCGATCCGTGATATTGTCGAGCAGTTCAATACGGCGGCGATTTACATCACGCATGACTTGGCTGTGGTCGCCCAGATGGCAGATCGCATTAAGGTATTGCTGAAAGGTGATGAGGTGGAAACCGCCGATACCCGCACGATGCTGTCCGCTCCGACCCAAGAGTATACGAAATCTTTATGGGCTGTCCGCAGTTTCGAGCGTCCGTTGAAGGCCCCTGTGATTGCCAGCGCTGTTCCGTCTGTTTCTGTGCAGAATGTCGATGCCGCTTATGGCAAAGTCCCTGTTTTGCATGACGTCAGTTTTGATATGCACGAGGGCCGCACGGTGGCCGTGGTCGGCGAAAGTGGGTCGGGTAAATCGACGACTGCCCGCTGTATTACCGGTCTGTTGCCGCCTACATCCGGTCAGATCGCGTTTAACGGTGAGGTTATGCCAGCCGATTATCGCAAGCGGTCAAAGGACCAGTTGCGCCAAGTCCAAATGATTTATCAGATGGCTGATACGGCCTTGAACCCGCGCATGTCGATTGGCGAGATTATCGCCCGTCCTGTGCAGTTCTACATGGGTCTGACAGGTAAGCAAAAACGTGCGCGCGTCGACAAGTTGCTGGATCAGATCGAGCTGGAACCGTCCGAGTATTATAACCGTTTGCCGTCCGAATTATCGGGTGGTCAAAAGCAGCGTATCGGGATTGCCCGCGCTTTGGCTGCCGAGCCAAAGTTCATCATTTGTGACGAGGTCACTAGTGCGCTGGATCAGTTGGTGGCCGAGGGTATTTTGCGCCTGCTTGCAAGGCTGCAGGATACTTTGGGTTTGTCCTATATGTTTATCACGCACGATCTTGCCACTGTCCGCGCCATCGCTGACGAAGTGGTTGTGATGAAGGATGGCCGCGTGGTGGAGGCTGGCCCAAAGGCCGAGATGTTCAAGCCGCCGCACCATCCTTACACCGATCTTTTGCTGTCATCGGTTCCTGAAATGGACCCTGACTGGCTAACTAATCTACTGCAGGAACGCGGAGTTGATAACATCGGCGATGCTGCTGTGGGTAAGATGTAATTACGAATCACCGTCCAAGGGCGGCGTAAAAACGGGCGGCGAACGTCCAATTGACTAACTAGGGAGTACGACAATGAATGGAATTAGCAGACGCGGATTGATGAAATCTGGTGTTGCAGCAGGCGTTCTTGGCCTGACGGGCATGCCGCTGCGCGCCGCCGCGACACGTGGTGGAAAGTTTACCGCTGGTTTGAGTGGCGCGAACACATCCGATAGCTGGGACAGCCGCACCCACTCTGACTTGTTTATGATCGCAAGCTGCCATGGCTCTGTGTTTGATTGCCTGACCGAAGTTGCCGCCGATGGGTCGCTTCAGGGTGAGTTGGCAGAAAGCTGGGAAGCGTCCCCAGACGCCAAGACATGGACGTTTAACCTGCGCACTGGCGTGACGTTCCACAACGGCAAAGCATTCGGCGCGGATGACGTGATCGAATCCTTGCAGATGCACATTGGTGAGGATTCCAAGTCAGCTGCCAAGCCGATTGTTGAAGCCATCACCGAAATGAAAAAGGTGTCGGATTCTCAGGTGCAGTTCACGCTTGCCGCGGGCAACGCTGACTTCCCTTATCTGATGTCAGATTATCACATCTGCATGTATCCTGCGGGCCAGATCGAGGAAGCCATCGCCAACGGTATTGGTACGGGTCTGTATTCTGTGGTTTCATTCAAGCCAGGCGAGCGTATGGTCGCCAAGCGTGTTGATGATCACTACAAGGGTGACAGCGCTGGTTTCTTTGACGAAATCGAATACATCGCGATCAATGACAACAATGCGCGTATGACCGCACTGATGACGGGCCAAGTTGATGCGATTAACCGCATTGATTTCAAGACCGAAGCCTTGCTGAAAGCGAACCCTGCGCTGCGTATCCAAGAAGTTGCAGGCAACCAGCATTACACGTTCCCAATGCTGACAAACTCTGCCCCGTACAATGACGTGAATGTGCGTCGTGCGATCAAGTATGGTGTGAACCGCCAAGAGATGGTGGACAAGATTTTGCAAGGTCACGGTACTGTTGGTAACGACAGCCCGATTGGTCACGCGAACCCTTATTTCAACGATGAGATGGAGCAGCTTGCCTACGATCCAGACAAGTCCAAGTTCTACCTCAAGCAGGCTGGCCTAGACAGCTTGGACATTGACTTGTCCGCGTCGAATGCTGCGTTTGAAGGCGCTGTTGATGCGGCTCAGTTGATGCAGTCTTCCATGTCTGCGGGCGGTATCAATGTGAACGTGATCCAAGAGCCAGCTGATGGGTATTGGTCAAACGTCTGGCTTAAAAAGCCGTTCTGCGCATCTTACTGGTCTGGTCGTGCGACCGAAGACTGGATGTTTGCAACCGCCTATGAAGCGGGTGTTCCTTGGAACGACAGCCAGTGGGACGGCGACGATAGCGCCCGTTTCCAAGAGCTGTTGTTGACCGCACGTGCCGAGCTGGATAGCGACAAGCGCCGCGAGCAGTACTTTGAAATGCAGCAGATCTTGCGTGACGATGGCGGTGTTCTGATCCCGATGTTTGCAAACAACGTCCAGGCCGTGAATAACCGTATCCACTCTCCTGAAAAGGTCGGTGCGGTATGGCAAATGGATAACGCCCGTATGTCCGAGCGTTGGTCTGTCGCGTAAACGATGCACTTCGATAAACGAAAGGCCCTGCTATTTGCGGGGCCTTTTTTGTTTTGCTTTGGCCTATCCGAAACTGGTGGTCGCAATGCCCCTTGCAGACTCGCCCGACCTTGTCTATATGATCGTTTAACAGCGGCGTGCTGGGGTCCAAACCCAGCGCCCAACCGGAAATTTGTAACGGGCCGCGCGCCCGTTTTTTTGTGCTTGAGAGAATAATGAACGATCTAGTCGCCAAAGCTGCCATTGATCGCCGGATTGCCGAGATCATCGTCCCTGTCGTGGAAGACATGGGCTTTGAGATTGTGCGCATTCGGTTGATGACAGGCAAAGAGAGCATTTTGCAAGTCATGGCCCAAAAGGCTGATGGCACGATTGAAGTTGACGAGTGCGGGAAGATCAGCACTGCAATTTCGGCTGTGATGGACGTCGAAGACCCGATTTTAGATGCTTATACGTTGGAAGTGTCCAGTCCTGGCATCGACCGCCCCTTGACGCGGATGAAAGATTTCGCCCAGTGGGAAGGTTTTGAAGCCAAGATCGAGACTGAGGAATTGATCGACGGTCGCCGTCGTTTCAAAGGGCCGCTTGCGGGTGTTGAGGGTGACGAGATTTTGATCACCATCCCCGAAGGCACGATTGGCCTGAAGTTTGAATGGCTGTCAGACGCCAAGTTAGTCCTGACAGATGAGTTGATCCGCGACGTTTTGCGCGGGCGTAAGGATGCGGGTCAAATTGACGAGACCCAGTTTGACGAAATCGAAACCATCATTGATGGTCAGGAGGACAAATAAATGGCAATTACTTCCGCAAACCAGCTGGAGCTGCTGCAAACAGCCGAGGCTGTTGCCCGCGAAAAGAACATCGACGCCAATCTGGTTGTCGAGGCGATGGAAGAATCTCTCGCACGGGCTGCAAAGTCCCGTTATGGCGCAGAGATGGATATCCGCGTTGATATCGACCGCAAGACGGGTCGCGCCACGTTTACGCGCGTGCGCACAGTGGTTGCCGAAGATGAGCTAGAGAATTATCAGGCCGAGTTCACTGTTGAGCAGGCCAAAGAATATATGGAAAACCCAGAGATCGGTCAGACGTTCGTTGAGATCGTTCCACCTGTCGAGTTGGGCCGTATCGCTGCACAGTCCGCCAAGCAGGTTATCTTGCAAAAGGTCCGTGAAGCCGAGCGTGATAAGCAATACGAAGAATTCAAAGACAAGGCCGGCACCATTATCAACGCGCTTGTTAAGCGTGAAGAATATGGCAACGTCATCGTGGACGTGGGTTCTGGCGAGGCGATTTTGCGTCGCAATGAAAAGATCGGTCGCGAGGCATATCGCCCCAATGACCGCGTTCGCTGCTACATCAAAGAGGTCCGTCGCGAACAGCGCGGTCCGCAGATTTTCTTGTCTCGCACAGCCCCGGAATTCATGGCCGAGCTGTTCAAGATGGAAGTGCCTGAAATCTACGAAGGTATCATCGCGATCAAGGCTGTTGCCCGTGATCCAGGGTCCCGCGCGAAGATCGCCGTGATCTCTTATGATAGCTCGATTGATCCAGTGGGTGCCTGCGTTGGTATGCGCGGTAGCCGTGTGCAAGCCGTTGTGAACGAATTGCAGGGCGAAAAGATCGACATCATTCCTTGGAATGAAGATATGCCAACGTTCCTTGTGAACGCGTTGCAGCCAGCCGAGGTTTCCAAGGTTGTTCTGGACGAAGAAGCTGGCAAAATCGAAGTTGTTGTTCCTGACGAGCAGCTGTCTTTGGCAATTGGTCGCCGCGGTCAGAACGTCCGTTTGGCGTCTCAGTTGACGGGTCTTGATATCGACATCATGACCGAAGAAGAAGAATCCAAGCGTCGTCAGGCCGAATTTGAACTACGCACCAAGCTGTTCATGGACGCGCTTGATCTTGACGAATTCTTTGCCCAGTTGCTGGTTTCCGAAGGGTTCACAAGCCTTGAAGAAGTCGCCTACGTCGAAGTTGGTGAATTGCTGGTGATCGAAGGTATCGATGAAGGTACGGCTGGCGAATTGCAGACACGTGCCCGCGAGCACCTTGAAGCGATCAACAACAAAGCGATGGAAGCTGCCCGCGCATTGGGCGTCGAGGATAGCCTTGTCAACTTTGAGGGCCTGACCCCGTTGATGATCCAAGCGCTGGCCGAAGATGGTGTGAAAACGCTGGAAGATTTCGCGACTTGTGCTGACTGGGAACTAGCCGGTGGCTGGACCACAGAAGGTGGTGAGCGCAAGAAGGACGAAGGCGTTCTAGAAAAGTTTGACGTGTCTTTGGAAGAAGCGCAGAACATGGTTATGACAGCCCGCGTTATGCTGGGCTGGGTTGATCCGGCTGATCTTGTTTCTGACGAAGAAGACGAACTCACAGAGGAAGACGACGCCTAATTTGGTGTCGTAAGGTAGGTCCGAAAAATGGCACGTGGTGGTCACAACACAGCAAAGAACGAGGACGTTGAACGCAAGTGCATCGTCTCGGGAGAGGTCGCGCCTAAGGCGGGGTTGATCCGCTTTGTTGTGGGCCCGGATGATCGGATTTATCCTGACATCTTGGGAAAGCTACCCGGACGTGGTATGTATGTGACCGCAACGCGCGCGATGTTGGAGGCGGCCACGAAGGGTCAGTTCTCTCGCAGCGCCAAGCAAGCGGTCTCTATTCCTGAGGGCCTTGTTGACGAAGTGGAGCGCCAAGTGTGCCGCCATGCCGTTGACCTGATCGCCTTGACCCGTAAATCGGGTCGTGCGGTCTGTGGGTTTGAAAAAGTTAAGGGCTGGCTCGCTGGTGGCGAGAATGTCCGTGTTTTGTTGCAAGCCTCTGATGGATCAGAGCGCGGCAAGGCAAAGTTATGGACCCCAGAGGGTGCCCGTTATTTTGGGTGCTTTACCTCTGAGGAATTAGGTTTGGCATTCGGGCGTGGAAGTGCAATACACGGCGCGCTCTCGAATGGAAAACTTAGCAACCGTGTTGTAGAGGAAGCCACAAAACTACGTGGCCTACGCGAGATAGACGGCGACGACTTGTCAGCCGGGAAGGATATAGAAGCCAAATGAGCGATAACGACGGCAAAAAGACACTCGGTCTTGGCGGTTCGCGCCCAAGCAATGTGAAGCAAAGCTTCAGCCACGGACGCACCAAGAATGTTGTGGTGGAAACTAAGCGCAAGCGCGTTGTGGTTCCGAAACCTGGTGCGGCCAAGCCTGCGACAGGCGGCCCCGCGATGCCAGTGGGCGGTGACCCATCCAAGCGCCCAGCGGGCATTTCGGATGTCGAATTGGCACGCCGCATGAAAGCTTTGGCCATGGCCAAGGCCCGTGAGACAGAAGAAGCAGCCAAGCGCGAGGCAGAAGATGCCGCCCGCGCCGCAGAGCGTGAACAGCGCCGCGCCGAGTTGGAGGCCAAAGAGGCCGAAGACCGAGCACGCGAAGAGAGCCTGAAGGCGAAGGCAGACGAGGAAGAGCGCAAGCGCGCCGAAGCCGTCAAAGCCAAGGCCGTGGCTGATGCCCCTGTTGCTGCCCCGCCGGGTGAAACATCGGTGTCGCGCCCATCTGCTGCGCCGCGCAATGCGGATCGCGAAAAAGCGAACCGTGGCAAGGATGACACCAAGGCCAAGCCACGTGGTGGTGATGACAACCGTCGTTCTGGCAAGTTGACGCTGAATGCGGCGACTGCTGGTCGCGAAGGTGGCCGTCAACGGTCAATGGCTGCGATGAAGCGCAAGCAAGATCGCGCCCGCGCCAAGGCGATGGGCCAGTCGGCCGAGCGTGAAAAGGTTTACCGCGAGGTTGCATTGCCTGAGGCGATTACCGTTTCAGAATTGGCGATCCGTATGACCGAGCGTGTTGCGGATGTTGTGAAAGCGTTGATGAACAACGGTATCATGGCGACCCAGACACAAACGATTGATGCTGATACTGCGGAATTGATCATCGAAGAATTCGGCCACACAGTTGTCCGCGTTTCCGATGCTGACGTTGAACAGGTCATCGACAATATCGAAGATGATCCAAAGGATCTGGTTGGTCGTGCGCCAATCGTGACCATCATGGGTCACGTTGACCATGGTAAGACATCCTTGCTGGATGCGATCCGTAAAACCCGCGTTGTTGCGGGCGAAGCGGGCGGCATCACGCAGCATATCGGTGCTTATCAGGTGACGACAGATGGCGGCCAAGTGTTGTCGTTCCTTGATACACCGGGTCACGCGGCGTTTACGTCGATGCGTGCCCGTGGTGCGCAAGTGACAGACATTGTTGTCTTGGTTGTTGCTGCAGACGATGCGGTCATGCCGCAAACTGTTGAGGCGATCCACCATGCCAAGGCTGCCAAGGTGCCGATGATTGTTGCGATCAACAAGATCGACCGCCCTGCCGCGAACCCGACCAAAGTGCGCACAGATTTGTTGCAGCATGAGGTTGTTGTCGAGGCCATGTCTGGTGACGTGCAGGACGTTGAAGTCTCTGCCGTGACGGGCCAAGGCCTGCCAGAGCTGCTAGAAGCGATTGCGCTTCAGGCGGAAATTCTGGAACTGAAGGCGAACCCGAAACGCGCGGCCTCTGGTGCCGTAATTGAAGCGCAGCTTGATGTTGGTCGCGGTCCGGTGGCAACGGTTCTGGTGCAGAACGGTACTTTGCGCAAAGGCGACATTTTTGTTGTCGGCGAGCAATGGGGTAAAGTTCGCGCCTTGATCAACGACCAAGGTGATCGTGTTGACGAAGCAGGCCCATCGGTTCCTGTTGAGGTCTTGGGCCTGAACGGAACGCCCGAAGCGGGTGACGTTTTGAACGTGACAAGCACCGAAGCCCAAGCCCGTGAAATCGCGGAATACCGTGCGAATGCTGCGAAAGACAAACGTGCGGCGGCTGGTGCTGCTGTGACGCTTGACCAGTTGATGGCGAACGCCAAGTCGAGCGAGAACATGAGCGAATTGCCAATCTTGGTGAAAGCGGATGTTCAGGGTTCTGCCGAAGCGATTGTGCAAGCAATGGAGAAAATCGGTAACGAAGAGGTGCGCGTCCGCGTCCTACACTCTGGTGTTGGTGCGATTACGGAATCCGATATCGGTCTTGCCGAGGCCTCTGGCGCCCCTGTGTTTGGCTTTAACGTGCGGGCCAATGCGTCCGCCCGTCAGACAGCCAACCAAAAGGGCGTTGAAATCCGTTACTATTCTGTCATCTACGACCTTGTGGATGATGTGAAAGCGGCTGCCTCTGGTTTGCTTTCTGCTGAAATCCGCGAAAAGTTCATCGGTTATGCTAAGATCAAAGAGGTCTTTAAAGTCTCTAACGTTGGTAAGATCGCTGGCTGTATTGTGACCGAAGGTGTTGCCCGTCGTTCGGCTGGTGTGCGTTTGCTGCGTGACAACGTGGTTATCCACGAAGGTACGTTGAAGACGCTGAAGCGTTTCAAGGACGAGGTTGCAGAAGTGCAGTCTGGTCAGGAATGCGGCATGGCATTCGAGAACTACGAAGATATCCGTCCAGATGATGTGATCGAAATCTTCGAGCGTGAATCGGTTGAGCGTAACCTGTAAAGGTTTCTGCGGTGACGAATTTAAAAGGGCCGCCAGTTTGGCGGCCCTTTTGCGTTTCTAGCTATGGAATGTTTTGGCTGATGAGGCAGCGTCGCGCGTGTGATATCTGCGGTTGAAGCAGAACGAACACAAAAAGAAGGGGCCGCGTTGACGGCTGCCTTTCTTACCTGAAGGTGTTTGAAGGGTGGGCGTGCGCTGCTCAGCGCGCCCGGTCTTTCTTTTATCAGACGGGTTTACCGATAAACGTCCGCTCGCCGACGCCGATGGCAATTTTGCCGTCTTCGAGCGCGCGCAGGAATATGCCCTGCACAGAAATATACGAGCCGATTGTGATAGTACGTAGCATAGAATGACCTCCCCAGTTCATTTAAGGATAGCTTGGGCCATTTAATTAAAAGTTAAAGCCAATCCCTTAAAATTGGTATCAATGGAATATCTGCTGCTGGCATTGGGTAGTTTCGCAGGTCGCGTGCGTGTACCCATTTCAGGGCCTGATTTTCGCGGCTTTGCGGAGTGCCTTCCCATTTGCGGCAGGCAAAGAGCGGCATCAGCAAGTGAAAATCTTCGTAGCTGTGGCTGGCAAAGGTCAGTGGCGCAAGGCAGCTGGCCCAAGTGTTGATGCCAAGTTCTTCCTCAAGCTCGCGTATCAGCGCGACCTCTGGTGTTTCGCCTGCTTCTACTTTGCCGCCTGGAAATTCCCATAGCCCCGCCATCGATTTCCCCTCGGGGCGTTGCCCCAAGAGGACGCGTCCGTCGACGTCGATAAGCGCCACCGCTGATACGAGGACGGTTTTCAAGACCGGTAATCCGCGTTGATCGTGATGTATTGGTGGGTCAGGTCACAGGTCCACATAGTTGACGTGCCATTGCCCAACCCAAGGTCCACGTTGATCGTGATCTCGTCGCGCTTCATATAGTCTGCGCCTGCTTCCTCGGTGTAGTCGGGGGAAACCCAACCGTTTGCGGCCACAAGAATATCGCCGAACCGGATGGTGAGCAGGTCGCGGTCTGCGGCGGCCCCTGATTTACCTACGGCCATGACGATGCGACCCCAGTTCGGGTCTTCGCCAGCGATGGCGGTTTTCACCAGTGGAGAGTTTGCCGTGGCAAGTGCGACCAGCCGTGCATCTGCGTCTGTTTTCGCGCCTGTGACCGCGACGGTCACGAATTTTGTGGCCCCTTCGCCGTCCCGCACAACTTGGTGGGCGAGGTCGAGCATGACGTTGTGTAGCGCGTCTGCAAAGTCTGCATTGCCTGTGACGTCAACGCCTGACCGCCCTGTCGCCCCGATCATCAAGCTGTCGGAGGTCGAGGTATCGCTGTCCACAGTGATGCAGTTGAAAGTGTTCACGTTGTGTTGGGAGACAAGTGCCTGCAAGTCCGCTTGGGCGATTTTTGCATCGGTAAAAATATAGACCAGCATTGTTGCCATGTCGGGGGCGATCATGCCGGACCCTTTGGCGATACCTGCGATTTTGACGGATCTGCCGTCTATCGTGATGATCTTGGTAGATCCCTTGGGGAAGGTGTCGGTGGTCATGATCGCACGCGCCGCGTCGCCCAGATAGTTGGCGTCTTGTGCGTCGCGGAGTTCGCCGATTTTGGCGACGATCTTTTCGTGTGGCAGGGGCTGGCCTATCACCCCTGTCGAAGCGGTAAAGACGCGGCTTACGTAGATGCCGCACATGTCCGACACGCCAGCACAAAGGGCCGCAACAGACCCTTCGCCGTATTTCCCTGTGAAGGCGTTCGAGTTGCCAGAGTTCACAAGGATCGCGGCCCGCCCGTTGGACGGAACGCTAAGTTTGCGCTGACAGTCCAGTACGTTGGCAGAACGCGTGGCGGATGTGGTGAACACGCCCGCGACGCTGCTGCCTTCGTCCAAGATCGCAAGCATCACATCTAGCCGGTCTTGCTTTTTGATCCCCGCCGCTGCCGCTGCAAAGGTCACACCGTCGATCACGGGCAGATCAGGAAACGAAGCTGGGGCAAGTGGGGATACAGTCATGATTTAGTTGTCCAAAAGATCAATGTTGCTGATGAGGGTCGGGTCGAACGCGCCTTCGTCAGGTGTGACGACGGTTGCGGCATCGGTCAGTTCAGTCAAGCGTGCCTGAATGGCGGCTTCTTGCACTTCGCCGAATAGCTCTTGGCGCACCTCATCCAGGGATGGCACGTCGGCGTTGCGTGTTTCTAGCAAGGTCACGATGTGCCAGCCGAACTGTGTTTTCACAGGGTCGGAAACGTCGCCCGCGTTCATGTTCTGCACGGCCTGTTCAAATTCAGGCACCATTTGACCTACGCCAAACCAACCAAGGTTGCCGCCGTTTGGCCCTGTTGGCCCAGTTGACACATCTTTGGCCACGTCGGCAAAGACTTCGCCTTCGGTGATCCGTGCTTTGGCTGCGATGGCTTCTTCTTCGGATTCAACAAGCAGGTGTGCTGCGTTGTATTCTGTGCCGGGCTTTGCGTCTGCGTAGCGCTCGTTATAGGCCGTTTGCAGCGCGTCATCCGTGACGGCACCCGTGGTGATATCGTTAATTGCTTCGCCTGCCTTCAGGGACCGTTCTTCGTTTTGGATGGCGTAGGTGACTCGAGCAGGTGTGGCATCGAGACTGTCGGCCAAAAGTTGCTGTTGGATCAGCTGGTCAAGCACCCCGTCAAACAAAACCTCGTCTGGCAGTTGCGCATATTGTTGCGGCAATTGCGCCCGCGTGATGATCATTTGACCCAGAGTAATTTCGGATCCGTTCACGGTTGCGATAACGGTATCTGCGGTCGCATCTTCGGCGATTGCGCTGCTGGTTGCGAGAGAAAGGGCCAAAGCCCCGATAAATGTTGCATGTTTCAGCATTAAACGTTCCCTTGATGTGTTGCGATGCCTCGCAACATTGACACTGCATAACCCGCCCCTTACATCCAAAAGATGCCTTCGAGGGGGCTGGTCTTGGCCCTTTGTAGGGGTCGATTTGATGGCCTACAAGCGACCTCCTCTCAATTAGATGTAAGTAGCGCGTGAACACGCCGCCGGAGTGAATGAACATGGGTTTAGGAACGATTGCCAGAAAACTGTTTGGCACCGCCAACGACCGTAAAGTTAAATCGGTCCGCCCATTAGTGGCACAGATCAACGCGCTAGAGCCCGAGTTCGAGGCGCTGTCCGACGAAGGCATCAAGCAAAAGACCGAGGCCTTGGCCATGCGCGCGATGGGTGGGGAAAGCTTAGATGCTTTGCTGCCTGAAGCCTTTGCCAACTGCCGCGAAGCGGCCCGCCGTGCGCTTGGTCTGCGTGCTTTTGATACCCAGCTAAAGGGCGGCATTTTCCTGCATCAGGGCAATATCGCTGAAATGAAAACGGGCGAGGGTAAGACGCTTGTTGCGACGTTCCCTGCGTATCTGAATGCGCTGTCCGGCAAGGGCGTGCATATTGTGACCGTCAACGACTATCTGGCCAAACGTGACGCCGAGTGGATGAGCAATGTCTTTACCGCGCTGGGCATGACCACGGGTGTTGTTTACCCGCAGCAGCCAGAAGACGAAAAGAAAGCCGCCTATCTTTGTGACGTGACCTATGCCACCAACAACGAGTTGGGTTTTGATTATCTGCGTGACAACATGAAGTCCGAGTTATCACAGATTAACCAGCGGCCGCATAACTATGCCATTGTCGATGAGGTGGATTCCATTCTGATCGACGAGGCGCGCACGCCGCTGATTATTTCTGGTCCAGCTCAAGACCGTGCTGAAATGTACCGTCTGATTGATCGCGTTATTCCTGAGTTGCAGGAAGAGCATTACACGATTGATGAAAAAACCAAGCAGTGCACATTCACTGATGAGGGTAACGATTTCCTAGAGGACCGTTTGTCGGTAATCGGATTGTTGCCAGAGGGTCAGTCGCTTTACGATCCTGAAAGCAGCACATTGGTGCACCACCTGTCTCAGGGTCTTCGTGCCCATAAGATGTTTACCCGCGACAAAGACTATATCGTGCGTGATAACGAAGTGGTTTTGATCGACGAATTCACCGGTCGCATGATGACGGGTCGTCGTATGTCGGACGGCCTGCACCAAGCGATTGAAGCCAAAGAAGGCGCAAGCATTAAGCCAGAAAACGTCACGCTGGCCTCTGTAACGTTCCAGAACTATTTCCGTCTTTATAACAAGCTGGGCGGCATGACTGGCACCGCGCTGACCGAAGCCGAAGAATTCATGGAAATTTACGGCTTGGGTGTTGTTGAAGTGCCGACAAACCGCCCTATCGCCCGTAAGGATGAGAACGACCAAGTTTACCGCACCTCGCGCGAAAAGTTTGAAGGTGTTGTAAAGGAAGTTGCTGCCGCACATGAAAAGGGTCAGCCAATCCTTGTGGGTACGACCTCGATTGAAAAGTCGGAGGCCTTGTCGCAGATGTTGACTGGCGCGGGTATTAAGCACAACGTCTTGAACGCCCGCCAGCATGAGCAGGAAGCGCAGATTATTGCGGACGCTGGTAAGCTGGGTGCGGTGACGATTGCGACCAACATGGCTGGTCGTGGGACCGATATTAAGTTGGGCGGCAACGTCGAATTCAAGATCATGCAGGCGATTGCGGCCAGCCCTGACGCTGATCCCGAAGTCATTCGCCAGCAGATCGAAGAAGACCATAAGGTTGATGAGAAAGCTGTGATCGACGCGGGTGGCCTGTTTGTTCTGGCGACAGAACGTCACGAGAGCCGTCGCATTGATAACCAGTTGCGCGGTCGTTCCGGTCGTCAGGGTGACCCCGGTCGTTCGTCGTTCTTCTTGTCGCTTGACGATGACTTGATGCGTATTTTCGGGTCCGAGCGTTTGGACAAGGTTTTGTCCAGCCTTGGTATGAAAGAAGGCGAAGCGATTGTTCATCCTTGGGTCAACAAGTCGCTGGAACGCGCCCAGGCCAAGGTCGAAGGCCGTAACTTTGACATTCGCAAGCAGTTGCTCAAGTTCGACGATGTGATGAACGAGCAGCGCAAGGTGATCTTTGGCCAGCGCCGTGAAATTATGGAAGCCAAGGATCTTTCCGAGATCATTGATGACATGCGCGCCCAAGTGATCGACGATCTGGTGCATGAATACATGCCGCCGAAATCCTACGCTGACCAGTGGAACACCGAGGGTCTATATGCCGAAGTGATCGCGCAGCTGGGAATCGATGTCCCTGTGATGAAGTGGGCCGAAGAAGAAGGCGTTGATGACGAGGTCATTCGTGACCGTCTGGAAGAGGAATCGCGCAATTATATGGCAGAGAAGGCCGAAGCATTTGGCGCGGACACGATGCGCAACATCGAAAAGCAGGTGTTGTTGCAGTCCATTGATGGCAAGTGGCGCGAGCATCTTTTGACGCTTGAGCACCTGCGCTCTGTCGTTGGTTTCCGTAGCTACGCCCAGCGTGATCCGTTGAACGAGTATAAGACCGAAGGTTTCCAATTGTTCGAGCGTTTGCTGGACAGCTTGCGCACCGAAGTGACGCAAAAGTTGGGTCAAATCCGCCCAATGACCGCTGAAGAGCAGGCCCAGATGGTCGAGCAGATGAAAGCACAGCAAGCTGCTGCTGCCGCTCAGCAGGAAAAGGCTGTTGCGCGCGCAACATCTGACACTTCTGGCGTTGGTGCGACTGCGCGTGACGGCTTTGTCGAGGATGACCCATCGACTTGGGGCAGTCCTAGCCGTAACGACGCATGTCCATGTGGGTCGGGTGACAAGTTCAAGCATTGCCACGGTAAAATTGCCTAAGTTCGCCACAATCCTGTCACGCTAAAACCTTGCGGTGGTCGTTCTGCGGCCACCGTGAATTGACAAGTTGTCTTCAGATCCGCATCGGAGAAGGAGGCAGACATGTCCCGAAAGAAGAGTCTTATCACCGCAGTGTCCACATTTTCGGTGGCGCTAGGTATTGGTTTCGTCATGCAATATGGCGACGCGGTTGCATCGCGTTTTCAGCCAACGCCTGAACCAAAAATCACATTGCCCGAGATGGTGATGCCGCAAGAGGCATCCATGGTCAGCAGCCTGCCGACCCCTGAAATGGTTATTGTAGACCCAGACGAGGCCGTGATCGAATTGGCCGCACTGGATGACGTCGCTGTTCCCGAATTTGATGCGCCTTCGGTCGCCGCTGATCCGGTTTGTGATGTCGCCATGTCTGCGGACGCCTTGCCGATGGCAATGGTCGCAGTTTCATTGGTGGCCCCGTGCCAGCCGAATGCTGCGGTGACGATCCACCATCAGGGTATGATGTTTTCCCAGTTGACGGACGCAGAAGGCCGCGTTGATATAATTGTCCCCGCTTTGTCCGAAGACGCATTCTTTATCTCGGCATTTGCTGGGGGTGATGGCGCGGTTGCATCGACACCTGTTCCGGAGTTAGTGAATTTTGATCGCGCTGCGTTGCAGTGGCAAGGTGTGAACGCTGTGCAATTACACGCGCTGGAGTTTGGTGCCGACTATGGCACGGAAGGTCACGTTTGGTCGGCCGCCGCCCGCGAGTTGGATTTTGTATCTCTGCCAAAGGCCGGATTTCTGACGGTTCTGGGTGATACGCGCGTTGATAATACGCTGATGGCCGAGGTGTATACCTTCCCCACAGGGCAGTTTAACCAAGACGGCACAGTCGCCCTGTCCGTCGAAGCAGAAATCACGGCCGAGAACTGCGGGCGCGATATTGCGGCCCAAAGTATCCAGTTGAACCCTCTCCAAGAGCCAACGGCGATCGATTTAATGATGACAATGCCTGAATGTGACGCAATTGGTGAATTTCTAGTGTTGAAAAACATGTTCAAGGACCTGACACTTGCCGCGAAATGACGCGTAATGAATCAGGCCAGTTTGGCAGACTTCGGAAACGCGCGGCGATCTTCGCCGCGCTTTTCTTTTGTGCGACCGCTGTTGCGGCGCAAGATGTAGTTTTGCGATCTGAGGGTGGGGGTTTGAATATCTCTGGCCCCTTAATCGGGTTTGATGGCGAGAACATACAAATCGGATCGCCCAATGGTCCGCTGACGCTGCGCTATGACCGTGTGATCTGCGAGGGGGTAGATTGTCCTGACCTTGCTACTTATGTACCAGAGCTGCGGTTGTCTGGTGCCCGCCGTATGGCCGATGTCTTAATGCCCGCCTTGGTCGAAAGTTTTGCGCGTTCACAGCAGTTGCAGGTGACACTAGATCAAATTGATGACAGTCATTTTGTGCAAACCTTGCAACGCGCCGGTGCGTTGCAGCCGGCGGGTCGGTTTTCGTTTCGTACCACAAACACCGACGAGGGCTTTGCTGATCTGATCGCCAATGAAACCGATATCGTGATGTCCGTGCGCGAGGTCCGTCGGTCCGAAGTCAGGTTGGGTGCTGAAGTTGGGTTAGGACAGCTAGACGATCCGCGGCAAAGTCGCATCGTCGGGTTGGATGCGCTAGTCCCAGTTGTGGCTGCTGCTGCATCTGTTTCAGCGATTTCCCTTGCTGATCTTGCGGCGGCTTATTCCGGTGAAATAACTGATTGGTCCAAGATTACGGGCAGTTCTGACCCGATGACGGTGCACCTTGGCCCCGTTACGAACGGACAGGCGCAGCGTTTTATTGATGAGGTTGTGCGCGGCGGGGATCGCAAATTGAGCATAGATATTGTCCGGCACCCCGATAATGCAGCGGTGGCCGATGCGGTGGCCGGTGATTTCCGCGCTTTGGGCGTTCTGCCATTTACAGATGTCGGGAACGCGCAACCGATTGCCTTGCGTGATGCGTGTGGATTTATCTCTGCGCCGCGATTGACTGCGTTAAAAACCGAAGATTATCCGCTGACCGCGCCGATGTTTTTGTATCTGCCTAAACGCCGTTTGCCGCCGCTTGCCCGTGATTTTTTGGCGTGGCTCCGTGGCCCAGAGGCGCAGCTTGTCGTGCGGCGCGCTGGATTTGTGGATCAGGGCGCGGTGCCTATCCCGCTTGATGCGCAGGGTCAGAGATTTGCCAATGCGATCGCTGCGGCGGGTAACGACATGCCGCTGATTGAGTTGCAGCGTATGGTACGTGTTTTGGCGGCCCGCGTCCGGCTTTCCACTAGTTTCCGGTTTGAGATCGGATCGACTCGTCTGGATGCGCAATCGCGGTCCAACTTGCTGGCATTGGCGCAGGCGATTCGTGACGACCGTTATAAAGATCGTCCCTTGATGCTGGTTGGTTTTAGCGATGGACGCGGCGCGGCTGATGCCAATCGAGATTTGTCGAGCGCCCGCGCTGAGGCCGTTCTGCGCGACCTAAAAGCGTTGATGGGGGGGAGCTGCCAGATGGCACCGTCGTCGAGACAGAGGCGTTTGGAGAGGCCCTGCCGATGGGCTGTGATGATACCGAGTGGGGCCGTCAGATGAACCGCCGTGTTGAATTGTGGGTGACCCAGTAGTTAAAGCAGCCCCCATTCTCGAAAGCTGGCCTCTCGGGATTTTCCGATAATGATGTGATCATGAACGGTGATTGAGAGCGCCTTTGCGGCATCATTAATCTGGCGCGTGATCTGGATGTCGCTATCAGAGGGTGTCGGGTCACCAGAGGGATGGTTGTGCACCAGAATGATCGAGGTCGCGTTCAGTTCAAGCGCCCGTTTGATGACCTCGCGCGGATAGACAGGCACGTGATCAACGGTACCTTTGCCCTGTTCTTCGTCGGCGATGAGGACATTTTTGGTATCCAGAAAAAGAATACGGAATTGTTCAGTGTCGCGGTGGGCCATGACTGTGTGACAATAGTCGATCAACGCGTCCCAGCTGGAAATGACGGAACGCTTCATCACTTTTGCCCGCGCCATACGGTGTGCGGTTGCCTCGACCAGTTTTAATTCAGAAATGACGTTTGGCCCGCACCCCCTAATTTTTGCTAGCGCGGCGGGTGCTGCCGATAACACGCGGTTTAGGTCACCAAAGTAGCCC
>JAIBDT010000041.1 GCA_024686085.1 Loktanella sp.
CGTTCGGAAGTGTCTTACTCGACTAAAAAGATCTATCGCCAAAAAGGCACCGGTGGCGCACGTCACGGGTCCCGTGGTGCACCGATCTTCCGTTCGGGTGGTATCTACAAAGGCCCTAAGCCACGTAGCCACGGCCACGACCTGACCAAGAAGTTCCGCAAATTGGGTCTTAAGCACGCTCTGTCCGCGAAAGTGGCAGCAGGCGAGTTGGTGATCATCGATTCCGTGAACATCAAGGACGCGAAAACCTCTGCTCTGGCCAAAATGGTCGGCTCTTTGGGTTGGAAGCGTGCATTGATCATCGACGGCGCAGAGATCAACGCGGACTTCATGCGCGCAGCGCGCAACATCGCAACATTGGACGTTTTGCCGACTATGGGCGCGAACGTCTATGACATCCTGAAGTCTGACACACTTGTCATCACGAAGGCTGGTCTTGAAGCACTGGAGGCTCGTTTAGCATGAGCGCGAAAGCAGAACACTACGACGTGATCCGTAAGCCGATCATCACAGAAAAAGCCACAACAGCGTCTGAAAACAACGCCGTGGTTTTTGAAGTGGCAATCGCGGCCAACAAGCCAATGATCAAAGCAGCTGTTGAGGCTTTGTTCGGCGTGAAGGTCAAAGCGGTCAACACGACAATCACCAAGGGTAAAGTGAAGCGCTTCCGCGGTTCGCTCGGCACCCGCAAGGACGTGAAGAAGGCGTATGTTACGCTTGAAGAAGGTAACACCATCGACGTGTCCACCGGCCTGTAATTAGGTCCGTTAGAAATAGAAAGGCCCCCTTGCAGCGATGCGAGGGGGCCTTTTTCGTTGGCGGAGACGTCAAACAAAAAATGCCCGATGCCGCAAACTGCGAACATCGGGCTTTAGGCAAAGTCGATTACTGAGGAGTAATTTTTGCTTAGTGCGGGGGGCTACCGAATGCCAAACACCAACTTATGGCGCTTTTCGGCGTTTGGTAGGCAAACAACATTGTCATAATAAGCAAGCAAGCGGGTCAGCGTATCTTCGCGAGGGCTTTTGACCCCCTGCAAAGCCCTGACTGAGGTGGGGCGGGTAGGGCGTTGTGTGAGTGGTCTATCCCGCAACCGCTTCAGTGCGCGAAGGCGGCCAACCCGCGCGATGTCTATTGCTTGTCGTCTCATGATCGTTGTTCCTTTCCCCCCGTAAGTCATATTCGCATGACCCAGCGTCAATGTATTGTGGGCGGTGGTGTAGCGGGGAAGGGAATTTGAGACACAACCTATCCCAATGGATAGGGCGCACGGCTGCGCCCGCAGGGGCGTGAAGAAGGCGTATGTTACGCTTGAAGAAGGTAACACCATCGACGTGTCCACTGGTCTGTAAGGCTGATTAGCTAGAATTTGGATGGCCCTCGCAGCGATGCGGGGGCTTTTTTGTTGGGGCGCCGCGATCAAGCTGTCGCTTGTAACCTGTTTGGCTTTGATGCAGTTTTCTATTGAGTATTGAAATCATAAGGCAGCCCCTATGCGACAATTTCTTTATCGCTTGTTAGAGGTTGCTGCGTTCTTTGTCGTGCTGACCGCCCTTGCCTTGGCGGGGGCTTATGTCGGGAGGATGGGCGCGTCGTTACAACGGGGCGTCGGGCTGGGCATCGCGGTGCATTATACCCTTATCCTTTTCTACATTGGCCTCGCCGTGCAGATTATTCTGACGTGGAACACATCGCCCAAGGTCGGGTTTTTGGTCGCGCTTTGTGTGATAGCACCCGTTGTGCTCTACGCGTTTCCCTATCCGCGCTTTGATCTCAACGAAAACCAGTTCAACGATGAAAGCTGGAAGCCGCTTTTGGGAGAGATCATTGGGGGTATTGGGACGATGGTGCTGTTTGCACGATGGCGGATGTTTCTTGATAGGCGGGCGGCTGGCTCGGCACCCGTAAAGACGTGAAGAAGGCCTATGTTACCCTCGAAGAAGGTAACACCATCGACGTCTCCACTGGTCTGTAAGACTGGTTAGTTAGAAATTGAGGGGGCCTCCACGAAAGTGGGGGCCTTTTTTGTTTTGATAAAGCAATTTTTCGTTTTGCAAGTAAGGGTTGTATTTGGTGTGGTTACCCTCATATCAATCCAAAATACTGAACGTGAAGATGAATAATAACGGTGGTAACGAAAGTGGCTTTTAAGGCAAAGGATACGAAATTGCTTTGGGGCAATGCAGCGGGTCGCTGCAGTAACCCAGATTGTCGATTAAAGCTTATTGAGATTGGGGCGGGCGGTGAAGCGTTCATAACTGGTGAAATGGCTCACCAAATTGCCTAAAGTCCTGACGGCCCGAGGGGTGTCGACGGCGGCGGCTCTGATGGATATGAAAACCTAATATTACTTTGTCCGACATGTCATCGAAAAATTGATAAGGCGCCTCAGGGCACTTACTCAATTGAATTGCTGATTGCGTGGAAGGAGCAACATAGCGCGTGGGTGGACAGCCTCGGAGCCGAGGAAACATTTCATGACGAGGCAGGACTCGCATCTGTAATTCAAGAAATTTTAAACGAGAACCACGTTCATTTTTTGCAATATGGTCCAAGATCAAAGATTGCGGAAAATAATCCTGCATCTACTGCACAAGCGATTTGGTCTGCTAGGATTTTAGATACGCTTGTTCCCAACAACACGCGCATTATGGGCATTCTCCAAGCAAATACAGAGTTACTGTCCAAGGAGCTAAAAGCGGAAGCTATTTTATTCAAAATGCATGCCGCAGCTTTTGAAGCAAATCAATACAGTCGAACTGAAGAGTATCCACAATTTCCAACCTCATTCTCGGACAAAATAAAGGAATTAGCCAAATGACCAATGGCACCAACAGCCACAACGTAAGTTACCCGCAAATTATGTTCCTGACTGGGCTTCTCAATTCACACACAAATACTGCAAGCGTCATGCGTTCAAACGACATACAATTTGATATTCAGCGAAACCATGGTGACGATATACGTTTGATTTGTCTAAATGAGTATACGTGTGGTTTAGCGAAGATATACGAAGTGCTCGACGAATTTCCAGGTACAAACCTTTTTTACGTGGGCGGGAATTGGAACAGCTATACCCTTGAGGCAAAAGAATACTGTCTCCAATCTCAATTTGGACTCTATAATTCGGCAGAAATAAATGGCGGACTCCATCGGAATGACTTTTGGGCGTATCACCAGCGCGATAGAAAAGGAGATCCCCTTTATCAAACAAAGGGTTCCTGAACTAGTCGACGTTTATGGGTTTGGGTCGTTTTTTCGAGAAGAGTCATTTAACGATATCGACCTCATATTTGTAATTGATTGTCGCGCGGGGGAAATATTACCAGCCAGCAGGAAGCTGAGGCGCGAGGCACGGACGCTCTCTGCAATATTTGCAATAGAGATTGATGCGCTCGTTCTGTCGAAGCGAGAGTTTTCTGAAAAACCACTCATAAATATGAAGGATGTAATGAGGTTGTCAGGCTAACTGACTGATAACCCCACTCCCCACTTGCCACCTCCCCCCCTCCAAGCTATACGCCACCAATCGCACAGCCTCGGATTCGTCCGGGGCTGCGCTTTTATGGTCAAAACGGTGTGTTTCATGCCTGACGGATCAAAACCAAAAGGGCACCTACGGGGGCCTATAACTTCAGGCTCCCAACACGCGGGGGCCGCCAAGCAAACGGAAGAAGCTAATCATGGCACTAAAGTCGTATAAGCCGACGACGCCAGGCCAGCGCGGGCTGGTGCTGATTGACCGTTCGGAGCTTTGGAAAGGACGCCCAGTTAAGGCCCTCACAGAAGGTCTTACAAAATCGGGTGGCCGGAACAACACCGGACGGATCACAATGCGTCGCATTGGTGGGGGTGCTAAGCGCCTTTACCGTATCGTAGACTTCAAGCGGAACAAGCTGGACATGCCAGCGGTTGTGACCCGCATTGAATATGACCCTAACCGGACAGCATTTATTGCGTTGATCCAATACGAAGATGGCGTTCAGAACTACATTCTGGCCCCTCAGCGTTTGGCAGTCGGCGACAAGGTCGTTGCATCCGCAAAGGCAGACATCAAGCCAGGTAACGCGATGCCATTCTCGGGCATGCCTATCGGTACGATCATCCACAACATCGAGATGAAGCAGGGTAAAGGCGGCCAGATCGCTCGTGCCGCTGGTACATATGCTCAGTTCGTTGGTCGTGACGGTGGTTACGCGCAGATCCGTTTGTCTTCGGGCGAACTGCGTCTTGTGCGTCAGGAATGCATGGCCACTGTTGGCGCTGTATCGAACCCTGACAACTCCAACCAAAACCTCGGTAAAGCGGGCCGTATGCGTCACAAGGGCGTTCGTCCTTCTGTACGTGGTGTCGCGATGAACCCGATTGACCACCCACACGGTGGTGGTGAAGGTCGGACCTCTGGTGGTCGTCACCCGGTTACTCCTTGGGGTAAGCCGACTAAAGGTGCACGCACACGTAACAAGAACAAAGCATCGCAGCGCCTTATCGTGCGTTCGCGTCATGCCAAGAAGAAGGGTCGCTAAGAATGGCTCGTTCCGTATGGAAAGGCCCCTTTGTGGATTCCTATGTCTTGAAAAAGGCAGAAGCATCCAAAGAGAGTGGCCGCAACGAAGTGATCAAAATCTGGTCCCGTCGTTCGACAATCTTGCCTCAGTTCGTTGGTCTCACCTTTGGTGTGTACAACGGCAAGAAGCACATCCCTGTTAACGTATCTGAAGAGATGATCGGTCAGAAGTTCGGTGAATATTCGCCAACACGGACTTACTACGGTCACGCTGCAGATAAAAAAGCGAAGCGGAAATAAGCCATGAGCAAGGATAACAATCCCCGCCGCGTGGCCGACAACGAAGCACGTGCAAAACTGCGCATGCTCCGCACTTCGCCACAGAAACTGAACCTCGTAGCTGCGTTGATCCGTGGCAAGAAAGTTGAGCGGGCTTTGACCGACCTGACTTTCTCGAAAAAGCGGATCTCGGACGACGTGAAGAAGTGTCTTCAGTCTGCCATCGCGAACGCTGAGAACAACCACAACCTTGATGTTGATGAGTTGGTGGTTGCCGAAGCTTACTGCGGTAAGAACCTGATCATGAAGCGTGGACGTCCACGTGCACGTGGTCGTTTCGGCAAGATCGTCAAGCCATTCTCAGAGATCACAATCGTGGTACGTCAAGTAGAGGAGCAATCATAATGGGTAATAAAGTAAACCCAATCGGTATGCGTCTTCAGGTCAACCGTACCTGGGATAGCCGCTGGTATGCAGACACCAAAGACTATGGTGACATGCTTCTTGAAGATCTCGCGATCAAAGCGTTCATCAAGAAAGAATGTGTTCAGTCCGGCGTTAGCCGCGTGATCATCGAGCGTCCGCACAAAAAGTGCCGCGTTACGATCCATGCTGCCCGTCCAGGCGTCATCATTGGTAAAAAGGGTGCAGACATCGAAGGTCTGCGGTCCAAGCTTGCCAAGCTGACAGCGTCTGAACTGCACCTGAACATCGTCGAAGTGCGCAAGCCTGAACTGGACGCAGCCTTGGTTGCTGAATCCATTGGTCAGCAGCTTGAGCGTCGTGTGTCTTTCCGTCGCGCCATGAAGCGTTCTGTACAGAACGCAATGCGCATGGGTGCACTTGGTATTCGTGTGAACCTCGCAGGCCGTCTTGGCGGTGCAGAGATCGCGCGTACTGAATGGTACCGTGAAGGTCGCGTGCCTTTGCACACACTGCGTGCTGACATCGACTATGCGCTTTATGAGGCTATGACGCCTTATGGGATCATCGGCATCAAGGTCTTCATCTTTAAAGGTGAGATCATGGAGCACGATCCACAAGCGCACGACCGTAAACATGCTGAGCTGCAAGAGGGCGCTGTCCCTCGCGGCCCACGTCGCTAAGGAGCTAGATAAATGCTACAACCAAAGCGTACAAAACACCGCAAGCTGCACAAAGGCCGCATCAAGGGTTTGGCAAAGGGCGGGTCTGACCTGAACTTTGGCTCATTCGGCCTGAAAGCAATCGAACCTGAGCGTATCACTGCGCGCCAGATCGAAGCTGCACGTCGTGCTATGACACGTCACATGAAGCGTCAGGGCCGTGTCTGGATCCGTATTTTCCCAGACACACCTGTTACATCTAAGCCTGTCGAAGTTCGTATGGGTAAAGGTAAAGGTTCTATCGATTTCTGGGCATGTAAAGTGAAGCCAGGTCGTGTGATGTTCGAAATCGACGGCGTGAACGAAGTGACTGCACGTGAGGCCCTGCGCCTTGCTGCCATGAAGCTTCCTATCAAAACACGCACAGTGGTTCGTGAAGACTGGTAAACCCAGCCTTTCGAATGATGAAATAGAAAGCCCTCGTCGAGAAATCGGCGGGGGCTTTTTGTTGTGATTGCCGGCATTCAGCCCAAGATGTTCGCGACTTGGCCCAACCCCACGCAAACGTCAGCAAGAACCACTACTCGGAAGCGCCGTCAGCGTCTGCGATGTTGGATATTGAACGACCGTTGGTGTTCAGAAAATTCCGGTTGTGGTGGTGTTTCGATTTGGTCTTGCGCGGCTTTTTTCATCAAGCGTTCGGCCAGAATGAACGATGCGATGGCGACAAACACGCCGCCTGCCATTTGCCCGATCAGAACGCCTGACGCGCCCCAATAGTACGAGCCGATATAGACAAAGGGGATGATGCCCAGCGTATTGCGCCCCCAGTTTACCCATGTCGAATAGAACGGATGGCCCAGATTGTTATAGGCCGCATTGCCGATAAAGATGACGCCATTGAAAATCCACGCCAACGACAGTGGACCGCAAAACAGGAATATGAGGTCGCGGGCAACGCCTTGCGCATTGAACATGTCCGCAATCGGACCTCTGAGGAAGTACAAGATCACGACAACCGGAATGACATAAATGACGATCAAGACCATGCTGCTGTTGAACGCTTCGCGCACACGGTCATGCCTTTTGGCCCCGAAGTTTTGTCCGATAATCGGGCCGATGGCCCCCGACATGGCGAAAATCAAAGCAAATGCGATCGGTGTGACGCGGCCAATAATGGCCATGCCTGCGACGGGCGCTTCTCCGAACTCGGCGGCGGCACGGGTCACATAGGCACCGCCAATCGGGGCCGCGATATTGGCCAGCATTGCTGGGATTACGATGGCTGCGATGGGCCGCAGATCGCGAATAATTGCGGGCATCGAAAACCCGACAAACCCTCCGTAGCGCGTCACGATAAAGTAGATCGCCGTTGCAGCAACAGAGACGCGCGCCGTGACAGACGCCCAAGCCGCCCCTTCCAACCCCATATCTAAAGTGAAAATAAAGATCGGGTCCAAAACCGCGTTCACGACGCCCGCGATAAGGGTGACCATCATAGACAGTCGGGCCGCGCCGTGGCTGCGTAGAGCTGCCGAAACCACAATGCCGATCAAAAGGATGGGCATGGTCGGGATCAGGATCTTCAGGTAGGCAACTGCCAATTCCTGCGTGTTGCCCACCGCACCGATCCAGCCCGTCAGCGTATACAGATTTGCGTAGATCAGGCTTGCGAAAACGACCGCAAATGCGACGCCCACAACAAGCACATGGGTCAATAACTCGGACGCCCGATCGGGTTTGTTTTCGCCAAGCGATCGCGCCACCATTGCCCCGCCAGCGATGGCCATGCCGATGCTGATTGAGGTCGTCATAAACAGGATCGTGCCTGCAAAACCAACCGCCGCGGCCAGTTCATCAATGCCAAGCATCGAGATGAACAACATGTCGACCAGATCGACAACGAACAGGGCCAGAAAGCCAATCGCCGACGTCAATGACATCGAAATGATGTGTTTTGTTAGGCTTCCGGATAGAAATTTGGCCTGCTCATTGGTCTGGGTCATGACTTTGGTTCAGTCAAGATAGCGCCCAAACGTGCAGTTAGGTCGGCTTCCCAGTCGGCGCGCTCATCGCGGAATTTGGCCATGTAGGCTTCGTTTTCATGGATTGGGACCGCAGGATCATAATGTTCGGCGGCGATCAGCATGCTTTTGCGGTCCATCTCGGAAAATACCTCAATCATGCGGTCGGCCTGATCGCGAGAGTGGCCTAATGCCTCAATCGCCGAGCGGCCCATGCGCAAGGAACTGTCGTAGGTCTCGCGAATAATATCGCGACATCCTGCTTGCCACAGGTCGTAAACGTGACCCCGATCTACCGCCCGCGCGACGATATGCAGGTCAGGATAGTTGTGATGCACATATTTCGCCAACTCTGTAATTTGATCTTTGCCATCAATCGCAATGACAAAGAGTTTTGCCTCGGCCAAGCCCGCCGCACTCAGCAAATCCGGACGGGTGGCATCGCCGTAATAGGCCTGTACATCAAAGGCTTTTAGCATTTCGAGCTGCTTGGAGGAAAAGTCCATCACTGTTGGCGTCAGACCGCTGGCCCGCAAAATACGGCTGACAATGCCGCCAACACGTCCGTGGCCCGCAATGACAATCCCGCTGCGTTCGTCGATTTCATCCATTTCCCGATCATCGAGCCCTGTAAAGCGAGGCGCGATCACGCGGTCATACGCAATGAACAGCGCAGGCGTCAGCAGCATCGACAAGGCAACGATCAGCAAAAGCCGGTCCGCAAGATCGCCCGGGATCACGCCATTTGCGACAGTGAACGACAAAAGCACAAAGCCGAACTCACCCGCTTGCGCCAGCCCAAGCGCGAATAGCCACCTGTCCGCCCCGCCGATCTTGAACACGACTGCCAGCAGATAAAGCACACCGACCTTCAGCGCCATCAGGCCCAAAGTCAGGCCAACGATAACGCCCAAAGTGTCGAACAACAGGCCAAAGTTGATCCCCGCCCCAACGGTCATAAAGAACAGCCCCAATAGCAACCCTTTGAACGGGTCGATGTCGCTTTCCAATTCATGCCGGTATTCGCTGTTGGCAAGAACAACACCTGCAAGGAAAGTCCCCAACGCGGGGGACAGGCCGACGAGTGTCATCAGCAGGGCAATCCCAATGACCATCATCAAGGCTGTCGCGACGAACAATTCGCGCAACTGTGCGGCGGCGATGAATCGGAAAATCGGCCCCGTCATATAAGACCCTGCGCCGATAACGGCCGCAATCGCACCAAGTGTCACCAGTGCAGCACCCCAGCCGGGCAAGCCGTCAACAAGGCTGAGGGAGGCCCCGCCATGGTCGCCGTCGGCACTCGCGTGTGACAAGGCCTCGGTCAGTTCGGGCAAGGCCAACAAAGGGATCAACGCCAACATTGGGATAACGGCGATGTCTTGGAATAACAGGACTGAAAAGCTGGACTGGCCGCCGTCGCTTTTCATCAGGCCCTTTTCGCCCAAAGTCTGAAGAACAATCGCAGTGGAGGACAGGGCCATCACAAGGCCAATGGCCAAGGCGACAGACCAGACAATGCCGAAGGCCATCGCCACCGCCATCACGGCGACCGTCGTCAAACCGACTTGTCCGCCGCCCAGCCCAAGCAATTTCGCCCGCATAGACCAAAGAAGTTTCGGCTCTAACTCAAGGCCAACCAAGAACAGCATCATCACAACACCGAATTCGGCAAAGTGCTGGATCGAGATGACGTCCACATGCAGCAGCGCTAAAATCGGGCTAATGACGATGCCCGCGATCAGATATCCCAGAACCGACCCCAGCCCAAGCCGCGATGCAATCGGGACAGCGATCACCCCTGCGACAAGGAAGACAAATGCTAAAAGTAGAAAGTCGGTCATGGTATGTCGTCCTCTAGACTGCAGCTTGGAAACGCGCTTCACCCTCAAGCCTGAGAGCAACGCAATGTTAGTCGGCAATTCTGGTCTAGCCAAAGCGTAGTTGCAACGGCTTAACTCTCATCGACCTGCGCAGGTCCGAAGATCGGTCGATGTGGTAAACCGCCCCGCCCAGATTCTGGCAGGGGCTTTTGGTTGTTGTGGAATGTCTGCTTTGCGCGCATCGCGATCCACTTTCAATTCAAAGACTTTGCGTGCAATGTTTGCATGACTTTTGACAGGGGGTATGTCGTGGGTACGTGGAGTGCAGGAAGTTTCGGGAATGACAGCGCGCTTGATTTCGTGTCTCGGGTGACGGGAACAGCTGATTTAGTCCGTGCAATTGAGGCGCTTGGTCCTACCGGTAACTGGATAGACAGCGATTTGGCTGCCGAGGCCATTGCCGCTGCGGATATCGTTGCCGCCTTGCATGGGAGAGCCTCCGTCGATCTGCCAGAAGGGCTGTCAGACACGCTGAGCGCCTATAAATTGCCAAGCGACGCCCTTGTGGCCGCCGCATCAAAGGCTGTTGATCATGTCCGTGAAAACTCGGAATTGGCTGATCTCTGGGCGGACTCTGAGGACACCAGCTGGATGGCCGTCATCGACGATCTGTTAGCGCGCCTTGACTTGGGCAAACCCTACGTCGCGCGCGTCAATGACGGCCAGCAAACTGACGACACTGTCGTTGGCCTCATCGATATGGCTTGCGCGTTTTGTGGGGGCGATATTTTGGAAACAGAGGCCATAACCTTGGTTGTTGAAAGCGATGATGACGACATCGTTTGGTTCCGCTCCACCTCACACGCTCATCGCGCCTGCATCGTGCAAAACCTGAAACCGCCTCACTTTAACGCTGACGGCTCGCCACACTTGGAGGTGCTTGCGCAACTCAGGCGGCAGACAATCGGGTCTTAGGTTCGTGCGGCAGCTTTGTGAGCATGGCAGTCATTGGAGAAATGCGAAGCTGCGTCATTCCCAGCCGTAATTAAAGCTCACAGAAATCCGTTCTTCTTCGGCCATGTTCATGGGTACTTCGTGGCGCAGCCAGCTTTCCCATAGCAGCACGTCGCCGACGTTTGGCGCGACGTAGATGAATTGTTTCATCTCATCGCGGGCTTCTTTGATCCGCATCGGCGAGGCCATCATCATGGCGGACCGTGGGTCCTCGAATTTGATCGCGCTCGCCCCTTCGGGCATGGCGACGTAGGTCGTCCCAGAGATCACAGAGTGCGGGTGGATGTGGCTGGTGTGGATGCCGCCTTCGGGCAGGATGTTGATCCACAGGCTATCGAGTGTCAGCTTTTTGTCGCCCAGATCGAATTGCAGGTCTTTGGCGAATTCGGCCACGTGCTTGTCCAACACTTTGACCAAGTCTTTGAAGATCGGAAACCGCCAGCCAAGGTCGGTCAGGGATGCATAAGATGTATAGCCCGGATAGCCGTTTTCTTCGCACCAGTTTTGGCCCGCTTCATCGTCATCCGCGATGGACAGGCAGGATGCCTCTAGCTCGGACGGGTCCACGGCTTTGCCCAAGTCCGACAGGGCGGCGCGGTAAAGGCGGGTGACAAACAGGCTTTGGATCGTGGACATGGGCTGGCTCCTTTGAATGACACACCCATAGCGCCTAAGCGATGCCACCTCAATTCCGTTCACGCCAAACTTGTGGATCGCGCATGGTTTGCGCGATCCATCGGTTTTTTGGTCGTAAGACTTAGGCGCTTGCGCTCAGAGCCGCCGAGATTTGATCTTTGAGTGCCAAGCGTTCTTTGCGCATTTGGCTCATGTGATCGTCCGAGGTTGGCTCTAAGTCAGTTTCAGCGCGGTGAATGGCGCGATTAAGATCATGGTATTCGTCGCATAGCTTTGCAAAATGCGCGTTGGCGGCACGCAGGTCGTGCATCTGCTGCACAGCTTGCGGGAATTCTTCGGCCAGTTCGTGTGGTGTATGGGACATTGTGTTTTCCTTGCTTATGATTTGCGTGATTTGGGGTGAAGCGATGATGCCAGTATGTGTTCAGATTTCTGAACGACATGATTGGCATGCATGACGATCTTGGGGTCAGGCGCTTTGGCGACCTCAAGGTTTTTGTCTGGGTAATCCAACTGGGATAAAAAGTGCCGCATACAGTTCAGCCGCGCGCGTTTCTTGTCGTTGGACCGGATCACCGTCCAAGGGGCGTCGGCGGTGTCTGTGTAGAAAAACATCGCTTCTTTCGCCTCCGTATAGTCATCCCAGCGATCCATGCTGGCGCGGTCAATCGGCGACAGCTTCCAGCGTTTCAGCGGATCGGTTTCGCGGGATTTGAAGCGGCGCATTTGCTCTTCGCGGGTGACCGAGAACCAGTATTTGAACAGCTTGATCCCCGACCGTGTCAGCATCTGCTCAAAGTCTGGGGTCTGGCGCATGAATTCAAGGTATTCGGACGGCTCACAGAACTCCATCACCCGTTCCACGCCTGCGCGGTTATACCATGAACGGTCATATAGGACCATTTCGCCAGAGGTCGGCAGGTGCTTGATGTAGCGTTGAAAGAACCACTGACCCCGTTCTTCATCGCTGGGTTTGTTCAGCGCCACGACACGGGCTGCACGCGGGTTCATGTGCTCCATGAACCGCTTGATCGTGCCACCTTTCCCAGCCGCATCGCGCCCTTCAAACAGAAGCACAAACTTTTGCCCCGTTTCCTGCGCCCAACGCTGAACCTTTAGCAGTTCAACTTGCAGAGCCGCTTTTTCGGTTTCGTAGGCCTTTGTGCTCAACCGTTTGGCATAGGGATATTCCCCGCTTTCAAAGCCCACAATCTCGGCGACGCGACCTTTTTGCAGCTCGGTTTTCTTCGGTTCTTTTGCAGCTGTCATCTGTTCCCTCTCTGATTACGCATCGAATGTGCACTTAAGCGAGGGGGAAGGCCTTGATGTGAGTCAAACCGCTGACGAATTAGATAATCGGCACCAGCACGGGCGGAATATTGTCACCGACAAAGGTGATGTCGTCCCATGTGAGGTCTGTGCCGACAATTGCTATATTCATCTCCCGATCAGGCAGCGAGTTATCGGGATCAAGCGGATCGGGTGCGGCCGTGTAAGTCACCGTGAGTGTTGTTGAGCCACGTTCCGTGTTTTCTTGCATTTCCGCCGATGCCACGGCGTAAACATCCGGGTTATCAATCATGGCATTTATCTGAATGGTATCGACCCCGTTCTCGAAGTCCAGAATGCCCACGACACCTGATCGGGAAACGTCTGTGTTAACGTTGTTGGCCTCAGAAAAGCTAATCTCAAAACTATCACTGCCGTCACCACCTATGAGCTTCGGCACAATATCTTGATACCTCGACAGCGGTGGCGCGTCATTGTGGATCAGCCGATCATCCCCGTCACCGCCATAGGCAGCAACGGAATACCCTGCGCCTTGGCTGCCATGTAGGGATGTGTAAATGACGTCATCACCCGCGCCGCCATAAAGGTTGGCATTGTCCATGTCGCGCCCGTCGACAATGTCATTGCCCATACCGCCAAACAGTTGGCTTTTGTCAGTGCCATTGGCATGTCCGATAAGGTGATCGTCACCTTCCCAGCCATAGAGGTATTCTGGGCCAGTCCAATCGATATTCTCGATCAGGTCATTTCCTGCGCTTCCGAAAATGCTGCCGCCCCCGTCCATCATTGGGGTGTCGTCACCTTCGCCGTCACTCTCATCGCCGTCATTGTTGCTGTCGGTTTCATCCATGATGGTATCGATGGGCACAATCGGCGTTTCTTCGTCTTGCGTGTCTTCGGGTTCCGTCGTGTCATCATCACCACCAGAGCTAATCATGAGCGTGGAGATGCCGAAGAGGGCGAGGATAAGGATGGGTTCCATAATGTGCGGCCCTGAGGTGAGTTGAGGGGTAAAACGCTGGCGAATTAGATCAGTGGGACTAGCAGGGGTGGAATGTTGTCGCCGACAAAGGTGATGTCGTCCCATGTGACGTCGGTGGCATTGATATCAATGTGGATTTCGCGGTCAGCTTCGGTGTCACTCTCGAAGGTTACAGTCAAACGGGTCACCCCTGTCGCGGTGTCTTCGGCCAGGCTTGCGCTGGTGACATCAAAGCCATCATCAATGGTGCTTGCTGTGACCTCAAGGGTGTCTACGCCCGTCTCAAAGTCGCCAAGCGTCGCAACGGCGGATTGGTTGTCTTCCCCGTATCCCTCGAGCAGGCTGATTTCAAAGCTGTCTACCCCATCGCCGCCGGTCATCAAAACTGGCGCTGTTGCGGCGTCTGCGTTTTCAAGAATAAGCGTATCATCTCCGTCCCCGCCAGAGGCCGCGACATGCTCGGTGTTGAGAAAAATTGTATCAGCGCCCGCGCCGCCATAAAGGTAGGCTTCGGTCGCGCTATCCGCATCAATAACGTCATCGCCCGCGCCACCATAAACAAAGGTAGGTTCCTCGCCCACGACGAGGTACCCATCATAATTCTCCCCAGCGGGAATTATAATCCTATCGTCACCTGCGCCGCCGAAGACGTCGTTATTGTATCCCCACTCGATCGAAATCTTATCGTCCCCGTCATCCCCCGTAATTGTTGAGCCGATGACAATGCTATCAGACGATATAGTGTCATTGCCTGCCCCACCGAGAACCGTAGCGCCTTCGGCATCTACGCCGATGACATCATTCCCATCGCCGCCAGAAACCGTTCCGAAGCTACGCCAGAAATCGATTTCATCGTCCCCATCGCTGCCGAGTATCGTCACGCTGCGTGGCCCGTCTGGAGCGACGACCTCATCCCCAAGGTCGGTCTGAGGAATGTTTGCAAATACAGGATCGGGCCGGTCTTCATTTTCCGCAAGGGTCTGCGCTGGTTCATAGACTTCTAGCTCAGGCGGAATGTTATCCCCAACAAAGGTAATGTCGTCCCATGTGACGCCGTTTGCGTTAATGGTGACGGTCATCAAAATGGGGTCTTCAGTTGCGTGCTCGTACGTGATGACCAAGTCCGTGGACCCATGGTAAGGGACGAGTTGGGCTGAGGCCACAGCATAGGCTGGATCAGCAACCTCTAGATCGATCTGAATGGTCTCTTCACCCGGAACAAAATCGGCAAGCTGCACAACCGTTCCATCAGAATTGTAGCCAAACCCTTCGTGTAAAGTGACCTGATAGCTGTCCGTCCCCTCACCGCCCACAAGCTTTACAGCGTCGCCGCCCACATCGTTTTGAGGTGTCTGATGGATGAACAGGTCATCGCCTGCGCCCCCGTCCACGACCTGATCAGTTCCAAAATCAAGACCTTCAGCGCCCCCTTCGGAGGTCAGAATAGTGTCATCTCCATCGCCGCCGTAAAAGAACCCGCCCTGCGCTTCACGCACATCCAACAGGTCGTCACCATCTCCGCCATAAGCATATGTGCGTTCGTCAGGGGTCGTGTGACCCGTGACAATCGTGTCGTTCCCGTCGTCCCCATAAAGGTGCGAACCGTATGAATATGCATTTTCAATCACATCATCGCCGCTGCCGCCGTAGACGGTTGAGTTATACGGTGTGTCGTCCGTCGATAGAATATCGTTGCCATCACCACCTTCAAAGGTTGAGTTATAAGAGCTGGTCTGGATGACATCATCACCGTCGCCGCCTGTAACCGTGGACGCGTTTACAGGTATATCAATGGTATCGTTGCCCGCGCCGCCATCGATGTGGCTGCCCATGACAGCAATGGGGCGTGTAGAGCGGGCGTCATCTTCCTGCTGCGCTGCGCCGAAATCAACAATGTCATCCCCTTCGCCTGCGCTGATCGAGATCGCGCTACCATCTTCGCTGTAATCGACCCCTTCAATCCCTTGGAACAGATCATCACCCTCCGTCCCAATCGCCGTTTGACCGGGACCAACAAGAAACGCGCCTGTTTCGGGGTCAATCAGCACGGCGCCGGTTTCGTCAGCGTCAGCGTCATCCATGACGGTATCGACGGGCACAACCTCCATTTCTTCGTCTTGCGCGTTTTCGGGTTCAGCCATGTCATCATCACCACCAGAGCTGATCATGAGTGCAGAGATGCCGAAGAGGGCGAGGATAAGGATGGGTTCCATAATGTGCGGTTCCGTGGGAAATTGCTAAAGTTATGTGAACAGTAATGCAGCCCTGTTTTCGGGAGTCAACTTAAGGGCGTGTATTTGTGTCACTACACCCTGTTTCCATGTGTTGAAATGCCCGATCCCCACAGCCGCAAACCCTTTCCCACAAAAGGGTTGCCAGTAAGGGCAGGGCGTCCTATACGGCCAACTTCTAACCCCTCCACTGGATTCGGGGTGACCTGTCGTGGGCCCGCCAGTGTTTGAAAAAAGGAATATGGCAATGGATGCCAATGAACTGCGTAACAAGACGCCGGACGAACTTCGTGCGGAACTTGTAAACCTGAAGAAAGAAGGTTTTAACCTTCGTTTTCAACAAGCAACTGGCCAGATGGAAAACACATCTGGGATCCGCAAAGCACGTCGTGCTGCGGCTCAAGTTAAAACAATTCTGAACGAAAAAGCGGCTGCCGCTTCTAAGGAGGCTTAACCAATGCCTAAGCGTATCCTGACCGGTGTTGTCACAAGCAACCAAAACGAACAAACCGTCACTGTTTCGGTAGAACGTCGTTTCAAGCACCCTTTGCTTCAGAAAACTGTGCGTAAGTCCAAAAAATATCGTGCGCACGATGAGAAAAATGCATTCAACGTGGGCGATCAAGTTCGCATCATCGAGTGTGCACCAAAGTCGAAGACTAAGCGTTGGGAAGTTATCGCTTCTTGAGCGAGCTTTTCAATTAAATCGAAACCCTAGGGGCCCGGTCGGAAATCGGGAACAGCCCTGTAGGTCGAAAAAGGAAACCAAATGATCCAGATGCAGACCAATCTGGATGTAGCTGACAACAGCGGCGCTCGCCGTGTTCAGTGCATCAAGGTTCTGGGTGGTTCCCATCGTCGTTATGCGAGTGTCGGTGACATTATCGTAGTATCGGTGAAGGAAGCTATCCCTCGCGGTCGTGTGAAAAAGGGTGACGTGCGTAAAGCCGTCGTCGTTCGCACGGCAAAAGAAGTTCGTCGTGATGACGGCACAGCTATCCGTTTTGATAGCAATGCTGCTGTGATCCTCAACAACAACAACGAGCCAGTAGGTACACGTATCTTTGGACCAGTTGTTCGCGAGTTGCGCGCAAAGAACTTCATGAAAATCATCTCGCTTGCTCCGGAGGTGCTGTAATTATGGCTGCTAAACTCCGCAAAGGTGACAAGGTCATCGTTCTTGCAGGCAAGGACAAAGGCGCAACTGGCGAGATCAAGTCGATTGATCCAAAAGCCGGTAAAGCTGTTGTTGACGGTGTCAACATGGCTGTTCGCCACGTGAAGCAATCCCAAGCTACTCAGGGTGGTCGCACGCCAAAGGCGATGCCGATCCAACTGTCTAACTTGGCTGCTGTAGATGCAAACGGCAAAGCAACCCGTGTCGGTTTCCGTATGGACGGCGACAACAAGGTTCGTTTTGCTAAGACAACAGGGGATGCGATCTAATGCTTGATAACGCAACTTACACCCCACGTCTTAAGGCTGAATACCTTTCCACAATTCGCGCTGCGATGAAGGAAGAATTCTCCTATAAGAACGACATGCAGATCCCGCGTTTGGACAAAATTGTTCTGAACATCGGCTGTGGCGCAGAAGCTGTCCGTGACAGCAAGAAAGCGAAATCCGCACAGGAAGATCTTTCCACAATCGCTGGTCAAAAGGCCATGACGACGACGGCAAAGAAATCCATCGCTGGTTTCCGCGTTCGTGAAGACATGCCTCTTGGCGCGAAGGTTACTCTTCGTGGCGATAAGATGTATGAATTCCTTGACCGTCTGATCACTGTTGCAATGCCTCGTATCCGCGACTTCCGCGGCGTATCTGGTAAATCCTTCGACGGTCGTGGCAACTATGCCACTGGCCTCAAAGAGCATCTGGTGTTCCCCGAGATCAACTTCGACAAGATCGATGAGAACTGGGGCATGGACATCGTGATCTGTACCACCGCGAAAACCGACGCTGAAGCGAAGGCACTGTTGAAGAACTTCAACATGCCTTTCAACAGCTAAGCGGTAGGGAGAAAAGTAGATATGGCTAAGAAATCCATGATCGCACGCGAAGTGAAGCGTGAGAAGCTGGTCAAGCAGTACGCATCACAGCGCGCTGCCTTGAAGGCAATCATCAACGACAAAGAGAAGCCTGTAGAAGAGCGCTTCAAAGCAACTTTGGAACTCGCAAAGTTGCCGCGTAACTCTTCTGCTGTGCGTCTGCACAACCGTTGTCAGCTCACTGGGCGTCCACACGCTTATTACCGTAAACTCAAGATCAGCCGGATCGCGCTGCGGGACCTCGGTTCCAATGGTGAGATTCCTGGCATGGTCAAGTCTAGCTGGTAAGGAACACATATTATGATGAACGATCCTATCGGCGACATGCTGACACGCATTCGTAACAATCAGATGCGCGGCAAATCCACAGTCATGACACCAGCTTCCAAGCTGCGTGCCCGTGTCTTGGATGTGCTTGCAGACGAAGGTTACATTCGCGGTTACGAAGCAACGACTGGCAAAGATGGCCACCCTGCTTTGGAAATCAGCTTGAAGTACTACGAAGGCACTCCTGTCATTCGCGAAGTGAAGCGGGTTTCCAAACCTGGCCGTCGCGTTTACATGGGTCCAAATGACATCCCAGTCGTCCGTCAGGGCCTGGGTGTGTCGATTGTCTCCACCTCAAAGGGTGTGATGTCGGATGCAAACGCACGGGCGGCCAATGTTGGCGGCGAAGTGCTCTGCACTGTATTCTAAGGAGCCATAGACATGTCTCGTATTGGTAAAAAATCGGTTGAGCTGCCCACAGGTGTTTCGGCATCTATGTCCGGCCAGACCATCGAAGTTAAGGGCCCTAAGGGGACACTTAGCTTTAAAGCAACAGACGACGTGACCATCACGATTGATGGTCAGTCGGTTTCCGTCACGCCACGCGGCTCTTCCAAGCGTGCACGCCAGCAGTGGGGCATGAGCCGCACGATGGTTGCAAACTTGGCAACAGGGGTCTCCGTGGGTTTCAAGAAAGAGCTTGAGATCAACGGTGTGGGTTATCGCGCACAAATGCAGGGCAATGTCCTGAAGTTGGCGCTTGGTTACAGCCACGATGTGAATTTCGAAGTGCCAGAGGGTGTGACAGTCACAGCCGCTAAGCCAACCGAAATCATTGTGGAAGGTATCGACCAGCAGCTTGTAGGTCAGGTCGCGGCTAACATCCGCGAATGGCGTAAGCCCGAGCCATATAAAGGCAAGGGTATCAAGTATAAAGGCGAGTTTATCTTCCGCAAAGAAGGCAAGAAGAAGTAAGGACGCAGAAAATGGCAAACAGCAAAAGAACTCTGTTTCTGAAGCGCCGCATGCGCGTCCGGAACAAACTTCGCAAGGTAACAGCGAACATCGGGCGTCCGCGCTTGTCCGTTCACCGTTCCAACAAAAACATCAGCGTCCAGCTGATCGACGATGTGAACGGCGTGACACTCGCGTCCGCTTCATCGCTCGAATCCGCACTGGGCGTGGTCGGCAAGAACAACATCGAAGCTGCGAAAATCGTGGGTGCTGCAATTGCAGAGCGCGCGAAAAAAGCGGGCGTCGAGCAGGCGTTCTTTGACCGTGGTGGTTTCTTGTTCCACGGCAAAGTGAAGGCAGTCGCCGACGCAGCACGTGAAGCAGGTCTGAAGATCTAAAGCAAAAGTGGGCGGGGGCAGTGATGTCCCCGCCTCGATGATCGGGGGGCGCTTTTTGCGGCCCACTGCGATTGAAAGAATTTGCGGCGCATAGGCGTCACAACGATAAAGGAAGCCTGAATATGGCAGAACGTGATAACAACCGCGGTGGCAATCGTCGCCCTCGCGAAGAAGCAACACCAGAGTTTGCTGACCGTCTGGTCGCAATCAACCGTGTTTCTAAAACAGTAAAAGGCGGTAAGCGCTTTGGTTTCGCAGCCCTCGTCGTTGTTGGCGACCAAAAAGGCCGCGTCGGTTTTGGTAAAGGTAAAGCGAAGGAAGTTCCTGAAGCGATCCGTAAAGCAACCGAGCAAGCTAAGCGTCAGATGATCCGCGTTGCATTGCGCGATGGTCGCACGCTGCACCACGATGTAGAAGGTCGCCACGGCGCTGGCCGCGTTGTGATGCGTACAGCCGTTCCTGGTACTGGTATCATTGCCGGTGGTCCAATGCGTGCTGTGTTCGAAATGATGGGTGTTCAGGACGTCGTGTCCAAGTCCATCGGCACATCGAACCCATACAACATGATCCGCGCGACGATGGACGGTCTTGCAAAGATGCAGTCCCCACGTAACGTCGCTCAGCGTCGTGGCAAAAAAGTTGCTGACATTCTCCGCAAGGATGATGCGCCAGTAGCAGAAGCCGCTCCAGAAGCCGCAGAAGCGTAAGGAACAGATACAATGGCAAAAACAATTGTTGTTAAGCAGGTTGGGTCCCCAATCCGCCGCCCAGCCGACCAGCGTGCAACGCTTATCGGTCTTGGCCTGAACAAAATGAACCGCACCAAAGAACTGGAAGACACACCTTCTGTTCGCGGCATGGTTCGCAAGATTTCTCACATGGTAGAGATCATCGAAGAAAAGGGCTAAGCCTGACTGCTTCGTTAGAAATTGAACGCCTCGCAGGAAACTGTGGGGCGTTTTGCTTTGTCGGTATCGACCTATCCCAAGTCGGGACCAACAAAAGAACCGCTGGTAAAACTCTCTTTATCAATTCCTTGTACGCTGTGGTCTGAACGCAGAAATGATCGTGAGGGATGTTATGTTGGGTGAAAAGGCGATACCGATCTATTTGGTGGGGGGCGTCGTCATCGTGCTCGTGATTGGATCGACGTTTACGCCCGTCATTTCCCGCGGCTCTGGTACGACCGCTTCGGCAAAAGCAGTTGCGATTACAAAACAAGAATACGCCTATTGTCGGTCCAACTTAGACGACGTGAATTGCGCGTGCTTTGCGGATATTGCCGGTCAAGTCCTGTCAACCGACACCCCTGAATTCCGCGGCACGGTCGCTGCGGACAAATTCGAATTAGCGCGCTCGCAGGCCATGCAATCATGCTAGGGCGGATGGTCAGATTTAAACGTGCAAACCGCTGTCTGTTGCAAATTTTGCAATATGAACGTTGATCTGGTGGGTCTTGTTCTCTGATGTGCGCGCCATGTCCAATTGCGCCTGTGCGTCTTCAAGTTCGCCTAGCCGGATTAAGCATTGCAGCAACAGGTTGAAGGTCAGTTTTGAATCCTCAATCGCAAGGCTTTTTTCAAACTCTTCTTTTGCCTTCTCGGGCTCATTCTTCAAGAAATACCGCGCAGGTTCACGGTGCCAGATCGCTGTGCCTTCGGCGGGGCGTTCAAAATCCATGACTTCGCCGGTCTCAAAGAAGTGCAGGATAAACGGGCGCAAAATCCGCGCCTTTGCAAGCGAGACCAGCACCGGATGCCCTGAAAAAGGCACCTCCACCTTGCGCATATTCGGGTAGACGGGTGCGACCATCATTTCGATATTACGCTTATCCCCCACAAACATCGGATCAAAGACGACGACCGGCGAATGTTCGGTTTTCGGGACTTCGGTCAGCGGTTTGTGAGTGATCACAAGATCGGCGCATTTTCGATTTTTCAGGTGTGGCCAAGCCGGAAGAAGCGGCCCCGCCACAATGATCCGCGCGTTGATTGAACCACCATAGTAAAGTGACGCATAGCCGCCCAAACTGGGCCCGTAGCAAACCACGTTTTTGTATTCGGCGACTTTTGGTGCGACGGCGGCGTGAAAATCCTCAAGCGACAGCCCTTGATATTGCGTTCCGATCCGTTGCGCGGTGAAGATTGTGTCATAGCCGTGGACGAGGCAAAAATCTGTCCCGAAGCCTTGGTCTTCCAGTCCTGTTGGAAGGCCGGAAAAGGTAATGATCAAAGTGTCGCTTGGCTTGTCGCCTGCCGCGTGAAACGTGATCCGATAATCATCTGAATTGGCAATAATTTCCATCGCTCAGTCAGGCTCCGTTCCTAAACTCATACGTGTGTGACTGGATCAGAGCGCGCACAGATTGTCACCCCTAAGACAGAAACGATGGTCAGAGATGTGTTAATTGCGCAATGGGGTTTTACGTCTGTCGGCCCACGGTTTTGCGCAAAGGTCACGCGCCCTCTTGCCCCAAACGACAACCCCGTCTATACGCCGCTAGTCCGCACGTTTTTGTGCCGACTCATATGTAACGCCGCGTTTGACCACTTCCCGTCGCTGGGGGTCAGTTCCGGCAAAAGGAGAAGCGACATGAAACTGAATCAACTTTCCGACAATCCAGGCGCCACAAAAGCACGCAAGCGCGTTGCACGTGGTCCAGGTTCTGGCATGGGTAAGACTGCTGGCCGTGGTATCAAAGGTCAAAAGTCACGTTCCGGCGTAGCTATCAAAGGCTTCGAAGGCGGCCAAATGCCAATCTACCAGCGTTTGCCAAAGCGCGGCTTCAACAAGCCGAACCGCAAAGCATTTGCTGTGATCAACCTTGGTTTGATCCAGAAATTCATCGACGCAGGCAAAATCGACGTCAAAGCCGACATCACACAAGAGGCACTTGTTGCATCTGGCGCGTTGCGCCGCGTGAAGGACGGTGTACGCGTTCTGGCTAAAGGCGAATTCACTGCAAAAGCTAACATCGTGGTTCACGGTGCATCTGCTGGTGCGGTTGAAGCGGTGGAAAAAGCTGGCGGTAAGTTGACCGTGACAGCTACTCCTAAGGCTGCGGCAGAGTAACACCTTGTGAGGGGACCTAAGGTCACTTACATACGGTAACTAATTCCCAAACGCCGCCACTCGGGGAACCGTTGGCGGCGTTTTTCATGAGAAGAGAGACGCATGGCATCCGCAGCAGAACAAATGGCAGCCAATATGAGCTGGGGCGCATTCGGTAAAGCAACCGAACTGCGCCAGCGCATCCTGTTCACCATCGGCCTATTGATGGTTTACCGCCTTGGTACATATATTCCCGTTCCGGGCATTGATGGCGGTGCTTTGCGCACCTTTATGGAAGACGCATCCCAAGGCATCGGCGGCATCTTGTCGATGTTCACAGGCGGCGCATTGTCCCGTATGGGCATCTTTGCACTGGGCATCATGCCCTATATCTCTGCGTCGATCATTATCCAGTTGATGGGCTCCATGTGGGAACCACTCAAGAACCTCAAGAAAGAGGGTGAGCAGGGGCGTCGCAAGATGAACCAATACACCCGTTATCTGACGGTTATTCTGGCGACTTTCCAAGCCTATGGCTTGGCGCGTTCACTGGAAGCAGGCGATTTGGCGTCTAACCCTGGCCTTTATTTCCAAGCGGCTTGTGTGATCACCATCGTCGGCGGCACTATGTTCCTGATGTGGCTCGGCGAGCAGATCACAGCGCGCGGTATCGGCAACGGTATCTCTTTGATCATTTTCGTGGGTATCATCGCCGAAGTGCCTGCTGCTGCGGCGCAGTTCCTGTCCCAAGGACGGTCTGGCGCGATTTCCCCATTTGTGATCATCGGTGTGATCCTGATGGTCATCGCGATCCTGACCTTCGTGGTCTTCATGGAACGGTCTTTGCGTAAGATCCACATCCAGTATCCGCGCCAACAGCGTGGCATGAAGGTCTATGACGGGTCCACATCGCATCTGCCGATCAAGGTGAACCCAGCGGGCGTTATTCCTGCGATCTTTGCATCTGCATTGCTTTTGCTGCCAACGACAATCAGTACATTCTCGGGCGGCTCGACCGGTCCGGTTATGTCCACGATCCTTGCCTACTTTGGGCCGGGTCAGCCGCTGTATCTGTTGTTCTTTGCGGCCATGATTATCTTCTTCACCTATTTCTACACACGTGAAGTTGCATTTAAGACTGACGAAGTTGCAGACAACCTGAAAAACCAGAACGGTTTTGTGCCGGGCATCCGTCCGGGCAAGAAGACCGCTGAATACCTTGACTATGTGGTCACACGTATTCTGGTTCTGGGGTCCGGCTATCTTGCGCTTGTGGCGTTGTTGCCAGAAATCCTGCGTAGTCAGTTGTCTATCCCGTTCTATTTTGGCGGGACCTCGGTTCTGATTATCGTGTCTGTTGGTATGGATACGATTCAGCAAATCCAATCTCACCTGTTGGCCCACCAATACGAGGGCCTGATTGAAAAATCCCAACTGCGGGGGAAGAGCCGCACTGGGAAAAAGAAGGGGCCATCGCGTCGATGAACATTATTCTGCTGGGACCGCCAGGGGCGGGCAAAGGAACACAAGCACGTAAACTTGTTGATGAACGTGGCATGGTGCAGCTTAGCACTGGTGACATGTTGCGCGCTGCGCGGACAAGTGGCACGGAAATGGGCAAAAAAGTTGCGGCCGTCATGGACGCTGGCAACTTGGTGACTGACGAGATCGTCATCGGCCTGATCCGCGAACAGCTTGAATCCGACAACGCACCCGGCGGATATATCTTTGACGGCTTCCCACGCACATTGGCGCAAGCTGATGCACTGGGGAACCTGCTGCTAGAGATGGGCGAGACACTTGATCACGTCATCGAAATGCAAGTCGACGACGAAGCGCTTGTCGCGCGCATCACCGCACGCTCGACCTGTGGCGATTGCGGCGAAGTTTACAACGACGGCACCAAGCCTTGGCCTGCGGATGGCAACTGTTCCAGCTGTGGCGGCACCAACCAGACGCGCCGTGCTGACGACAACGAAGACAGCCTCAAGACCCGCCTGATGGCCTATTACAAGCAGACATCACCGCTGGTCGGTTACTACTACGCTAAGGGCGATCTTAAGTCCGTGGACGGCCTTGCCAGCATGGATCAGGTCGCGGCTTCAATCAACGAAGCGCTGGCGTAAAACCAATGCGCGGCAGGGGTTGACCCCTGCCCGTATCGCCCATAAACAGCCCCATCCCTTAGGGGAATCAATTTGTGGATCGCGGGTCGCCCCCAAGATCCACAGAACACCTCGATATGACGCGGCCCGACGGTTAAACGTTCGGGCCTCCGTTGTGAAAAAAGGTTCCGGAATGACGGAATCGCAACGAAAAGGAATTGCACACGTGGCACGTATTGCCGGCGTAAACATCCCCACTGCAAAGCGGGTATTGATCGCTCTCACATATATCACTGGTATCGGTCCAGCTAAGGCAGAAGAAATCTGCGAAGCTATCGGTATTGATCGCGCGCGTCGCGTTAACGAACTGTCAGACGCTGAAGTCTTGAAGGTTCGCGAATACATCGATGCGAACCTGACTGTTGAAGGCGACCTTCGCCGTGAAACACAGATGAACATCAAGCGTCACATGGACCTTGGTAGCTACCGTGGCTTGCGTCACCGTCGCAACCTGCCAGTTCGTGGTCAGCGTACATCAACTAACGCACGTACTCGCAAAGGCCCTGCAAAGGCCATTGCTGGTAAGAAGAAATAAGGGAGGGCTGATTTAATGGCACGCGATACTAAACGCACCAAGAAGAAGGTCTCCAAGAACATCGCCGCTGGCGTTGCTCACGTGAATTCTTCTTTCAACAACACAAAAATCCTGATTTCCGACGTTCAGGGCAACGCGATCGCATGGTCGTCTGCTGGGACAATGGGCTTTAAAGGCTCACGTAAATCAACACCTTACGCGGCTCAGATGGCTGCGGAAGATGCGGGCAAGAAAGCACAAGATCACGGTGTTAAGACACTGGAAGTCGAAGTGCAGGGCCCTGGTTCTGGTCGTGAGTCCGCATTGCGCGCTCTGGCCGCTGTTGGTTTCAACATCACATCTATCCGTGACGTGACCCCAATGGCACACAACGGCTGCCGCCCACCAAAGCGCCGCCGCGTCTAAGACGATTGAGATTGGTTGGGGTCGTGGGTTTTTCCACGGCCCCAATCCGTCATTTTGAAACCTCGGGCGTTTGCCTTTTGGACATGAAAGGCAGACAAGTATGGAGGGACACATGATCCACAAGAACTGGGCTGAATTAATTAAGCCAACACAGCTTGACGTTAAGTCAGGAAATGATCCTACTCGTCAGGCAACTGTGATTGCTGAACCACTCGAGCGGGGTTTCGGCCTGACACTGGGCAACGCCCTGCGTCGCATTCTGATGTCTTCACTGCAAGGTGCTGCCATCACTGCCGTTCAAATCGACAACGTTCTGCACGAGTTTTCATCCGTGTCTGGTGTGCGTGAAGACGTCACAGACATCGTTTTGAACCTCAAAGGCGTTGCAATCCGTATGGAAGTCGAAGGCCCTAAGCGCCTTAGCGTTCAGGCCAAAGGCCCGGGCGTTGTGACGGCTGCTGACATCTCCGAGACTGCCGGTATCGAGGTCCTGAACAAGGATCACGTGATCTGCCACCTCGACGATGGCGCGGATTTGTACATGGAACTGACTGTGAACACAGGCAAGGGCTATGTATCTGCCGACAAGAACAAGCCAGAAGATGCGCCGATCGGCATGATCTCAATCGATGCGATTTACTCGCCGGTTAAGAAAGTGTCCTACGATGTGCAACCTACCCGCGAAGGTCAGGTTCTGGACTACGACAAACTGACGATGAAAGTCGAAACAGACGGGTCGATCACGCCTGATGACGCCGTGGCATTTGCTGCACGCATCTTGCAAGACCAACTGTCGATCTTCGTGAACTTCGACGAGCCAGAATCCGCAACTGCGGGTGCTGACGACGACGGCCTCGAGTTCAACCCGCTTCTGTTGAAGAAAGTGGACGAACTGGAACTGTCTGTCCGTTCTGCGAACTGCCTGAAGAACGACAACATTGTCTACATCGGCGATCTGATCCAGAAAACCGAAGCAGAAATGCTGCGCACACCAAACTTTGGCCGCAAGTCTTTGAACGAGATCAAAGAAGTGCTGTCCGGTATGGGTCTGCACCTCGGCATGGACGTTGAGGACTGGCCACCAGACAACATCGAAGATCTGGCCAAAAAGTTCGAAGACCAGTTCTAAAGAAATCTGGGCGGGGGTTTCCCCGCCCGATCACGACCCGGGCAATTCTGCCCCAATAACGTGGCTGGCACGCATCAGACCACCGCACAAAGCATAATTAGGAGACACTCAAATGCGTCACGCAAGCGGATACCGCAAACTCAACCGGACCCATGAACACCGTAAGGCGATGTTCGCCAACATGGCCGGTTCGCTCATCGAACATGAGCAGATCAAAACAACTTTGCCCAAGGCAAAAGAACTTAAGCGCGTCATCGAAAAGCTCGTGACACTTGGCAAGCGCGGCGATTTGCACGCACGCCGTCAAGCACGCGCGCAGCTCAAGCAGGACATGCACTGCGCAAAACTTTTTGAAATTCTTGGACCACGTTACGCCGAGCGTCAGGGTGGATACGTCCGCGTTTTGAAGGCTGGTTTCCGTTACGGCGACATGGCACCAATGGCGATCATCGAATTCGTTGACCGTGATGTTGATGCGAAAGGCTCTGCCGACCGCGATCGCCTTGCTGAATATGAAGATGCGTCCGAGGCGTAAGCTACCGACCACTTAGACCAATTTTGAAAGGCCTCGCATTTGCGGGGCCTTTTTTTCGGTTAATAGGTTAACAAAACGTTAATGACCTTACGTCAATTAACTATGATATTTCTTGCCAGCCTACTGGCTTGATACATAAGAGATGTATCGAAAATTTGATTACAATTTTAGGTTGACGACCGCACGCATAAGGCGAAATAAGAAATCATGTCACTCCGAACAAGTGTTGATTATTACACCACGCGACTCTCTGCATTGGCGCCGGGCGGGTTCTTTTTTACCCTGCACATACGCTTTGGTTTGCCGTTGATGCATCATCAAACTTATCCGGAGGGCTGGACTGATTTGTATACAGAGGAGGCCTATGCGTTACGCGATCCAATCATCGCCTGGGGGTTTAGTTAGATTGGAACATCGCGGTGGAGCGAAATTGAAATTCCCGACCCGTTCGACATATTGGGGCAAGCTAAAGGGTTTGGCATGAATTACGGTTTCGCCGTGTCTTGCGGACCGATGAAGTCGCGCACAATTGCCTCTGCAGCGC